>NZ_LN831035.1:1260430-1890645 GCF_001457655.1 Haemophilus influenzae | reverse complement strand
AAAAGGATCCTTGTTATTTTTGTAATAGAGAAAAGTGCGGTAAAAATTGTCGGAGATTTTACAATAAATGCGTGGAAAGATCTTGTAAAAAATCCAAGTTTGGTTTTTCACTTAAGCAGATTATAGAACAGAAAAAGATGCGCCAGTAAGGTATAGATATAGCATGTCTAGTCCATCTGGCGCATTTTAATTTAGAATTTCATTTCTAATGTTAAGGTATAGTTTCGTCCTGATGCTGCGTAGCGAGTATAGTTACCAACATTTTGATGTTGATTGACCGCACCTTGTGCTGTTTGACGCACCGCTTCCCAAGTGACATAGCGATAGTTTAATAAATTATATACTCCTAATCGGAACAAAATACTTCTATTCACCATGTAATAACCCGATACATCTAAGATATGCCATGCCCGAGTAAGTTTTCTTGTTGATTTTACATTCCTTGAATTGCTACCCAATGCACGTTGTCCTAGCAATTCATTTTGAGATTTTGCTTTTGATTGAGTAAACATTGTATTAATTCCCCAAGTATTACTTGGATGATCATAGCCTAAACCAATGATATAACGGCTGGGCTGAATGGCATCAAATAAATAACTGCTTACGGAGGCCAAACCAGCATTGATTTTTTGATCTTTAACTTTTACTCGGTTATAAGCAAATGTTGCATACCAACCGTAGGGAATACGTTTCCATAAACCATTAAAATCTAATTGCGCAGTTATATTTACGCCAACTAATTTTGCATTTTGTGCATTATGATATCCATAATTGCCCTTGCCCCTTCCATTTTTAAGTTCTTCAGCAAAGGCGATAAGATTTCGATAAGCATTACTAAAATGACTGATCTCAATATTACCAAAATCCCCTTTTAGAGCGAGACCAAACTCTTGGTTACGAGATGTTTCAGGCTTAAATTTACCTACATAAACCTCGTCATTCTTGCCACCATACCGCCAACCATACATTTCAGCAAAACTAGGATTTCTAAATCCAGTAGAAAGGCGATAAGAAAGATCAAGCCATTCCGTTGGTTTTATGACAATACCAGTATTCCAAGAGAAATTTTTAAATTTACCAACACTAATAGTTGATTCATTAGCTTTTGTACGAGATACGTCATACCGAATACCTAAACCTAAATCAACGTATTTCCCTAATGCCATATTATTGCGTGCTGCGAAATAATAATTTTTCCCTTTAATTAACCGCACTTTACAGTCACTATAATTAGAGGAGTTACCTTGATAATTACAATGATCTCGTCCTGCAAAACCTACTTTTGGTTTTGGGTAGAAGTAAGGTTGTTTGGGTAAACCATTTCTTAGTTTACCAGTTTCACTAACTTTCCCTGGAATACTATCTGCCGTAGCGGTAACACGTCGAGTTAAATAATCTTTATGCTGAAGTGCGGAAGTAAAGTCATCAAAACCAAGATTGAAGACAATTTGATGAGTAAGCCAATTTTGTTGAATTTTTTTCTCTAAATTCAATTGCAACATATTATGTTTTTCTTTATAAACATTTCTATCAGAACGATAGAATGAATAAGGTTTATCAAGTGTTGGGCGGCAATTCTTACTTGGATTAGGATAAAGACTGCAATGCGTATGTCGCATATAACTGTCAAGTATGATGTTTTGTTGATTAGCACTTAACACTGCTTTGTCAATGATTCCCGCTTTGTTCTTATTTTCGTAAATATATTCAATACCTACACGCTGTTTTCTATGGTGTTCATCGAAATAAAGCCCACTTGCATATTTAACGCCTCGGCCATCCTCAATATGTTGATATGCGCCATAATCTTGCTTTGGATAAAAAGGGCGATTTGCTAAATCCCCTTTTTCTGTTGGGCTTAAATAAGCGGGAAATGTCATATCACGGATATCAAATTTTTGTTGTGTGAATTCAAAAATACCACCAATATAATGTTGTTCAGAAAAATGATACCCTCCTCTTAAAAACCAAGACTGGCTTTCATATTTCATTGGATTAGGTTTGATACGGTTAGCCCCAGTATAATCTGAAACGCTTACGGTTTCGCTTTGGGAGGATAACTTCGCAGGTGGCTTGGCTGAAGGTATACACTTGTCATAACCATTTGGACACTCATCTTGCATCACAAAGTGTGCTGCAGATCCATCTGTTGTGGCGATTAAGCGATCATAACTTTGTACGCCTTTTAATGCATCTTTATGGACTTGGGTTTCAATTGAATTTCGTTGAGTATAAATGGCTAGCCCTTCAAATCCACCTTGTTTTCCTGCTACAGCTAAAGAATGGGTAAAACCTTTATTTTTGCTTGAATAAGCATTTTTAGTTTGAATTCCCCATGATTTGTCTCCTTCTAAGATATCGGCTGCGGATTTGCTTTGAAATGTTACAGAACCAGCTAGTGCTCCATTACCATACTCAGAAGAACTCCCCCCCTTGCTTATTTCGACGGCCTTTACATTTTCATATTCAATTTCATTAATTGCACCAGTGCCAGAATATCCTGAACGAGCAACTAAAGGGCTTTGCACTACATAAGATTGCGTTTGAGGTAAACCATCTACTAATAAAGCAACTCTATTTCTGTCCATACCACGAATAGAATATCCAGAACTTGCACCGCGACCTTGTTCTACAACTGAAATCCCTGGATCATAGCGTGTTAGATCTCGAATATTTAATACTTGTTCTCGGCTGATACTTTCACTAGTTTTGATAATTTTGCCAAGTCCAGTTACTTCATTATCTTTACGATCTCTTACTTTTTCTGCAGTGACTGAGATAGTTTCTAATTCTGAATCTTCTGTACTTTGAGTGTCCACTTCAGATGATATAGCTTCTTTTGTATCTTTTATACTTTGAGTTTCTGCTTTTACATAGCATGAAATTAAAAGACAAGAAATAATACTTAGGCGAAAATAGGGTTTTTTAGTCATTTTTAGTATTCCATTATTTGGTTGTTTTTACTTTTTGTTTGTTTCTACTTGTCTTTTAGCTCCAAAGACAACTGCAGCTCTTGCATTTGGTGAATTGGATGGTGAAGATACGGCTGAGGAACTTTCAGAATTTTTATCTGCAGGATTTTTTCCGTTATAGGTGAAATAACCGCCTAATTCAGAAGCATCAGGTCCATAAAATGCCCCGTTTACTGTTGCCGTGAAATTGACTTTAGATGTGTCTTGTGTATTTTTACCATCTATTACTAAATCTTTTGCGGTTGCTGTACCAGTGAAGTCATTCTTACCACTTTGAAAGGTTGCATTAATTCTAAATACGGTATTTTGAGTATCGTCTCGTTTTAATTCGCCTGTTAATGTTTTCTTGTTAAAATCAACATCAAAAACAGAAACACCACTTTTATCTTGTCGTTTATTTCCTGTAGTGGAGTAAGATGTCTCGCCATCGCTCAGATAACCAAACCAACTACCGCGATATTTCACGTTTCCCATTGTAGGAATTTGAGAACTGGCAGTACGGTGACCTAACAAAAATTGGTGGTATTGTCCTGTTTCATTGTTGTTGTTCTTATCTTTATCCTCATAATACATACCAAATTTCACATAGCTTAGATTCTTGCAACATGCTTCCACTTTATAGTGTTTACCTCCTACCTCATGGTGCTTACTAGTTATGAAATCATCAGTATTTTCAGGTAAAAGAGGAATAGGCTGATTGTCAATTAAAAGGTAATCAGCTTCACCAAAACTTGATATATCTTCCGTCTTAAAGTTTTCTGCATCAGTTATTGTACTGGCTGCTGTATTGGTTGTTGTACTGGTTGTTGCATCGGTTGTTTTAAAAGTGGTTAGCTTGCCATCAATTAAGGTTTCTCTGGATAATGTTTGGTTTTTTGACGTTTCTTCCGTTTCTTTGGCACTAAATACCCCAAAAACTCGGTTATCGCCAGCTAAAAACTTCCCTCCTAATTCTTCACCGTTAGGCCCATAAAAACCACCTTCTAATGTTCCCTCGCTGGTAAAGGGATGATCCGTAGATGTGGGTTCTTCAGGAATAACGTTACCCCTGAATCGGTTGCTATACACTTTAGCTTTTAGATTGTAGAGTTTATGTGTTGTATTTTGTGATGTATTAGCATTTGTTTTACGTAAATGGTAATAAAGTCCACCTGTGAGCTCTTTCGTACCAAAATTGACAGTAAATTCACTAGTTAATCCCGCGTCACCGTTTTCTAAATCAATATCTCCTCGAGTAGCACTACGTTTAGAATAAGCTAGACCGCTAGAATTACTGAACAAAGAATACTTTTGGCCATTTTTAGTTGCAGTGATGAAATCCCAAGTTCCTTTGTATTCAGCTACCCCGCTTACTGGCAAGTTTGTTGCAGTTTTATTACCATAATAAAACGCATAACCATAATAGCCAGAATAAGCTTTTTTTTCTTTTTCTTGGGGTTTGGAAAAGTATCTCCAATTCTCAATATAGTACAAACCAGAATAAACGTATTTTTGTGAATTAGGATCTTTTGATTTTGCATTAGGTTCCTTAATTGAGCCAATAGGGGGGGGGCCCCCGTTTTTATTGTTCTTTTCAACATCATTCATAATCAAAGAGAGGTCAGTTAAGACACTATAATCATTCAATAAGCTTGGTTCTTTGTTTGAGTGAGGATGTATATTTTGCGCAACTAACTTCATCCCTCCCCCTAAAGAAGGAATGGACAAATTTTCCAATTTAGATTTTGTTCTTGAACTTGAAGTATCGTCTTGATAACGCGGTTTAGAAGAGGAGGGATTAGAGACGTCATCTACATCAAAAGAGCCACCTCCCCCGCTACAAGCACTTAGTAAAAAGGAAAGTCCACCAGTGATAAGAGAAACAGATTTCATAGAATTAATACTTATACAAAATTGATAATAATTCGCATTATTGTTCTTTTTTTGTAATAATGTCAAGTTAGAGTTTTTTAAGAATATGGATAAAATATGAAAAATGGCGTAAAACAAATTTCTTTCTTATCATTAATAGGCTTATCATTAATAGGCTTATCATTAACGAATATAGCTTGGGCAGATGTTGCACGTCCTAAAAATGATACATTGACAAATACGATTCAAAGTGCGGAATTAAAAACCTCCTCTTTTTCCTCTATGCCTAAGAAAGAAATACCAAATAGGCATATTATTTCTCTTTCCAAAAGCGAATTAGCACAACATCCAAGACTTGTTTTGCGTGGGTTAATTCTTGCTTTATATCAAAATAACACTCAGGCAGTTCAACTGTTATTACCACTATATAAACAATTTCCTCAGCAAGATAATTTCTTACTCACTTGGGCAAAGGCTATTGAAGCTCGTGAACAAGGTGATTTAACTCAATCTATTGCTTATTATCGTGAATTATTCGCTCTAGAGGCATCTTTACTACCTTTGCGTTATCAATTAGCTCAAGCCCTATTTTTTAACTATGAAAATGAATCTGCCAAAATTCAATTTGAAAAATTACGTACAGAGGTAGATGATGAAAAATTTTTAGGTGTTATTGATCAGTATCTTTTAACACTAAATCAGCGGAATCAATGGATATGGCAAGTAGGCTTAAATTTTTTAAATGATGATAATTTGAATAACGCTCCAAAAAGTGGCACAAAAATTGGTAATTGGACCGCTTGGGAAAAAGAAAGTGGGAAGGGGGTAGGGTATTCTTTATCAGTAGAAAAAAAATGGCCATGGGCAGATCATTTTTTTAGTAAAACTATGTTTAATGGGAATGGAAAATATTATTGGGATAATAAAAAATACAATGAGGCTACTTTTCGTATAGGTGGTGGTTTAGGTTATCAAACTGCCTTAGTTGAAGTCTCGTTGTTTCCTTTTCAAGAAAAGCGTTGGTATGCAGGCGGTAGCTCTGGAACGAATACAATGAAGCAATATGCGGATAAATTGGGTATTCGTTTAGAAAACGTAGATTGGCTAAGTAAAACTTGGCAAATTTCTACCGCACTTGAGTATGGAGAATCTCGTTATAAAATCCGAAAACATTTAGATGGTAATTATTATTTCATTTCATCAACATTATTTTATTTGCCTAAAAGTACTCAATTTTGGTTTGTTGGAATGGATTTTCATCGAGAAAATACACAAGCATTAGATAATGCTTATCAACAAAAGACATTGAGACTTGGTTGGGGGCAGGATTGGTCTTATGGTATTTCATCACGTCTTACTTTTAGTTATGCCAATCGAGTGTATAGAGAGAAAGATTTGATTGGGATACAGCAAAAAAATCGTGAATACACAACCACAATTACTTTATGGCATCGAAATATACATTTTATGGGACTAACACCTAAATTATCGTGGGATTATCAAAAATCCACTAGTAATCATGCTTTTTATCGTTATGATAAAAATAGAATTTATCTCGAAATTGGAAAAATATTTTAAGGTTGTAAACTAACTGTTGAGTTATCTCTAACATTGTCAAAGTGCATACACTATATTTTTAATATTAGTTTGAAATTTTTTAAAAAATTTCCGTTTCTTATTTGACGAACGCGCATTTTATGACTAGAATTGCACCCTATTTTATTCACTCTTAATTGTATTTAGGTAAATTAAAATGAAACGTACATTTCAACCTTCTGTATTAAAACGTAGTCGTACTCACGGTTTCCGTGCTCGTATGGCAACTAAAAATGGCCGTCAAGTTTTAGCACGTCGCCGTGCTAAAGGTCGTAAAAGTTTATCTGCGTAATCACAATTCTTAGTGGTTAAGCTGAACTTTTCAAGGGAGTTACGTTTATTAACTCCCATTCAATTCAAAAATGTTTTCGAACAGCCATTCAGAGCTAGTACTCCCGAAATTACAATCCTTGCTAGAAAAAATAATCTTGAACATCCGCGTTTAGGTTTGACCGTTGCTAAAAAACATTTAAAACGCGCCCACGAGCGTAATCGAATTAAACGCTTAGTACGAGAAAGTTTTCGTTTATCACAGCATCGCTTGCCTGCTTATGATTTTGTTTTTGTAGCTAAAAATGGTATTGGAAAACTCGACAATAGTGCATTTGCACAAATACTCGAAAAATTATGGCAGAGACACATTCGCTTGGCACAAAAATCTTAATTAAGATTATCCGTCTTTATCAAATTATGATTAGTCCGTTTATTGGGGCTCGTTGTCGGTTTGTGCCTACTTGTTCTTGCTATGGTATTGAAGCATTAAAAACACACGGATTATTAAAAGGTGGTTGGCTTACGCTGAAACGTGTATTAAAATGCCATCCTTTAAACGCAGGTGGATTCGATCCTGTTCCACCAAAAACCAATAATAATGATGAGAAAAAATAATGGACTCAAGACGTAGCCTATTAGTGCTTGCACTGATTTTTATTTCTTTCCTTGTTTATCAGCAATGGCAGTTGGATAAAAATCCACCTGTGCAAACTGAACAAACAACTTCAATAACTGCCACTTCTGACGTTCCGGCAAGTTCCCCTTCTAATTCACAAGCCATAGCTGATTCTCAAACTCGTGGTCGTATTATTACTCTTGAAAACGATGTGTTCCGTTTGAAAATTGATACATTGGGTGGCGATGTAATTAGCTCTGAATTATTAAAATATGATGCAGAATTGGATTCAAAAACACCGTTTGAATTATTAAAAGATACTAAAGAGCATATTTATATTGCGCAAAGTGGTTTAATTGGTAAAAACGGTATTGATACTCGTTCTGGTCGTGCGCAATATCAAATTGAAGGCGATAATTTTAAATTAGCAGAGGGTCAAGAATCTCTTTCTGTACCGCTTCTTTTTGAAAAAGATGGCGTAACTTATCAAAAAATCTTCGTATTAAAACGTGGTAGCTACGATTTAGGCGTAGATTACAAGATTGATAACCAAAGTGGTCAAGCCATTGAAGTGGAGCCTTATGGTCAATTGAAGCATTCTATTATTGAAAGCTCTGGTAATGTTGCAATGCCTACTTATACTGGCGGTGCATATTCTTCTTCAGAAACTAACTATAAAAAATATAGTTTTGCTGATATGCAAGATAATAATCTTTCTATTGATACTAAAGCTGGTTGGGTTGCAGTGTTACAACATTATTTCGTTTCTGCGTGGATCCCAAATCAAGATGTAAATAATCAACTTTACACAATTACAGATAGTAAAAATAATGTTGCATCAATTGGTTATCGTGGTCCTGTTGTCACTATTCCTAGTGGTAGCCAAGAGACGATTACAAGTTCATTGTGGACTGGCCCGAAACTTCAAAATCAAATGGCAACTGTCGCAAATAATTTAGATTTAACCGTTGATTATGGCTGGGCTTGGTTTATTGCTAAACCGTTATTCTGGTTATTAACCTTTATTCAAGGGATTGTGTCTAACTGGGGTTTAGCGATTATCTGTGTAACAATTGTAGTGAAAGCAATTTTATATCCTCTTACAAAAGCACAATATACTTCAATGGCTAAAATGCGTATTTTGCAACCGAAAATGCAAGAAATGCGTGAACGTTTTGGAGATGATCGCCAACGTATGAGCCAAGAAATGATGAAACTTTATAAAGAGGAAAAAGTAAATCCACTTGGTGGTTGTTTGCCAATTCTTCTTCAAATGCCAATTTTTATCGCATTATACTGGACGTTCTTAGAAGCCGTTGAATTACGTCATGCACCATTCTTTGGTTGGATCCAAGACTTATCGGCACAAGATCCTTATTACATTCTCCCTATTTTAATGGGTATCTCAATGTTCTTGTTGCAAAAAATGTCTCCAACACCAGTAACTGACCCAACACAACAAAAAGTAATGAATTTTATGCCATTAGTTTTTATGTTCTTTTTCTTGTGGTTCCCATCAGGCTTGGTATTATACTGGTTAGTATCTAACTTGATCACTATCGCCCAACAGCAATTAATTTATCGTGGATTAGAGAAAAAAGGGTTGCATTCTCGTAAGAAATAGTCACGAACAGGCAAAAAGAAAGGCACGGAATGTGCCTTTTCTTTATTTTACTGCCGTGGGTATACCTACCCTAGGTAGTGTGTACCTACCCTAGGCAATCAACCGTGGGTAAGTATACCCACGGTTAATTATAGTAATAATAGTTCCCCTCTGGGGAACGTCAAGCTCTACCCCAAAGGGGTAGCACTGGGATAAACCTAGGGTATACTTACCCTAGGTAGTAGTATACCTACCCTAGGCAATCAACCGTGGGTAAGTATACCCACGGTTGATTATAGTAATAATAGTTCCCCTTTGGGGAACGTCAAGCTCTACCCCAAAGGGTAGCACTGGGATAAACCTAGGGTATACCTACCCTAGGTAGTAGTTCCCCAGACAATAATAGGTTTTATATGAAAGAAACAATCGTTGCTCAAGCTACTGCGCCAGGTCGTGGTGGTATTGGGATTTTAAGGGTCTCAGGGCCTTTAGCAACAAAAGTTGCTCAAGCTATATTAGGTAAATGCCCTAAGCCAAGAATGGCAGATTATCTTCCTTTTAAAGATGCTGATGGCACTATTTTAGATCAAGGGATTGCGCTTTATTTCAAATCGCCAAATTCATTTACTGGTGAGGATGTGTTGGAATTGCAAGGTCACGGTGGGCAGGTTGTATTAGATTTATTACTCAAACGTATTTTACAAATTGACGGAATACGTTTGGCGAGACCAGGCGAGTTTTCTGAACAAGCTTTTTTGAATGATAAATTGGATCTTGCTCAAGCAGAGGCCATTGCAGATTTAATTGATGCAACATCAGAACAAGCGGCACGCTCAGCATTGAAATCCTTACAAGGCGAGTTTTCTAAAAAAGTAAATGAATTGGTTGATTCTGTGATTTATTTACGTACTTATGTAGAAGCAAGCATTGACTTTCCTGATGAGGAAATTGATTTCTTGGCAGATGGAAAAATTGAAGCAAACTTACGCGGTATTATTAATCAGTTGGAAGATGTTCGTGCTGAAGCTAAACAAGGTTCTATTTTACGTGAGGGGATGAAAGTCGTGATTGCTGGTCGTCCGAATGCAGGTAAATCGAGCTTGCTTAATGCGCTTGCTGGTCGCGAAGCGGCTATCGTCACGGATATTGCAGGTACAACCCGTGATGTATTGCGTGAGCATATTCATATTGACGGTATGCCATTGCATATTATTGATACCGCAGGTCTTCGAGATGCAACCGATGAAGTAGAGCGTATTGGGATTTCTCGTGCTTGGACAGAGATTGAACAAGCCGATCGTATTATTTTAATGTTAGATAGTAGCGATCCTGAAAGTGTAGATTTAAGCAAAGTGCGGTCAGAATTTTTAGCAAAATTACCCTCAACCTTGCCAGTTACTATTGTTCGAAACAAAATTGATTTAAATGGCGAACAAGCAAGTGAAAGCGAACAGGGCGGTTATCAAATGATTAGTCTTTCCGCTCAAACGCATGATGGCGTAAAACTTTTACGTGAACATTTGAAACAAGCAATGGGTTTCCAAACAGGCATGGAAGGAGGCTTTTTAGCTCGCCGCCGTCATTTAGATGCGTTGGATAAAGCCGCAGAGCATTTACAAATCGGTTTGGTTCAACTTACAGAATTTCACGCAGGAGAACTTTTAGCGGAAGAATTACGCTTAGTTCAAAGCTATTTAAGTGAAATTACGGGTCAATTCACATCCGATGATTTACTCGGCAGTATTTTTAGTTCTTTCTGCATTGGAAAATAGGAAGGATAAAGTGCGGTCATTTTCTTGGGCAAAAATTCAAATCAAAAGCGGCAATATTTGGTAGGGTCTTGTTGACAGAAATTAGTATTAGCTTGCTTTACGAACTAGGTGTTTTCACTTTTTAAGATGCTAATTTTTTACGTTTAGATTATAATCGGGAAAATTTTTATATTTATAACAAGGGTTATAGAATGTTAATTGAAAAAATGCACAATTTAACAAACTCAAAGATTTCTAAATTTATCTTAGGTTTGATTACTGTATCGTTTTTAGTTGGTGGAATGTCTGGCTATCTTTTTAGCTCAAATGATACTTATGCGGCAAAAGTGAACGGCGAAGTGATTTCTCAACAAGATTTTTTAAATCGCTATAATCAAGAATTTGAAATACGCGCACAACGTGAGGGAGAGGCGTTTATGGGTCAGTCAGATTCTCCTGAATTTGTTACCGCACTTCGTCAAAACATCGTTAATCTAATGATTGATCAAGAATTACTTCGCCAATATGTTAAAGAATTAAAATTAGGCGTGAGTGATGAAATGATTAAACGTGCAATCGTGACTGATCCTAATTTTCAAGTAAAGGGTAAATTTGATAATTCTGTTTATCAACGAATATTACAACAAAATCATTTAACGTCAGATGGTTACGCTTCAATTTTACGTGCTTCGTTACCTCTTGAACAAATACAAAATGGCGTTGCTAACAGTGAATTTATTGTTCCTGCTCAAGTAAAAAATAGTGCAGAAATTTTCTTTCAAAAGCGTTTAGCTCGTTTAGCAACTTTATCTCTTGCAGATGAAATGGCAAAACAATCAGTATCTGATGATGAAATCAAAACTTATTATGAAGCTAATCAAAAATCTTTTGTTCAGCCAGAGCAGGTTAAAGTTCAGTATATTGATCTTTCTGCAGATAACATAAGTAAAAATCTTCAAGTTACAGATATAGAAATTGCACAATATTATCAAGATAATAAAGCACAATTTATGACTCAGCGTTTAGCACATATTCAATTTGCAAATGAACAAGATGCGAAAGTGGTTTATGAGGAATTACAGAAAGGGGCAAATTTCGCTGATGTCGCTAAAACGAAATCTTTGGATAAAATTTCTGGCGAGAATGGCGGGGATTTAGGCTGGGTAAATGCGAATGAATTACCAAAAGCCTTTGAAGATGCCGCAGCTGCATTGCAGGTAGGGCAATATAGCCAACCAATCAATGTGGACGGCAATTACCATATTGTGTTAGTGCAAGAACGTAAAGCGCAAAGTTTAGAGAATGTGAAAGCTCAAATTGCAGATTTAGTTCGTAAATCTTTGATGGAGAGTCGTTATTTTTCTTTAGAAAAACAAGCGAGTGATAAGGCTTTTGAAGACAGTAAGTCTCTTAATACTGCAGCACAAGCAGCAGGTGTTAAGGTTCAAGAGAGCGGATATTTTTCTCGTCAAAATGTGCCAGCTGGATTAAATTTCCCTAATGTTATTTACACAATATTTGAATCAGATAGCACGAATATTGGTATGAATTCTGAACCAATTAATGTAGGCGATTATCACACAATTATTGTACGTGTGTTGGATCGCAAAGCAGAGGGCGTAAAAAGTTTAGAAGAGGCTAAAATCGATATTGAAACTTTCTTAAAACGTCAGAAAGCTGAGAATGTGCTTAATGAAAAAGCACAACAAGCAGTGAAAAAATTAAGTGAAAACCCTGAATCAAAAATAGATGGCATTAATTTCTCAAGTGAGCAGACTTTTACGTTAAGTGAAAATAAAGATCCTATTTTAACAAATGGTATATTTTCAATTGCCAAACCAAAATCAAATGAAGCTCTTTATCAAGTGGTGCATAATTCAAATGGCGATGTGGTTGTTGTTGCCTTGAATAAGGTTGAACAAGGCAGTTTAAGTGAAAAAGAATTGTCGCAATTTGGTATGCAATTATTGCGTAGTCATCAATCTGAATTACAAGTTCAGTTAATACAAGGATTACGTGAGAGAGCGAAAATTGAGGTAAATGACTCTTTCATCAATCAAGATGATGAAGTGCAACAATAACAGGTTAAATGATAATTTGAGATAAATTTTGCTCAAAAGTGCGGTAAATTTCACCGCACTTTTTTACTTTTGTGCGAAAGGAAGTTAATGATGTTCGGGAAAAAAATAATTCATTCTAAAACAATATGGTTTTATTTTTTATTGTTTCTCTTTTCCATATTTACCAATATGGGATTAGGCAATGTATTAAGTGAGAATATTCCTGTTTCAGATTACGCAATTTTATTTGTTATCACGGCGATTTCTTTTTATTTTACCCCTTGGGTTGGGCGAATATTAATCACTGTATTATTCCTCAGCGCGTTATTTTATTGCTCTGCTGGTTTTTTCTATGGAATTCCATCTTTGGGGATTATCGCTTCTGTTTATGAAACGAATATTAATGAAACCTTAGAATATTACACAACCATTCCTTTTTGGATATTTTTATTTCAAGCTAGTTATTTCATCCTGTTTGTTGCTTTAATGAAATTAAGTTTTTATTTTAAACGGCAAGCATTTAAGTGGCTAAATACGGCTGTTATTAGCCTATTATTAGTTTTTTCTTATAATCAATTTTCTGATTGGAACTATGCGTATAAATTCCGTTTTTATCCCGTTCTTTTTTATTCTGAATTTGATCGAATGAATGATCTGTATTTAGAACAACGTGATTTTCTAAATCAATCCGCTAATGCGCCTTCTCAATGGGATATTCAATCTTTTATGCCAAAATATAAAAATTATATTTTGATTATCGGTGAAAGCATGCGAAAAGATTATATGTCGTTATATGGTTTTCCATTGAAAACCACACCATTTTTAGAGCGTGTGAAAGGCACAGTTTTTGAAAATTATTATTCTGCGGCACCGAATACGCAACCGTCTTTACAACTCACCCTATATCGAGCAGATAAAGGGGAAACGGTCTATACGGATAATATTATTTCTTTAGCCAAAAAAGCGGGTGTGAAAACCTATTGGATTTCTAATCAAGGCAAAATTGGGGAATTTGATACGATAGCATCTCGTATTGGTCAAAGTGCAGATGAAACGATTTTTATGAAGCCGTTAGGTTACAATTCTAAAAAAGTTTATGACGATGAAATGTTGCCTGTATTAGATAAAGCCTTAAAAGAAAATATTACGAATCCAAAATTAATTGTGATTCATTTAATGGGCTCACATCCAGCCTTTTGTGAGCGTCTTCCGTACGAGGTTAAAAATTATTTTATTAATCAATCTATGTCTTGTTATTTAGAATCGATTAAATATACGGATCAGTTTTTAGAAAAATTAAATTCGCAGTTAGTATCGCAAAATGAACCCTATTCGGTGATTTACTTTTCTGATCATGGGCTTGCTCATTATGAGGATTCTGAAGGTTTATCATTGCATCCAAATAATCTTTATAAACAAGATTATGAAATTCCTTTCGTCATGTTTTCGAGTGATAGTCAAAAGGTAGAAAAAATAAAAACGCCACAATCGGCATTTAATTTTGTTTATGGTTTTGCTGATTGGATGGGAATTAAGGAAAAACATTTACAAGGCGTGGATTTCTTCCATCCTGAAAAACAGGAAATTAAGGTATTTGATTGGAATAACGTTGTAAATGTTAAAGAGTTGGCTGATGATCCAGCAAAATTACCAGAAACCGTTCAGTAAATGAGATCGTGCTTTATCATTTATCGGCTTGTGCTAGAATGAGCGGAATTTTTTTAAAAGGGAAATAGTATGTCCAAAAAATCAGGGCTTTCGTTTTTATGGTTAAGTACGGTCGCTTTCGTGGTTGATTTGCTCACTAAATACATTGTGGTACAAAAATTTGATTTGTATGAAAGTGTTAATGTGCTGCCTGTTTTCAATCTTACCTATGTCCGCAATTATGGTGCGGCATTTAGTTTCTTAGCGGATCATAGTGGCTGGCAACAATATTTCTTTATTTTGTTAGCGTTGGCTATTTCAGGCATGTTGGTTTATTTTTTAGTAAAAAATAATGCTGAACAAAAAATCCAAAATTCTGCTTATGCACTGATTATTGGTGGTGCATTAGCGAATATGGTAGATCGAGCTTACAATGGTTTCGTCGTGGATTTCTTTGATTTCTATTGGGATATTTATCATTATCCAGTGTTTAATATCGCTGATATTGCCATTTGTATTGGCGCAGGGTTGTTAGCATTGGATGCGTTTAAGAGCGAAAAGAAAAAAGTACAAGATAAACAAGTAGAAAAGTGCGGTCAGAAATGAAGATAATTTTAGCCAATCCACGAGGATTCTGTGCCGGTGTAGACCGTGCTATTAGTATTGTTGAACTTGCCTTAGAAATTCATGGCGCACCGATTTATGTTCGTCATGAAGTGGTGCATAACCGATTTGTTGTGAACGGATTGCGTGATCGTGGTGCGATCTTCGTGGAAGAATTAAGCGAGGTACCTGATGGTGCGATCGTGATTTTTTCTGCGCACGGCGTATCTCAAGCCGTTCGACAAGAAGCGAAAGACCGCAATCTCAAAGTATTTGATGCAACCTGTCCTTTGGTGACCAAAGTACATATGCAAGTTGCTCGTGCAAGTCGAAAGGGAACAAAAGCGATTTTGATTGGACATAAAGGACACCCTGAAGTTGAAGGCACAATGGGGCAGTATAGTAATGAAGATGGCGGAATTTTCTTGATTGAAAAAGTAGAAGATATTGCACGTTTGCCAATGCAAGACAATGATGATTTAACCTTTATGACGCAAACCACTTTATCGCTAGATGATACAGCAGAAACTATTGCTGCATTAAAAGAAAAATATCCCGCTATTCAAGGGCCACATAAAAACGATATTTGTTATGCGACAACCAATCGTCAAGAAGCGGTGCGAGAATTGGCTAAATTATCAGATTTAGTGTTGGTTGTGGGGTCTAAAAACTCATCAAATTCAAATCGTTTAGCTGAATTGGCGTCTCGAATGGGGATTAAATCACAGCTTCTTGATGATCCTTCCGATATTCAAGATGATTGGTTTAATGATGTAAAAACCATTGGGATTACAGCTGGTGCTTCTGCACCAGAAGAATTAGTCCAATCGATTATTTCTCGCTTAAAAGAGTTTGGCGCGGATACTATAGAAGAACTGCAAGGTTTAGAAGAAAATATGTTCTTTGAAGTGCCAAAAGAGTTGAGAATAAAAGAAGTTAATTAATACTAAGGGCTTATCGTCAATGATAAGTCCTTTGTTTTTTTCATTCAAATTAAGAATTTTTGAGATCGAGATCGCAAAAGTGCGGTCAGGTTCTTGAGGTTTTTTGCAAGGCAGGAAAAAATGTGTGTGTTGATTGTTGATCAACGGTTCATATTATAAGGAAACCTCTATGAAATTAATGAAAACATTATTCACTTCGTTTGTATTGTGTGGGTCACTTGCAGCTGGTTCCACTTTTGCTGAAGACAAGGTGGTTGAGCAAACAACTCAAGCTGTTGTGACCACTCAAACGGATTCACAAGTAGCACCAGCTATGATGGGAGATAAATTGAATATTAACATAGCAACTGCCAGTGAAATTCAAAAATCCCTAACTGGCATTGGTGCGAAAAAAGCGGAAGCTATTGTGCAATATCGTGAAAAACACGGTAATTTTACTAATGTAGAACAGCTTTTAGAAGTACAAGGAATTGGCAAAGCAACACTAGAGAAAAATCGTGATCGTATAATCTTTTAATTTTCTAACCTCCAATGAATGCCCTGTTTTACAGGGCTTTTTTATTCTTTACACACAGAATACATTAAAAAGCCGTTGGCAACTTGAGTAAATTTTAATACACTAGCAAGCCTAGTCGGGGTGCAATACGCTGAGATCATACCCGTGAACCTGAAACAGTTAATACTGACGTAGGAAACTAGGAATATAACCTTATCTCCTTTTCGTCATTATTGCTGCCTTTTAATCATAAATAAGGATGTAATAATGAAACTTCTTAAATTAACCTTAATTTCTACCGCACTTTTTTCCACTGCTGCATTAGCACAATCACAGCAAAGTGTGAACGTATATAGCTACGATTCTTTCACTTCTGAATGGGGTGCTGGGCCAAAAGTAAAACAAGATTTTGAAAAAGCACACCCACAATGCACTATTAATTTTACGCCTTTTGAAAGCGTTGGAGTGTTGCTCAACCGTGTTCGCTTGGAAGGAAAGAAAACAAAAGCGGATATTGTGCTAGGTTTAGATAACTTTTTTTTGGAACAAGCTGAAAAAACAGGTATTTTTGCACCAAATAACGTGGATTTAACTCAGCTTGATTTACCAACAAAATGGACAAATAAGACCTTCTTACCTTTCGATTTCGGTAATTATGCTTTTGTGTACGATAAAACCAAATTACAAAATCCGCCGAAAAGTTTGAAAGAATTAGTTGAACGCCAAGATCTTCGTGTGATTTATCAAGATCCTCGCACCAGCAGTGTGGGACGTGGTTTATTGGTTTGGATGAATGTAATTTATCCTGAAGATAAAATTCAATCTGCTTGGAAAAATTTAGATAAGCATACGGTAACAGTGGGTAAAGGCTGGTCAGATACTTACGGTGCATTCTTAAAAGGCGAAGCGGATTTAGTATTAAGTTACAGCACATCGCCACTTTATCATCAACTTTTTGAGAAAAAAGATAATTATGCGGCGACAGATTTTGCGGAAGGGCATATTACTCAAGTGGAATTAGCGGCGCGAGTTGCCAACCATCCAAATCAATGTGCGGATGATTTTATGGCATTTTTAATTTCGCCTACAGCACAAAAACATATTGTGACAGCCAATATTATGTTGCCAGTTATTCAAGGCGAAATTGAACCGCACTTTGATGCACTGAAAGTTCAACAAAAAACTCAAACGCCAATTAATCCAACAGTGAATGCTGAGCAGTTAAAAAATTGGATCAGCACTTGGCAAACTACATTAACAAAATAATTTGATGTTGTCGTTATTTCATCATCCACAACTTCGCCCTCGTCATTATGCGGGCGGGGTTGTTGTCATTAGTTTCATTATTCTTTTTTATGGTAGTGCCTTAAGTTCGATCTTTACATTGGGCGATGAATTGCAATGGCGAGCTTGGTTTACTGATGATTACCTACAGCATCTGATTCTTTTCAGTTTTGGGCAAGCTTTACTTTCTACCGTTTTATCTATTTTCTTTGGTTTACTTCTCGCTCGGGCATTATTTTATAAGCCATTTTTTGGAAAAAAGTGGTTGTTAAAATTAATGTCGCTAACTTTTGTCTTACCTGCTTTAGTGGCAATTTTTGGTTTGATCGGTATTTATGGTTCAAGCGGTTGGTTAGCTTGGTTTGCTAATCTTTTTGGAATGTCGTGGCAGGGGCATATTTACGGACTGTCGGGTATTTTAATTGCCCATCTTTTTTTCAATATCCCACTGGCAGCACAGCTTTTCTTACAAAGTTTGCAAAGTATCCCTTATCAGCAACGTCAGCTTGCAGCACAGCTCAATTTGCAAGGTTGGCAATTCGTTAAATTGGTGGAATGGCCTGTTTTTCGTCAGCAATGTTTGCCCACATTTAGCTTGATTTTTATGCTGTGCTTTACCAGTTTTACCGTTGTTCTTACGTTAGGTGGTGGGCCTCAATATACAACATTAGAAACAGCAATTTACCAAGCGATTTTATTTGAATTTGATCTGCCGAAAGCGGCACTCTTTGCTATGTTGCAATTTGTATTTTGCTTGCTTTTATTTAGTTTAACATCTCGTTTTTCGCCTTCTAATCAAAATGGCTTGAGCAATAGTAATATTTGGTTTGTGAAACCTAAAAGTGCGGTCAAAATTTTCTATGTTTTTGTTTTAATTGTTTTTGTCTTTTTCCTTTTTTCGCCAGTTTTGAATATTCTTATTAGCGCATTGAGTTCATCAAGTTTACTCAAGGTTTGGCATAATTCTCAACTTTGGCGTGCGTTAGGTTATTCACTTTCTATCGCACCCTTGTCCGCATTACTTGCATTAACGATGGCGATTGCCTTATTGCTTTTATCACGCCGTTTAGAATGGTTACATTATCAGAAAATCGCTCAATTTATTATTAATGCAGGAATGGTAATTTTGGCAATCCCGATTTTAGTACTCGCAATGGGGTTATTTTTATTATTACAAGAGCGTGATTTTTCGAATATTGATTTGTTTATTATCGTTGTATTTTGCAATGCGTTAAGTGCAATGCCTTTTGTTTTACGTATTTTGAGCGCACCTTTTCATAATAATATGCGTTATTACGAAAATCTGTGTAACAGTTTGGGAATTGTGGGTTGGCAACGTTTTTATCTGATTGAGTGGAAAACCTTGCGCGCACCGTTGCGTTATGCTTTTGCTTTAGGTTTGGCGTTATCTCTCGGCGATTTTACGGCTATTGCGTTATTTGGCAATCAAGAGTTTACTTCTTTACCGCATTTGTTATATCAGCAGTTAGGTAATTATCGTAATCAAGATGCCGCTGTAACCGCAGGGATTTTATTATTGCTTTGTGGCATATTGTTTGCCTTTATTCACACATATAGGGATGCTGATGATTTATCTAAATAATGTGATTTTGAATGATAAAACCTTACCAATGTGCTTTAATTTGAACGTTAAGGCTGGCGAACGTGTCGCAATTATTGGCGAAAGTGGGGCGGGGAAAAGTACCTTATTGAATTTAATTGCTGGGTTTGAATTTCCTGCTCAAGGAGAAATTTGGTTAAACGATAAAAATCATACGCGTAGTGCGCCTTACGAGCGTCCTGTTTCCATGCTATTTCAAGAAAATAACTTATTTCCCCATTTGACTGTACAACAAAATCTTGCCTTAGGAATAAAACCCTCTTTAAAATTAACCGCACTTGAGCAGGAAAAAATTGAACAGGCCGCTTGCTCCGTAGGATTGGGCGATTATTTAGAGCGTTTACCGAATTCTCTTTCGGGGGGGCAAAAACAACGAGTGGCATTGGCGCGTTGTTTGTTGCGAGATAAGCCAATTTTGTTATTAGATGAGCCTTTTTCTGCATTAGATCAGAAACTTCGGGTAGAAATGCTGGCTTTAATCGCTAAACTTTGTGACGAGAAAGATTTAACATTGCTACTTGTTACCCACCAACCATCGGAATTAATCGGTTCGATAGATCAAGTGTTAGTGGTGGAAAATGGTCAGATAAGTCAATTGCAAAAAGGGGTGTAAAATTAGTTTCATTCATAACGTTGAATTGATTGTTTCTACCATATACACTAATTCATCAATTAAGAAAGTATAAAAAGCGTGGTGTTTTTAACCGCACTTTCAAAGGAAAAACATGTTAGCGGAAAAATTACAAATTAACTCTATTACACCTCATCCAAGTGTAGAATATTGGTCTGTTTGCAAAGTTGAGGCGTTATTTGAAACGCCATTTTTGGAATTAGTTTACCGAGCAACGCAAGTTCATCGTAAGCATTTTAATCCTCGCGCGATTCAGTTATCCACGTTAATGTCTATCAAAACGGGGGGATGCCCAGAAGATTGTAGTTATTGCCCTCAATCAGCCCGTTATCATACTGGCGTACAAAATCAGCAGTTATTAGATGTTGATGAGATCGTCGCTAAAGCAAAAATTGCGAAAGCACGTGGTGCGGGACGTTTCTGTATGGGGGCTGCTTGGCGAGGCCCTAAGCCAAAAGATATTGAGAAAGTCACAGAAATTATTAAAGCCGTGAAATCACTTGGTTTAGAAACTTGCGGTACCTTTGGTTTATTGCAAGACGGTATGGCGGAAGATTTAAAAGAAGCTGGATTAGATTATTACAATCATAATCTTGATACCGCACCAGAACATTATGCAGAAGTGATTGGTACTCGCCGTTTTGATGATCGTCTTAGTACCTTAGGAAAAGTGCGCAAAGCTGGATTAAAAGTGTGTTGTGGTGGCATTGTGGGGATGAATGAAACCCGTAAAGAACGGGCTGGATTAATCGCGAGCCTTGCAAATCTTGATCCGCAACCTGAGTCAGTGCCGATTAATCAACTCGTTAAGGTTGAAGGTACACCGTTAGCCGATGCGGAAGAATTAGATTGGACGGAGTTTGTGCGAACGATTGCTGTTGCACGTATTACTATGCCAAAAAGTTATGTTCGCCTTTCTGCAGGTCGTAGTGGTATGACTGAAGAAATGCAAGCGATGTGTTTTATGGCGGGGGCAAATTCGATTTTCTATGGCGATAAATTACTTGTTACAGATAATCCAGAAGAAGATGGCGATCAGTTATTGATGGCAAAATTAGATTTAGAGCCAGAAACTGCAGAAAATAAAAAGTTGTAGTTTGCGTTAGAAAGCTGAGAAATTAAGTATAAATCTATTCCTTTCTTTATTTCATATCTCACAATAATTTTCAATAGCCAATAAAAAAGCTCCTTGAATATCAAGGAGCTAGTTTAGTTTAATCTTAAAGAATTTCTTTCGCTTTTGCTACCACGTTTTCAACAGTGAAACCAAAGAGTTTAAATAATTGATCTGCTGGTGCGGATTCGCCAAAGCTATTCATACCGACAACACGACCATTGAATCCAACGTATTTATACCAGAAGTCAGCAATACCCGCTTCAATCGCAACACGTTTGGTTACCGCTGCAGGTAATACACTTTCACGGTATGCTTCGTCTTGTTTATCGAAACGGTTAGTACTTGGCATAGAAACAACGCGTACTTTTTTACCTTCAGCACTTAATGCTTCGGCTGCTTGCACTGCTAATTCCACTTCAGAACCTGTCGCAATGAAAATTAACTCAGGTGTGCCATCACAGTCTTTTAATACATAAGCACCACGTTTAACCGCATCTAATTGTGCAGAAGTGCGGTTCATTTGAGCAAGATTTTGACGAGTGAAAATTAACGCACTTGGGCCATCTTGACGTTCAACCGCTTGTTGCCATGCGATGGCTGATTCAACTTGGTCACATGGACGCCATGTTTCAAGGTTTGGAATTAAGCGTAGTGAAGCCGTTTGTTCTACTGGTTGGTGTGTAGGTCCATCTTCGCCTAAACCGATGGAATCGTGGGTATAAACGAATAATGTGCGTTGTTTCATTAATGCTGCCATACGTACTGCGTTGTGAGCATACTCGTAGAACATTAAGAAGGTTGCGCCGTAAGGAATGAAACCGCCGTGTAAGGCAATGCCGTTCATAATGGCAGACATACCAAATTCACGAACACCGTAGTTAATGTAGTTACCACTTACGTTTTCGTGGGCACGAATCGGTTTTGAACCACTCCATAAGGTTAAGTTGGAGCTTGCTAAGTCTGCAGAACCACCTAAAAATTCTGGCAATAGGTGTGCATAGGCTTCAATGGCATTTTGTGATGCTTTACGGCTTGCAATACTCGCTGGATTTGCTTGTAATTTTTCGATGAACGCTTTAGATTCTGCCGCCCAGTTTGTTGGTAATTCGCCAGAAACACGACGTTTAAATTCTGCTGCCAATTCAGGATAGGCTTTTGCATAAGCGGCAAATTTTTCTTCCCAAGATTTTTCTGCTGCAGCACCTTTCTCTTTTGCCGACCATTCAGCATAGTATTCAGCTGGAATTTCAAATGGCGCATATTCCCAACCAAGTGCTTTGCGGGTTAAAGCGATTTCTTCATCGCCTAATGGCGCACCGTGGCAATCATGAGAACCTGATTTATTTGGAGAACCAAAACCAATGATGGTTTTACAAATAATTAACGTTGGTTTTTCTTTTTCTGCTTGAGCAAGAACGGCAGCAGCGCGAATTTGCTCTGCATTGTGACCATTTACATTACGGATTACTTGCCAGCCATAAGCTTCAAAACGCTCGGCGGTGTCATCACTGAACCAGCCATCAACATGACCATCAATGGAAATATTGTTGTCATCGTAGAATGCGATTAGTTTACCCAGACCTAATGTTCCTGCTAAAGAGCAAGCCTCGTGAGAAATCCCTTCCATTAAACAGCCATCGCCTAAGAACACATAAGTGTGGTGATCGACAATTTCATGGCCTTCACGGTTAAATTGTCCAGCTAAGGTTTTCTCAGCAATTGCCATACCCACCGCATTAGTGATACCTTGACCTAACGGGCCAGTCGTGGTTTCAACACCAGGTGCATAACCATATTCTGGGTGACCTGGGGTTTTAGAATGTAATTGACGGAATTGTTTTAAATCTTCGATAGAAAGATCATAGCCAGTTAAATGTAAAAGACTATAAATCAACATAGAACCGTGTCCATTTGAAAGCACAAAACGGTCACGATCAGCCCATTTAGGATTGGTTGGATTGTGTTTTAAAAAGTCGCGCCATAATACTTCAGCAATATCCGCCATCCCCATTGGTGCACCAGGGTGACCAGATTTCGCTTTTTGTACAGAATCCATTGCTAAGACACGAATTGCATTGGCTAATTGTCTACGAGTTGCCATTTTGTTCTCCTGTGATAATTCGTTTTGAAAAATAATCTTGCACATTCTACCTTATTTCTGAAGGAAATTTAGCAAAAATCCGCACTCAATTTAATAGTTTGTGACAATAATCAAATTCTACGACGACATTGATGAAAACGCATACTACTAGATTTTATTGTCAAATTTACCGCACTTTTTTCTCTTTGAGTTTATGATAAGAACAGCGATAATGACTTAAAAAATACTTGTTTTACACCAAATAAGATAACGCCAAATATCGCTAGGCTTAGCGAAATAATCGTTGCAAGTATCATTGAGTAGTTTTTCTTTAATTATTTTCACTTTTTCAATTCACATCGGTTAAAATCTTTTTAGTCGCCACAACTTACAGGATTTTTATGCAAATTCAATGTTTCGAAAGTATTACACAAAAATATCCACAATTTCCTACCGCACTTTTGGCTAATGAGGAGCCTATACAGAACGGAGAGCCTTTTATCTTATACGGCACAAAGTTGGACATAACTAAGCTAGAAAAATTTCAACAAAAGTGCGGTCAAAATTTTCAGATTTTTGATGTTTGGATGGTAGCGAAAAATATTATCGTCTTATTGAAAGGTCAATGGTTTTCTGATTTCATTAAATTTGCTCACGATGTTGAAGTGGATATTGCTAAATTAGATTTCAGCCCTAAATTGTCTCAAGCAGGGTTGTTGGTGATGGATATGGATTCTACCGCTATTCAAATTGAGTGTATTGATGAAATTGCGAAACTAGCGGGTGTTGGCGAACTTGTTTCTGCGATTACGGAAAGTGCAATGAGGGGGGAATTAGATTTCGAGCAAAGTTTGCGTTGTCGAGTGGGTACATTAAAAGGTGCGCCAGAAAGCATTTTGCAGCAAGTTAGAGAGAATTTACCGCTAATGTCTGGATTAGTTGAAACGATCCAAACCTTACAAAAATATGGCTGGAAAACTGCAATTGCTTCAGGCGGATTTACTTATTTTGCGGATTATTTGAAAGCCTTATTGCAACTTGATTTTGCTGCATCAAATCAATTTGATATTGAAGATGGAAAACTCACAGGCTTAGTTAAAGGCGATGTGGTTGATGCCCAATATAAAGCTAAAACATTGCAACATTTGTTAGAGGAATACGGTATTTATTCCCAACATTCTATTGCTATCGGCGACGGTGCAAATGACTTGGCAATGATGAATGTGGCGGGACTAGGTGTTGCGTTCCATGCTAAACCTAAAGTGCAACAACAAGCGCAAATTGTGGTAAACTTCGCCGACTTAACCGCACTTTTATGCCTTCTAAGTGCCAATGATCGAATTTAATAAAATGGGAGAAGACTATGCCATCTTTTGATATTGTTTCTGAAATTACTTTACACGAAGTTCGTAATGCAGTGGAAAATGCAAACCGTGTGCTTAGCACGCGTTATGATTTTCGTGGTGTCGAAGCGGTAATTGAATTAAATGAAAAAAATGAAACGATTAAAATCACCACAGAATCTGATTTCCAACTTGAACAATTAATTGAGATTTTAATTGGATCTTGCATTAAACGTGGTATTGAGCACAGTTCTTTAGATATTCCAGCAGAAAGCGAACACCACGGTAAACTTTACAGTAAAGAAATCAAGCTTAAACAGGGTATTGAAACAGAGATGGCGAAGAAAATTACTAAATTAGTAAAAGATTCTAAAATCAAAGTTCAAACTCAAATTCAGGGCGAACAAGTGCGTGTGACAGGTAAGTCACGCGATGACTTACAAGCAGTGATTCAACTTGTAAAAAGTGCTGAATTAGGTCAGCCATTCCAATTTAATAATTTTAGAGATTAGTTTTTCAAATAAGGGCGAAATGTTGCCATAGTTTTTTGATAAAACTTGACGAACACCGCTTTCAAGCGTAACATTCGCCCGATTTTTTAACGAGAAGGACACACACTTTGGACAGTCATAGTCGATACCGAATATCGCTCTAGACGCTCGCCTTTTATTATCGGCGTGCGTTCGCCGGTAAATTTACCGTTGTTTCGGCATCTCTTAACGAAAACTTTGCGATTTTTTACCGCACTTTCGTTTCTTCTTTAATTTGTTCACTGTTAGCTGTTCATAATCCTATAAGGAGTATGAAATGATCAATGCGTTTGCTATCAATGATTCCCGCTTGGTTCGTATTGACGAAGACCAAACTGATCTCAATACTGCCATTTGGCTTGATTTACTTGAGCCGACAGGCGAAGAACGTGAAATACTACAAGAAGGCTTAGGTCAGAGCCTAGCATCTTTTCTAGAACTGGAAGATATCGAAGCTTCCGCCCGTTTCTTTGAAGATGAAGATGGTTTACACCTTCACTCATTTTTTTATTGCGAAGATGAAGACAATTATGCTGATTTAGCGAGCGTTGCTTTTACTATTCGTGATGGTCGTTTATTTACGTTGCGTGATCGCGAGCTACCCGCATTCCGTTTATACCGTATGCGTTCACGTAGCCAGCGTTTGTTAGAATGCAATTCCTATGAAGTTTTACTGGATTTATTTGAAACGAAAATTGAGCAATTAGCGGACGTGATTGAAAATATTTATGCAGATTTGGAAGAGTTAAGTCGCGTTATTTTAAACGGAAAACAAGATGAAGCCTTTGATGAAGCATTAAATACACTCACGGAACAAGAAGACACCAGCTCAAAAGTTCGTTTGTGCTTGATGGATACTCAACGTGCATTAGGTTTCTTGGTTCGCAAAACTCGCTTACCAACTAATCAGTTAGAACAAGCACGAGAAATCTTACGAGATATTGAATCTTTGCAACCGCATAATGAATCATTATTCCAAAAAGTAAACTTTTTAATGCAAGCTGCAATGGGTTACATCAATATTGAACAGAACAAAATTATGAAATTTTTCTCAGTTGTTTCTGTGATGTTCCTTCCTGCAACATTAGTTGCATCCACTTATGGTATGAACTTTGATTTTATGCCTGAATTACATTTTAAATATGGCTATCCAATGGCAATTGGATTAATGATCGCAGCCGCACTGACACCATATATTTATTTTAGAAGAAAAGGATGGTTATGATGGAATTATCCCAAACCGCATTATTTATCGGATCAATTATTAATCTTTACGCACTTGTAGTAATCTTACGAGCTTGGTTGCAGTTTGCTCGTGTGGATTATTACAGTCCTGTTTCAACATTTGCAGTCAAAATGACTGATCCAATATTAAAACCTCTGCGTAAAATTGCGCCTACTGTGAAAAATATCGATACTTCCGCATTACTGCTTGTATTTATTATTGGTATGTTAAAAGGTATTATTTATTTTGGCTTATCAGTAAATGTACTCTTAGTATTGGGCGTATTAACTGTATTGAAAAGCATTGGTTTAGCTATTTTCTATGTGCTTTTTATTGGGGCTGTTTTAAGTTGGTTTAATCGAGGTAATAATTCTATAAGTTATGCCTTTTATCAACTCTCCGAACCACTTTTAAAACCAATCCGTCGATTATTACCTACATTAGGAATGATTGATTTTTCTCCGATGGTCGTTATGTTTATCTTATTGTTTTTAAACAATTTTATGCTTGATCTTCTAGGTGGACTTTGGATTATCGCTGGTTAGATATTCATATTCCTTATTTGAATATTGCTTTATAAAAATATTGAAGATTTAGTTGGTAAGAATAGTATTTTCTATTCTTACCTTTTTATTTCATTTTTAGAGGTTTTTGATTTTTATAATTCTTATAAAAGATATAAAATTCTTTTATAAAAATAAGGGGAAGTTTATTTACATTGACATTTAAATAGCAGAATTTATTGTCCTATTACCTAAAGTACCATCATCAATCGCTTCTTTTGGCGTCCCAATAACTTCGGCGATTTTCTCTCCATTTTTAAAAAACACAAATCCACCATTTTCCATTTTTGTCCAAGATTCATTTTTGGTTAAAGGAAATGTTGTGATGATATTGACCTTATCTCCTGCTTTTGCATAATAGCTAAAATCAATTACTCCATCATCATCAATACGGTGAGCTTTGCCAAAAGGTGCTTTTCGCATAACATAATGTAAGTTTGTTGAGCAATGTGCAATCATCCACTCGCCATTAGAAAGAATGAAATTAAACGTACCGTGTTGAGCAAGTTCTTTTGTTACTTTTTGAATTGCTTCAAAAATTTCCATTTCACTTGGTTTTTTGCGGAAAGTATTTTTAAGATATTCAGCCATATAACAGAAAGCAGCTTCAGAATCTGTAGAACCTATTGGCTGTAAAAAATGATCTGTCATATCTGGTAAGTTTTTTAAATTACCATTATGCGCAAAAACCCAGTTTTGTCCCCAAATTTCACGAATGAACGGATGGGTGTTTTCAATATTGACTTCGCCTTGTGTTGCTTTACGAATATGCGCAATAACATTAAGAGATTTAATATTATATTGTTTTATACAATCTGCGATGGGGGAAAGACTGGCTGCTTGATTATCACGAAAAATACGTACACCACGTCCTTCAAAAAACGCGATTCCAAAGCCATCTGAATGGCAATCTGTTAAACCTGCACGACGACGGAAACCTTCAAAAGAAAAAACAATATCCGTTGGCGTATTGCAATTCATTCCGAGTAATTGACACATAACTTTAATTAGATATAACCTCACAATATGTGAGCGATTTAACACCATTATAGGGAGAATATCAAGAGAGATTTAATGAATTTTTATGTTGTATAGATATTAATGATAGAAATCTTATTTAATCTATTATTCTTTAAAAATCGAGATTTAACAGTCTTCTTCGACTGATGTGTTGTAGTACAAGCAAATAAACTCACAAGGAAAACAACAAGCAATGCCATCTTTAATTTATTCATAAATACAAAATTCCGAAAAATAAGAAAGCGCGTATGATAGCGAAAATTGGGGACTGTGCAAGGGATTGGAATGAGACTAAAAAATGCAATAAAAACTGGAAATGTAATTCCAAACACACACAAAAAAATAAAATATGGAAATTAACTTCCAATTTTTGTACACTTTTTACAAATATGAAATTAACTTCCAATGAGTAAAACTATGATCTCTCGTGAAAATTATTTACAGCAACTGATTCAATTTAAAGATACTGATTTTATCAAAGTCATCTCTGGTGTTCGTCGTTCTGGTAAATCAGTGCTACTCATGCAATACCGTGATTACCTTCAACAACAAGGAATTTCCCCTGAAAATATTCTTTACCTCAATTTTGAATCTTTTGAATATCAATGGGTGAAAGACGCTCAAGACTTCCAACAGCTTATTCAAGAAAAAATGCCGTCTTCTCAAGAGAAAATCTATTTTCTGATTGATGAAATTCAGTTTGTGGAAGGTTGGCAAAAAATCGTCAATGCGCTTCGCGTAAGTTTTAACACCGATATAGTGATTACAGGTTCCAATGCCAACTTGCTTTCCGGTGAGCTTGCGACGTTGTTAAGCGGTCGGTATGTAGAAATCAAAATTTACCCGCTTTCTTTCAAAGAATTTTTGCACGCCAAAAATGTGGATAGCCAATCAAGATTGGTCGATAAACTCTATTCGGAATATGAAAAATATGGCGGTTTCCCCAGCGTTGTGATGGCTGATGAGCCTTTAAAAGAAACGATTTTATCGGGTATTTTTGATTCCATCGTGCTAAATGATATTGCCCACCGAGCTGGAGTGAAAGACACGCATATTCTTAAAAGTGTAATTCTCTTTTTAGCGGATAACGTAGGGCAGTTGGTGAATCCAAGCAAAATTAGCAACACGCTCACGTCCGAACGTGTTCCCACTTCAAATCACACCATAAGCAAATATCTTGATTTGTTAGAAAATGCCTTTCTTTTTTATAAAGCAAAACAATACGATATTCGCGGAAAAGGCTATTTAAAAACCAATGCGAAATATTTTATTGTGGATAACGGTTTAAGACGACACGCTATCGGCAAAAAAGGCGCGAATTATGCCAATCGCCTAGAAAATATTGTCTTTATTGAATTGCTTAGACGAGGTTATACCGTTGATGTGGGTAAACTCGACAGCAAAGAAATTGATTTTATCGCCCGAAAAGCTGATGAAATTTTATATGTACAAGTCGCCTTTGAAATCCCTGAAAATACCCACGAAACAGATAATCTTTTGCATATTAAAGATAACTATAAAAAGATTTTAATTACGGGGAAATATTATGAACAAACAGAAATTGATGGGATTGAAGTGATTTATGTGGTGGATTGGTTGTTGCAATAAGTCTAAAAACGTTGAAAATTTTCACCGCACTTTTAGTGATTAATGTTTATGCTGGCACGCGTTTCCTAACGGTGCCCTAGAAAGTAAATAAAGTGCGGTTAGTTTTTCAGGTGTTTTTTAGTGAAATTAGGCACACGCTAGGAAGCGTGCACCAACAGATTGTGCTAATAAAGAAAGATAGCGCCAGCATCCACGCTGGTGCTGTTTAATAAAAACATTGTGAATTCTACGCATAATCGTAGGCAGAACCAATATTCAAAATTCTTTAGCTTTTTTGACCGCACTTTCAGTTGATAGGCACAAGCGAGGACGCTTGTGCCATCATAGAAGAATATTAATAATCAAAAATATAGACTTCGTCATTAGACATAGTATTACTTAATTGAGAAAATTCATCCTGTTGAAATACGGGAGTGTCTTTTAAGATACTTAACATATTTGAACAAATTATCCAATCATTATTCCATAAAGAAATTTCTCCCTTATACAGATTACACATTTTTTCTGAGAAATTAAAATTATTTAGATCAGATTTTAGCATTCTTTGCATCCATATTTGGGCAAAGCCAGAATTTGGCATTCTTATTAGTTTATTATAAACGAGCCTCTTTATAGGCTCTGAGTCTTCCAACTTAGTAAATAATTTACTAATAATAGAACAACAAACAGGTATTACTTTAGGATTACAATATGCAATATCAGCAATAATACTTATTACTTGTTTTGTATTTGATGATAGTTTTTCTATACTATTATTAGAAGTGTTTAATGAATTAATAAGTTCTTCTAAACTTAAATAAATTTTCTGCTTATTTTCTTTTTCTATAGCTTGATCAAATTCATTTAGTGCTGAATTAAGACTTCCTGAATTAGGGTATTCAATACTATGCTGTCTAATAATTAAGCTTTTCTTTTGTAAGTTTTTTGTATTATTAGCAATTTTTAACCAAGCTAGTTTATCTTTTTTTATTGATTGAGTAACTATATCTTGACTACCTTTAGTTTTACTAGAGTTTAATTTTAATCCAAAAGACATCATTATTTCTGATAGATACTTTAATATATTTTCTCCATCGCTATGATTTTTAACAAAAATTTTATAATCATCTCTATAGCGTAATATTTTATATTCTGAAATCCCTTTATTTTTTAACTCTTCACTTAATAGTATATCGATATAGCCTAATATCATTTCAGCAATAAAATCCATCAAGATAGAGCCCTGTGGGATTCCATTAGTTTGCCCATATTGGCAGTTCTGAATTTTTTTATCTATAGAGTTTCCTAATAGCGTTAATCTATGATTCTTTTTTGCTATGTCTTTACCTTCTATAGCCCATGCTATGGAATGAGTATATATAGAGCTGTAACAATCAGCCACATCAGTATCAAAAACATATTCATATTCAAGTGAAAGGCAAATAGACTCTTGTTCCACTGACTCCCACCATTTCAGGATTTGTTTAGCTTTATCCTTTAATTGACTATTGGACTTCACAGGGATACTAAGACATTCAATTTGGGGATTGTTTTGGTATTCTTTGAAGCGCTTTTTTAACTTCTCCCAGTTATCTTTTTTTGTGATTTTATGAACTAAATCTACGTAAACTAATGGATGGATAATTTGTAGTGGTCTCCAAGAGAGTTTTCCATCTTTATTGGCATATATGAGATGATTTACCATCTCATTATTTGCAATATCAGGTCTTTGGTTAGCATTGTTATGCGTGTTACGATCAAAGTTTAATAGGCTCTTATCTGATAATTCTTCTGAGATTTTTTGTAATAAGTTTGTAAATGAAAAATATCTAGGTAAATCAATATTACAATAACTTTCATGTTTTAAGAAAAACGCTTTGGCATCATGATGCTCTAATTCTAAAATGCTTGATGAATCCATTTTTATTATTTCCATTTAGATAAATTTTACTTCATCGCCACACCCAACCATTTCATCATCTCTCTCTCATCCCAACCTTTACGTTTGGCATAACCTTGAGCTTGGTCTTCATCAATGCGACCTAAGGTGAAATAATTGCTTACCGGGTGGGTGAAGTACCAACCGCAGACGGAAGCTGCCGGCCACATGGCGTAGCTTTCGGTGAGTTTCATGCCGATGCATTGTTCGACTTCTAATAAATCCCAAATCAGGGCTTTTTCCGTGTGTTCCGGGCAGCTTGGATAACCCGGTGCAGGTCGGATGCCAACATAATTTTCATTAATTAACCCTTGGTTGTCAAATTCTTCTTGCGTGTAGCCCCAAATGCGGGTGCGAAGCTCAAAGTGTAGGTATTCCGCCATTGCTTCAGCTAAGCGGTCGCCCACAGCTTGTAGTAAGATAGCATTGTAGTCATCGCCTGCAGCTTTATAGCCTTCTACTAAATCCATTTCTTCAACACCCGCACAGACGGCGAACATGCCGAACCAGTCTTTTTTACCGCTTTCGCGATCGGCGATAAAGTCGCTTAAGCAGAAGTTAAATGGGCTCTTGCTGTTTTTACCACGTTCCGTTTGTTGGCGTAAGCCGTAAGCGGTGCCAATTGTTTTCGTGCGTTCTTCATCAGAGAATAGCACAACATCATCGTCCACACGTTCTGCAGGGAAAATGCCTAAAATACCGCTTGGGTTGAGTTTGTGGTTTTGCTCTAATTCATCTAAAACCACTTGCGCATCATTCCATACTTTACGTGCTTCTTTGCCACCTTCAGGATAATCAAAGGCATCCGGATAGCCGCCCATCAAGCCCCAAATACGGAAGAATGGCGACCAGTCGATAAATTTGCGCAACTCGGCAATTGGTACGTTTTTAAATTCCACAATGCCCGTTTGTTTTGGCGTTGGTGGCACGTAATCTGCCCATTCACCACTAAAGCCACTTAATGCGATGATATCCGCTTTTTCATCAATAGCAGTTTGAATGATCTTGTCCGCCGGCACCATCACGCCTAAGTCAATGACTTCAAAGTTATTACATTGCATTACCACGCTTACGATGTTTTTACCGATATCGTGCACGTCGCCTTTTACGGTTGCAATCACCACTTTAGCGTTGCTGGAACCTTTTTGTTTGGTGGCGTTAATAAACGGCTCTAAATACGCCACGGATTGTTTCATCACGCGTGCGGATTTCACCACTTGCGGCAGGAACATTTTACCATCGCCGAATAAATCGCCGACTACGTCCATGCCAGCCATCAACGGGCCTTCAATCACATCTAGTGGGCTTGGTAATGTTTGGCAAGTGGTAATCCCTTTCACAAGGGCGTGTTTTAAAAGTTCTCCCACTGGCCAAGTGCACCATTCTGCGACAGAATCGACCGCACTTTTCTTAAACTTCTCGCCTCTAAAATCGGCTTAGGTCAGTTTATATTTTTGGATCATCGTCCCCATCGCACCGTCTAAAATGAGAATGCGATTTTCTAGAGCTTGTTTAAGTTGAGCGGTTTTATTCACCATAATTATTTTGTTCCGTAAATCTTAAATAAATAACTACGGAATAATAGGTGTAAGGGCTAGGGGTGTCAAATGTTAGAAGGAAAGTGCGGTGGAAAATTAAGGTTTTTTATTTAAGTGTAATGGCTGCGACAAAACAGGTAATTTTACATTCTCCGCACCCATTGCAACGTTCATTATCAATCTCTAAAGTGCTGGAGATTGCTTGTTGTGGGCAAGCGGTTTGACAGTCTAGACAAGTTTGATTCTTTTGAATTAAACAGGCTGAGGAAAATTGTGGACGAAGTAATGTATCTGCTGGGAAATTAAGGTGCAATGCATTTGTCGGACAAACTTCTGCGCATTTACCACACAAATCACAAGGTGCGTAGTTAATTTCAAGGGTGGCTTGTTGCTGTTTTAGTTGAATTAAACCATTAGGGCAAGCTGAAGCACATTTCCCACAACCATTGCAGACGGCGGAAAATAAATCTTCTCGTGCTGAAAAGGGAGGACGAAACTGCGTTTTTTCTATTGTTGATTTTGTAGCTGGAAATATATGACGCAATAGTCCTCTACGAGAAATGTGATGGTGGCTTAAATAAGCCTGATAATAGGCTTCGTTTTTCATTATCGATAAAATCTTACTGTCGGTATATTAATATGTAAATCTACTTGCCATTGTTGTAAAGTTTTTAGGGTAAGTAATGCAAGAGCTTGATAAAAATCAGAATTTTCTATTTTGCTTAGTTGTTCAAGGAAATGATACGCCCAAGTTAAGAAGTGTTCACGTAGAAATTCGATTAATAAGTGCGGTCGATTTTCTGCTAAATATGCAGCAAGCATTAGCATTAAGCCAATATGATCTTCTGGTTCATCTTGTTGTGTTTGAAATGCGATTTGATGTTGTTGTAAGAAATCTCGTAATGCTAAGAGAGAATTACCAAAAATAACACATTCAGGATCAAGATATACGGATCCCCAAGGTGGCGTAGGTAATTCATTTGGACCAATAAATAAATACTGATATTGTTCATTGATATTTTGTTGCAGCCCTTTTTCAATAAGTGCGGTAATTTTTTTATGTGTTTTTACATCAAATGAAATTTCCCATTCTTGCATCCAATTTGGTTGGCGAAAGAATGTCAAAATATCAGTAAGTCGTGCATCATTAGGCTCATAGTAAAATACTGCACCGAGTAAACGTCCATAAATAGAAATTTGTTGAAGAGTATTTTGCATAGTATCTCCGAAAACAATTTGTCATTAGTGAATGGGGATATGAGGGTTGGTTAAATATTACTAATTAACGTTTTTAAAAATTGAGGCGTATGCTATACGCCTCAACATAATTTAACCACCAATCGCCATACCGTAAGTCATATGTAATCCATAAAATAATACGCGACCGATGCCTTCAGCTACTAACGTTAATAGAACGGAAATACCTAATAGTCCTATGTTTTTCACTCGGAATAAGAGGAAAGCTACAATGGAAAGTAAACATAAGCGAGTTACGGTCATTATGGCATAATTTGGTACGAGGTCAGCGGCATTTTGAATAGCACTGTGAATATTGTGTAAATTGAAGCCTTGATATATGGCTACTATTGCGACCAATAATACTCCAATGGCAAATAAACTTGGCAGATGCTGAAGCTGATATTCACGTTGTTTATTAGGGATTAATAACGCATAGCTCAATGTTAATCCACCTAATACAACGGTAAGATAGAATGACCAAGAGGTTAATGCATTATTCCAAGTTGGTATGCTTGTAATATGGTAAACCTGATTCATTACATACATAAATAGTATGCCGATAAGGGCGGTCACAATTCGCCATACATTTCCAAGTGAAACTGGCATTTTACCTAAAATTGCAATCAGCCAGTAGAAACCTGCTAATGCGAAAAATATTGCACCAGCGGCAATTTCATTACTCATCATTGATGAGCCGACTCGATTAAGTGAATTAAATGCACGTATAGGTAAGCCAAGATGCATAATGGAAGCAATAAATCCAATACCTAGCAAAGCCAAAATCACAAACATTACTTTATGAATATAAGTGCGACTTTTTGTATTTTTCTCATTTAATAGTACAAATGTGAAAACAAGCCAAGCACCGACCGCACTTTGTGCCAAAACTGTAAAAAATACTAGTGGCAGTTCATATAATCCTGTATTCATCTTACACCTCTCTTGGGTTTCCTAAGAACCCACTTGTATCGCCACTTAAACGAGCGTGTTTATTGGGTTTTACCACTAAATTTGGTTGAGTGATATCAGCCGGTGGTAGTGGTGCGATGGAGGCTTGTGTGCCATATTTTGCTCGAAGTTCATCAATAGGAGCGAAATCCAATGCGCGTAGTGGGCAGGCATCAACACAAATCGGTTTTTGACCTGATTTTACGCGAGAATAACATCCATCACATTTTGTCATATGACCTTTTTGTGCATCATATTGCGGTGCATCATAAGGACATGCCATATGGCAATAACGACAACCGATACAAATTTCTTCATTGACGATCACGAAACCATCTGCATTTTTGTGCATTGCACCAGTTGGGCAAACTTTTGTACAAGCAGGATCTGCACAATGATTACAAGAAATAGACATATAATAAGCAAATATATTTTGATGCCAGCATCCATCTGCTTGTTGATTCCACTGACCACCTGTATATTCATAAATACGACGAAAATTGACTTCTGTGCCAAGATCTTTGTAATCCTTACAGGCTAATTCACAAGTTTTACAGCCTGTGCAGCGTTCAGAATCAAAATAAAAACCATATTGTTCCATAATTATCCCCCTACAAACGTTCCACTTGAACTAAATTAGAATGTTGCGGATTACCTTTCGCAAGCGGTGATGGGCGTTGTGTCGTAAGTACATTAATGCAACCTGAATGATCGATACGATCTTTATCTGGTGCATACCAAGCCCCCTCGCTTAATGCCACAACCCCTGGAATAATACGGGGGGTAATTTTTACATTAATACGTACTTCGCCTCGATCATTAAAGATACGAATCATATCGCCATTTTTAATATTACGAGGTTCTGCATCAATAGGATTCATCCAAACTTCTTGTGGATTAGCTGCTTTTAATACATCCACATTGCCATAAGTTGAATGGGTTCTTGCTTTGTAGTGAAAACCACTTAGTTGTAACGGATATTTTTCCATTAATGGATCGCCGTAATGCTCAAAACTTTGGGCGTGAATTGGTAAAGGATGAATTACTTCATCTTCTGCTAATTTCCAAGTTTTTGCTATTTCAGCTAGACGAGAAGAATAAATTTCAATTTTGCCAGATGGCGTTTTAAGTGGATGGGCTTCTGGATTATCACGGAAATCTTTGTATGCAACTTTAAAGCCATTAGGATCAACCTTTTTAAAAATACCTTGTTGTCTAAATTCTTCAAAAGTAGGTAATTCAGGTAATTTTTCTCGAGATTGCTCATAAATATGGCGTAACCATTCCTCTTGTGTTCTTCCTTCAGTAAATTTTTCTTTTACGCCCATTTTCTCAGCTAAATCACTCAACATATCGTAAATAGGTCTGCATTCAAAAGATGGTTTGATCACTTGATCTGCAAAAATGACATAGGCCATATTGGATACAAAGGCATCTAAAGCGAAATCCATTTGTTCTGAAGTTGTACAATCTGGTAATAAAATATCACTGTATTTGGCAGTAGATGTCATATGATTATCAATAGTAATGATCATTTCACATTGGGTATCATCTTGTAAAATATCGTGGGTACGATTGATTTGTGCATGCTGATTAATCAAACAGTTACTTGCGTAATTCCAAATTACTTTAATGGGGGAAGATAATTTATCAACACCACGAATACCATCTGTAAGTGCGGTCATTTCTGTGCCGCGAATAATTGCATCTGTCCATAAAAACATTGGAATGCTTGCTTTCACGGGATTTTTCAGCGTTGGCATCCGCACAAATGGAATGCTGTACGCACTTTCACGAGCACCAGTGTTACCACCGTGAATTCCAACATTACCCGTTAAGATTGGTAACATCGCGATGGCACGAGAGATTAATTCTCCATTACTACGACGTTGAGGCCCCCAGCCTTGGGAAATAAAGGCAGGTTTTGTACTACCAATTTCACGTGCGAGTTTAATAATTCTCTCCGCTGGAATACCAGTGATTTTAGCCGCCCATTCAGGGGTTTTAGCGATACCATCATCATCACCATAACCTAAAATATAGGCTTTATAATGACCATTTTTAGGGGCGTCAGCGGGTAATGTTTTTTCATCATAACCAACACAATATTTATCTAAGAAAGGTTGATCCACGAGATTTTCTTTAATCATTACATAAGCAAGGGCAGCAACAAGGGCTGCATCAGTACCCGGACGAATTGGGATCCACTCATCTTCACGCCCTGCACCAGTATCATTATAACGAGGATCAATAATAATCATTTTGGCATTGGAACGAGCTTTGGCTTGTTCAATACAATAAGTTAAACCACCTCCACTCATACGAGTTTCTGCAGGATTATTACCGAATAACACTATTAATTTGGTGTTTTCAATGTCAGCCATTCCATTTCCCAATGCCCAACCACCACCATAGGTATAATCTAAACCGACTGCAATTTGTGCGGTGCTGTAATCACCATAATGGTTTAAATATCCACCAATACAATTCATAAAACGAGCGATCATAGTGGATGCAGGAGGCCAAGATTTAGCCATTGTGCCACCGAGTGTTCCCGTACCATAGTTTAAATAAATTGATTCATTGCCATATTTTTTGATATTGCGTTTCAATGCGTCTGCAATTTCAGTTAAAGCCTCATCCCAACTGATTCGTTTGAATTTACCTTCTCCGCGTTTACCTATACGTTTCATTGGATATTTTAAACGGTCTGGGTTATACACTCGACGACGCATAGAACGTCCACGTAGACAAGCACGAACCTGATGATCAAGATTATATGTTTCTGTCCCCGTATTATCGGTTTCCACATAAGTGATTCGGTTATCTTTTACGTGCATTCGTAATGGACAACGGCTACCACAGTTTACTGTACAAGCACTCCAAACAATACGTTCCTGACTATTTTCATTGAGGTGTTGTGTCTCTTTAGCCATTACATTGAAAGGTAAAGTAAGATTTGAAACTGCCAGTGCAGCTCCCGCAGATGACGCCTTGACAAAATCTCGGCGACTTATTTGATTAAAGTTACTCATAATATCGTCCCCCACAGTAAGATCGAGTAATAACTAAAACGAGTTAATTATAATCTTTGTATAGAAGTTTTACTTGAGCCAAATCAACTAATTATTAATAGGTACATTATTTATAGGGTATTTTAGTAGGTTGATGTTTTTATAAATTTTGGAATAACAAATTGACTATAGATTTAAAAATCCGTTAGCATAGTGGCGTATTAGTTTATCTAATATGTTAAGTTTAACTATTATTAACTAGAGGATCTTTTCATGAAGAAACTTATCGCGGTTGCGGTGTTTTCTGCGTGTGGCTCGTTAGCTCATGCAAACACCATTATTCCAAACTACAATACAGACGCCCATCTTTACGAATTCACGCAAACCTATGATTTAGTTGTGCCAAAAGGCTCGCAAGGACAAACCAATTTATGGGTTCCATTACCATTTAATGGGGAATACCAACAAGTGAAATCGATTCACTTTGAAGGTAATTACATGAATGCCTATGTAACAGAAAACAATAAATACGGAGCGAAAACCTTATTTGCCACTTGGGATAAAGATGCACAAAAACGTGATTTAAAAGTCACGATGGTCATTGAAACAAAAGACCGTGAACCGATGGTGAAAGGTGCTTTAGAGAATTATACTCCGCCAAAAGATATTCAGTATTCCGTGGATGTACAAGAATACTTAAAAGCTACTCCACATATTAAAACTGATGGCATTGTGAAAGAATTTGCTGACAAAATCCTAGGTAAAGAAACTAATCCATTGAAGAAAGCAGAACTTATTCACCACTGGATCGTAAAAAATATGGAACGTGATAATTCTGTATTAGGTTGTGGTGACGGCGATGTAGAAAAAATTCTTACCACTGGCGTGTTAAAAGGTAAATGTACCGATATTAACTCTGTATTTGTGGCACTTGCTCGTGCTGCAGGCATCCCTGCTCGTGAAATTTTTGGTATTCGCTTAGGTACGGCAGAGAAAATGGGCAAATATTCAAAAGGTGCCTTCGGTAGTGCAAATGAACAAGGCATCGTAAACGTAAGTGGCGGTCAGCACTGCCGCGCTGAATTCTACCTTGCAGGATTTGGATGGGTACCAGTTGATTCCGCAGACGTTGCCAAAATGCGTTTAGCAGAGAAAAAATCTGTTGAAGATAAAGATACACAAGCCGTAGCAAAATATTTGTTTGGTAACTGGGAAGCAAACTGGGTGGGATTTAATCATGCCCGTGACTTCGATTTATATCCACAACCAGAACTGGCTCCAATCAATAACTTCGGCTATCCATATGCAGAAGTAGGTGGCGATCCGTTAAATTCCTTTGACCCAAAAGAATTTAAATATGACTACGTATCTAAAAAACTCTAATAAATCCTTTTGGGTTGCCATAGCCGCCGCACTAAGTGCTGCGGTGGCATCAACCTTGTGCTGCATCGCACCATTAATTTATTTAGTATTTGGTGTGTCGTCCACTTGGTTGATTGGCTTAGGCGAATATGATTATTTGCGTATTCCTATGCTTATCATTTCATTATGTGCCTTTGCCTATGGATTTTGGCTGTTGATGTTTTCCAAAAAAATCATTTGTAGCAAATATATTTCCCGTAAAAAACTTATCGTTTTATATTGGATTGTATTTATCGTGATGATTTTTTTCTTAACCTATCCAACAATTTTACCTTGGATTTTAGAATTAGCTAATTAGGAATAAAAATGAAGAAATTATGTACCGCACTTTTGCTTTCGCTGTTTGCAATTTCTTTCGCTCATGCGAATGAAACCAAACAAATTGTGCTAAAAGTAAAGGAAATGAATTGCCAGCTTTGTGCTTACTTAGTCAATAAAGAACTGCGTAATATTGATGGCGTTATTTCAACAAAAGCATCTATTAAAGATGGTTTAGTGACGGTTGTGGAAGATCCAAAAGTCACAAACCAACAATTATTCGATGCAATTCACAAGCTGAAATATACTGCTGAAGTCGTGAATTAAACGCTAAATATCTAGCAAAAAAGTGCGGTGAAAATTCACCGCACTTTTCTTTAGCTATTAAATTAGACTAATTTTTTAATTAGCTTGATTACAGTACAATTAATTAAATATGATAAACGCAATATTATTCAGCACTTCCGCTTAAAAATCCGCCACTTTGATGATTCCAAAGTTTAGCGTACAGACCATTGAGCTCTAGTAATTCGGCGTGCGTACCTTGTTCGACAATTTGTCCTTTATCAAGCACAATCAGGCGATCCATCGCTGCGATGGTGGATAAACGATGGGCAATGGCAATCACAGTTTTATTTTCCATCATCTTATCTAGACTTTCTTGTATTGCCACTTCCACTTCTGAATCCAATGCACTTGTGGCTTCATCTAACAATAGAATTGGTGCGTCTTTTAACATTACACGAGCAATGGCAATTCTCTGACGCTGACCACCAGAAAGTTTTACCCCGCGTTCTCCCACATGGGCATCATAGCCTTTTCTACCTTGAGAATCACTGAGAAATGGGATGAAATCAGCGGCTTCCGCTCGTTCAGCAGCTAAAACCATTTCTTCATCAGTAGCATTCGGGCGACCATAAATAATATTGTCACGTACAGAGCGATGTAGCAACGAAGTGTCTTGAGTGACTAAACCGATTTGGCGACGTAAGCTTTCTTGTTGCACATTGAGTACATTTTGTCCATCAATGGTAATTTCGCCTTGTTGTGCTTCATAAAAGCGAAGTAATAAGTTCACAATCGTAGATTTTCCTGCACCAGAACGACCGATTAACCCAACCTTTTCCCCTGGTTTGATAGTGAGATTGAAATGATTGAGTAATGGTTTTGTCGGATCGTAAGCAAAGGTAATATCGTTAAACTTAATTTCCCCTTGTTTCACTTGTAACGGTGACGCTTGTGGTTTGTCCACAATGGTGTGGGGTTTAGTTAAAGTATTCATTCCGTCGTTTACGGTTCCGATATTCTCAAACAAACGGGCAGATTCCCACATAATCCAGCGAGAAAGCCCATTTACGCGTAATGCCATGGCCGTTGCCGTTGCTATTGCACCCACGCCAACTTGACCATTTTTCCATAAAATAATACCAAGTATTGCAGTACTTAACGTAAGTAGAATATTTGTAGCGTAAGTGAGTGTATCTAGTGATGTTGCTAAGCGCATTTGGGCGTGTACTGTTACCATAAAATCTTGCATAGAACGCTTGGCATAAGTAGCTTCGCGTGAGCCGTGAGAAAATAATTTTACTGTAGCAATATTAGAATAAGCATCTGTAATGCGTCCTGTCATTAAAGAACGAGCATCAGCTTGTCGTTGTGCGGTTTTTGATAGTTTAGGAATTAGGGTTCGTAGGATCAAACCGAAGAGTATAATCCAAGTAATAAATGGTAATAAGAACCAAGAATCTAATGCCACTAGCACTACGCCAGAGGTAATAAAATATACCAATACATAAACGAACATATCTGCAAGTGTAAGTACTGTGTCACGTACTGCAAGGGCGGTTTGCATTACTTTTGCGGATACTCTACCTGCAAATTCGTCTTGATAAAAACTTAAACTTTGTCCAAGCATTAAACGATGGAAATTCCAACGTAATCGCATTGGAAATACGCCTTGTAAGGTTTGTAAATGCACGGCCGAAGCTAAAAATCCCCACACAATACTAATAAGTAATAGAGCAGCCATTCCAATTAATAAATGACTTTTTTCTTGCCATAATCTTTCAGGTGTAAATGTGCCTAACCAATCTACAAGCGTTCCCATAAATTGGAATAATACAGCTTCCATTACACCTGTACCTACGGTTAAAATTGCGAGCAAAAAAATCCAGCCTTTCATTCCTGTAATACTAGACCAAATAAAACGGAACAAACCTTTTTTAGGTGTTGTTGGATTGCTTTCTGGATAGGGATTCAAACGATTTTCAAACCACGAAAAAATTTTGTTAAACATATCTTTTCCTTAAAAAGAAAAGGCAACGCGGGTTGCCTTTTAGAAGTGCATATTATTATAGCACAAAAACAAATCAATTTATAGGCTGACAGATTTTCTGTATTGGCTTGGAGAAAGTTGGTAGTAATTTTTAAAAACTTTACAAAAATGCGCTTCTGATTGATACCCCACTTCTAAAGCAATGGCAAGCACAGATTGTTGTGATTGTTTTAATAAAAACGCCGCAGATTGTAACCGCACTTTCGTGAGAAAACGTCCTGGCGACATACCAAGTTGTTGTTGAAAAACACGAATAAAGTTTGCACGAGACATTGTTGCAAGTTCAGCTAATTGTTCAATATGCCAATCATTTTGAGGTTGTTGTAATATTGCTATCAGTGCAGTATTTAATCGCTTATCTTGTAAGGCGAATAAGATGCCTTGTTCAATTAAATTTTGTTGAATGGCGTGACGTAAAATATAAATTAAAAGTACATTTGAAAGTGCATCAACGACCGATTTCGTACCCGCATCATTTTTTTGTGCTTCTTGCAAAAAAAGCTGCACTAAAGGATGAATGGGCGTGTCGCATAAATTTATATGTAAATATTCAGGCATTGATGCCGTAAGAAGTGCATCTTGTTGATAATAAAAATTACCGCAGAACATTTTTAAATCTGGTGTACCTCGTCCAATCTGATGTAACTCAAATAATCCTTGATGACTTTTTTTTGTAGGAATATCTGCCCTTTTATTTACTGAATAATGCATAAAGTGCGGTTGATTTTGAGGAAGAAAAAAAATATCTCCCTCTTTTAAATGAAATTGTTTTTCATTTAGTGTAAGCTGGCACTCGCCTTGTTCAATAAGATGGAATATGCCTTTTCCTGCATCCTTTTCTTGATGAGATATTTGCCATTCGCCTTGAAATTCACAGCGAATATTAATTTCTCCACGCACTTGTGCTAAATGGGTAAGTTTATCTAAATAGTCCATAATGAGATGTTAGCGATAAAAATTGAGATAAATAAGCAAGTATCATAATCTAATCCGCCTATAATTTGCCACACCAGTTGGTTATTAATTCAATATATTTAGGAGAACATTATGTTTGCAGATTGGAAAGAACACACATCTCACGTTAAAAAATCATTTGGCGCATTGGGTAAACAACACCCTAAAATGTTACAAGCTTACCAAGCATTAGGCTCAGCCGCGGAAGAGGGCAATGTGCTTGACGCTAAAACTCGCGAACTTATCGCATTAGCAGTTGCTGTAACAACTCGTTGTGAAAGCTGCATTAGCGTACACGCAGAAGAAGCAGTAAAAGCTGGTGCAAGTGAAGCTGAGGTTGCTGCTGCATTAGCAACAGCTATCGCATTAAATGCAGGTGCAGCTTATACTTATTCTTTACGTGCATTAGAAGCATATAGCGTACAGAAAGGTTAATTACTCGTCATTCCATAAAGTTAAGTTGATTAAGAGAAAGGGAGCATTTTTTAATGCTCCCTTGTTTTGTTAAGGCTGTGTTTTAATAATACACCACTCTATTTTTCAAGCTATGTCTCTCCTAAAGGGAATAACTCCGTAAATTGTCCATTTTTCTGATGATCAGTAAAAAACGGCAAACCGATCAAACGATAATGCGGTGTATCTTTTTGCAGGATCTTATCCTTCCCATATTCCACTGTGATTGATTTTAAAAAAGCTTCTTTCCACCTATCAGTTTCCACTAAATGTTCGCCTTTGGGTTCAATGAAAATTTGGTAATGCAAAAAGTCGTTCACACCATTGGAAGAAGATTTTTGTTTATCTTTCAGCAATAAAACAAAGTCCGGCATAAATCCTTCACCATCGGCAAAGTTATTCAATTTAAACACTTCTTCATTGCGGATTAAATGAACGTCATATTTAGATTTCAAATCGCCCAAACGCTCTGAAATAAATTGAATTAACGCTTCTTCCAAACTCGTTCCAGCAAAATTATCCATCACATACCAATCATTTTGCATGGCAATAGCAGTTTTTACATCATCTTTTTTGACCCATTTTTGTTTTGGTGTGCCAAAAATTTCCCACAATTTTTTAGGCGTAAATTCTTTTGTACCGATAAATGGCATATCACTTTCATTGAGACGTTTTTCAACCATTTCCAAGATTTTTAGGCAGCCTGCAAGTTTGTCATCTGGGCTAATCTGTTTATCTTGCCCTAATCCCAAAAATTCAATTTGCCAATCTTTTAACAAGTTATTTTGCAATTCATTGCGATTTTGAATGTTGAGTTTGCTTTGCAAGCGATCGAAATGAAATAAAGATTGACTATTTTTTCCTTTGATATGCAAGGCTTTATTAAAAATGTGCCGCTCCATTTCACTCATTTTTATGGTTTGAGTAAAATTATTTTGTGTGCCGATTTGTCGGGCGGTTTCATCATTTTCATCGGCTGTAAATTGCGTTTCCTGCAACAATTGATTGCCGTGAATTTGGAATGAAAGCGTTTGCGGATTGGCTTTTAGGCTGTCTGCATTATTGGCTTTAGCATTGGGATTTTTTACTTTTTGATTTGCCCAAATCAATAGGTTTTTAAAAGTTTCATCATCTGCAAATTCAGATTTTAGTTTGAAGGTGGTTAAAACCTTGTCTTTATCGTTTTCGGGAATAAAGCCATCTTTGCGAAGTTCTGCTTTTAATTCTGAAATATAGCGAGATTGCTCATCGTGCGTGTAATAAAACAATTCTTCCAAAATACGCAATTCGTGTTGCATGTCATTGTCAAATTTGCGTTTATTCGGCTGTTTATCTTCAAACGCAAATGGAAAATAACGCACGCCACGACCAATCAACTGCTTTTCCGATACGGTGGCGGCAGCCGTTTTGCCTGATTTTTTATTTGAACCGCCGCCGTTTTGCCCTTCATATAAACGCACAATATCAAACAAATTCAGAACGTCCCAACCTTCGGTTAATCTGTCCACCGTAAAAATGGCACGGATCGGATTATCGGCCGCTTCCAAATTATTTAGCAATTTTTCGGTTTCGCTGTCGGTTTTTTCGGTTTTGGTTTTGTTGCTCTCGGAGTTGGTAATAATCACATTGTGTTTTTGATAATTTTGTTTTACCCAATCTGCCAAATGTGCAAACTCAACGCCTTTTTCCTGCATAAATTTTAGGGCTTGTTCAGTGCGGGTTTTGCCTTGTTCGTTGGCGTTATCGCTATCGCTATCGCTATCGTTCAAGCTTGTTGAAAATGTAGTTAAAAACGAAAAATCAACCGCCTGCACATTTTCTGCCCAATTTAAAAATGCCAGATAATCCGCTTTTGATTCATCAATCGTCTTACTTCTAAACAACATCACAGGCTTGAAATTGGCAATGCCATATTTCAACGCAATTCGATGTCGATACCAAGCAAACAATAAAGCGTGTAACACTCGCTCTTTCTTACCCAGCGTACTGGATACCAAATTGATTTCTTTGGTATAACCTTTTTGCAAAAATTCTTTTAAGCCAAATTTTGTGATGATTTTATCAGCGTACTTTTGTTGCACGTCAGCATTTTCAGGCAGCGTGGCGGTAAATTCCAACAGCACATTTTGGCTATGATTGCCATTTTTATTGAGTAACAATTCCAAAACCATATGCTCCCAGCCTTTACGTTCAATTTCGGCATTGCTGGTGCGGTCGTTCATTTCCTTTTCTAAATCTAATTCGCCTTGTTTTTTGCCTTTGGTTTGCGCGTTTAAATGGTGCGCTTCATCACCCAGCATCACAAGGTTCAATTTGTGCAAATCCGCCAATGTGGTTTGATTTTCCCGCCGGGTGCGAATATCGTTATACAGCTTTTGAATGCTGGTAAATTTAATTTCAATGCCGTCTGAATGTGGGCTAAATGTCTCCACTTTGCGAATAGGAATTACCGTATCGCCCTGCAAAATCTTCTCGGTAAATAAAAATTTTGCGTGCGTCGGATCGGTAAAATTATTTTCCGTTTTATCCACGATATTGTTTTGATTCACAAAAAACAGAAAATGCCGATACCCTTTTTCAAAATAATACAAAATCAACGCTGCCATCATCATCGTTTTGCCTGCACCTGTTGCCATATTAAATAGCAAATGGGTAGGGCGGTTTTTGATATCGGGGAAGTCCTTTAATTTTGGAGTGCGGTCAAAAATTACAAAGTTTTCTAAAGCCGATTTCTGCCATTCAAAAAACGGATATTTCAAATTATTTGAAACAAATTCAGGCAGTGCGAAAAAATCTGTCTGTTCCATTTCTTCCAGCATTGATTTGCGGTCTTCCACCCAATCAAACAACGTTTTATTATTCGCCATCTTTTTTCTCCGCTTGATTTTTTACTGATTGATAGAACGCACGGCTTAACGCTTTATCGTCATCGTTTAAGCAACCTGCAAATTGTTCATCGTCCATTTCGGATAATGAAACATACATTTGATTTAAATCCAACATTTCAAGCATCATTTGTTTTTGTTCGTCAAGTGGTAAGGTTTGAAATTCAGGTTCTTCAATGATTTGACTAAATTCATTCACGCTTACATTGTATTTCAAGAAATAGCGTTCGCATAATTCATTAAACAGCGTTTTGATGTCGTTTGAATTTTCGCACGCCAAAATTTGTTGTTTTGCTGTTTCGTTAAATGGAGCAAGTTCGGCATAAACAAACTCGCCACCGCCTTGCCAATTCACGGCTTTGGAAATACCGCCTTGCTCGCCTTCAATCACTTTTTTCAAGCGTTCAACGGCAAGCGTTTCAATATAATCCATTTGTTCAATACCGATGTATTGGCGGTTCATTTTATGAGCGACGGCGGCGGTTGTGCCACTGCCTAAATGGTAGTCTAGGACGATGTCGTTTTCGTTGGTTGCTGTTTTAATAATTTGTGAAATTAAACGCTCTCCTTTTTTGCCATTTTTAAAATCTACGCTCCCTTCTTTTCCAACATTTCCCATATCAAGGTAAAAACCTTCCCACCAATTACCACGAATTTTACGAAGTCCCTCATCATTATTGTAATTATCAGTTTTTCCCCAAGAATCTTGTAGTCTTAATAATTGGCAAACTTTGCCATTTTTATCTAATGTAAGAATATATTTTCTTCCATTTCTCTCAACTTCTTTCCATTTGCTATTTTCTAATTCAACGGATAAATCAAATCCAGTAACTTTATCGCTTCTTACAATCTTGGAAAGATGTGTTTTCACAATCTCGGCAAATTCATTACTTTTCTTAAATGCTTCTTTTAAAGAAAGTGCGGTTGTATTTTTTAAATCTTTTGGAAATCTATAATCATATAATTCTTTAAGTTGCCCAATAGCCCCATCGTTTTTTAAATATAGCGAATAGTGTTCATCATATTCTGAACGCAAATCATACAAGGGATTTATTGCAATATTTTTATGTCCATTTTTTGAAAAAACTATAATATATTCAGCATTTTTAACAATATTTCCATCTTGTGCCGCTTTAACTTTCATTCCTTGCGTTGTGGACATTTGGCAATGAATGGTTGTAACAAAATTTTCACGACCAAAAACTTCGTCCATTAAAATTTTCAAATAGGCTTGTTCATTGTCATCACATTGAACAAAAATCACGCCATCATCAGCCAACAATGTTTTCGCAATTTCCAGCCGATTTTTCATAAAAGTGAGCCAAGTGGAATGATTAAATTTGTCGTTGTATTTGAAACCGTCATTGCCCGTGTTATATGGCGGATCAATATAAATCAGCTTGATTTTGCCTTTAAACTGCTTGGCAAGCGAATGCAGGGCTATCAGATTATTGCCTTTGATAATGAGATTTTCGGCTGGCGTGCCGTCAAAATGGCGTTTGATTTCGCCAACGGGTTGCTTGCCATCTGCGGTATAGCGAGAGAATTTTGAGAATGCTTTTGCGTCAAAAAGTCGGTCAATTTCATCAAAAGCAAGGGTTTGATTAAAAAAGATTTCTTGTCTTTTTCGGGTTAATTTAGTGTATAATTGGCTGGCTGGCTGGCTGGCTGGCTGTTATTGCGTTTAAAATAAATTTCTTCGCCTTCTTCGGTGCTTTGTCCGCCATTTAGCACACAATCTTTAAACGGAAAATCCAACACAATATCCGAACTGTCTTTCAAAAAGCGGTTGCCGTCCGTCAAGCCAATGCGATTGGCGTATTTTGTGTAGGAATTATTGATTCTGTGTTTGTCCAAGAAAAAACGAAAATCCTGCAATTTAAACACCAAAACACCATTCACTTCCACAAAAAAATGGCGTTTTAACTCATCATTCCCCAATAACAACCCGATAATAGTCGGGTCGGTTTTTTCTACCAAATCCAACAGAATGTTTTTGGCTAAAATGGTTTTTTCTTCGTTCGCCCATACTTTTTCGTGTGATAGTAGGGCTTGGGTTAATTCGGTTTGAATGTCTGTCTTCATCGTTATAAATCCTCATAAGTCATTATTTTAATGTGCTATTACAAAGGAATAGCAGAGTGTTTAGGTATATTTATCGACCGTACAGGTTTAATTACTCTCTTAACCTGTTTTCTTTGACTCACAGAAGTCAAAAAATTTTGTTTATGTGCATCAAATTTTAGTGAAAGCATTAACACAGTATTAAAACACAGCCTTTGTTAAACCAAATTAGCATTCTAAAACTGTTCTAGTGCTTTTTTCACTGGGGCAAAGCTACGACGATGTTGCGGTAACGCACCAAGTTCAGCTAATTTTTCCAAATGTAATTTGGTCGGATAGCCTTTATGCTGGGCAAAAGCGTATTCTGGATATTGCTTGTCTAATTCTTCCATTTCTTGGTCTCGTGCCACTTTCGCCAAAATAGAGGCTGCACTGATTTCTGCCACAAGGTTATCGCCTTTGACGACGGCTTGCGCTGGAATAGCTAAATCTTTTGGGATCTTATTGCCATCAACCAACACAAAGTGCGGTTGAATTTTTAAAGATTTTACTGCTCGAGTCATTGCCAGCAAGGAGGCTTGCAGGATATTTATCTCGTCAATTTCGTTAGCTTCAGCTCGACCTAATGCCCAAGCAAGGGCTTTTTCTTTGATTTCTTCAGCAAGGGCTAAACGTTTTTTCTCAGAAAGTTTTTTAGAATCAGCGAGTCCTTCAATTGGATTATTCGGATCCAAAATAACGGCAGCCGTGACAACAGCCCCAACTAAAGGGCCTCGCCCAACTTCATCAACACCAGCGATCAATTCATAGCCTTGTGGATATTCAAACATTTTCTGTTCCTTCTAATAAATCAATGACTGCTTGAGCCGCTTGCTTATCGGCATTGCATTGAATCTTTTGGTGTAAATCCGTGAAGTGCTGAATTAAAATATGGCGATTTTTTACCGCACTTTCATCATCAGAAAGATAAGCAGATAATTTTTCAGCGAGCAATTCTGGCGTGCATTCTTCTTGAATCATTTCAGGCACGAGCATTTCATTCGCAAGCAAATTTGGTAAAGAAATATAATCGGTTTTCACTAAACGTTTTGCTAAGAAATAGGTCAGTGGTTTCATTCGATAGCCTACCACCATTGGGGATTTACAAAGCATTGCTTCAAGTGCTGCTGTTCCTGAAGCAAGAAGTGTTGCATCAGCTGCAATCATTGCTTGTCGTGCATTGCCGTCAATTAAATGCAGGTCTAGATTTGGCGCAATTTTAGCTTTAATGGCTTCAAATTGAATTCGTCGTTTTTCGTTCACCAAAGGAACAAGGAATTGTAAATCAGGAAATTGTTCTTTTAACAATAAAGCTGTTTTTAAGAAAGGCTCAGCCAGAAATTCCACCTCTGAACCACGGCTTCCAACTAGGATAGCTAAATAGCGTTGTGCGGGATCAATCTGTAGCATTTGGCATGCTTCGGCACGGTTTGGTTTGAGCGGAATAGCATCTGCCATTGTGTGTCCAATAAAACGGCAAGGGACATTAAATTTATCGTAAAAGGCTTTCTCAAAAGGCAAAAAGGCAAGAACTTGATGGGTCGCTTTGGCAATTTTATGGATACGATTTTGACGCCATGCCCATACAGAGGGGCTCACGTAATGAATGGTTTTAATTCCGTTAGCTTTGAGCTTGAGTTCTACATCCAAATTAAAATCAGGCGCATCAATGCCGATGTAAACATCAGGTTTTTCTTGCAACATAGTTTGAATGACATTTTTACGAATTTTCAGCAAACGAGGAAGATGTTTCAAGATTTCAGCCAAACCCATAACAGAAAGCTCTTCCATATCGACGAGCGTTTTACAGCCTTCAGCCAACATTCTTGTGCCTGCAATACCAATAAAGCGAGCATTAGGATAATGTGCTTTGAGCTGGCGAATTAAACCAGCACCGAGAATATCACCAGATACTTCTCCTGCAACAAGAGCAATGGTTGGATTTGTTTTGTTCATCAAATTTATCCTAAAAAATAACCGCACTTTGGTGTGCAAAGTGCGGTTGAAAATGAAGAAGTTTTATTAACGAATAATTCCGCGAGTTGAACGTTTGAAAAATTCAACAAAAAAACTGATCGCTGAATCGGTTTCCGCAATTTGCTCAATTTCTGGTAACACTTCTTCAAGTGTTTTACCGCCACGATAGAGCATTTTATAAATGTTACGGATTGTGTGCATGGTTGGTTTATCAAAACCACGACGTTTCAAACCCTCTAAGTTTACGCCAAATGGACGGGCGTGGTTGCCTTGCGCCATAACATAAGGTGGTACATCTTGGCTTACCATAGAACCACCGCCTAACATAACGTGTGCACCAACAATCACAAATTGATGAATCGCTGACATACCGCCAACAATCACGAAATCATCTAATTCTACGTGACCTGCAAGCGTTGCATTGTTTGCCAGAATACAGTTATTTTTAATTTGGCAATCGTGTGCAACGTGAACATTCACCATTAATAAATTGTTATTGCCAATAGAGGTTACGCCACAGCCTTGAATCGTGCCACGATGAATTGTCACGTGTTCACGAATTCGGTTGCTATTACCAATAATGGTTTTTGTAGCTTCGCCTTTATATTTCAAATCTTGGTTTACTTCGCCAATGCTCGCAAATTGATAGATTTCGTTATCTTCGCCAATCACGGTATCGCCACGTACCACAACGTGAGATTTCAATACAGTGCGAGCTTTGATTTCAACACTGCCCTCAATAATACAGAAAGGCCCAATAAAAACGTCTTCGCCAATTACCGCCCCTTCTTCAACGAGGGCAGTTGGATGAATTTTTGCACTTGGGTGGATCATATTTACCCCTTAATTAACGACGAGCACACATTAGTTTTGCTTCACAAGCGATTTCGCCATTTACGGTAGCAACGCCAGTAAATGAAGTGATACCACGGCGTTCTTTAATCACTTGAACGTTTAATTCCATTTGATCTCCAGGTAACACCGGGCGTTTAAAGCGCGCTTCATCAATACCTGCAAAGTAGAATAGTTCGCCGCCTTTTAATTCGAGAGTTTTAAAGGCTAAAATGCCCATTGCTTGTGCCAAAGCTTCTAAAATTAAAACGCCCGGTAAAATGGGTTCGCCTGGGAAGTGACCTGTGAAACAAGGCTCATTCACGCTGATATTTTTAATCGCTTTTAACCATTCGCCTTCTTTAAAATCCAATACGCGATCCACTAACAAAAATGGGTAGCGATGTGGCAATAAAGTCATAATTTCTTTTGATTCGATCACTCTTGGTTGTTGTTCTGACACGTTGATACCTTACAAAAAATAAACAAATAAAATCTGTCGGATTATACGATATTTATAGCTAAAAATAAAACGTACTCAATATGCTCCGTGTTTAGGACGAATATCAATGGCTGGATCGTCATCTTTACGATATTTTTCATCAATTCGTTTTTGCAATCCAAAGTCATTTTTATCCGATTCGTTAGAAAATAAATCTTCTGTTTGCGTTAATTGAGGATTTTGAATTCCTATCCAATTTGCAATCCCTTCTAAGAAATTTAAACCTGATTTAAACACCTTATATTCTTTGCGTTCCATATCATCTGATGAAATTTTGAATAGCGGAATATTATGGTGCTCTCGGCTGAAACAGTTTTGATTGAACAAAAGTATATTGTTTTTTTCATCTTGTTGGTGGCACAAACCGTGATCTGAGAAATAAATCATTGAGAAAGTGCGGTGATTTTTCTTCGCATTTTCTTCAAGCTGATCATATACACGTTTTAAAAATTCATCGGTTTTCTTAATAGACGACACATAGCAATTTAAATAACCATATTTCGGATTAAGATCTTTATCATCAAAAATTTTTGGATAATCTTCGATACGATCGCAAGCCATTGGGTGTGAACCATAAATATGCAACACAATAAAACGTTTTCCTTGAACAGAATTTTCTAATACTTGGGCGAATTTGGGTAATAAATCAAAGTCACTAAAGTTAGTCGAATTAAAGCTTCCGCCTTTTTTCAAGAAAAAGGTTTCATCAGATTTTGAAGCGAGGGATGAAACGGGCGTATCGAATTTACCGAGCATACCTTGATTAGAAAGCCAATAAGTTTTCACGCCTGCAGATTTGATTAGATCCACTAAACTCAAGCTGTAATTTGGTTCCCATTTTTCTTTGTTAGGAAGGGTTAGCATTAGACGAAGTGAGGCGACGGTATTTGTTCCTGCTGAACGAAAACCATCAATCAACGTGCCTTTAGCGTTAGACATAAAGGGGGTGTTTTCTATTGGATAACCGTAGGCATGGTGGTAATCTTTCCGCGCACTTTCTCCGAGTACAATTACATAATCATCATAGCGTGAATTTTCTAATGTTGATTTTCCCCAGTTATCAGATTGAGAGATTTGTTTTAGTTTTTGTACTTCATCTACAATTTTTAATGTGGAACTTACCGTTTCTTTAATCGGTTCAGCAAGCGGCATGTTGTAAGCAAAAAGCAATGTCGCCAAGGCAATAAATGTTTTATTACGATAAAATTTTATGCCAAATTTCACCGCACTTTTGTACTGAAGAAAAATCAAAATAGGAATGGCGAAAGCAATTAAGTAACTACTCACTGGAATTTGCAATAGAAATTCCTTCGTTTCCAATATATCTGTTGCGAAAAGCGAGGCGATATATTGATAGCTTGGAGGGCCAAAATTTAGCCCCGTAGGTGTATAAAAAGCATGCAGTAACGTAAGAGGTAGCAAAATAAAATAGAAGGATTTTTTACTGCTGCTTAATAAGAGAATAGTTATTGTCGCAAGCAGAATAAGATCTACAGTTGGTTCTGTAAACATCCCAGAACCGATTAAAATAAAATAACCCGCGAATGCGGCACAAATCACCGCAAAAAGTGCGGGCAAAATTTGGCTTGTTTTTTTCGTGTTCATCATTGTCTTCCCTGAAAAGAAAATATCGCTATTATCCACCTTTCACTCAGAATTTCCATATTTAACTTCTTCACTCTTGAGCGGTTATTTTATAGAATAAGCCAATTTTTTTAAGCCAGAAGGAAAAAACAATGAGCCAACCAATTTATAAACGTATTTTATTGAAATTAAGCGGTGAAGCATTACAAGGAGAAGATGGTTTTGGTATCGATCCTGCGATTCTCGATCGTATGGCTGTTGAAATTAAAGAATTAGTGGAGATGGGTGTGGAAGTTGGCGTCGTTCTTGGTGGCGGCAACTTATTCCGTGGTGCAAAACTAGCAAAAGCGGGGATGAATCGCGTGGTGGGCGATCATATGGGAATGCTTGCTACGGTGATGAATGGTTTGGCAATGCGTGATTCTTTATTCCGTGCTGATGTGAACGCAAAATTAATGTCCGCTTTCCAATTAAATGGTATTTGCGATACTTATAACTGGTCTGAAGCAATCAAAATGTTACGCGAAAAACGCATAGTCATTTTCTCTGCGGGAACGGGAAATCCATTCTTTACCACTGATTCTACCGCTTGTTTGCGTGGTATTGAAATTGAAGCTGATGTTGTGTTGAAAGCGACTAAAGTTGATGGTGTGTATGATTGTGATCCAGCGAAAAATCCTGATGCAAAACTTTATAAAAATTTAACTTATGCAGAAGTGATCGATAAAGAATTAAAAGTGATGGACTTATCGGCGTTTACTTTAGCTCGCGATCATGGCATGCCGATTAGAGTGTTCAATATGGGTAAACCTGGGGCATTACGTCAAGTAGTGACTGGTACTGAAGAAGGCACCACTATTTGTTAGTGAATGTTGAAAAGAATAATATTAAAGAAAATACATAATTAAATTAAGGACTAAACTTTTAATTCATTGAGTTTAGTCTTTTTAATTTAAATAAAGCATTACGGCAGGAATGAAAGTTTTCGTAAATTCTGTTTAGTCTTCATAGTTGGATTATTTAGATATAAAAATCTGCACGCTAATAAGTGAGAAAGTTAATCAAACTTTTAGAATGCAGATTAATTTTTTATAAAAAGTCAGTTTAGGCTACAGTGAGTTGTCCCGCATATAAAACAAAGAAACGTAAACAGAATACCCCAATTAAGTCAAAAATTGACACCAAGATAATAAAGTTACGATTGTATTTTAAACGGTCATTAACAAACATATTGGCGATTAATGGGATCAAGATACCGATAATCAATACTCCAACCCAGAATATCGCTCCCCAAAAACCAGATAAGGCATTATGTAAGGCAACTGTTTTTTGTCCGCCACCAAAATGTAAGCCAACGAAGAAACACACAAGCAAACCAAGTTCTGTCACCATAATTGGCACTTCAAATTTGTGGATAAAGTGCGATTCGTGAGAATCACCTTTTAGTTTTCCTGCAATTAAGATAATTAAGAAGGTTGCAGCAATACCAGATGATGTGCCAGAGGCTAAGAATAATGCGGGTAATACTGGGTTATTCAACATTGGATAGCTAATCAATGCAGAAAGTAAGAACCCTGTGTATGCACCAAGCACTGCAGCCAATATGAAAAGAATAACTTCGACTGGACTTGCAATACGTTCTGCAATACCGATGAGTTTCATCACAAATTGCAGTTTTGGTATAAAGCGATTAATTAATGCTTCGATTTCTTTTTTAAAAATCACTACACCCCAAATTACTAAAAATAACATATAGATTTGGAATAGCATGACCCCCATCGACATTACGGAGTTGAATTGATAGTTAAACATCAATTTCCAGAATGTCCAAGGTCGAGTCAAGTGGAAAATTAATAGCGTTAAACCAATTAATGTTGGCACAGATCCTAAAATTACCCCAGATCGAATAATCCAGTTTTGGCTTAGATTTTCTAGTTTATTACTGCGTTTATAGGCAATTGCTAACTGTACTGCACCAGATGAGATCCCCAATAAAAACAAGTAGATCGCAATGGTATAATCCCACACTAGATTAGGCGTATGAAATGGAACTGGATAATCTAACGTCATCTTCTAGGCTCCCCATGTTGGAATGGAATGTGATATAAGTTTGGTTGTGTACCTAATTCCACTTTAGTGCGATAAACTGATTTTTCTTTCACTTTACGTGAAACTGCACTTGTTGGATCATTCATATCCCCAAAGGTTAATGCTTTGGTTGGGCAAGCCTCTACGCAAGCAGGTTGTTTACCATTGGCTAAATTTGTATCGCGGCAGAAGTTACATTTATCTGCGGTACGATGTACTGGATGAATAAAACGTACACGATATGGGCAAACTGCTATACAGTATTGGCAGCCTACGCATAAATCTTTATGTACATCTACAATGCCAGTCTCTTTATCAATAAAAGATGCACCAGTTGGACAAACTGCTACACAAGGTGCATTTGTACAATGTTGGCAAGATTGACGAAAGAACTCGTATTCTTGATTTGGAAATTCCCCATAAGGTTCACTACGTAGAATCTCTAAGCGAGAAACGCCTTCTGGCACTTGGTTTACATCACGACATGAGTCCATACAGGCTGTACAACCGATACACGCATTTTCATCATGTATCATTGCGTAACGTTTAGGTTTATCCGCCTTGTCTTCTTTTGCAAAAGAAGGTAAAGATGTTCCCGTCATAAGGATCACTGCCCCCATGCCAGAAACAAAGTTTCGGCGTGAGCAGACTGTCATTGTTTATCCTTTTGTTTGGTTAGTTTATCTTGTTCAGCTTTACGTTTTTGTTGTTTACCATGGCAATCTACGCAAAGTTTAACGCGTTGTTTTGGTTGAATACCTTTCATTGCGTCTTCTTTAGGATGAAGAGTATGGCAACTTGCACAAGGCAATTTCATTGCGTGAACATCATGCGCCCATAGTTTTTCACGAAGTTTGTCAGGTTGGTGACAAGCAAAGCAAACTTGGTTTTGTTCTTGAACTGAATACATCGGTTTTTTATTACCGAAAATATCCCCTTCAAAACGCATAACATCTTTAGCACCACGACGGTGATTTTCAGAAATGTTACCGTGACAGCTTACACAAGTAATTGCTTTACCGTTATTTGGATTTTTCTTATCTAAATGTGCGCCGTGAAATTTACCAAAGTGGAGTTCGCCACCAGACTGTTCTAGCGTTTGGTTCTTATCTACCTTGTCGAATTTATGGCATTTAGCACAATATTGATTTGGATCGCGTTGGTTATCTAATTGCGGTTCATAAGTAAAATGATCCGCAGGTTTTTGTGCATCATCGGCATAAGCCAAAAACGGCAATGCGACAAATGCCACACTTAACGCTAACGCTTTTGCAGATTTGTTGATTAAAGAAGTTAAATTCATTTGGGTTACCTCAAATTTGACCTTGAAAATTACCGCACTTTCTAGTTGCAGTTAAAAGTGCGGTAGATTTTTCATTTATTTTTGTGTTGGTGGATCAACTAATAAGCCTTTTTCTCTAGCTTGTTGCTCCCATTGCGGTACCACAGTTTTTAAGAATTCTTCTTTCGCTTTACGTTCTTTTTCAATATCAATACCCATTACTTTCCACGCTTTATCAGCTGTTGAAATATCTGGGATTTGAACTGGAGTTTTCACACCGTGTTTAGTTAAGATTACAGCAAGTTTAGTGCGCGCGTCTGCTACTTTATCTAAGCCAGAAGCTAATACACGAAGTACTACTTCAGGCGCATGCATATGACCACCATGGCTTGCAGCAGTGTAATCCCAACGCCATTGAGCATGACGAATATCCATTAATGCTGCTTCCATTTCTTCTTTAGTTGCACCTGCGTCCCAAGCCGCTTTTGCTTCAAAGTGAGCTTTAACAACTTGGTCTTCTAAACGACCCATTACATCTTTCACTTCTTTTTTACGTGAAGTAACAATATCGCGTAATTTTTCTTTGCTTTGATCGTGACAATTTGCACAAGTGTGGTCAAATGCATCGAATGGATTTTGGATTTGGTGGTCAGTATAAACTTTACCGTCTGCGCCTTGTACTTTTGGCATATGGCAATCTACACAAGTTACCCCATTTTTACCGTGCATACCTAAAGACCAAATTTCAAAGTCAGGGTGTTGTGCTTTTAACATTGGTGCTTTAGAAAGTGAGTGAGTCCAGTCAGTGAAACCAATATCATCATAATATTTTTCAATATCATCTACGGTTTGACCATTATCCCAAGGGAAAGTTACTTGCTTGATGTCCCCTGCAAAATAGTATTCAACGTGGCAGTTTGCGCAAATTTCTGCACGTTTTTCAGTACGCGCTGCCGTGTTGAAGCTTAAATTGTTGTGTGGGCGACCTTCTGCTTTATCTTTTTCAGCAGTGGCTTTTTCTAAAGCATCAAGGGCGCGTAATACGTGTGGACGAGCAATACGTAATGCAGGTTTGCCTTCTGCAAAATCTTTAGAGGTTGTGTCGTGACAGTCAGCACAGCCAATTGAGTTCACGATTTCAGGCCCTCCCTTTGCCCATTTCGCATTGAAATAATCTTTCTCACCCCATTCCGCGATTAAACGTGGAACATCAGGACCTTTACATGTCCAACATGCCATAGCTTGAGGGCCATCATTTGCAGTTTTTGGCGCACCTGTACGTAAAATATTACGCACATCTGTTACCGCATAAAAGTGACCGCGTGGTGCGTTATATTCTTTTGCAAATGCATAACCACCCCAAAGTACGATTAGGCGCGGATTTTCTTCATCAGCATAAATAATGTTTTCGCCATCGCCGTTTGCTGTAGAACGCCAGCTGTTATATTGATTTGGATATTTTTCTGCAAATTTTTCATTTACAGATTCAATTTTCAAATCAGGTTTTGCGGGTTCAACAGGTTGTTCTAATGGCTTATATACAAGCTCAGCAGTAGCTGAGTTAAATAAGCTTAAACTCGCGAAAGACGCTGCCACAATAAGGCTTTTTTTGAATGCGTTCACGATAATTACTCCATTTGTTGTAATAAAAAGGTTAAGTAGAAAGTTGAGAATTATTATTAATATCCATACAAAACGTAGATATATTTTCATTCAAGCGTAAGATACCAAAAGAAAAAAGTTTTTCTACTCGCAGAATGCTAAAGTTTGAGCTTGATCAAGCTTATCTTTTAAAATACTCAAAAAGAGGTATATTGTTGTTTTAAATAAATTAAGGCGGTATAAAACCGCCTTAATTTTGAGTATTATTATCATTAGTATTGACTAATAATATTTGCTATTCTTTTATCTGATATTTGATATTTCGTCCCCAACTGCTGGGCAAACAAACTCACACGCAATTCCTCGATCATATATCGAATCTCCGCCACCTCATCCGAAATCGGTTTAGATTTTGGCAGTTTAGCGAGCAATTGTTGGTAAGCCTGTTGCACTTGTTCCACGCGTAGCATCGCGGCACGATCACGGTTTACATCTTGAGCCAACTTATCAATACGTTTATCAATGGCTTGCAGATAACGTTGTAAATCTGGTAGGCGATCATAACCGCTCTTTTGCACAAAACCTTGATACACCAAACTTGCAAGTTGCGATTTGATGTCGGATAATGCAAATGCCATCGTGAAATCCATTTTGCCTTTAAGGCGTTGGTTAAGTTGGTAAGTGAGAGTAAGAATCTGCTCCACTTTCTGCGCAATATCCACGGTCACTTCGTTAAGATTTTCTCGAACGAAATCACGCAATTTTTCAAAGCCTGCTTCATCCCACACAAAACCGCCAAAATCGGCAATTAGCTTATCTACGGCACAAGCAATACAGTCATCGATCAAATCCAATACGCGACCGAACGGAGTAAAATACAGACCCAATTTAGCCTTATTCGGCAATTTTTCATGAAGATATTTAATTGGTGATGGCACATTGAGCAATAACAAACGACGTAAACCTTGTTGCATCGCCACCGATTGCTCAAACTCTGTTTCAAACAGTTTGATACCCACCGCATCTTTTTCATCTACAATAGCTGGGAACGCTTTGACGCTGAAACCACGTTGTTTTTGTTCATAACATTGTGGTAAATCTGCAAAGCTCCAAATATGCAGCCTGCTTTGCTCAATGCCATCATCTGCCACAGCAGAAATACTTTCCTGCACACGATCTTTTAAGTTGAATTTCAGCTCATCCAAATTCATGGATTCTGCGATTTTCTTACCGTTTTCATCCACCACACGGAACGTCATTTTCAGATGGCTTGGAATTTGTTCCCAATTCCAATGTTCCGCTTCTACGGTGACGCCAGTCATACGACGCAATTCATAAATCAGCGTATCTAATAATGGCTTTTCCAACGGCACCGCACGACTTAAAAAAGCTTGAGCATAATTAGGTGCAGGCACGAAGTTACGGCGATAAGATTTCGGCAGAGATTTAATCAGCGCAATCACCAATTCTTCACGCAAGCCTGGAATCTGCCAGTCAAAGCCTGTCATTTCCACTTGGTTGAGCAATGGCAATGGAATATGTACTGTCACGCCGTCCGCATCGGTACCTGGTTCAAATTGATAAGTCAATTTGAGTTTTAAATTACCTTGATGCCAGAAATTCGGGAAATCCAGCTTGCTCACTTGTTCCGCATCATCATTGATCAAAAATGAACGTTCAAAATTAAGCAATTCAGGATCTTTTTGCTGTGCCTTTTTCCACCAGGTATCAAAATGTTTTTGAGAGACAACTTCTGTGCCAATACGCTGATCGTAAAATTCAAACAATGTGCGATCATCCACCAAAATATCGCGGCGGCGGCTTTTGTGTTCCAATTCTTCTACTTCTTGAACGAGCCTTTGATTTTCTTTGAAGAATTTATGCTTGGTATTCCAACCCCCTTCCACCAAGGCAGATTGAATAAAAATCTCACGGCTTACCGTTGGATCAATAGCTCCGTAATTCACTGGTCTCGCAGCCACAATCGGCACACCGTAAAGCGTGACTTTCTCATCTGCAATCACAGCGCCACGGGATTTCGACCAACGCGGTTCTGAATAGGATTTTTTAATGAGATGCTCGGCAAGTGGCTCAATCCATTCTGGCTCGATTTCTGCCACCATGCGCCCCCAAAGTTTGGAGGTTTCCACTAACTCTGCCGCCATCACCCATTTCGGTTGTTTTTTGAAAAGCACAGAATTGGGGAAAATTGCAAAATGGGCATTACGTGCGCCAAGATATTGTTGTTTCTCCGCTTCTTTTAAACCGATATGAGAAAGCAAACCGCTTAAAAGTGCGGTATGAATTTGCTGATATTCTGCTTTTTCGGAATTAATCGGTAAGCCCATTTCACGCACGGTTAAACGAATTTGATGATAAATATCCTGCCATTCACGAATGCGTAAATAATTTAAGAAATCCTTTTGGCACTGACGACGGAATTGGTTTTTACTCAATGCTTTTTGTTGTTCTTGTAGATAATACCAAAGATTGAGGAAAGCCAAGAAATCTGATTTTTTATCGGCAAAACGACGATGTTTTTCATCAGAAGCTTGCTGTTTTTCTTGTGGTCGTTCGCGCGGATCTTGAATGGATAACGCAGAGACGATGATCATCATTTCATAAACGCAGCCAAAATTGACCGCACTTAGGATCATTTTGGCAAGGCGCGGATCGACTGGAAGTTGAGCGAGTTGGCGACCAACTCTAGTTAATAGGCGTTTTTCACCCGCTTTGGTGCGAACCATTTCAAACGCGCCCAATTCTTCCAACAGTTTTATCCCATCTTGAATATGGCGTTTATCTGGCGCATCAACAAATGGGAACGCTTCAATATCATCCAAACCCAATGCCGTCATTTGCAAAATAACGGAGGCTAAATTGGTGCGTAGAATTTCAGGATCGGTAAACTCTGGACGAGAATTAAAATCCTCTTCCGAATATAAACGAATACAAATCCCTTCACTTACACGACCACATCGACCTTTACGCTGATTTGCAGATGCCTGTGAAATAGGTTCAATCGGTAAACGTTGTACTTTGGTGCGATAGCTATAACGGGAAATGCGCGCAGTACCTGGGTCAATCACATATTTAATGCCCGGCACGGTCAATGAGGTTTCTGCGACGTTGGTCGCTAATACAATGCGATTTAAGCCACTTGGATGGAAAATTTTATTTTGTTCTTGCGCAGACAAGCGTGCAAAGAGCGGTAGAATTTCCGTGTGTTTTAGATTTTGCTTTTGCAAGGCTTCGGCAGTATCACGAATTTCACGCTCTCCATTCATAAAGATCAAGATATCGCCTCGACTTTCTGCTTGCAATTCATCCACCGCATTAAGAATACCTTGTAGCTGATCTTGATCGTCTTCCTCCACTACGGGACGATAACGCACTTCAACAGGATAGGTTCTGCCTGAGACTTCAATGATCGGTGCATTATTAAAATGTTTAGAAAAGCGTTCCACATCAATGGTTGCAGAAGTGATAATAAGTTTTAAATCACGACGACGTGGCAACAACTGTTTCAGATAACCGAGAATAAAATCGTTATTTAGGCTACGTTCGTGGGCTTCATCGATAATCAAACAAGAATATTGATTGAGAAAACGATCGTTTTGAATTTCTGCTAGCAGAATCCCGTCAGTCATCAATTTGATTTGGGTGTTATCGCTGATTTGATCGTTAAAACGAACCTTATAACCAACTAAACCGCCAAGCTCCGTTTCCAGTTCTTCCGCAATACGCGCCGCCACCGAACGAGCAGCAATACGGCGTGGTTGAGTATGACCAATCATGCCTAAATTGCCGAAACCTAATTCCAAACACATTTTCGGCAATTGGGTGGTTTTACCTGAACCAGTTTCCCCTGCCACCACGATGACCTGATGTTCAGAAATCAGTTTTTGAATTTCGACTTTGCGTTGGCTAACGGGCAAACTCTCTGGAAAAACAATCGGATTTTGTACCGCACTTTTCCGTTGTTCTACACGTAATCTAGCTTGTTCAATTTGCTGTTGGATTTCAGCGGCAACGGCTTGTTGAGCCTCTTGGCTTTTAATTTTTCCAATACCATGAATGCGGGCGGATAAGCGACGTTGATCCACCCGCATGATGTCATTTAATTGAGAAAAAAGAGATTGTTGTAAGGGAGTTAATGTGTGTTTTACCGAGCTGTTTTTCATAGCGATTTACTTTTGAAACTTCCGTAAGCTAAGCTAATCCATCCGATTAAAAATAAAGTGCCGCCAATAGGCGTAATCCATACAATTACATTGCTTGCTTCGAAAGCAAGTGCGTATAAACTTCCACTAAATAATAAGATTCCAATTAACCAAGAAGACATAGATAATCGGGCGAATTTATTGTCACGTAAAGCAGATAATGCAACGGCAAGTACTGCAATGGTATGGAACATTTGATATTCTAACCCCGTATCAATCCATGATAATGCTTTGGCTTCTAATATATGGCTTAGGCCATGAGCTGCAAATGCGCCTAGTGCGACACAGAAGAATCCGCTTAAAGTGGCAATAGTAAGGTATTTGTTTTTCATTTAAATTTTCCCTAAAAGTAAAGCTAATATACCTGCAGCAATAAGTGGGCCAACGGGAATTCCACCTAAAAATGCTACACCAATAATTGTGCCGATAAGCAAGCCAGTGACTAAAATCGGTTGTTCGCCCATTAAAGGCACACCTTTACCTGCAAGCCATGCCACAAGCACTCCAACTGCAATAGAAAGAGCCATTTTCCAACTAAGAAAACCTGATAAATCAGGCAACTGAATTTTTCCTGAAACTAAGGGGCTTAAAACCCCAATGGTTAAAATAATGATACCAATTTTAACGCCATATTTTTCGAGCAAAGGAATATGAGAAGATAAAAAAGTTTGCTGCATGATAAGTAATACGGCAGCAGAAATGGTAATTGCGCTGTTGTTGCTTAATACGCCAAGAATAAGAAGTATCACTAGTAATAGAGCAATGGTATTGAGTTGTAATGTCATAAAGTGCGGTTAAAAAAATGGAAATTTTGGTAAATATTCTAGCATAGAAATTCGTAAAATTATTTTCCATTGTTGTTGAGAAAAAGATAAATGAGAAAAGTTAAAAAGGGTTCATTATGAACCCTTTTATTTAGTCGGTAAAATTCTTAAATCATTTATTCTTCAAATTTACCTTTTTTTTCTTTATTGATGGTGCATTTTGCACTAGCCCAAATTGCAAACAATACACCCACTACCCAAATCGCATATAACATTCTATTTCTCCTTAGTATAATGAGTGTTTATTTTTATCAATGAAATTAGCATCTAAACGACCAAACATTTTTGAGTAAGACCAAATAGTATAAGCTAAAGCAATGACCACAAAAACAACTGCAAAAATCAGCATTAATGTTAATGTTAATTCACTTGAAGTCGAATCCCACATTAATAAACTTTGTTCAGGATGTGAACTTGAAGGCATCACAAATGGGAACATTGATACTGCTGCAGTAATAATCACACCAGCCATTGTTAATGCAGAGAAGAAAAATGCAAAACCACAACGATTCGCTTTAGAAAATGCAGCATTTAATAATGCAGCAACTACAGCTAAAGCAGGGAAAATCCAAAGAATTGGCATTTCATTGAAATTTCTAAACCACGCGCCAGTTTCTACAGCAACTTCTTTATTCATTGGAGACGATGGAGCGAAATGATCGATAGTGCTAGTAACTACATAACCATCTTTAGAATATAACCATACGCCAGCTAATACGAATGTAATTAAAGTCACAATAGAACCAATTTGACTTACTGAACGAGCACGATCACGTAAGACTTCAGTGGTTTTCATTTGTAACCAGTTTGCGCCGTGAGTGACAAGCATTGATAAGCTAATAACACCACATAATAATGCGAATGGATTTAATAGCTCAAAAAATGAACCTGTATAAGTCACTTGAGTTAATTCGTTAAAATGGAATGGAACGCCTTGTAATAAATTACCAAAAGCCACGCCAAATACTAATGCTGGTACAAAACCACCTGCGAATAATCCCCAGTCCCAAACAGAACGCCAAGTTGGATTATCAATTTTTGCACGATATTCAAAACCCAATGGACGTAAGAATAACGCTGCCAAGACTAATACTAATGCAATGTAAAAACCTGAGAAAGATACTGCATATACAATTGGCCAAGCTGCAAATATTGCACCACCTGCAGTTAATAACCAAACTTGGTTACCATCCCAATGGGGAGCAATAGTGTTGATCATAATACGGCGTTCCACTTCTTTTTTACCTGTTACAGGTAAAAGTGCGGTCACGCCCATATCAAATCCATCAGTTACAGAGAAGCCAATCAATAATACAATAACTAACACCCACCAAATAAAACGTAGAAATTCATAATCAATCATAATTTATCTCCTACTTATTTAGCTGATTGTTCAAAGTAGTATTTGCCGGTTTTTAACGCACTTGGACCCAAACGCGCATATTTAAACATCAAATACATCTCAACAATAATGAACGCAAGATAAAGCGCACAAATTAAACCAATAGAGAACCATAAATCGCCTGTACTTAAATTAGAAGCGGATACGCCAACAGGTAAGATCTCGTAAATAGCCCAAGGCTGACGACCATATTCTGCTAAGAACCAACCGCACTCAATGGCAATCCAAGGTAATGGCAATCCCCATAAAAGAACTTTTAACAATAATGGAATTTGAGTGACTTTATTACGTAAATTTTGAACAAATGCGCCGAATGTAAGTAAAGCAATTAAACCACCAGCTGCAATCATTGCACGAAATGCCCAAAAATTAGGGCCTACATTTGGAATAGTATCACGAGCGGCTTGTTTAATTTGTTCTTCTGTTGCATCAACAACATTGTTTGTATAGCGTTTTAATAATAAACCGAAACCAAGATCTTTTTTAACTTCATTAAATTGTGCTTTGGTTTCTTCATTTACTTGACCATTTGCTTTTTTCTCAGCGCGTAGTTGAGTAAATAATTCATAAGCACGGATACCACTACGTACACGAGTTTCATTTAATGCTTGAAGATCTTTTAGACCTATAATTTCTTTATCAATTGAACGAGTTGCTATTACACCGCCAAGATAAGGAATTTCAATCGCAAAATCATTTTTCATTTCAGCCGTATTTGGAATTGCTACTGGAAGGAATGGAGCAGGTGCTGCGTGAGTTTCAAATTCAGCTTCCATTGCGGCTAATTTTACTGGTTGTGCTTTACCAATATCATAACCAGATTCATCACCAAGAATTAGCACTGAAATAGAGGCGATAAATCCAAAAGTAGCAGCTACGGAGAAAGAACGTTTTGCAAATTCAAAATCACGACCTTTTAGTAAAAAGTATGAGCTAATGGCTAAAACAAAAAATGCGCCTGTCACATAACCTGCAGAAAGAGTATGTAAGAATTTACTTTGTGCAACAGGGTTTAACCAAAGATCTAAGAAGTTAGTCATTTCCATACGTACAGTTTCAAAATTAAATTCTGAACCTGTTGGTGCTTGCATCCAGCCATTTGCAACCAAAATCCACATAGCAGATAAATTAGAACCGAAAGCCACACAATAAGTTGCTAATAAGTGTTTTCCTTTTGATAAACGATCCCAACCGAAGAAAAATAACCCCACAAAAGTGGATTCTAAGAAGAAGGCAAGTAACGCTTCAATAGCAAGTGGCGCACCAAAAATATCCCCTACGTAATGAGAATAATAAGACCAGTTAGTACCAAATTGGAATTCCATAATAATACCGGTGGTCACCCCAAGGGCAAAGTTAATACCAAATAACTTTCCCCAAAATTTTGTCATATCTTTATAAACTTCTTTACCTGTCGCCACATAAATAGTTTCCATAATTACAAGAATAAAGGATAAACCTAATGTTAGCGGCACGAAAATGAAGTGATACAACGCAGTTAAAGCAAACTGCAAGCGAGAAAGATCAACAACGTCTAACATTCTCAACTCCTTTGTATAAACAACATTAGTTCCAACAATGATTAACAAGGCGATGCCTTAAATAATCCCTAATTACTCAACTCCAATCAGCTAAGTTTAAATTGACTTATCTACATAATTATTTTTAAAGGTTAAAAAAACACCAGTTATTATAGAGATAATCCAAATTGGCGGCTATTCTACTACTAAACATAAGGATAAAAAATAGTAAAAGATGCTATATAGATCACATTTTTGATATAAATACAAAAATAGGGCTTATTTGTTATATTTCATTTAATTGACTTAGATCAAATTGAAATTTTTGCAATAATTTTTGTTTTAAAGATGATTAATTTCATTGTGTAAGAGCATATTTTAATATTTGTCTCAACCAACACATCTCTTGATGTTTTTAACTGCTTGAATAAGTATGTAGTGGCATTTAATACTTAATTTATCATTCAACATTTGTAATGTAATTGTTGATCCTTTCCAAGGATAAAAAGGATTAAGACAAAACTAGCATTGAGTTCATTGCACAAATCAGGTAAACTACCGTCCCGTCTTTGATAGCTAATTATCTTCGATTTTTGACCGCACTTTTGGTTGATTTTGTCTGTAGGATGATTAGCTATAATCATTTATATCCCAATACAGATTAGGTTCCCTATGGCTACAAATTATATTTTCGTCACTGGCGGTGTGGTTTCATCGTTAGGTAAAGGCATTGCGGCAGCATCATTGGCGGCAATTTTAGAAGCACGTGGTTTAAACGTAACCATTATGAAGTTAGATCCATATATTAATGTGGATCCTGGTACGATGAGCCCAACCCAACACGGGGAAGTTTTCGTTACTCAAGATGGCGCAGAAACAGATTTAGATTTAGGTCATTATGAGCGTTTCATCCGCACGAAAATGACCAAACGTAATAACTTCACTACAGGTAAAATTTATTCTGAAGTATTACGTAAAGAGCGTCGTGGCGATTATCTTGGTGCAACAATTCAAGTGATTCCACATATCACTAATGAAATTAAAGATCGCGTCATTGCTGGTGCTCAAGGTCACGACGTTGTGATTGTTGAAGTGGGCGGCACTGTTGGGGATATTGAATCACTTCCATTCTTAGAAGCATTACGTCAATTAGCCGTTCAAGTTGGTCGTGAACATACGTTATTTATGCATTTAACCTTGGTGCCTTACATTCCAACGGCGGGCGAAGTAAAAACTAAACCAACCCAACATTCGGTAAAAGAATTGCTTTCTATTGGTATTCAACCTGATGTGTTGATTTGCCGTTCAGATCGTATGATTCCACCAAATGAACGCGCAAAAATTGCTTTATTTTGTAATGTTGCAGAACGAGCAGTCATTTCATTAAAAGATGTGAATTCAATTTATCAAATCCCCGCATTGTTAAAATCTCAAGGTTTAGATGATTTCGTCTGTGATCGTTTCCGTTTAACTTGCCCTGAAGCAGATCTTACTGAATGGGAGCAAGTGCTTTACAAGCAAGCCAATCCAGTGGGAGAAGTAACCATCGGTATGGTAGGTAAATACACTGAGTTACCCGATGCCTATAAATCAGTAAATGAAGCCTTAAAACACGCAGGTTTAACGAACCGTTTAAGTGTAAACATTAAATATATTGATTCCCAAGATGTTGAAACCAAAGGTGTTGAAGTATTAAAGGGCGTTGATGGCATTCTTGTTCCAGGGGGATTTGGTTATCGTGGTGTAGAGGGTAAAATTCGTACCGCACAATATGCACGAGAAAACAAAATTCCTTACTTGGGTATTTGCTTAGGTATGCAGATAGCGTTGATTGAATATGCACGTAATGTAGCGGGTTTAACTAAAGCCAATTCATCTGAATTTGATAAAGATTGTGAACAACCTGTGGTGGCATTAATCACAGAATGGCAAGATGCGGAGGGTAATACTGAAGTGCGTACCGATGAATCAGATCTTGGCGGAACAATGCGTTTAGGTGCACAACAATGTCATTTGGTATCAGGTAGCCGTGCTCGCGAGCTTTATGGCAAAGAAACCATTGAAGAGCGTCATCGTCATCGCTATGAAGTGAACAATACCTTGCTTCCACAAATTGAAAAAGCAGGATTGAAAGTAACTGGATTATCTGCAGATAAAAAATTGGTAGAAATTATCGAAGTGCCAAATCATCCTTGGTTTGTCGCTTGCCAATTCCATCCAGAATTTACTTCTACGCCTCGTGATGGTCATCCGTTGTTTGCAGGCTTTGTAAAAGCAGCCTATGAAAATCACAAAAAATCTGTGAAGTAATTCTTGGTTCTGCAATAAGTGCGGTAAAAAAATCCCCGTTAAATTTATCATTTAACGGGGATTTTTTATAAACTATTTACTGTTTTTATATTTAGTTAGTACGCTTAACTAATTTCGTCCAGTTATAATAACCATACAATGAGTTAAGTAAGTAGGCTGAATACATTAAGTATATTGCAGGTGTCTCTGCCCAAAGGAAAATAGAAAGAATATTTAATCCAATCCATAACAACCATTGTTCACGATAACGCAAAATCATTAAAATCTGTGCCGCAACCGTAATAATTGTAGTTAGACCATCTAAACCTGTTGAACTACCACCAGCAGCTTGTAATGCTTGAACAAAAAGCAAAGTACCAACCGTAGTCATAACAATTAATGTTATCCATCCTTTAACAGTTAACGCTTTGGCAATCACGCTTTCTCCACCATCGCTATTTTGCATATTGGCTTTCCACATAAAGTAACCAATAAATTGAGAGGGCAAATATACGTAAAGTACGGTGTTCATTTCGCCTAAGAAATTCGATCCCCAAGCAACATAAAAATAAGTATAGGCAAAAATCAATCCAAAGAAATAATTACTAATTTTACCTTTACTTACCAATACCACACACAAAATACCCGAAATACCAGAAATCATTGCTAACCAAGAATCAGGTGTTTGTACATAAGCCCAAATTTGCGCAATGATAAAAAGCACAAGCCAAACCACCTCAAAAGGTTTCCAACCAGAAACAAATTCTTGTTTTAAACGTGCTGCCAAAGTCATTATTTACTCCTATTGACTTAAATTTTAACGTGAGCATTCTTGCATAGTGAATTGGTAATGTAAAGGTGTAGAAGCATTTAATTCTAAAGTTGTGAAATCCATCACGTTTTAATTAAAGCCTACATTATCCATTATTGAGTTTGTTTCAAAAAACGCTCTAAAAATTGACCGCACTTTAAATATAATAATCAAGCTCAAGTGGTATTTTTGCTTGTAACAAGAACTGTTTAGTGCGCTCGTGTTGTGGGCAAGTGAAGAATTTATCTGCTGTATTTTGTTCTACAATATATCCATCCGCCATTAAAATCACACGATCCGCGACATCTTGCGCAAACTGCATTTCGTGAGTAACAATAATCATTGTCCAGCCTTCTTGGGCGAGCATTTTTAGTGTTTGTAACACTTCGCCCACCAATTCAGGATCTAATGCCGATGTAGGTTCATCTAATAAAATAATATCAGGTTTTACCGCAAGGGCTCGAGCAATCCCCACTCGCTGTTGCTGACCGCCAGAAAGTTGGGATGGAAATAAATCCGCTTTATTTTTAAGCCCTACTTTTTCTAGCAAACTAAGTGCTTTTTCACGAGCTTGAGCTTTATCTTGTTTTTGCACAACAACCATTCCCTCCATAACATTTTCAAGGGCAGAACGATGAGGGAATAAATTGTATTGCTGAAAGACCATTGATGAACGTCGGCGTAACTTCAATTCATCTGCTTTACTAATTTTCTGGCTAAAATCAATTTTTAGACTGCCATCAGTAAATTCCAAAATGCCTTGCTCTGGTCGTTCAAGCAAGTTTAAACAACGTAAAAAGGTGGTTTTTCCAGAACCAGAAGGGCCTAAAATTGCGACCACTTCACCTTTATTAATTTCAAAATCAATGCCTTTTAACACATGATTGCCATTAAAGTTTTTCTGAATATTACTTACTTTTAACATAGACATTCCTTATAAATGGCGAGATAAGCGAATTTCAAGACGATCTTGTAAGAAAGATAAAACAAAACAGAAAATCCAATAAATCAAAGCTGCCTCACTATAAATTAAAATAAATTCATAGTTTGCTGCCGTAATATTCTGTGCGACACGGAATAATTCTGTCACTAAAACAAGAGAAGCCAATGAAGTGTCTTTCACTGTACTAATAAAAGTATTAGAAAGCGATGGTACTGAAATACGTAAAGCCTGTGGCATAATTGTACGAATAAATGCTTGTCGATAATTCATACCTATCGCATAAGAGGCTTCCCACTGCCCTTTAGGTATAGCAATAATTGAAGCACGAACAGTTTCTGCTGCATAAGCACCTATATTAATAGAAAATGCAATAATCGCTGTCGGAAAAGGCTCTAAAGTAATACCGACTTCAGGTAACCCATAAAAAATAATAAAAATTTGTACTAACATCGGTGTACCTCTAATTATAGAGATATACACTCGACATAAAGCCTGTAACAATTTTAAGGGTAAATTAGGGCTAGGCAAAGTACGAATAACTGCAACAATCACTGCAATAAGCAAACCACAGAAGAAGGAAATGACTGCCAATGGCAATGTGTATAAAATTGCTGCTTCCAACATAGGCCAAAACGAGCTGATTACATAATCAGCTCGTTCTGCACTCATAAATGGAAGACTCGCCAACCAATTATTGAGTAATATCATAACCAAACCATTCAATTGAAATCTGTTTTAATGTACCATCTTGGCGAAGTGCTTCAAGTACTTGATTAAATTTTGTAATCAATGCATCTTCACCTTGTAAAAAAGCAAAGGCAGTCGGAGTTTTATCCCCACGATCATAAGCAATTTTTAAACCAGAATTTGGGTGTTTTTTAAAATAATCTAATACAGCCAATTTATCATTAATTGTTGCTTCTGCACGGCCTTGTTTAATAAGCTCTAAGCTCTGTGCTAAACCATCCACTACAAGAATCTGCGCACCTGCAGCTTTTGCATCTTTACCCCAGTTACTTGTTGCAGATTGCGCAGATTTACGACCTTTCAAATCTTCAAATGATTTAATACTGTTATCCGATGATTTTGTTACAATCACCCCACCAGAATAATTATAAGGCGTTGTGAAACTGTATTTTTTTAAACGCTCTGGGCTTGGGTTAGTTTGGTTTGCAATCACATCAAAACGTTTTGCATTTAACCCCGCATACATTGCATCCCATTGTGTTTCTTTAAATTCCACTTTCAAACCGAGCTTTTCAGCAACTTTACGAATAACCTCTACATCAAAGCCTGTTAATTTTCCACTTTTATCATGGAAAGTAAATGGTGCATAAGTCCCTTCTGTTCCAACTAATAAAGTTTTCGTTTTTTCAACACGATCGGCAATTTCGCCTGCGTGAGAAAACGTTGAGAAAGCAATAGCTCCAGTTAAAAGTGCGGTCGTAAAAAGTAATTTTTTCATTTTTTCTTCCTTGTGTTGTGTTTGTCTAAGCGTGATTATAAAAACCAAACTTATGAAAAAAAAAGATTATTTATTTATGGTTTATAAATTTTAGTTATAAAAAATTGATATAAGTGATTACTATCAAAATAAGAAAATAATCTACCGCACTTTCTTGTAGAAAAATACGTTTCTAAACAATGCAATCAATCTACTCTTATAAAATTTCAGTAAAAAAATGCCTTTCTAAAGAAAGGCATTAATAGAAATTTAAGATTATAAATAAACTTGTAATTTATTATAGAAAAGTCGCGTACCTAATTACGCTTCATCACTTCTAGAAAAACGTTCAATTTTCGCACCTAGAGCACGTAATTTATCTTCGATATGTTCATAACCACGATCGATATGATAAATACGATCTACAATGGTTTCACCCGTTGCGATACAACCTGCAAGCACTAAACTGATTGAAGCGCGTAAATCTGTCGCTATTACCTCTGTGCCAGACAATTGTTCAACCCCGTGACATACCGCTGTATTCCCTTCAATTTCAGCTTTACCACCCATACGAATTAATTCAGGAATATGCATAAAACGATTTTCAAAAATCGTTTCAGTGATAATGCTTGTACCTTCTGCCACCATATTTAATAAAGTAAATTGAGCCTGCATATCAGTTGGGAACCCTGGATGTGGTGCAGTACGAATATTCACTGCTTTAGGGCGATTACCAAGCATATCTAAAGTAATGCTATTTTCAGTTACATCAACTTGCGCACCAGCTTCACGGAGTTTATCAATTACGGCATCTAAAGTATCCGCTTTAGTATTTTGACAAACAACACGACCGCCCGAAATTGCTGCAGCAATTAAGAATGTACCCGTTTCAATGCGATCTGGCACAATACTGTGCTCACAACCAGTTAAACGTTCAACACCTTCAATCGTAATGTGATCAGAACCTGCACCTGTTATTTTCGCACCCATTTTATTAAGGAAATCTGCAGTATCTACAATTTCAGGTTCACGAGCGGCGTTTTCAATAACAGTCGTACCTTTCGCAAGGGTTGCTGCCATCATAATAGATAAAGTTGCGCCTACACTTACTTTTTCTATTACAATTCGAGTTCCAACAAGACGATCTGATACTTGTGCTTTTACATATCCTTCTTCAAGAACGATGTCCGCACCTAATTTTTCTAAACCGCTAATGTGGAGATCAACAGGTCTAGCTCCGATAGAACAACCTCCAGGTAATGAGACTTGAGCTTGATGGAAACGAGCGACTAAAGGTGCCAATGCCCAAATTGAAGCACGCATAGTTTTAACCAATTCATAAGGTGCAGTGAAATGATTGATATTAGAGGCATCTAATAAAACTGCACCAGTTTCATCACGATTTGCAATTACGCCTAATTGACGCAAAATATTTAAAGTTGTTTCAATATCTTTAAGTTCGGGAACATTTGTCAATTTAACAGGTTCTGTAGCTAAAATAGCCGCAAAAAGAATTGGAAGTGCGGCGTTTTTTGCGCCTGAAATATTCACACTTCCACTTAAACGAGATTGCCCATAAACACGAAATTTATCCATTTTTAAATCCTTAATTAAACTGGTTTAATGCACGATCGCGTTTCCATTTTTCTACGGTATAAGTTTTGATGGTTAGAGCGTGAATTTCACCAGTGCTAAAATAAGGCATTAAAGGGGCATAAATCGTTTGTTGTTGTTTTACACGAGATAGTGCAGCAATTTCATCACTCACTACAATTACACCAAAATGTGCATTTTCACCTTGTGCATAGACTTCTACGATATTTAGCGTGTCTTTTAAAATTTGTTCAATTTTTTGAAGTTCCATTGGATTTCCGTTTAAGTAAGCTATGTAAAATTTGCGATCCAATCAGATAAACCAACAAGATCTGCTAGGGTTAATAATTGTTTTGGTGGATAAACTAATCGTACTGTTTTGTTAATCTTTTGACACTCTCGTAAAAAATCACAAAGAGCTGTAAAACCAGCTGAATCAATATGCTGAAGACCAGATAAATTCCATTCAACAATAGTTTTATCAAGTGTACTTTCTGACAAAAAAACGCCACGTTGCTGCCACATTGGTAACAAGGTGCTGCGAGATAGTTCCCCAAACAAAAAGAGCGTTATTTTATCATTATTTTTTTGCAAATCCCAATTTAGCATAGTTATTCATTTATTGATTGAAAATTATAGGTTGTGAGGCAGATTGCTGCATCTTTGTGATTAATGTATCAATACCTTGTTTGTTTAAAATACCAACCCAATTTTTTATCGTATCTTCCAGCATACTTACGCCTGCTGCTGCCATATCGTAGGCTTTCCATTCCCCACTTTTATTGCCTTTACGCCATTTAAAATCTAATAGGATCGGAGCAACGCCATTAGTTTGAATAATACTTACGCGAATATTTACAAAATTGTTATCGCCTAATTCTTTTTCTGATTCAATTTGAATTTTTTGATTAGAATAATTTGTTAATGTTTGTGCGTACTTTTGCTCAATCAACTCACCAAAAGTCTTGAAAAATTTTTCTCGTTGTTCTGTAGAGGTTGATTTGTAGTATGAACCTAATACTTTAGAACCTGCATATTCTAAGTTTACGTAAGGCAATAAATCATTACGAACAATAGTACGTAAATAATTTGGATCTTGTTTAATTTTACTTTGATTAGCTTGTATATCAGAAAATAGTTTATCTGACGCTTGCTGCATTAAAACATAAGGACTTGTTTCTGCAATAGCTGTTCGTGTAACCAAAAGTGCGGTTAATACGAAAGTTAAAATAGTAAACCATTTTTTTAGTTGAGTAAGGTACATTGTCAATCTCCTAATTTATAAAATTTAACCTATTATTCTGCGGATTCTGATTTTTCATTGCCGTCTGATTTTTTACTTCCGTATAAGAATTGCCCAATTAAATCTTCCAATACTATAGCTGATGTAGTGTCTTGAATTTGACTACCATTTTTAAGCATTGCTGTATCTCCATCATCAAAACCTATTGTCAAGGCAATATATTGCTCACCTAATAAACCTGATGTTTTAATTGATAAAGAACTGTTTTCTGGGATTTCATTATATTCTTGATTAATCGCAATACTTACTTTTGGTAAATAGCTTTTTTCATCAAGCGTAATAGCACTCACACGCCCAATTACTACGCCTCCAATTTTTAGTGGTGCGCGCACTTTAAGTCCGCCAATATTATTAAAAATTGCCGTCACGGTATAAGATTTCGTCTCAGCAAAACCTTGTACATTAGCTACGCGTAAACCTAAAAAAACTAAGGCACCAATACCAAGTAATAAAAATAACCCGACCCAAAATTCATATTTAATTGTTTGTCTCATAAAAAATCCTTAACTTGCGCCAAACATAATAGCAGTCAAAATAAAATCTAATCCTAGAACAACAAGTGAAGCGTGCACAACTGTTCGTGTTGTAGCTTGGCTGATACCTTCTGATGTTGGCATACAATCATAACCATTAAAAAGTGCAATCCAAGTTACGGCTACAGCAAAGAAAACCGCTTTAATAAAGCCATTTAAAATATCATAGCTCCAACTCACGGAATTTTGCATAACAGACCAAAAGCTGCCTGAATCAACACCTTTCCAATCCACACCTACTAAGGAACTGCCCCAAATACCAATCGCGATAAACAAGATTGACAAAATTGGCATGGAAATAACCCCTGCCCAAAAACGAGGTGCAATCACTCGACGTAAAGGATCAACAGCCATCATTTCAAGACTAGAAAGTTGTTCAGTGGCTTTCATTAAGCCTATTTCAGCCGTCAATGCAGAACCTGCTCGACCAGCAAATAAAAGTGCGGTAACAACAGGCCCTAATTCTCGCAAAAGAGAAAGTGCCACCAACTGACCTAAACTTGTTTCAGCAGAAAAATCAACTAATACGACATAACCTTGTAGTCCTAATACCATTCCAATAAATAAACCGGACAACAAAATAATGAGTAACGATTGGACACCTAAAACATGCATTTGCTTCACAAGCAAAGGAAAATGCTTACGAATTTGTGGCTTGCCGATCAATGCACCAAATAACATAAAGCCTGCTCGCCCCAATGCACGGAAAAAGTCGATCACCTGTTTTCCTAAAGCAGAAATAAAATTGACGATCATTCAAACAATTCCTTCATATAATCTTGCGCTGGGTACTTAAAGCGCACAGGACCATCAGATTCACCTTTTAAGAATTGCACCACGCGCGGATCTTGGCTTTGTAAAAGCTGCTCAGATGTTCCTTCTGCGATGACTTTTTGGTCTGCAATAATATAGGCATAATCTGCAATACTCAATACTTCCTCCACATCGTGTGACACTACGATAGAAGTCAAATTTAACGCTTCATTTAATCGTTTAATCAGGCTTAAAATTACGCCCATACTAATCGGATCTTGCCCCGTAAATGGCTCATCAAACATAATTAAATCAGGGTCAAGCGCAATAGCGCGCGCTAATGCAGCTCGACGAGCCATACCACCGGAAAGTTCTGAAGGCATCAATGCGGCAGCACCTCGCAACCCAACCGCCTCCAATTTCATCAACACGATTTGACGAATTAAACTTTCAGGCAAATGCGTATGTTCACGAATTGGAAAGGCGACATTATCAAAAGTAGAAATATCCGTAAAAAGCGCACCTGATTGGAATAACATCCCCATCCGCTTGCGTACTTCGTACAGTTCACGATTAGATAGACGACAAATATCTTGTCCATCAAACAAAATTTCACCTTGCTCTGGCATTAGTTGCCCACCTATCAATTTAAGTAAGGTGGTTTTACCAATCCCCGACGGCCCCATGATCGCAGTGATTTTTCCCTTTTTTACTTGCAAATTCAGGTTATCGTAAATCACGCGATCACCGCGTTTAAAGGTGAGATTCTTAACTTCAATTAGATTTTGATTCATTAAAATCTCGTTTATAAATAAAAAGTTCAATCAGTTTTATATGACCTTAAAAAGTTAGATTCGTTTAATTTAAAGATTAAGTTTTGTTATTTATAGCAACACATTTTTTTGGCTTAACTTTAATGTGGTCATAAAAATAGTTATAAAAAATAGTGATAAATTCTATTTTTAATAACTTAAAATTTTGCCATAGTAACATTCTTTTTGACCTCACTAAAGAAGCTTTACATTTCTTCATTATTTATTGAATTTTAATAATACTTTGTTTATGGAAAATAAACATTGATAAATGCCTATAAATAATAAGCCTGTAAAAGATACAGATTTGATAAAAAAGATTGCAAAAGAAAAGTTATAGAGAGGAAAGCAGAAAAACCTAACTTTTGCTAGGTTTTCCTATGTTTATTATTTTGCACAGTTACAGTGTGCTGTTTTTTGTTCAAAACGTTCTGCAACGAAATCCCAGTTTACCACATTCCAGAATTCTTTAATGTAGTCTGGACGGCGGTTTTGGAATTTTAAGTAGTAAGCGTGTTCCCAAACGTCTAAACCTAAAAGTGGGAAACCCTCACAACCTGCCACTTCTTTACCCATTAATGGGTTATCTTGGTTTGCTGTTGATACAACGGCTAATTTACCTTCAGCGGTTAATACTAACCATGCCCAACCTGAACCGAAACGAGTTGCTGCTGCTTTTTCAAACTCTGCTTTAAATGCATCTACAGAACCGAAATCGCGTTCAATCGCATCTTTTAATGCGCCTTGTAAAGTAGTGCCTTTTTTCAAACTTTTCCAAAATAAACTGTGGTTTGTGTGGCCTCCAGCATTATTACGTAATGCTCCACGTTTTTCTGCAGGAATTTTATCAAGGTTAGAAATTAAATGACCCGGATACATTTCTACTAATTCAGCAGGTAAACCTTCTAATGCAGCATTTGCATTGTTTACGTAAGCTTGGTGGTGTTTACTATGATGGATTTCCATTGTTTGCGCATCAAAATGTGGTTCTAACGCATTGTAGGCATAGCCTAATTCAGGGAGAGTGTAAGACATAATGTATTCCTTCTATTGTTAAAAACAGATTTCGTTGAGGTTTTGGTCTATAACCAAAATTGAGCAAATAATAGCAAAAAAATTGATTTAGATCATTAAATGTTTTTCCTTTTTTAAAAAGTGAATTTATTAAATTTTGTTTTAAATCAATAAACCTATCGATCTACTTCTAAAGAGTTATGTGTTTGAGTTGCGAAAATTTCATCAAATATTAGAATACCACCACTTTCTATTTTCCCTCTGTAATTATGTTTGAGCAACACAAGTTATCTCTGCAAAATTTATCCTGCCAACGTGGTGAGCGCGTACTTTTTCGTGCTTTGACTTGCGATTTTAATAGCGGTGATTTTGTACAAATTGAAGGGCATAACGGCATAGGTAAAACGAGCTTGTTACGTATTCTTGCTGGTTTAGCCCAACCTTTAGAAGGCGAAGTGCGGTGGGATGCTGAAGCAATTTCTAAACAACGTGAACAGTATCATCAGAATTTGCTTTATTTAGGACATCTTTTAGGCGTTAAACCAGAGCTAACGGCGTGGGAAAATTTGCAGTTTTATCAACGAATTAGTCAAGCTGAACAAAACACCGATATGTTGTGGGATTTGCTTGAGAAAGTGGGATTATTAGGGCGTGAAGATTTGCCTGCCGCACAACTTTCTGCAGGACAACAAAAACGTATCGCGTTAGGTCGCTTATGGCTGTCTCAAGCGCCCTTATGGATTTTAGATGAGCCCTTTACTGCGATTGATAAAAAAGGCGTGGAAATTCTAACCGCACTTTTTGATGAGCATGCTCAACGTGGAGGTATTGTGTTATTGACCAGCCACCAAGAAGTGCCAAGTTCTCATCTGCAAAAATTGAATTTAGCGGCTTATAAAGCGGAATAACTTAATGATTTTTTTAGAGATAATTAAACGAGAACTTCAAATTGCAATGCGCAAAAATGCGGAGATTTTAAATCCGCTATGGTTCTTTTTGCTTGTGATTACTTTGTTTCCGCTTGTTATTGGGCCAGAGCCTAAATTACTTTCCCGTATCGCACCGGGTATCGCATGGGTAGCTGCATTACTTTCAGCATTGCTTTCTTTTGAACGTTTATTCCGTGATGATTTTATTGATGGCTCTCTTGAACAATTAATGCTAACCGCACAGCCTTTGCCAATGACAGCTTTGGCTAAAGTCGTTGCACATTGGTTGCTCACTGGTTTGCCGCTTATTTTGCTATCACCTATTGCCGCTTTGTTGCTTTCTCTTGAGGTCAATATTTGGTGGGCATTGGTTTTGACATTGTTACTGGGCACTCCTGTATTGAGCTGTATCGGTGCTATTGGCGTGGCTTTAACGGTGGGATTGCGAAAAGGTGGCGTGTTGTTGAGTTTGCTTGTTGTTCCGTTGTTTATTCCTGTTTTAATTTTTGCTTCATCAATACTAGAAGCAGCAGGATTAAATGTGCCTTATGGGGGACAACTGGCGATTTTAGGTGCCATGATGGTTGGTGCAGTAACGCTTTCGCCTTTTGCCATTGCTGCAGCGTTGCGAATTAGTTTAGATAATTAATTTTATTTCATTGTATAAAAGTGCGGTGGTTTTTCTCTTTAATTTTTAAGGATCTTTTTTATGTGGAAGTGGTTACATCCTTATGCAAAACCTGAAACTCAATATCGTATCTGCGGTAAATTGAGTCCGTTATTTGCATTTTTAACGCTTATCTTACTCGGTATTGGCATTGTATGGGGCTTAGCATTCGCCCCAGCAGATTACCAACAGGGCAATAGTTTCCGAATTATGTATGTACATGTGCCGACAGCGATTTGGTCAATGGGTGTGTACGGTTCAATGGCGATTGCAGCTGTGGTTGCCCTAGTGTGGCAAATTAAGCAAGCTCATCTCGCAATGATTGCAATGGCGCCAATTGGTGCATTGTTTACTTTCTTATCGCTTGTTACGGGGGCAATTTGGGGGAAACCAATGTGGGGTACTTGGTGGGTGTGGGATGCTCGCTTAACTGCAGAATTGATTTTATTCTTTCTTTATCTTGGTATCTTAGCCCTTTATTCTGCTTTTTCAGATCGTAACATAGGTGCAAAAGCGGCGGGGATTTTATGCATTACAACGGTCGTGATTTTACCGATTATTCATTTTTCGGTGGAGTGGTGGAACACATTACATCAAGGGGCGAGTATTACCAAATTTGAAAAACCATCCATTGCAATTCCAATGTTGGTTCCATTAATTTTATGTATCTTCGGTTTTTTGACCTTGTATATTTGGCTTACTTTAGTTCGTTATCGCGTGGAATTATTGAAAGAAGATGCAAAACGTCCTTGGGTTAAAGCATTAGCTCAAACACTGAAATAAAGTGCGGTTAGTTTTTTAGCGATTTTTTATAAGGAATATTTTATGTTTTTCCAAACTTGGAGTGATTTTTTTAATATGGGTGGCTACGGTTTTTACGTATGGTTATCCTATGCAGTAAGTTTAGTGGCAGTTATTGCCTTAATTGTTCAAAGTGTAAAACAACGCAAGACAGTGTTACAAAATGTATTGCGTGAGCAACAACGCGAAGAACGTTTACAACAAGCAAATAAGGGGAACACACTATGAATCCAAGACGTAAATCCAGATTTAAATTAGTCATTTTTGTTGTGCTCGGCATTGCTATTGCAAGTGGATTGATGCTGTATGCATTACGTCAAAATATCGACTTGTTTTATACGCCATCTGAAGTGATTCAAGGTAAGGATAATAATCCGAATCAAAAACCTGAAGTGGGGCAGCGTATTCGTGTTGGCGGTATGGTGGTTGAAGGCACGGTAGTGCGTGATCCAAAAAGCTTAAAAGTGCGGTTCGATTTAAATGATATTGGTCCTGCGATCACTGTTGAATATGAAGGCATTTTGCCAGATCTTTTCCGTGAAGGGCAGGGGATTGTGGCTCAAGGCGTATTAACTCAGTCAGCGGTTTTAAGCGCGACAGAAGTATTGGCTAAACACGATGAAAATTATGTGCCGCCAGAATTAGGCGAAAAAATGCAAAAAGTACATAAACCAATGGGGATTAAGGCAGCAGATTTAAAAGGCGAAAGTGAGCGTGATCGTCAAGAAAAAGAAGGCGCAAAATGATTGCTGAATTAGGAAATTATGCGCTGGCTTTAAGTTTAGCTGTATCGCTTATGTTGGCGATTTTCCCTTTGTGGGGGGCGGAAAAGGGCAATGTACAATTAATGGCATTAGCTCGCCCAATGACTTATGGTTTATTTGCAAGCCTAAGCATTGCTTTTGCTGCGCTATTTTATTTATTCGCAGTCAATGATTTTAGCGTGCAATATATTGTAAATAATTCTAATACTACTTTACCCATTTATTATCGTTTATCTGCGGTATGGGGTTCCCATGAAGGCTCTTTGTTACTGTGGATTTGGTTACTGGCGGTTTGGTCATTTGCCGTTGCTTTATTGAGTAAACATTTACCCCAAGAAGCGGTTGCTCGCGTGCTTGGTATTATGGGGATTATTAGCGTCGGTTTTGTATTGTTCGTCTTGTTTACCTCAAATCCTTTCACGCGTACTTTCCCTGATTTCCCAGTAGATGGAAAAGAACTTAATCCAATGTTGCAAGATGTAGGCTTGATTTTCCACCCTCCATTACTTTATATGGGCTATGTGGGTTTTTCGGTGGCATTTGCGTTTGCGATAGCATCCTTAATGACTGGAAAATTAGATTCAGCTTGGGCGCGTTGGTCACGTCCTTGGACGCTTGCTGCTTGGGTGTTTTTAACTTTAGGTATCGTACTCGGTTCTTGGTGGGCTTATTATGAGCTTGGCTGGGGGGGCTGGTGGTTCTGGGATCCAGTAGAAAACTCATCGTTTATGCCGTGGCTTGCTGGTACTGCATTGATTCACTCTCTTTCTGTGACAGAAAAACGAGGTTCTTTCAAAGCTTGGACGGTATTACTTGCGATTTTAGCCTTTTCACTTTGTCTGCTCGGCACCTTCTTAGTTCGTTCTGGTATCTTAGTTTCAGTTCACGCATTTGCATCGGATCCAACTCGTGGTTTGTATATTTTGGCTTACCTCGTTGTGGTAATTGGCGGTTCGCTTGCACTCTATGCGTATAAAGGCAGTCAAATTCGTTCTCGTGATAATGCAGAACGCTATTCACGTGAAAGTATGTTGTTATTGAATAATATCTTATTAATGACCGCACTTTGCGTTGTATTCTTAGGAACGTTGTTACCACTCGTTCACAAACAACTTGGTTTAGGCTCTATTTCTATTGGTGCGCCGTTCTTTGATCAAATGTTCTTAATTATTATGACACCATTTGCATTATTGCTTGGTATTGGACCTTTAGTGAAATGGCGTAGAGACCAATTTTCTGCAATTCGTACGCCTGTTGTTATCAGCGTATTTGTTATGCTGATTGCAGGTTTTGCGTTACCTTATTTCTTGCAAGATAAAATTACCGTGAGTTCAGTGCTTGGTTCAATGATGACTGTGATTATTGTGTTACTTGTGCTTTATGAATTGCAACAACGTGCGACGCATCGTGAATCATTCTTTGTTGGCGTACGCAAACTATCTCGTTCTCATTGGGGAATGATGTTAGCTCACTTAGGCGTAGCTATGACTGTTTGGGGGATCGCATTTAGCCAAAACTTTAGCGTAGAACGTGATGTGAGAATGAAAGTTGGCGAGAACGCACAAATTGGTCGTTACGATTTTAAATTCGCTGGTGTGACGGATGAAAATGGTCCAAACTATATTGGTGGAAAAGCTCAAATTGATATTTCGAAAGATGGGCAACCAGAGACAAGTTTATTCGCAGAAAAACGTTTTTACACAGTAAGTCGGATGTCTATGACAGAAGCCGCAATTGCTGGTGGTTTAACTCGTGACCTTTATGTGGCACTTGGCGAAAAACTTGAGGACAATTCTTGGGCGTTACGCTTATATTACAAGCCATTTATTCGCTGGATTTGGATTGGCGGCTTATTTATGGCGTTAGGTGGATTGTTGTGCATGTTCGATCGACGCTATCGGTTTAATGTGTTGTTGAAGAAATAGTTTATACTGCCATGGGTAGGTATACCCATGGCTAATTGAAATGGTTCCCCTTTGGGGAATTTCAACTAGCCTCAAAGAGGCTATACTTTTACTAGCCTAGGGTATACTTACCCTAGGCACTAATTTTAAAGTGCGGTAAAAAATGAAAAAAAAATTACTCGTTCCTCTTATTCTCTTTTTATCGATAACAATTGCCTTTTTAGTGCAATTAAAACGTAATGCACAAGGCGAAGATATTAAAGCATTAGAGTCAGCTTTGGTTGGAAAGCCTGTGCCAGAAAAAAATTTGACGGAGTTGTTTGAAAATAAAGCTTACACGAACGAATTGTTTCAACAAGGTAAGCCAGTTTTGCTTAACGTATGGGCGACTTGGTGTCCGACTTGTTATGCCGAACATCAATATTTAAACAAACTTGCTAAAGAGGGTGTGAGAATTATCGGTTTAGATTATAAAGATGAATCACCTAAAGCAATGAAGTGGTTAAAAGATCTTGGCAATCCTTATCAAGTTGTTTTAAAAGATGAAAAAGGTTCTTTCGGTTTGGATTTAGGGGTATATGGTGCGCCAGAAACGTTCATTGTAGATGGAAAAGGCGTGATTCATTATCGTTATGCTGGAGATGTAAACGAAAAATTTTGGACTCAGACTTTAAAACCAATTTATGACAAACTTTCGGAGCAACAATAATGAAAAAAACATGGTTATTTTTGACCGCATTTTTGTTTAGCTCAGTGGCGTTTTCAGCTATTGACGCATTAAATTTTAGTTCTCCACAGCAAGAGAGTGATTACCACCAATTAACACAATCTTTGCGTTGTCCTCAATGTCAAAATAACAATATTGCGGATTCCAATGCGACTATCGCTGTGGATATGCGTGGCAAAGTATTTGAGCTTTTACAAGAAGGCAAATCGAAAAATGACGTAGTGGATTATATGGTGGCACGTTACGGCAATTTTGTAACCTATGATCCTCCTATAACAGCGAGTACATTAGTGCTATGGATTGCGCCATTATTGCTTGTGTTGTTAGGCGTGGTGTTTTTATTAAGACGCAAACCTAAAACCCAAAGTGCGGTGAAATCCCAAGAGGTTTTAACGGATGAAGATAATGCGCGTTTGGCAGAATTATTAAACAAGGATAAATAGATGAATTTTACATTAATTTTTATCTTAACCACTTTAGTTGTGGCGTTAATTTGTTTTTATCCTTTATTACGTCAATTTAAAGCGAAACATGGGCAAAAACGTGATGATTTAAATAAGGCGTTATATTTCTCACGCTTGGAAGAAATTGAGCAAGATAATTCCCAAGGTTTAGTTGAAAATGTTGAGCAACTCAAACAAGAATTACAGAAAACCTTGCTTGATGATGTACCGAGCAAGGTTCAAGAGAATGTGGATTATTCTGGCAAATCTTATGGAAAAATTTGGTTTGTCTCTGGTGTATTAGCGTTAGGAATTATCGCAGGTTCTTCTTATTTTATGGTGGGATCTTGGCAAGCCGAATCAATGTTAGAGCAAACTTATGCGAAATTGCCCTATTTCTTTGACCGAATGAAAGATGAAGATAAAAATCCATTTTCTGATGCAGAAATGCAGCAATTTTCTACCGCACTTCGAATCGATTTGCAAAAAAATCCAACTGATGCTAAAAAATGGTGGATGCTCGGTCAAATTGGGATGAATTTAGGTGATGCACGTTTGGCATTCGATAGCTATCAAAAGGCTAATAAACTTGAACCAGATAATGTGCAATATAAATTAGGCTATGCTCGTATATTGATGTTTTCTGAAGATGCGACTGATAAACTTAAAGGTGGCAATTTATTGCGTGAAGTGATTCGTCAAGAACACACTAACATTGAAGCATTGAGTTTACTCGCATTCCGTTATTTTGAAACAGAAGATTATAAAATGGCGGCAGTGACTTGGGCGATGATGCTACGCTTAATGCCGAAAGATGATGAGCGAGTTCCATTAATTGAAAAAAGTATTCGTACCGCGCGTGATGCTTTAGAAGCGCAAAATGAAGAAAAATCAAAAAGTATCACTCCCGAAAAATAACCTAGTACGTTATAAGACTTTTTGATATAGTGCGAAAAAATTATTCGTAGTCGAACAGATTAGCATTTAATAAAGTACTAAAGGAACGAGAAATGAATAATAAAAATTGCACTTTTTTCTTTGTTCTGCGTCATTATTGGAAGTTTATTTACTTCACAATTTTCGATTGCAGAAAATGATTCTAGTGCAGTTGATTCTGAAGATAAAAAAGCATTTAATTCCGATGTTTCAAATAATGATGCTCAAAAACTAGCTCAAAGTATTGAATTTAAAGTTTATAAAATAGATGAAACCACTTCATCAGAAAGTATTTATGAATCTCCAGCTGGAATTTGTCAGGGATTTAAGATTACAAGAGGTGTAGATTACACAAATTCGACTTACCATTATCTTTATCCAGACAATAGAGGAGAATTCTATGGCAGTGTGGTTGGTGCAACTATTTATAACCAAAAAGATCCTCAAAATTTAAGTTATGTGCCTGTTTATTCAATTACAGACAAAGATTTGTCTAAGTGTATTCAGGCACAAGAAAATAAAAAATTAAAGGAAAAAGCAGCGAATTATGTATCAGAAGGTAGGGCTGTATTAACTGACGTAATTTGTAAATAGGATGTATTTAATGAGAAAAATAGTTTTTGTTAGTTGTGTAATTTTAGGTTTAGCAGCATGTTCATCTCAACCAGAACAAATTGGTGGCGGTGTTTACGATATGAAAACTGTGCAAGAATATAATGCTCGAGTTATTAGTGGTAATACTGTTACACAAACTCAAAAGGATAAAATAACGCAACAAATTGATACAAGTTTAAAATTAAACCAAAGTGACAATAAAGTTAAAACGAGAACAAGACGTGTATTGCCTGTTCTTCCAGTTACACCAAGCGTCGGGTATCATTATAATTATCACTATTTTAGATAAAAAATTATCTTGTTATCTGTGCTAAAAATTCTTCTTCTGTTAATACTGTAATATTTAGTTCTTGAGCTTTTGCAAGTTTAGAGCCTGCCCCATCACCTGCGATAACGAAATCTGTTTTACTGGATACCGAACCACTTACTTTTGCACCAAGCTGTTGTAATAAGGCTTTTGCTTCATTACGCCCCATTTGTGTAAGAGTGCCTGTCAGTACTACAGTTTTATCTTTGAACAAGTTTTCACTCGCTTCTTTCACTTCTACAGTTTCCCAATGCACACCTTGTGCGATTAAATCCTCCACGACTGCAACATTATGCGCTTCACGCCAAAATATAAAAATTCGGTTCGCTACAACTTCCCCTACATCAGGCACTTGTTGAAGTTCTTCAAGATTTGCGTCTTTAAGCGCATCTAAAGTTTTGAAATGATTAGCAAGATTTAATGCAGTGGCTTCGCCCACTTCACGAATGCCTAAAGCAAAAATAAAGCGATCAAGCGTCGTGCTTTTTGCATTTTCAAGACTATTGAGTGCGTTTTCTGCAGATTTTGCACCCATTCTTTCTAAGCGTGTGAGCGTGGTTAAATCAAGTTTAAATAAGTCCGCAGGTGTATGAATTAGCTCTCGATCGACTAATTGCTCTATTAATTTTCCGCCTACACCATCAATATCCATTGCTTTACGAGAGACGAAATGTTTTAACGCCTCTTTACGCTGTGCCGCACAGAATAATCCTCCCGTGCAACGTGCTACTGCTTCGCCTTCAATACGAATAATTTGAGAATCGCACACAGGGCAATTTGTTGGGAAAATGATTGGTTTAGCATTATCAGGGCGACGTTCGTGTAATACGCCAATAATTTGTGGAATTACATCGCCTGCTCGACGAATAACAACAGTATCGCCAATAGCGATATTTAAACGTTCAATTTCATCGCCATTATGTAAGGTGGCATTACTTACTGTAACGCCTGCAACAAACACTGGCTCTAATTTGGCAACTGGTGTGATTGCGCCAGTTCGACCCACTTGGAATTCAACATCATTCAACAGGGTTAATTCTTCTTGGGCGGGGAATTTATAAGCAATCGCCCAGCGAGGTGCTTTAGAAATAAATCCTAGTTCATTTTGTAAGGCTATATCATTGATTTTTAATACCGTTCCGTCAATATCATAACCTAACGAGCTACGTTTGTTTTGAATATCTCGATAAAAACCTAAAACTTCATCTGCACCATTGCATAAACGAATTTCAGGATTTACTGGAATCCCGATAGATTTTAGCCATTGCAAACGATCATAATGCGTAGTCGGCAGATCAATCCCCTCAGCAATTCCAATACCATAAGCATTTAATACCAGCGGACGTTTGCTGGTAATATTAGGATCAAGCTGGCGTAAAGAGCCTGCCGCTGCATTGCGAGGATTAGCAAAGGTTTTTTCATTATGTTCTAACGCATATTTATTTAAACGCTCAAAGCCTGCGTGCGGCATAAAAACTTCGCCCCGCACTTCTAAACGTGCTGGAGGATTATCTGTTAAAAGTTGTAATGGAACATTACGAATCGTGCGGATATTGGCTGTAATATCTTCGCCTGTGGTGCCATCACCACGAGTGGCGGCTTGTGTAAGTTCACCATTAACATACAAAATACTCACAGCCAAGCCATCAAGTTTAGGTTCGCAACAGAAAGTAAGTGGTTTCGGTAATAGGATTAAACGATCTTCAATGCGTTTTACAAAAGCATTAAATTCTGCATCGGAAAAAGCATTATCCAAAGAGAGCATAGGAATTTCGTGACGAATTTGGCTAAACCCAGAAAGTGGTTTTGCACCAACACGTTGAGTGGGCGAATCTGACGTCAGAAATTCAGGATGCTCTAATTCTAGGGCTTTGAGCTGATGAAATAAACGATCGTATTCGCTATCAGGCACGCTCGGATTATCTAAAACGTGGTATTCGTATTCATATTGGCGCAAGGTTTTGCGTAGATTGTCTAGTTGAGTTTGAATATTTGTCATAAAATTCTCGGAGAAAAATGACCGCACTTTTCTATGTATTTAGCGTGAAAATAGACAGGTACAAAGCCTGTCTAAATGAATATAAAAGTGCGGTAAATTTAAGGTATGAATTTACACTCGAGCAAGATAGGCTTGCTCTGCATTTGCATCAAAAATTTCTTGTTCTTCAGTCAGTATAACACCTTGTAAATCTTCGGCTAATGTATGGGCAGCACGCATCATCATACGTAAATTAGCAAGATTATTACCTGGAGAGGGCAATTGCATAAATAATACAATTCCTATGGTGTTAAATTCCGCTAAGTTATAAGCATTGAATGTGCCGGGTTGTTCTAAATTTGCCACACTAAAAAGCACGGGACTTGCCACACTTAAATCTAAGTGACGATGATACATTTCATCTTTACCCAAGATAAAACCCAAGTTTTCAAGAGCCTGCACCAATTTAGCACCATTAAATTCTTCGCTAGATTTTGGAATAAGATAAAGTTGAATATAGCCAGTTGTTTGTTTTGGCTGAGCTGTCGTTTCTGCTTTTGGTTCATTGAACGAGAGGTTGTAGTCTACTTGATGTTCTTCGTGAGATAATTCTGCAAGCTGCACTCTTAATTCTGGCGATGATGAATTAATGCCATTAAAACCAACATTTTGACTTTGTGCTTCAAGTTGTTCTAAGGTCATACTTGCGACATTATTTGCGGTTGGCATATCGTATTGAGGTTGCGTTGGTTGTATTGGCTCGGAACGATGATTCCCCATATCATAAATAGGTTGCGTGTTAGGAATAGAAATTTTGATGTCATCCACACTTTTATCGCTTTGGCGATAATCGATCAATTCAGCTTCTGATGGTAATTTTTCTGTGGTCGGTTGAGAAATTGGTGTATGCCCATTTTCCACATAGGTATTCGGCGAAATATTGTTTGGCTGTACCATTTCTTCTTGCGTATGGGATCTAGATGTTGGAGAAGTGCGGTCAAATTTATTGGCTTTATCAAAATATTTTGATTTCTCACGACGATTTGACCATAATCCGTGTACGATTAAGGCGACAAGTGCTACGATACCCACAATAATCAAAATTGTATTTAAATCCATTTTTATTCCTTACGCGCGATAGTTCGGCGAGAGTGCTATAAATGGTGCTAATGCTACCATATTTCAGTAGGTGAAAAAATACTTCAAAGTGTGGAATTTTAAAGGAAAAGTGCGGTCTGTTTTAAGCATATTTTTATTGAAAGGAAAGAAAAATGTTAAATCTTAATGAATTAAAATCTGGTTTCCACTATTTTGTGATGGGCTGGCATTTCATCACACAAAAAGGTTTGCGTCGGTTTGTTATTATTCCAATTTTGCTCAATACCATTTTGCTTTGTGGTTTATTTTGGCTTTTTATTAGCCAAATCAGCAGTGCTATTGATTGGGTGATGAATTTTATTCCAGATTGGCTTAGTTTTCTCAGTGTCATTTTACTGACACTTTCGATTTTAACGATTTTATTGCTCTTTTATTTTACTTTTACCACGTTTTCTGGCTTTATCGCAGCCCCCTTTAATGGTTTGTTGGCGGAAAAAGTAGAAAAAATGCTGACGGAGGAAAATATTAATGATGATAGTCTCGTGGATATAATGAGGGATGTGCCTCGTATGCTTGCTCGAGAGTGGCAAAAATTACGTTATAGCCTACCCAAAATTATCGCCTTATTTTTACTGAGTTTTATTCCTCTGGTTGGGCAAACCATCGTGCCAGTACTTACTTTCTTGTTCACTTGTTGGATGATGGCAATTCAATATTGTGATTATCCTTTTGATAATCACAAAGTCTCTTTTGATATCATGAAAAATGCACTTGGCAATCAACGAACTCAAAGTTTAACTTTTGGTGGATTGGTTACTTGTTGCACATTTGTGCCAGTGATTAATTTATTAATTATGCCTGTTGCAGTATGTGGTGCGACGCTGATGTGGGTGGAAAATTATCGTAATGACTTAGGTTTTAATATGAATAGATCTTTTTCCTCTCAAACGGGGCTTGATGTTCGTTCAGAAAATACAGGGATTGTTAAATAGCCTACAGTTATAAATAGATCAAATAACTATTTTTTTAATCAAAAGTGCGGTACTATAAATAAACCAACATTAACGAAGTCCAACGAAAGGGAAATATTATGACAATTTATGCAGACAATTCTTATTCTATCGGAAATACGCCGCTTGTGCGTTTAAAACACTTTGGCCATAACGGCAATGTGGTGGTAAAAATTGAAGGTCGTAACCCAAGCTACAGCGTAAAATGCCGTATTGGGGCGAATATGGTGTGGCAAGCAGAAAAAGATGGCACGCTCACAAAAGGGAAAGAGATTGTAGATGCAACGAGTGGTAACACGGGCATTGCTTTGGCTTATGTTGCGGCGGCTAGAGGTTATAAAATCACGCTCACTATGCCAGAAACAATGAGTCTTGAAAGAAAACGCTTATTGTGCGGATTGGGTGTAAATTTAGTGCTTACCGAAGGTGCAAAAGGAATGAAAGGTGCTATTGCGAAAGCAGAAGAAATTGTTGCTTCTGATCCAAGCCGCTATGTCATGCTTAAACAATTTGAAAATCCAGCCAACCCACAAATTCATCGAGAAACAACAGGGCCTGAAATTTGGAAAGATACGGATGGCAAAGTCGATGTTGTTGTTGCTGGCGTAGGAACAGGTGGTTCGATTACGGGTATTTCTCGCGCGATTAAATTAGATTTTGGTAAACAAATCACTTCTGTTGCCGTTGAGCCAGTGGAATCTCCGGTCATTAGTCAAACTTTAGCGGGTGAAGAAGTAAAACCAGGTCCACACAAAATTCAAGGTATCGGTGCGGGTTTCATTCCCAAAAATTTAGATTTATCTATTATTGATCGCGTAGAAACTGTTGATAGTGATACCGCACTTGCCACAGCTCGTCGCTTAATGGCGGAAGAAGGCATTCTTGCAGGTATTTCATCTGGTGCAGCTGTCGCGGCTGCAGATCGCTTAGCTAAATTACCAGAATTTGCCGATAAACTCATTGTTGTTATTTTGCCTTCAGCTTCTGAACGCTACTTAAGCACAGCACTGTTTGAAGGGATTGAGGGATAAACAAAAAAGAATAAAGTGCGGTGAATTTTTACCGCACTTTTATTAAGACTAGAGTAGTTCAATCTGAATGACATCAGATTGTTTAATCCCCTTATTTTATCCTTTCCTTCTTATTCAAAATCAATTTTTTCTTCTTTTCATATTCTGTTCATTGAATTTTTTTATTAATGCAGTAAACTAGCCACCGATTTTTAATCATCTTTCTTTTCACTTTAAATGTTACCCGCGAGTAACAAAAGGACACATCATGACAAACAAAGTAAACAGTTATGGCTGGAAAGCCTTAATTGGCTCTGCCGTCGGCTATGCAATGGACGGTTTCGATCTTCTCATTTTAGGTTTCATGCTTAGTGCAATTTCCGCAGACTTAAATCTAACACCCGCCCAAGGTGGATCTCTCGTAACTTGGACTCTGATTGGTGCCGTATTTGGCGGCATTTTATTTGGTGCATTAAGCGATAAATACGGTCGTGTACGCGTACTGACTTGGACTATTCTTCTTTTTGCGGTGTTTACTGGTTTATGTGCGATTGCACAAGGTTATTGGGATTTACTGATTTATCGCACAATTGCTGGTATTGGCTTAGGCGGTGAATTTGGAATTGGGATGGCTCTAGCAGCAGAAGCATGGCCTGCACGCCACCGAGCGAAAGCAGCATCTTATGTTGCATTGGGTTGGCAAGTTGGTGTGTTAGGTGCTGCGTTGCTTACACCATTATTGCTCCCGCATATTGGCTGGCGTGGAATGTTCTTAGTGGGTATCTTCCCTGCATTTGTCGCTTGGTTCTTACGTTCTCATCTGCACGAACCTGAAATTTTCACTCAAAAACAAACCGCACTTTCAACGCAATCCAGCTTTACTGATAAATTACGTTCATTCCAGCTTCTGATTAAAGACAAAGCCACGAGCAAAATTAGTCTTGGTATCGTCGTACTCACTTCTGTACAAAACTTCGGTTATTACGGCATTATGATTTGGTTACCTAATTTCTTATCAAAACAACTTGGATTCAGTTTAACTAAATCTGGGCTTTGGACCGCCGTTACCGTCTGCGGCATGATGGCTGGCATTTGGATTTTCGGACAACTCGCCGACCGAATCGGACGCAAACCAAGTTTCTTACTTTTCCAATTAGGCGCAGTGATAAGTATCGTGGTTTACTCACAACTTACCGATCCTGACATCATGCTTCTTGCTGGGGCATTTTTAGGTATGTTTGTGAACGGAATGCTGGGCGGTTACGGTGCATTGATGGCGGAAGCCTACCCAACAGAAGCTCGAGCAACGGCACAAAACGTACTTTTCAATATTGGTCGTGCCGTAGGGGGATTTGGACCTGTAGTTGTGGGCGCAGTTGTACTTGCTTACTCTTTCCAAACGGCCATCGCTCTACTTGCGATTATCTACGTAATTGATATGTTAGCGACAATTTTCTTAATCCCTGAATTAAAAGGTAAAGCCTTAGACTAAGAAAATATAAAAGATAAAAATGCTCGCCAAGTGCGAGCATTTTTTATGAAACAAGTCATCTTATAAGTAATATCTTTATAAGTTTTCTTTTCACTAAGCAAACTTTCATTATTTTGCCAACAGTTCGTTCAATTTTTCTAATGCCATTTCTGGCGTAATATCAATCAAACTTTGATGATACCCCCCCTCTTTGTCGCCTTTACGGACTTTAATCAATCCACCTTCAATTAAACGAATAATCGTTGCTTTATCTGAAAGCGGCGGCGTATATTGTGGGCTAGTTGGTCCATAAAGTGCAATCAATGGACGATTTACTGCTGCCGCAATATGCATTAAACCACTGTCATTGGTCACGACCGCCGTACAATTTGCAATTAAATCCACTGCTTCATTTAAGTTGGTTTTTCCTGCTAAATTGACACAAAACTCACGCAACGCTTCTGGCAGTGCTTGACGAATTTCTTCTCCCACTGGTTCATCTTTAGCTGAACCAAATAGCGCCACAGCATAGCCTTGGGTAATTAACATTTCTGCTAATTTTGCATAATGATAATGTGGCCAACGTTTTGCCGGGCCAAATTCCGCACCAGGACAAAAACCAATAATTGGACGCTCGCCTAAAAGTGCGGTTTGTTTTTTAAAGTTTTTTAAGGTTTCAGCTTGTTGAGTGGGATCAACGGTTAAATAAGGTTTTAGAACAGGAATATCAGCCGCTTTCGGTACCGCATTTTGCTCAAAAGCTAACGCGACATAACGTTGCACCATCATAGGATAATCACGTTTATTATTGCGTAAATCGTTAAGCAAGAAATAACGGCTTTCCCCTTTCCAGCCACGACGCACCGCAATTTTTGCAAAAGCGGGAATAAAAGCTGACTTCAAGGAGTTTGGTAATACGATCGCCATATCATATTGATTGCGCAATGCCTTACCTAAACGATAACGCGTTCCCAATTCAAAGGCTCCGTGCCCTAATGGCATTTCAATCGCCTTACGCACTTCTGGCATACGCGCAAGCAAAGGCTTACACCAATTCGGTGCCATCACATCAATATTGCAGTTTGGATATTGAATTTTCAGTTGCTGGTACAAACTGTGCGACATCATCATATCGCCAACCCAAGATGGGCCAATAATTAGAATATTCATTTTCTGTCTTTCAGATAAAAGTGCGGTCAAAAATACTTGTTATTATGGCACAGAGTTGAATAAAAATATGCTCCTTTAACAATTTAGTCGAAACTCTTTAGGAGTCATTTCAAATTCTTTCTTAAAAACAGAGTAAAAATATTGAATTGATGGATAGCCGCAAATCTCAGCAATTTCTTGAATAGAAATATCTGTTTGTTGTAATAAATTCTTTGCTCGGGAAATTTTTTCTTCGTGGATGACTTGGTGAATTGTTTTATTCATTTCATTCTTAAAACGTTGTTCAAGATTAGAACGTGAGGTTTCAAGATGATCTAAAACTTGTTCTACTTTAATTCGATGACAGGCACGATGACGAATATAATGCATTGCTTGAATGACAAGCGGATCTGTTAATGATCGATAATCTGTAGAATTTCGAGAGTGAACGGTAATCGGTGGAATTAAAATAGGGGTATGTGAAACTTTTTGACCATTGAGTAATTTGTGTAATAATTTCGCAGCTTGATAACCAATCTCTCTCGTGCCTTGTTCTACGGAGGAAAGGGACATACGCGATAAATATTGGATCAATTCTTCATTATCAATACCAACCACACAAAGCTCTTCAGGTACAGCAATTTTACTGTATTCACAAGCCTGCAATAAATGACGAGCACGCGCATCCGTAACAGCAATAATACCAGTATGAGAAGGAAGAGATTTTAACCAGACAATTAGCTTTTGTTGCTCTTCCAACCAATTTTGAGCATGAACCTGCACACCCTCATATAGGTAAATAGGGTAATGATTTTTCTCCATCAACTCTACAAAAGCATCTCTTCGTTCTATAGACCAATGCTTATGAGTATTTACTTGCAAACCATAAAATGCAAACTGTGACAGTCCTTTCTCCTGTAAATGAGATAAAGCCATTTCAACCAATGCCATATTATCTGTTGCTACATAAGGAAAGTGCGGATAAAAATCAGCTTGTTTATAAGATCCACCAACTGCTATAGTAGGAATAAGAGTGTGTTGCAATAATTCAACAGTTTTTGGATCATCAAAGTCTGCAATAATGCCATCAATAGAAAGTTGATTAATAGTATCAGTATGATAGATAAATTCATCTTCTACAAAAATATCCCACATACATTGCGATGCCTGAATATATTGTCCAATACCCTCCACCACCTGCCGATCATATACTTTGTTTGCATTAAATAAGAGGGCAATTTTGTAGTATTGTTCCGTCATTTTATATCCTTATCTATGGGAAATTGCTATTTAAGTTATAATAGAAAAGATATTTAGCTTCAAGATAAAAATAGCCAGAATAACTGGCCATTTTTATATCCAATACCACATTTATTTTTTTAGCTTCGCAATACCTATTCCACTTGCACCATAAATAATAGCAAAGATAATACCGCTCCAACATAAAATTGCCCAAGGTAAATAAGACAATGTTGCAACACCTAATGTGCCTGCCATATATGCACCTGCGGCAGTCCATGGCAAAATAGGTTCAATAATTGTTGCGGAGTCTTCTGCTGTTCGACTTAGATTTTTTGGATGTAATCCTTTTTCTACATACGCATTTTTAAGCATTTCTCCTGGAATTAGAATAGAAATTTGCCCATTACAAGTAACCCCAATCATTGTTAGACCGCAAAGAATCGTTGTAATAATCAAAGAAAGAGTTGAATGAACAAAGGTGAGTAATTTTTGAATAATCACGGTTAATGCACCGCTCAATTGTAATACACCTGCAAATGATAATGCACAGAAACAAATTAATAGTGTTCCCATCATTGAGTTCATTCCACCACGATTCAACAAACGACTTAAATCAGAGCTAACTGAAGTATGGTGAATCATTGAGGTATCAAATCCATTAACTGCGCTATTAATCACATCAGATAGAGAGAATTTTTGAATTAAGATAGCATTAATAATTGCGATAAATGCTGATAATAACATCACTGGAATAGTCGGTTTCTTAGTAATAGATCCCCATAATACAATAGCGACTGGAATAAGTAATAGAAAGTTAAAATGATAAACTTGCTCTAACTCATGAATCATTGTATTTACTTTTTCTGGAGTCGCTACATTAGAAAAATCGTAGTTTAAACCATATACCACATAGACAGTAGCCGAAAGAATAAAAGATGGTAATGTTGTATAAAGTAAGTGAACTATATGCTCATATAAATCTACGCCAGCAGCTGCGGATGCAATATTGGTTGTATCAGATAATGGCGATAATTTATCTCCAAAATACGCACCAGCGACCACAGCACCTGCCGTAGCAGCCAAATTGGCGTCTAATCCAATCGCAACTCCCATAAATGCCACACCGACAGTCCCTGCTGACCCCCAAGAGGTTCCAGTACAAATGGAAACAATAGCAGTAAGGAATAAGGCTGTCACATAAAGATATTCTGGTGATATTGCTTTTAGTCCGTAGTAGATCATCATAGGAATTGTTCCTCCACTAATCCAAGTTCCAATTAATAATCCTACAGTAATTAAAATTAATAGCGCAGGCATTGTTTTAGCTATTTTTTCTGAAATGGCGTCTAAAATATCTAAATAGCAATGACCTAATTTAATAACTAAAAAACCAGCAAATACCGTTGAAATAATCATTAATGGCTCTGCTGGCAAATCAAATAAAGCATACCCAAGCCCTAACAGTAATAGCATCACAATGATTGGTGAAAAAGCTTCTAATGTTGTTGGCATTCTTGTGCGATGAGTGGTTTTCATATTAAATCTCCCTATTGTTTAATAAACAAAACCCATTTTTGATTCGATTCAATGCTTCTAATAATTTTTTTCTAGGCATAGCGACATTCATACGAAAGAAACCATCTCCCTCTTTGCCAAATTCACTCCCCAAAGATACTTTTACTCTTGATAAATTATTAATCCAATAAGCTAATTCATTTTCATTTATACTTAGCTTTTTATAGTTTATCCAAAGTAAATAAGTTCCATCACTTTCAGTAATATCTAATAATGGAATATACTCATTGAAAAATTCTTTTACTATCTTCTTATTATTCTTTATGTATTCTTTTAGATAGATTACCCAATCAGTACAATATTTATATAACGAAATAATAGCTGGTATAGAGAAATAATTTGGATTATGTATACCTAATGCCATCATTTCTTTTATAAATTTTTCTCGAATTTCTTTATTCTCAATAATTAGGTTAGCTATTTCCAATCCAGGAATATTAAAAGTTTTTGCTGGGGATAAACAGATCATTGAGTGATTTGCTACCCATTCATCTAATGATGATATTAAATAGTGGGAGTCATTTGTTAGTGTAAAGTCTGCGTGGACATCATCGGAAATGATAAATACATTATGTTTTTTAGCTAAGTTTATAATTTTAATAAGGACTTCTTTATTCCAAATCGTTCCAGTTGGATTATGAGGAGAAATTAAAACAAATACTTTAGAATGTTTAAAACATTCCTCTAATAAATGAAAATCAATATGATACTTTCTATTTTCATAAACCAAAGGACATTGATATAATTTTCTGTCATTTAATTTTATCGTGTTTAATATTGGACTATATGAAGGTGATAGAATACATATTCCATCATTTTCTTTTGTAAATGCTCGTATATAAATAGATACGGCTTGGATTATTCTTGGGCAAAATACAATTTTTTCAGAGAGAACAGAATAATGATATTGTTCGAAAATATAATCACTGATTATCTTGTAATAGTCGGCTGGTAATTCAGTATAACCATAAATTCCTAAACGATTAAATTTTTCTAATTCATCTATCATTATCTGAGGGGCTGGAATATCCATATCCGCAACAGACATTGGAATAATATCATTATCTACATTCCATTTAGCACTAAATGTATTTAGACGATCAATAATCACATCAAAATTATAAAAATTATTCATTATTCCTCCTGATGTATAAGGCAAATTTACTTTAGTCAAAGAAGAAAAGAATTAAAATTACTAAAACTACTTTATCTATTACGTTTTTTCACAACTGTGATCCACGCCACAGTTGCAAATAATCAACATAGAAAAATTAAATAACATAATTGATGAAAAGTTAGTTTTTCACAAAAATGCGAAAAATTTCATCACCTAGAGAGGAAAATGTTATGACAACCTATTTCGATAAAATTGAAAAAATCTCCTTTGAGGGAGAAAAATCCACAAATCCTTTTGCTTTCAAACATTATGATGCTAATCAAGTAATTTTAGGTAAAACTATGGCTGAACATTTACGCTTGGCGGTGTGTTATTGGCATACCTTTTGCTGGAATGGGAATGATATGTTTGGGCTAGGTTCTTTGGAGCGAAGTTGGCAGAAAAATCCAAATGTGCTTGCTGGCGCAGAACAAAAAGCCGATATTGCTTTTGAGTTTTTGAATAAGTTAGGCGTGCCTTATTATTGTTTTCATGATGTTGATATTGCACCTGAAGGTAATTCAGTGCGGGAATATGTACAAAATTTTCATCATATTGTTGATATTTTAGAACGCAAACAAGTAGAAACGGGTGTAAAACTCTTATGGGGAACTGCAAATTGTTTTACTAATCCTCGTTATATGTCTGGTGCAGCAACCAATCCTAATCCTGAGGTTTTTGCTTGGGCTGCAACACAAGTGTTTAATGCGATGAATGCCACTCAACGTTTAGGTGGAGAAAATTACGTATTATGGGGTGGACGTGAGGGGTATGAAACTTTATTGAATACCGATTTGAAACGTGAACGTGAACAAATTGGTCGTTTTATGCAAATGGTGGTAGAACATAAGCATAAAATTGGGTTTAAAGGTACATTATTAATTGAGCCAAAACCGCAAGAACCAACTAAACATCAATATGATTATGATGTGGCAACAGTGTATGGTTTCCTAAAACAATTTGGTTTAGAAAAAGAAATTAAAGTTAATATTGAAGCTAACCACGCGACGCTTGCTGGCCATACCTTTCAACATGAAATTGCAACAGCTTGTGCATTAGATATTTTTGGCTCAATTGATGCTAATCGTGGCGATCCACAATTAGGCTGGGATACCGACCAATTCCCAAATAGTGTTGAAGAAAATACGTTAGTTATGTATGAAATTTTAAAACATGGCGGTTTTACTACTGGAGGCTTTAATTTTGATGCGAAAATTCGCCGACAAAGTATTGATCCTTATGATTTATTTTACGCTCATATCGGTGCAATTGATGTATTGGCATTATCCTTAAAACGTGCAGCAAAAATGTTACAAGAGAAAACCTTACAAAAAATTGTTAATGCACGCTATGCAGGTTGGAATAGTGAACTTGGTCAGCATATTTTGCAAGGTAAAACTTCACTTGAAACACTTGCGCAACTTGTCCAACAAAAAGATTTAGCACCAAAACCAGTTTCAGGTCAGCAAGAATATTTGGAAAATTTGGTAAACCAAGTTATTTATAGCTAAAAATGAAGCAAAAGTGCGGTTGTATTTCACCGCACTTTTTTATTTTAGGAGACATTATGTATATAGGAATTGATTGTGGCACACAAGGAACAAAGGCAATAGTGCTTGATTCTGTCCAAAAAAAAGTGATTGGAGTTGGTTACGCAAAACATGAATTAATTACACAATCCAATGGAAGACGTGAACAACAACCAAATTGGTGGATTGAGGCATTACAACAAGCATTACAAATTGCATTGAAACAAGCAAAAAATTCACCGCACTTTTCACCTAATTTAGTGAAGGGAATAGGCATTTCAGGACAACAACATGGACTGGTAATGTTAGATAAAAACGATCGTCCTCTATATAAGGCTAAGCTTTGGTGTGATACAGAAACCGCTACGGAAAATGATATACTGATCGAAAAATTAGGCGGACAAACAGCCGTATTTGAAAAATTAGGCATCATTTGCCAAACTGGTTACACAGCTTCAAAACTAAGTTGGTTTCGTCAAAATTATCCTGACAAATTTGCCAATATTCGCAAAATCATGCTGCCACACGATTATCTAAATTATTGGCTAACAGGAAAATTCTGCACTGAATTTGGTGATGCTTCTGGTAGTGGTTATTTCGATGTTGTGAAAAGAGAATGGAAAAGAGAAGTCTTCAAATATCTTGCACCAGAATTAAATATGGATGAAGTGTTACCAAAATTACTTTCTGCTGAACAAAAAATCGGTGTGATTAAACCTGAAATTGCGACTTTATTTGGTTTTAATGAGAATGTCATCGTCTCCACAGGTGGAGGCGATAATATGATGGGAGCAATTGGTACAGGAAATATTCGAGAAGGGATTGCTACGATGAGTCTCGGTACTTCTGGTACCTTGTATGCTTATACGCAAAAGCCATTGCTTAATTTACCACCAATGATCGCAAATTTTTGTTCAAGTAATAATGGCTGGTTACCACTGGTTTGTGTAATGAATATAACCTCCTCAAATAAACAGCTAATGAATTTGCTCAATATTGATATTGAAGAATTAAATCAACTTGCTCAACAAGCACCTATTGGCGCGAATGGCATCACTATTTTGCCATTCTTTAATGGTGAAAGAGTTCCACCTTTACCCAATGCAAAAGCGAGCATTTTAGGATTAGATTCAAGTAATTTCACACGAGAAAATCTTTGTCGAGCAATGATGGAAAGTGCTACTTTTACGCTTCGCTATGGCTTAGATTTATTTCGTCAAGCTGGCCTCGAAACCTCACAAATTCGCCTAATTGGAGGTGGCGCGAAAAGCTCATTTTGGCGGCAAATGATTGCTGATGTGATGAATTCTGAAGTGGTATGTTTGCAGGAAGAAGAAGCTGCTGCATTAGGAGGAGCAATTCAAGCTATGTGGGCAAATGGAGAAGGAGAACTGGAATTTTTATGCGAAACCTTCATTCACTTAGATGAAAACTCAAAAGCTTATCCCAACTTATCACAGGTGAAAAATTATCAAAGTGCTTATGAGCGTTATTTAATACATTTATCACAATTATATTAAATAAAATCCCCTATGCCGATAAGCTATAGGGGATTTACTACATTAATAATTTATTTTCTATTCAACCACGCCATATATTCAGTCACGCCTTCCGCGACTGTTTTGAATGGTTTATCGTAGCCTGTTGAGCGAAGTTTAGTTAAATCTGCTTGAGTATATTCTTGATAACGAGATTTCAAATGCTCTGGGAATGGAATGGTTTCAATCTCGCCTTTTCCGTGGAATTTCACTACCGCATCAGCCACCGCACGGAAACTTTCTGCATTTCCTGTACCAAGGTTGTAAATACCCGAAATACCATTTTGCCAACACCAAATATTCACTGCAGCCACATCGCCTACATAAACAAAATCACGGCGGAATCCTTCGCTGCCTGCAAATAATTTTGGATTTTCGCCTTTTAAGATTTGGTTATTCAAGTGGAATGCCACACTCGCCATTGAACCTTTATGATTTTCACGCGGCCCGTAAACATTGAAATAACGGAAACCACATACTGGCGATTTTGCTTCTGGCAAAATGTTACGCACATATTGATCGAACAAGAATTTAGAATAGCCATACACATTTAATGGGCCTTCAAATTCACGTTCTTCACGGAATACTTTGGTGTCTCCATAAGTTGCTGCGCTTGAGGCATAGAAAAAAGGAATTTCACGGTCAAGGCAATAATGCAACAACTCTTTAGAATATTCGTAGTTGTTGTGCATAATGTATTTACCATCCCATTCCGTAGTCGCAGAACATGCCCCCTCGTGGAATACCGCATCAATATCGCCAAATTCATCGCCCGCAATAATAGAAGCAATGAAATCTTCTTTATCGCAATAATCTGCGATGTCTAAATCAACTAAATTTGCAAATTTCGTGCCATCTTTTAAGTTATCCACCACTAAAATATCTTTGCGCCCTAAATCATTCAATGCTTTGACAATATTACTGCCAATAAAACCAGCGCCGCCTGTTACAATAATCATAATTCTGTCCTCTTTAAAATAAGTTTGCGTATTGTAATAGATTTTCTACCGCTTAGCCAAAAAACTCTGCGAAAAACAACCGCACTTTTAATCCCCAATAACTCGTAAGGCCTGTCGTAACAAGATCCATTTTGCCTTTACTCAACAACACAATTGTGGGTGTCACATTAATTTGCCATCGTTCTGCAAATTCCCCTTTAGGATCATTAACCGTAGTGAAGTGGTAGTCATGCTTACTTAAATAATCATTTACGTCCGCCTCATTGCCTGAGCGTAATGCCACCGATACAACTTGATAGCCTTCGTTTGCTAAAGAATTAATTGCTGGCGAAGTATAACGACAATAACCACACCAAGTTCCCCAAAAATAAAGTAATGTGGGTTTGTTTTGATCAAGACTATCAAGAGAGAACGTACTCCCTTGAAGATCTTGTAACGTGATTTTATTTATTTCCTTTGGCACTACAGGGCGACGAACAAAATCCAGTATGCTAGTTATCACAATAAAAGTTAAAAAGAGGGATAATCCATTCTTGAGTAATTTTTTAATCTTCATTTTATTTATTCCTTATCTTGTTGAGATGATTGTAATTGAGCGTACAACCATAGTCAAAAATAAAGAATTTTTGCTACAATAGGTAAAACATAAATAAAAGGAGGAAAATAATGACATCAAATCAACTTGCTCAATATATCGACCACACCGCACTTACCGCAGAAAAAAATGAACAAGATATTTCGACACTCTGTAATGAAGCGATTGAACATGGATTTTATTCTGTATGTATCAATTCTGGTTATATTCCACTCGCTAAAGAAAAACTTGCTGGCTCAAATGTAAAAATTTGTACCGTAGTTGGCTTCCCTTTGGGGGCGAATTTAACCTCTGTCAAAGCATTTGAAACGCAAGAAGCTATTAAAGCGGGTGCAAATGAGATTGATATGGTAATTAATGTAGGTTGGATAAAATCGCAAAAATGGGATGCAGTAAAACAAGATATTCAAGCTGTATTTAATGCTTGTAATGGCACGCCATTAAAAGTAATTTTAGAAACTTGTTTGCTCACTAAAGATGAAATAGTGAAAGCCTGCGAAATTTGTAAAGAAATCGGTGTAGCTTTTGTTAAAACATCAACGGGTTTCAATAAAGGCGGCGCAACTGTAGAAGATGTTGCATTGATGAAACAAACGGTCGGCAATATTGGTGTTAAAGCATCAGGTGGTGTGCGTGATACTGAAACTGCACTTGCAATGATTAAGGCGGGTGCGACTCGCATTGGTGCAAGCGCTGGCATTGCAATTATTAGCGGTACGCAAGACACTCAAAGCACTTACTAATCCTTTCACGCGTGGTATTCTTTCCACGCGTTTTTACATATTCGACAATTTCTGCAGCAAACGATCCATTGCTCGATAGCCCAAGGCCTCCGCCAAGTGCGGTTGAGAAATTTGTTGTTCTCCTTGTAGATCGGCAATGGTTCGAGAAACTTTCAAAATACGATGATAAGCCCGTACAGAAAGCCCAAGTTTATTCAGTGCTTTTTCAAGGAAAAAGGCATCTTTATCATTTAACTTGCAATCACGCTCAATCTCTTTACTGTTCAAATAAGCGTTGATTTTCCCCGCTCTTTCCATTTGAATCTCACGTACTTTTAACACTTTTTCACGAACTTGCACGCTGGTTTCGCCACGATCGCCCGTATTTTGCAAGCTACCTTGTGGCAGTAAAGGCACTTCAATAGATAAATCAAAACGATCTAAAAATGGCCCTGAAAGTCGATTCAAATAACGCATAATTTGCTGTGGTGAAGTGCGGTTATGTGTCCCAGTATAATGGCCTGTAGGGCTTGGATTCATCGCTGCCACTAATTGAAAACGAGCTGGGAATTGAATTTTTGCATTGGCACGAGAAATAATAATCTCACCACTTTCCAAAGGCTGGCGTAGTGCATCTAACACTTTTCGCTCAAATTCTGGAAGTTCATCAAGAAAAAGCACCCCATTTGTTGCTAAGGATATTTCGCCAGGTTTAGGGATCGTTCCGCCACCAACTAAAGCCGGCATTGATGCACTATGGTGTGGTGCGCGAAAAGGACGTTGCTTCCAATTATGAAAATTTAACTCGTTTTGAACTAAACTCGTTACAGATGCTGTTTCTATCGCTTCTAAATCTGTCATTTCAGGTAAAAGCCCTGTCAAACGGCTGGCTAACATGGTTTTCCCTGTACCCGGTGGGCCAAGAAAGAGCAAATTATGCTGCCCCGCTGCGGCAATGGTCAATGCTCGTTTAGCGTGCTGTTGTCCGATAATATCCGTTAAATCTAACGTATTTTTACCTGAAAAATTTACCGCACTTTCTTTCACAATTTCAGTGGCGAGGGGTAATTTTTCCTGACCATTGAGAAATTGCACTACATCTAAAAGCGTTTGAGCAAAATAAGTATTTTGATCAGACACGAGCGAGGCTTCATTAGCATTTTGTTTCGCGATAATTAACTCTCGCTTTGACTTTTGCGCTGCAAGAATAGCGGGAATCACACCATGTACGCCACGCAATTGGCCCGTCAGCGCAAGCTCTGCCACAAATTCAAATTGCTTTAAACGGCTTGCATCAAGCTGATCTGATGCAGCTAAAATCCCGATAGCAATAGGCAAATCAAATCTTCCGCCTTCTTTCGGTAAATCCGCAGGGGCGAGATTCACTGTGATACGCTTGGCTGGGTATTTAAATTGTGCATTCATCAACGCACTACGCACCCGATCTTGTGCCTCTTTCACGGTTTTTTCTGGCAAACCAACAAGTGTAAATCCTGGTTTTCCGTTGCTTAAATGCACCTCAATGGTGACTAGCGGTGCTTGCACACCCATAGAAGCACGGCTGTAAACAATAGCAAGGGACATGATAATCCTTAAAGTGCGGTAAAAATGAAGATAGTTTTTGCACTATAAAAAAAGCACGTAATGAAATCATTCATTCCGTGCTTTTTTTGCGATCTAGATCGCAAAATTCATATTTTATTTCGCAAAAAGTGGCGAAAACCAAAAATCTAATTTCGCCGCCAATTTATCAATACCAATTTTATTTTGTGCAGAAAAAGCCTCAACTTGTATATCGCCTTGAAATGGAAGAATTGCTTCACGCACCATTTTTACTTGTTTACTACGTGCACTTTGGCTCAATTTATCGGCTTTAGTAAGCAATAAAAGTATCGGTAAATCTGCTGAAACCGCCCATTCAATCATTTGTTGGTCAAGATCCTTAAGCGGATGGCGAATATCCATCAACACAACCAATCCCGACAAACATTCTCGTTTTTGCAAATATTCGCCCAAGGATTTTTGCCATTGGATTTTCATTTGCTCTGGCACGGCAGCATAACCATAGCCTGGTAAATCCACCAATTTATAATTTGGTTCCACTTCAAATAAGTTAATCAATTGCGTGCGCCCCGGTGTTTTTGAGGTGCGCGCTAAATTTTTTTGATTGGTTAGTGCATTAAGTGCGGTCGATTTTCCTGCATTTGAACGACCCGCAAACGCAATTTCAATGCCCGTATCTTCAGGAATGGAACGAATATTCGGCGCGCTCGTTAAAAAGTGGGTTTTGTGGTAATTAAGTTTAATTTCAGACATAAGTATTCCTTTTAAAAATTGTGTTTAGAATAGCATAAATGGAAAATTTCCTGAAATTATGTCAAAATTCTCTCTGAAATTATAATCAATTAATGGCAATCCAGATGACAACAAAAACAACTTACCAATGGCCTCAATCTAAGGATATTTATCCATATCGACCAGGGCGTTTTGATGCACCAAAACATTGGCGTTATAACTTACGTAGCTTTTTAAATCGTGGTTCAATTCGTCGCTTTGAACAATTTATCAATCAACATCCTTTTCTCGTCGATATTTTTAATACGCACTTGGATTATAGTTATCCTGTTGCTTGTCGTTTTTTAGATAAGCGTTTTAACGCATCACAACGTTTTCATGCCGTTTGTGAGAATCTTTTATTTTTACCCGAAAAACTTACCGCACTTTCTACGCCGTTATGGGAAAAACCTCTAAGTTTTGGCGAAGTCATTCCTGATTTTGAAATGACATTAAGCATGACAACCCATCAACCGATGGAGGGGTATTGGGTATTGGAGCTATGGCATAAACCAAGAAATGAATTAGTTTATTTGCTTACTTTTGCCAAATTAGGCGATGCGTTGCTTATTGCTGTTGTACAAGGGCCAAATTTTGAAGGCTCAAAGGAAATGGTGAAACAACTAACCAAATTATGCCACGGTTTACGCCCTGCCTATTTAATGGTTGAAACCATGAAATCACTCACAAAAATACTAGACTACGATAAATTGCTTGGCATTCCGCAAAAATACCAAAATAAATCTCGCTTCATTCAAAGTAAACAATACACAGTGGACTATGATGCAATTTTTGGCGAATCAGGCGGAGAATTAAAAGATTACTGGGAATTGCCTTTAGAAATGGATAGAAATCTGGATGATATTCCAAGTAAAAAACGTTCCATGTATCGTAAACGTTATGCGATGCTAGATGATTTGGCTAAGGTAATTGAAGAAAAGTTAGGATTGTAAAAGTAAAAAGTGCGGTGAATTTTAACCGCACTTTTTGTTTTATAAGACTTTCAAGCAAGCCACAAAATGGCTGTTGTTTTGGCTGGTGAAAGGTGGTTTTTGTTTCGCACAATTCTCATCAGCCTTTAGACAGCGAGTACGAAATACGCAACCAGACGGTGGATTAATTGGCGAAGGCAAATCACCTTCAAGTAATTCGATGGATTTATTGCGTTCCAATTTTGGATCGGGGATCGGAACAGCAGACATTAAGGCTTTGGTATAAGGATGTTTGGTATCGTTATATACTTCCACATCGCTGCCTAATTCCATTGCATTGCCTAAATACATCACTAATACGCGGTCAGAAATATGTTTTACCACCGCTAAATCATGGGCGATAAAAATTAAGGAAAGCCCCATTTCTTTTTGCAGGGATTTCAATAAATTCACCACTTGAGCCTGAATCGACACATCTAACGCTGAAACGGGCTCATCACAAATGATCATTTTGGGCTCAATGATTAACGCACGAGCAATACCGATACGCTGACATTGACCACCAGAAAATTCATGTGGGTAGCGGTTAATCAAGTTCGGTAAAAGCCCAACTTTCAACATCATAGCTTGCACTTTTTCTTTCACTTCGGCGGCACTTAAGTGCGGTTGGTAGATCTTTAATGGCTCAGCAATGATTTCGCCAATATTCATTCGCGGATTGAGAGAGGCGAGCGGATCTTGGAAAATCATTTGAATATCTTTACGCGTTTCTTTCCATTGTTTCGCTGATTGTTTTCGTAAATGTTTACCAAGCCACAAGATTTCCCCTTCACTCGCTTCGACTAAACCGATAATAGCGCGTGCAAGTGTGGATTTACCACAACCAGATTCACCTACTACGCCGAGAGTTTCACCTGCGTAAAGTTTAAAAGACACATCCTTCACCGCTTTTAAGGTTTGCGGTTTGGCGAAGAAAAGGGATTTATCATTTTTAATTTTAAAACTGACGCCTAAGTGATTGACTTCAAGGAGTAATTCTTTGTTGTTTGAGACTGTCATAGGTTAAATTTCTCCGCTGATAACCAACAATTACGTAATTGACCGTGATTAAATGTAGTCAGTTTTGGCGCAATTTGGCATTGTTCGGTAGCAAATTGGCAACGAGGTGAGAATGGACAACCTTTTGGCAAATGCAATAAATTCGGTGGATTGCCAGGAATGGTGACCAAGTGTTCTTCATTGCCGTCTAAGCGAGGAATCGCATCCATTAAGCCTATGGAATAGGGATGGGTTGGATGATAGAAAATTTGTTCCGCTGTGCCGTATTCCATGGTTCGTCCAGCATACATCACCATGACTTGATCGCAGATACCAGCCACTACCCCAAGATCATGGGTAATCATAATAATCGCAGTATTAAATTCGTGTTTTAACTCATTTAACAAGGTCATGATTTGTGCTTGAACGGTCACATCCAAAGCGGTTGTTGGTTCATCTGCAATGAGTAGTTTGGGACGGCATAATAGGGCCATCGCAATCATCACCCGTTGACGCATACCGCCAGAAAACTCGTGCGGATACATGCCCATGCGTTTTTTAGCTTCTGGCATTTTAACTGCGTCTAACATTTTCACGGATTCGGCAAAGGCAGTTTGTTTATCATAGCCCTTGTGCAATTGCAGCACTTCCATGAGTTGTTCACCGATTTTCATGTATGGGTTGAGTGACGTCATTGGATCTTGGAAAATCATGGAAATTTGCTCGGCGCGGATTTTATTCAATTCAGCATTCGGTAAATTAACTAATTCTTTCCCTTCAAAAATGGCAGAGCCTTCCACTTCACCGTTGGCTGCCAATAAACCCATTAAAGCAAAGGCTGTTTGTGACTTGCCTGATCCACTTTCGCCTACAATGCCCAGCGTGCTTCCTGCATTCAGCGTGAAGTTTAAGTCATTCACTGCTGTAACGACGCCATCTGGTGTTTTGAAGCGAACGTAGAGATTTTTTACATCTAATAAAGGATTCATTATTCGCTCCTATCTATCTTTCGGATCGAGCGCATCACGCAACCCGTCACCGATAAAGTTAAAACAAAATAGGGTAAGGCAAAGGAAAAATGCCGGGAAAATTAATAACCAAGGCGACACTTCCATTTGTGCAGCACCATCACTTAAGAGTGCGCCCCAACTACTCATCGGCTCTTGTGTACCTAATCCTAAGAAGCTTAAGAATGATTCAAATAGAATGAGCCCAGGCACTTCAAGCGAGGCATAAACTGCCACTAAGCCTAATACATTCGGAATAATGTGTTTCAAAATGATTTGGCGACGAGGTACGCCACAAACGATGGCGGCTTCGACGAATTCTTTATTTTTTAGGCTGAGGGTTTGTCCGCGTACAATACGTGCAAGACCAAGCCAGGCAATGGCCCCGATAGCGATAAAAATTAAGAAAATGTTTTGGCCAAAAAGGGTCACCAACAAAATCACGAAAAACATAAATGGAAATGAGCTAAGAATTTCCAAAAAGCGCATCATCAGCATATCTGTTTTACCGCCTACATAACCGGAAATAGCCCCATAAATTGTGCCGATAGTCACGGAAATGAAAGCACCAGCAATACCGACCAATAATGAAATACGTCCACCGATAGCAGTACGTACCAACAAGTCTCGACCTGAGGCATCGGTACCGAAGAAGTGATAGCCTTCCATTGTTGGTGCGGCGCTCATCATATTCCAATCGGTATCTTCATAGGTAAATGGGAAGAACCAAGGCGCTACGGTGATAAATATAATAATAAACGCCAAAATAATCAGACTGACAACGGCCGCTTTGTTGCGGAAAAAACGGCGTTTCGCATCTTGCCATAGGCTGCGGCCTTCCAGTTGCATTTCTTCAATACGGTCAGCCACTTGTTCCACAAAATCCGCATTTTTCTGATTAATCGGCTGAGTACGATAATCTGTCATAACTTATCCTTAATAACGAATTTTTGGATCGATGATGGCGTATAAAATATCCACAATCGCATTAAATAAAATGGTTAATGCCCCCACTAAAATGGTGAGGCTCAAAACTAAAGAGTAATCGCGGTTCAATGCGCCGTTTACAAATAATAACCCCATGCCAGGTAAACCAAATACGCTTTCGATGACCATTGAGCCAGTAATAATCCCTACGAAAGCAGGTCCTAAATAGGTTATCACGGGTAAAAGTGCGGGACGCAAAGCATGTTTTAAAATGATTCTCGACATGGAAAGTCCTTTAGCTTTGGCGGTTCGAATAAAGTTGGAATGTAACACTTCAATCATCGAACCACGCATGATACGCGCAATCCCTGCAACATAAGCGATAGTTAAGGAGGCTACAGGTAAGATCATGTACATGGCGGTACCGCCGTTCCAACCGCCAGCTGGCAGCCATCCTAGATAAATGGCGAAAATTAGCACTAAAACAGGTGCAAATACGAAGCTTGGCATAATGACCCCAAGCATCGAGAAACTCATCAAAATATAATCCCAACGGCTATTTTGATTGAGAGCGGCGAGCGTACCTGCTGTTACTCCTAGCACGACTGCAAAGGCGAAGGCCACCATTCCCAATTTTATGGAAACAGGGAAAGCTGACGCGATTAAATCATTGACTGATTGGTCTTTATATTTAAAAGAGGGACCAAAATCTCCTTTGGAAAGATTTTCTAAATAAAGGAAATATTGTTTATATAATGGTTCATTTAAATGATACTTCGCTTCGATATTAGCCATGACTTCTGGCGGATAAGCGCGTTCAGAAGTGAAGGGGCTGCCAGGGGCAAGACGCATCAAAAAGAAAGAAAAAGTAATCAAAATAAACAGCGTCGGTAAGGCTTCCAACAGCCGTTTAAAAATAAACTTGAGCATAACAACTCCAACCAAAATGGGCGAAAAGTGCGGTCAAAAAATACGACGATTTTTAACCGCACTTAAATACGAGCAACGAATTAATGTTTAATAATATAAAGATTGCGTAAGTAAATATGATCTTGTGGATCTTTGCCTGAATAACCTTTTACGTAAGGTTTCACTAAGCGTGGATTCACATAGTTAAAGATTGGTACGATACCGTAATCTTTTCCAAGAATTTCTTCGGCTTTCGCATAAGCTTTTGCACGACCTTCTGCATCAGTTGCTGCGTAAGATTCTGCCATCGCTTTATCATATTCTGGATTCGCATATTTCGCGGTATTGTTACTAGAATTAGATAAGAAATAGTTGCCGAATGTTGTTGCTTGGTTGTAATCCGCATGCCATCCAGTACGCGCCACATCGTAACGACCTGCACGACGGCTATCAATGTAAGTTTTCCACTCTTGGTTTTCTAATTTCACATCAATCAAACCTTTGGTGTTAGCTTTCCACATAGAAGCTGCAGCAATAGCCACTTTTTTGTGGTTTTCATTGGTATTATAAAGAATGCTGAATTTCAACGGATTCGCTTTACTGTAACCAGCTTCTTCTAAGAGTTTAATGGCTTCTTCATTACGTTGTGCCATCGGTTCTTTTGAATAAGCAGGTTGTTGAATGAGATGACCTTCTTCGATGTAAGTTGGGGTAAACACATAGGTTGGTGTTTGACCTTGGCCCAATACTTTATCGGTGATCACATTACGATCAAGGGATAAGTTCAAGGCTTTACGAATATTCACGTTATCAAAAGGTGCTTTCTTATTGTTTAATTCATAAGAATAAGTTCCTAGGGTACGAGTAACGTATACTTCGCCTAGCAATTCTTTTTTTAATTTAGCGAATTGTTCTGGCGGTAAACCATAACTGGTCATGTCTAAATCGCCCGCACGATAACGTGCTACATCGGTACTTGGGTTTTCAATGGCGAGGAATGTCGCACTATTGATTACGGTTTCTTTATCGTTCCAATAAAGTGGGTTACGTTCAAATTCGATTTTTTCGTTAATGATGTGGTTAGCCAGCTTATACGCACCGTTACCCACGTAGTTTTCTTTTTTCACCCATGCATCACCCAATTTTTCGACTACTTTTTGTGGTAATGGCAATAAGGATTGGTGAGTCGTTAAACTGACTGCATAAGGCACAGGATTGGTTGCATGAACCACAAAGGTGTAATCATCTTTTGCTTCCACGCCTAATTCAGCCGGTTTTTTCTTACCGTCAATAATGTCTTGCGCATTTTCAACTTGTAAATAACTTAAGTAACTCGCATAAGGTGCAGCAGTTGCAGGATCCACTAAACGACGCCACGCAAACACGAAATCGTGTGCAGTAACAGGATCTCCGTTTGACCATTTAGCATCTTTACGTAAATGGAATGTCCAGGTTTTGAAGTCAGGTGTATTTTCCCAGCTTTCAGCCGCACCCGGTTGAAGTTTACCTTCAGAGTCTGAGGTGACTAAGCCTTCAAGTAATTGATAAGCAACGTTAGATTCTGGCACACCTTCGGTTTTGTGTGGGTCAAAACTTTGCGGTTCAGCCCCGTTATTGATGACGATATGTTGTTTTTCATCTAATTGTGTTCCTTCAGGCACTATAACTGCTTGCACAGAATAGGAAAGAGCAAGAGCGATTGCAGAGAAGAGTAGTTTGTGTTGCATTTGAACCTCCTTGTTATTAGGCGATATTTTTATAAAAAGTCTTCTACTTATTAGCTCAAAAATTCATTTTTGTAAAGATTTGTCAGGAAATTATTTGAAGAAAAATTGAGTTTTGTGAGTTGTGTCTAATAAATCGCTAAAAAAATTGCTAAAAGTGATGATATGAGAGGGGGGAATCTAGGATGTATTGATTTTTCCTATTGTAAATATTTTCCTACATAAATTACCCTTTTAATGCTAATTGTGCTATCGTAACCTGATTAGATTTAAACAAGTCCATTCAAGGAGAATACAATGACAACACAGTTAGATTCACTTCGTAATATGACCGTCGTCGTAGCTGATACTGGCGATATTGATGCAATCAAAAAATACCAACCACAAGATGCAACAACAAACCCATCTTTAATTTTAAGTGCTTCAGCATTACCACAATACGCCCCATTAATTGATGAAGCGGTTGCTTATGCAAAAGCTCAAAGCAATGATAAAGCACAGCAACTTATTGATGCAGAAGATAAATTAGCGGTAAATATTGGTTTAGAAATTTTAAAAATCGTTCCAGGGCGTATTTCTACTGAAGTGGATGCGCGTCTTTCTTACAACACACAAGCAACGGTTGAAAAAGCGCGTAAATTAATCGCACTTTATAATGCAGCAGGCATCTCAAATGATCGTATTTTGATTAAAATCGCTTCCACATGGCAAGGTATCCGAGCTGCAGAAATCCTTGAAAAAGAAGGCATTAACTGTAACTTAACCTTATTATTCTCTGAAGCTCAAGCTCGTGCTTGTGCAGAAGCAGGCGTTTACTTAATTTCTCCATTTGTAGGTCGTATTTTAGACTGGTACAAAGCAAACTCCGACAAAAAAGAATATGCGCCAGCAGAAGATCCAGGCGTTATTTCTGTCACCAAAATCTACAATTACTACAAAGAATATGGCTACAATACAGTTGTGATGGGCGCAAGTTTCCGTAATGTAGGCGAAATTACTGAACTTGCAGGTTGCGATCGCTTAACCATTGCACCAGCATTACTGAAAGAATTACAAGAAAATTCAACCGCACTTATACGCAAACTAGAATACAAAGGCGAAGTAAAAGCGAAACCACAACCATTAACAGAAGCTGAGTTCTACTGGCAACATAACAGCGATGCTATGGCTGTTGAAAAATTAGCAGAGGGTATTCGTAAATTTGCTATTGACCAAGAAAAATTGGAAACCATGCTTTCAGCAAAACTTTAATCTATAATTCAATATAAAAAATAACCGCACTTCAATCTGCTCTTGAATTAGTTAAAGAAAATATTTAACTAATTTGAGTGCAGATTTTTTATTTATTAAGATATAAAAGTGCGGTAAAAATTCGGTGTATTTTTGTTTATTTACTCCTAGCGGCAATAGATAATGGTTACAGAAATATTATTAAGTAATACATTTTCATAACAAAATAGATGAAATTTATTATAAAAATATTTTAATAAAGATAAATTATATTTTTAATTTATACTAAATTAGTAGTTAGAATTTTAACTTGCGATAATCAGATAAAAGTGGTAGTTCTCTTAAGATTTTATACATTCCAGAATGACTACCATTTGATATATGATTATAAATTAGCTTAATAAATCACTTAATTTCTTAATTAAGATAATTTTTCTTTCCTCAAAGAATTGATCAAAATTACCAATAGATAAGTTCACATCAGGTATAAAGATGGTTGTCGAAAAAAGAGGTTATATTAGATTTTGCATTTTTATCTACCATTCTTCAAGAGAAGCATCTTTTTTTCGATGTATTTTCATCAAGCCATTGTAAGTTATAAATAGAATTATAATTTTTATCAGCTTTTTGAGTTAATAGTAACTCCTTAATAAATTTATCATTGATAGATTAATTTACCATCCAGCTTGTGACTGCGATAAAAATAGCAAAGATGCAAAACCAAATTATGTGGAGTTTTGTGCTTTTACGATTGACTTCTTCATTATGTAAGCGTCGAGCTTCTAATCTTTGTTTGTACATCTCTAGATCTTTTTGTTTGAAAGAGAAGCCGCAATTAGGGCAATTTTCTGCATTTTCACTAATCTTTTTTCTGCATTCAGGGCATCTTGTTAAGGACATATTTGCTTTTATACCTATTCAATTACTTATTTATTAGCATTTTAATGGATGTTTTAGATTTTACAAATGTGATACAAGTCACAAATCTTATAAAAATCTTTAAATTCAATTTTGATTTGACGTAATTTGAAATAGAATACAGCCGCTTGTTTAGGGCATATAAATACTTTTACTTTATTTTTTGAGGAGCCTTCCTATGTTATGGTTTTTCTTTTGTGTAGCCGTGTTGATTATCGGTTACTTTATTTATGGAAAAATTATCGAAAAAATTTTTGTGATTAATCCAAAACGTCAAACACCTGCTTACCAAGTAAATGATGGTGTGGACTATATGCCAATGTCTAAAACGAAAATTTGGCTAATTCAATTGTTAAATATTGCGGGAACAGGCCCTATTTTTGGCCCTATTCTTGGTGCATTATATGGACCTGTTGCAATGCTTTGGATTGTTATTGGTTGTATTTTTGCGGGCGCAGTACACGATTATTTCTGTGGTATGTTAAGTATTCGTCACGGTGGCGCAACAATGCCATATTTGGCGGGTAAGTTTTTAGGTCGTCCCGTTAAAGTCTTTATCAATACATTAGCACTTGTGTTGCTTTTACTTGTCGGTGTTGTGTTTGTGGCAAGCCCAGCTCAATTAATGGGTACCATTACAATGGATGTATTTGGTGCTTCGCAAAGTGCGTTAGTGCTTGGTGATGCAGAGGCAGTTCATCATTCTGTTGAAGCTGGTGGGATTAAAGTATGGGGAATGGATAAAGCAACAGTGGTTGCTCTGTGGACAGCAATTATTTTTGCTTATTATATTCTTGCAACCTTACTTCCAGTTGATAAGATTATTGGTCGAATTTATCCACTCTTTGGTGCGTTATTACTCTTTATGTCAGTTGGTATGGTATACGGATTAGTTGTTTCACATTTTAGTGCAACAGATCCAATTGAGTTTTTCCGTACAATCAATGCTGATGGCGAGGGTTTAACTTGGGCGAAATTTACACAAAATTTCCAAGTGAAAGGTGATGTTCCAATTTGGCCACTTTTATTCTTAACTATCTCTTGTGGCGCATTATCAGGTTTCCACGCAACGCAAACTCCATTAATGGCGCGTTGTACAGAAAATGAAAGTGAAGGTCGCTTCATTTTCTACGGTGCAATGATTACTGAGGGGGTAATTGCATTAGTATGGTGTATGGTTGGTCTTGCATTCTATGAAAATCCACAAGCGTTACAAGATGCAATTTCAGCAGGTTCTCCATCTAAAGTTGTGTATGATAGTTCGTTACATTTCTTAGGTTTTATTGGTGGTATTTTTGCCATATTAGGCGTGATTGTTCTTCCTATTACTTCTGGCGATACTGCATTCCGTGCTGCGCGTTTACAGATAGCCGAAATTTTTAATGTTGATCAACGTTCATTACCTAAACGTTTATTAATTGCTGTGCCGTTGTTTGTATTAGGTTATTTTATTTCAACCATTGATTTCAGCGTATTATGGCGTTATTTCACTTGGGCAAACCAAATGACAGCAATGGTAATGTTATGGACTGCAGCGGGATATTTATATCGTTATCATAAATTCCACTGGGTTGCGTCTCTTCCTGCGTGGTTTATCACAACAGTATGTGCAACTTATTTGTTCTACAACAAAATTGGTTTCGGCTTAGATTATCAGCTTTCTGTGTATCTTGGTTTAGCAACAACCATCGTTTGTATCGTATTGTTCTTCACAATGCTTAAACCATTAGGTACGCGAGATGAAGAAGCTTATATAAATAATTAGTCAATAAAATTTGATGAAAAAAGCCGTTTGAATTGTTTATTCAAACGGCTTTTTTATTTTGATAAAAATCAGTTGCTTTAATGTGGAATTACTTGCAAGTTGAGCGAACAAATTATAAACTTGCCAGAAGTGGAGAAAAGTGGTGTTTTGTGGAGATTTTTAGAGATTTTCTAAAAATAAGTTCAATTTTTAAGGCGTAATATGTTTCGTGGTGCAACGGCGGTTAATTTAGATTCTAAGGGACGTGTAGCGATTCCAACTCGCTATCGCGCTGAAATTCTTGAAAAGAACCAAGGGAAAATGGTTTGTACTGTAGATATTCGCCAACCCTGTCTTTTACTTTATCCCCTTGATGAATGGGAAAAAATCGAACAAAAACTTCTCGCACTTTCTAACTTTGATCCTACCCAACGCCGTTTGCAGCGAGTAATGCTTGGCCATGCCACTGAATGTGAGATGGATGCTCAGGGTCGTATTTTGCTTAGTGGGCCATTACGCCAACACGCAAAATTAGAAAAAGGTTTAATGTTGGTAGGGCAACTTAATAAATTTGAAATTTGGAGCGATGTAGAATGGCATACTCAAATTGCAGAGGATATAGAAATTGGCTCCAGCACAGATTTTGCTGCTGATGCGTTAAATGATTTCTCATTATAGAAAATAATGTAGTACTTTTATCTTAAATTTATGAATAGCGAAAATTCCTTTTCTTCATCTGAACATATTACAGTTTTACTTCACGAAGCCGTGAATGGCTTGGCATTGAAGGAGAATGGCATTTATATTGATGGTACTTTTGGGCGTGGGGGGCATTCTCGGTTTATCCTTTCTCAACTTTCTTCTAATGGTCGTTTGATAGCTGTAGATCGCGATCCTCGTGCTATTGCAGAAGCACACAAAATCCAAGACTCGCGTTTTCAGATTGAACATAACAGCTTTTCGCATATTCCTGAAATTTGTGACAAATTAAATTTAGTGGGCAAAATTGACGGTATTTTGCTTGATCTTGGTGTGTCTTCCCCTCAGCTTGATGAAGCAGAACGTGGTTTTAGTTTTATGAAAGATGGCCCGCTTGATATGCGTATGGATACAACTCAAGGTTTATCTGCTGAAGAATGGTTAAAACAAGTGTCCATTGAGGATTTAACTTGGGTGTTGAAAACTTTTGGCGAAGAGCGTTTCGCTAAACGTATTGCCACTGCTATTGTTGATTTCAATAAAAGTGCGGTAAAAAATAGCACAGAATTTTTATCGCGTACCAGTCAATTGGCGGAACTTATTTCACAGGCAGTTCCTTTTAAAGATAAACATAAACATCCTGCGACGCGTAGTTTCCAAGCTATTCGTATTTTTATTAATTCGGAATTAGATGAATTAGAAAGTCTGCTTAATTCTGCGTTAGATATGTTAGCACCAGAAGGTCGTTTATCAATTATTAGTTTCCATTCTTTAGAAGATAGAATGGTGAAACATTTTATGAAAAAACAAAGTAAGGGCGAGGATATTCCCAAAGGTTTACCATTGCGAGAAGATCAAATTCAGCGTAATCAAAAATTAAGAATTATTGGTAAAGCCATTCAGCCAAGTGATGCAGAAATTCAAGCAAATCCTCGTTCAAGAAGTGCCATATTACGTGTGGCAGAGAGAATTTAGCGATGTCTGAAAATAATAAGCCTCGTTATCCGTTACAGCAGATTTTAGTCGAAGATTTATTTTCTTCAAATAAGTTAGTGGTGTTGCTGTTAATAGGGATTTTAGTTTCTGCAATGGGAACGATTTGGATAACCCATAAAACTCGCCAATTAATTTCTGAAAATGGAATGTTAATTTTACAGCGTCAAGCACTTGAGAATGAATACCGTAATTTACAAGTGCAGGAAGCTACGGAAGGGGATAGCACGCGTGTAGAATCTATTGCGATTAGTACATTAAAAATGAAAGTTGTTTCTTCAGAGCAAGAAGTTGAAATTAGAGAATAATAGGTAAAAAAATGGTGAAATTTAATTCCTCGCGTAAATCAGGTAAGTCAAAAAAAACAATTAGAAAATTGACCGCACCTGAAACTGTAAAGCAAAACAAGTCTCAAAAGGTGTTTGAAAAATGCTTTATGCGTGGACGTTATATGCTTTCTACGGTTCTTATTTTACTCGGTCTGTGTGCTTTAGTCGCACGAGCAGCTTATGTTCAATCTATTAATGCCGATACGTTATCAAATGAAGCGGATAAGCGTTCTTTGCGTAAAGATGAAGTATTATCGGTGCGTGGTTCTATTTTAGATCGTAATGGTCAGCTTTTATCTGTAAGCGTGCCGATGAGCGCGATTGTGGCAGATCCAAAAACGATGTTGAAGGAAAATTCGCTTGCGGATAAAGAACGAATTGCAGCTTTAGCCGAAGAATTAGGTATGACTAAAAATGATTTAGTGAAAAAAATTGAGAAAAATTCTAAATCTGGTTATTTGTATTTAGCACGTCAAGTTGAATTAAGTAAAGCTAACTATATTCGTAAATTAAAAATTAAGGGTATTATTTTAGAAACAGAGCATCGCCGTTTTTATCCTCGTGTAGAAGAAGCTGCACACGTGGTGGGTTATACGGATATTGATGGAAATGGTATTGAAGGCATTGAGAAAAGTTTTAATTCCCTGCTTGTTGGTAAAGACGGTTCACGTACTGTTCGTAAAGATAAACGAGGAAATATTGTTGAACATATCTCCGATGAGAAAAAATATGATGCACAAGATGTTACCTTAAGTATCGATGAAAAATTGCAATCTATGGTGTATCGTGAGATTAAAAAGGCGGTGTCTGAGAATAATGCAGAATCTGGTACTGCGGTGTTAGTTGATGTTCGTACTGGGGAAGTGTTAGCTATGGCGACTGCGCCCTCTTATAATCCAAACAACCGTGTTGGCGTGAAATCAGAGTTAATGCGTAACCGTGCAATTACCGATACTTTTGAGCCAGGTTCTACGGTAAAACCTTTCGTTGTTTTAACCGCACTTCAACGAGGTGTAGTTAAACGAGATGAAATTATTGATACTACGTCCTTTAAATTAAGCGGTAAAGAAATTGTGGACGTTGCACCACGTGCTCAGCAAACTTTAGACGAGATTTTAATGAACTCTAGTAACCGTGGTGTAAGTCGTCTTGCATTACGTATGCCACCTAGCGCATTAATGGAAACTTATCAAAATGCAGGTTTAAGTAAACCGACAGATTTAGGCTTGATCGGAGAACAAGTTGGGATTTTGAATGCAAATCGTAAACGCTGGGCAGATATTGAGCGTGCAACAGTCGCTTATGGTTATGGTATTACTGCGACACCTTTACAAATTGCTCGTGCCTATGCAACCCTTGGTAGTTTCGGTGTTTATCGCCCGCTTTCTATCACTAAAGTTGATCCGCCAGTTATTGGGAAACGGGTTTTCTCTGAAAAAATAACTAAAGATATTGTGGGAATTTTAGAGAAAGTAGCAATTAAAAATAAACGCGCAATGGTGGAAGGCTACCGTGTCGGCGTAAAAACAGGTACGGCACGTAAGATTGAAAATGGACATTATGTAAATAAATATGTGGCATTTACTGCGGGTATTGCACCAATTAGTGATCCTCGTTATGCATTAGTGGTTTTGATCAATGATCCAAAAGCAGGAGAATATTATGGTGGTGCGGTTTCTGCCCCTGTATTCTCTAACATTATGGGCTATGCGTTACGTGCAAATGCTATTCCGCAAGATGCTGAAGCAGCTGAAAACACAACAACGAAAAGTGCAAAACGAATTGTTTATATTGGCGAACACAAGAATCAAAAAGTGAATTAAGGAAAAATTATGAAAAAACTCACCGCACTTTTTAATTTGCCTGAATTAAAGAATGATATAGAACTCCATAATATGGTGTTAGATAGCCGTAAGGTTAAAGCTGGCGATCTTTTTGTGGCGATAAAAGGTCATCAGGTGGATGGAAATCAATTTATTGATTCTGCTCTTCATTCTGGTGCGAGTGCGGTGGTTTCTGAGACAGAATTATCTAGCGAGCATTTAACTGTGGCGTTTATCAGGAATGTGCCGGTAGTTAAATATTATCAACTTGCACGTCATCTTTCGTCCTTAGCTGATGTTTTTTATGATTCGCCCTCTAAAAATTTAACCCTTGTTGGCGTTACAGGAACAAATGGCAAAACCACTATTTCTCAATTATTAGCGCAATGGGCGGAATTATTGGGGCATCGTGCGGCTGTGATGGGAACCATTGGTAATGGACTTTTGGGGCAAATTGTAGAAGCTAAAAATACGACAGGTTCAGCAGTAGAAATTCAGTCATCTCTTTCAACTTTCAAACACGCAGGTGCAGATTTTACCTCTATTGAAGTTTCATCACACGGTTTGGCGCAGCATCGTGTAGAAGCCTTGCATTTTAAAGCGGCAATTTTCACGAATTTAACCCGTGATCATCTAGATTATCATCAATCTATGGAAAATTATGCTGCGGCGAAGAAACGCTTGTTCACTGAATTAGATACCCAAATTAAAGTGATTAATGCTGATGATGAAATTGGATACCAATGGCTAACTGAACTACCTGATGCTATTGCCGTAAGTATGAATGCGGATTTTAAAGTAGGTTCACACCAATGGATGAAAGCAATAAATATCCATTATCATTTTAAAGGTGCAGATATTACTTTTGAATCTAGCTGGGGTAATGGTGTTTTGCATAGCCCATTAATTGGTGCTTTTAATGTAAGTAATTTATTATTAGTAATGACCACGTTGTTATCGTTTGGTTACCCATTGGAAAATTTACTCGCTACGGCGAAATCTTTAAAAGGAGTATGTGGAAGAATGGAAATGATTCAATATCCAAATAAACCAATCGTTATTGTAGATTATGCGCATACACCAGATGCGTTGGAAAAAGCGTTGATTGCTGCGCGTGAACATTGCCAAGGCGAATTATGGTGCATCTTTGGTTGTGGCGGAGACCGTGATAGAGGCAAACGTCCGTTAATGGCACAGGTTGCAGAGCAGTTTGCTGAAAAGATTATTGTGACAAAAGATAATCCACGAACAGAACCACAAAGCCAAATTGAAGCAGATATTGTCGCTGGCTTTAAAAATATGGAAAAAGTGGGGATTATTCCTGATCGCGCACAGGCGATCCAGTTTGCGATTGAAAGTGCGGTAGAAAATGACGTGATTTTAATTGCTGGAAAGGGTCACGAGCATTATCAAATTATTGGTTCGGAAGTTGTGCATTTTTCCGACCAAGAAATTGCACTTGATTTCTTAAAATAATAATCACTCAATTATGATTAAACTCTCTACTGTACAACTTGCACAGATTCTTCAAGCTAAATTAATTGGCGATGAAAATGTGCAAGTTGAAGAAATTAATACGGATACTCGAAAAAGCGTATCAAATAGCTTATTTTTTGCTTTAAAAGGCGAAAAATTTGATGCTCATCAATATCTTGATCAAGCGGTGTCACAGGGTGCGCTTGCGCTTGTTGTTCAGCAAGAAAACTCGTCTATTTTAGTTCCTCAACTTGTGGTTAAAGACACTCGTATTGCTTTGGGCGAGCTTGCAAAATGGTTACGCGAGAAAATTAATCCGCGTACTGTGGCGATGACCGGCTCTTCTGGAAAAACCACAGTAAAAGAAATGACAGCAAGTATTTTGCAGCATACCGCAGCAGATTCAGAAGCGGTACTTTTTACCAATGGTAACTTCAATAACGATATAGGTGTGCCTTTAACTCTGCTTCGCTTAACAGAAAAACATCGTTTTGCTGTGATTGAACTTGGTGCAAATCATCAAAATGAAATCAATTACACCACAAAATTAGTTCAACCTAATGCCGCATTGATTAATAATATTGCGCCCGCACATTTAGAGGGGTTTGGTTCTTTAGCGGGAGTTGTTCAAGCAAAAGGCGAGATTTATCGAGGTTTAACAAAAAATGGTGTGGCGATTATCAATGCTGAACATAATCACTTAGATATTTGGCAAAAAGAAATTAGTAATCACGCCATTCAATATTTCAACGGCAAGGACTATTCCGTCAAAAATGTTCAAGGTAACGAACAAGGTTCAACCTTTACGTTAGTTTCTCCGCAAGGCGAAATTGATATTAGTTTACCTTATCTTGGAGAGCATAATGTAAAAAATGCTTTAGCTGCTACCGCACTAGCGATGAATGTTGGTGCTACGCTTGCCGATGTCAAAGCTGGATTAGAACAACGTTCACAAGTGAAAGGGCGTTTATTTCCTATTCAAGTAACGCCTAATTTATTGTTATTAGATGATACTTATAACGCAAATAAAGATTCTCTCTGTGCGGCTATTGATGTCCTAAAAAGTTATGATGCTTTCCTTATTCTATGTGTCGCAGATATGAAAGAATTGGGCGAAAATTCTCTCGCTATTCATCGTGAAGTTGGACAATATGTTAATTTGGTAAATTTAGATTTGGTGTGTTCTTATGGCAATGAAAGTGCGGTTATTTCTGAGGCTGTTTTGGGTAAGCATTTTACGGATAAAACTGAAATGGTGGATTTCTTAGTTCCACTTATTGAAAACCAATTACAACAAAATAAAAAAGTTGTGGTGCTGGGAAAAGGCTCACGCTCAATGAAAATGGAAGATGTGATCTATTCATTAAAGGATAAAATTAAATGTTAGTCTGGCTTGCTGAATATCTTGTTCGTTACGAAACCGCCTTTAATGCGATTTCTTATATTACCGTCCGCGCAATTCTTGCATTATTAACCGCACTTTTTATCTCACTTTGGATTGGCCCTAAAGTGATCAAACGTTTACAGATCTTAAAATTTGGTCAAGAAGTGCGAAATGATGGCCCTGAAAGTCACTTTGCAAAAAAAGGCACACCCACTATGGGCGGTGTGATGATTTTATTCTCTATTGGCGTAAGTACGTTATTATGGGCAAATCTTGCTAATTCTTATATTTGGGTTTGTTTATTTGTTTTATTTGGATACGGCGCAATTGGTTTTGTGGATGATTTCCGTAAAATTACCCGTAAAAATACTGATGGATTGATTGCGCGTTGGAAATATTTCTGGATGTCTGTGGTGGCATTAGTGGCAATCCTTTGGCTTTATTGGCTTGGTCACGACACTGATGCCACCCGTTTAGTGATTCCATTCTTTAAAGACATTATGCCTCAGTTAGGTTTGTTCTATATTGTGTTATCTTACTTTGTGATTGTTGGAACCGGTAATGCAGTGAATTTAACCGACGGTTTAGATGGATTAGCGATTATGCCTACTGCGCTTGTTGCAGGTGCGTTTGCTTTAATTGCTTGGGCTACAGGTAACGTGAATTTCGCAGAATATTTGCACATTCCGTATATTAAATACAGTTCTGAAGTAGTGGTGTTCTGTACAGCTATTGTTGGCGCGAGTTTAGGATTTTTATGGTTTAATACTTATCCAGCTCAAGTATTTATGGGGGACGTGGGTTCTCTAGCATTAGGTGGTGCGCTGGGTGTCGTAGCAATTCTTGTTCGTCAGGAATTTTTGCTTGTGATAATGGGTGGTGTATTTGTTGTTGAAGCACTCTCTGTTATTTTGCAAGTAGGGTCTTATAAGTTACGCAAACAACGCATTTTTAGAATGGCACCGATTCACCACCATTTTGAATTGAAGGGATGGCCTGAGCCAAGAGTGATTATTCGGTTTTGGATTATTTCCTTAATGTTAGTGTTGATGGGATTAGTCACCTTGAAGTTGCGTTAATAAATGTTGTGAGGTTCGCTCTTTCAGTTTTTGAAAGAGCGAGCTTTTACGTTATAAATTGATATTCCCATCAGCAAAATTTAAAACTTATAGTAATTAAGAAGAAATAAAATGAATGCCTATCAAAACAAAAATATTACGATCATTGGGCTTGGCAAAACAGGTCTTTCTTGTGTGGATTATCTCTTATCCCAACAGGCTAATATTCGTGTGATTGATACCCGAAAAAAGCCTACTGGTATTGATAAACTTCCTCAAAATATCCCTCTTCATACTGGTAGTTTAAATCAGGAATGGTTACTTGAAAGCGATATGATTGTTATTAGCCCAGGGCTTGCGGTAAAAACACCAGAAATTCAAACCGCACTTAAAGCGGGAGTGGAAGTAATCGGCGATATTGAATTATTCTGCCGCGCAGCGACAAAGCCAATTGTGGGGATTACAGGTTCAAATGGAAAAAGTACTGTTACTACTTTAGTTTATGAAATGGCGAAAGCTGCTGGCGTGAAAGTTGGTATGGGCGGAAATATTGGGATTCCCGCTTTGTCATTGTTGAATGAAGATTGTGAACTTTATGTACTAGAGCTTTCTAGTTTTCAGCTTGAGACAACTTATAGCTTAAAAGCTGCGGCTGCGACTGTTTTGAACGTGACTGAAGATCATATGGATCGCTATATGGATTTAGAAGATTATCGCCAAGCAAAATTACGCATTTATCATAATGCTGAGGTCGGAGTTTTGAATAATGAGGATAAGCTGACTTTTGGTGAAGGTGAAAATCAAGCGAGACAAACCGTTTCTTTTGCGGAAAATAGTGCGGATTATTGGCTAAAAACTGAAAATGGCAAGCAATACTTAATGGTAAAAGATGAAGTAATTTTGCCTTGTGAAGAAGTAACATTAGTCGGTCGCCATAATTATATGAACATTTTGGCAGCAACAGCATTGGCACAAGCTGTCGGTATTAATTTAGATTCAATTCGTACCGCACTTCGTCATTTCAAAGGGTTAGATCATCGTTTTCAATTAGTGCATCAAGCTAATGGTATTCGTTGGATTAATGACTCTAAAGCAACAAATGTGGGGAGTACAGTTGCTGCATTAGCTGGGCTTTATATTGAGGGTAAATTGCATTTGTTGCTAGGCGGAGACGGAAAAGGGGCTGATTTTTCAGAATTAGCTGAATTAATTAATCAACCACACATTATTTGTTATTGTTTTGGTCGAGATGGTGTGCAGCTTGCAAAATTTTCATCACAAAGCTATTTGTTTGAAACAATGGAACAAGCGATAGAATTTTTACGCCCAACATTGCAAAGCGGAGATATGGTATTATTGTCGCCTGCTTGTGCAAGTCTCGATCAGTTTGCTTCTTTTGAAAAGCGCGGCGAAGAATTTACGCATTTAGCGCAATATTCAGCCTAATTTAGTCATTAATAAAAATAAGATGGAATTTTTACAGAACATCAAAAAAAATTACGATGAATGGACACGCATCACACCTCAAGGTTTGTTGTATGATCGCGCACTATTTTGGTTATTTGTTATTTTGCTTTTAATTGGTTTAGTGGCAGTAACATCTGCTTCTATTCCTTATAGCTCTCGTTTATTTAATGATCCTTTTTACTTTGCAAAACGCGACGCTATTTATGTGCTACTTTCTTTGCTCACTTGTTATATTTCATTACAAATTTCTTCTTCGCAATGGGAAAAATGGCACGCTAAAATTTTTTTATTTTCTGTCATATTATTATTGCTTGTCCCTTTTATCGGTACATCGGTTAATGGCGCAAAACGTTGGATTTCATTGGGGATCTTAAACTTTCAACCTGCAGAATTTGCAAAATTGGCTTTGACTTGTTTTTTAGCAAGTTATTTCACTCGTCGTTATGATGAAGTGCGGTCGCGACATGTTAGTATTTTTAAACCGTTTATTGTTATGCTTGTATTGGGTTGTTTTCTTTTATTGCAACCTGATTTAGGTAGTACAGTCGTGCTATTTATTATTATGTCTGGGATGCTTTTTATCGTAGGGGCGAAAATTTTACAGTTTGTAGGATTGATAGCATTAGGTGGAATCTTATTCGTTTGGCTAGTATTGACCGCCTCTTATCGGTTAAAGCGATTTATAGGATTTTTAGAACCCTTTAAAGATCCTTATGGCACTGGTTTCCAATTAACAAACTCTCTTATAGCATTTGGGCGGGGAGAAATTACTGGCGAAGGATTAGGTAATTCAATTCAAAAATTAGATTATCTGCCTGAAGCACATACCGATTTCATTATGGCGATTATCGGCGAAGAATTTGGATTTATCGGTATATTGATTGTTATTCTTTTATTAGGTTTATTAATTTTTCGTGCAATGAAAATTGGACGAGAATCCTTAATGTTAGAACAACGTTTTCGAGGTTTTTTTGCATTAGGTATTGGTTTTTGGATTTTCTTTCAAGGCTTTGTGAATTTAGGTATGGCTCTTGGAATGCTACCAACTAAAGGTTTAACCTTTCCACTCGTGAGTTATGGTGGTTCGAGTATTATCATTATGTCCGCCACTATTGGTATTTTATTGCGAATTGATCACGAAAATCGTTTATTTCGTATAGGTCAAGCACGCTTGCGTGATGATTAGAGATAAAAAAGATGAAAAATAAAAAATTATTAGTGATGGCGGGTGGCACTGGCGGTCATGTTTTTCCTGCCATTGCAGTTGCTCAAACTTTACAAAAACAAGAATGGGATATTTGCTGGTTAGGTACGAAAGATAGAATGGAGGCTCAACTTGTACCAAAATATGGTATTCCTATTCGATTTATTCAAATTTCTGGTTTGCGTGGTAAAGGTATAAAAGCTTTGTTAAATGCGCCTTTTGCCATTTTTCGTGCCGTGTTGCAGGCAAAAAAAATTATTCAAGAAGAAAAGCCTGACGCTGTACTTGGTATGGGAGGCTATGTTTCTGGCCCCGCTGGCGTTGCGGCAAAACTTTGTGGTGTACCAATCATTTTACATGAACAAAATGCGATAGCGGGTTTAACGAATAAGTTATTAGGTAAAATTGCAACCTGTGTATTACAGGCATTTCCAACTGCTTTTCCTCATGCTGAAGTAGTAGGAAACCCAGTTCGAGAAGATTTATTTGAGATGCCAAATCCTGATATTCGTTTTTCGGATCGTGAGGAAAAATTACGTGTCTTAGTGGTTGGTGGTAGTCAAGGAGCGAGAGTGCTTAATCATACTTTACCTAAAGTAGTCGCCCAGCTTGCAGATAAATTAGAGCTTCGTCATCAAGTAGGTAAAGGTGCGGTAGAAGAAGTCAGCCAACTTTATGGCGAGAATTTAGAACAAGTTAAAATAACAGAATTTATTGATAATATGGCAGAGGCTTATGCTTGGGCTGATGTGGTTATTTGCCGTTCTGGCGCATTAACCGTATGTGAAATTGCAGCAGTGGGAGTCGCAGCAATTTTTGTACCATTCCAACATAAAGATCGCCAACAATATTTAAATGCGAAATATTTATCAGATGTTGACGCGGCGAAAATTATAGAACAGGCAGATTTAACGCCTGAAATGCTAGTGAATTATTTAAAAAATTTAACTCGTGAAAATTTATTGCAGATGGCATTGAAAGCGAAAACAATGTCGATGCCTAATGCGGCACAACGTGTAGCTGAAGTAATTAAACAATATTCAAACTAGGGGTTGTGGCGTTTTATAAATAGCCTCAGTCATAAGTATTTTTTATATCCAAAAGTGCTAATATTAGAAATAAAAACGTTGCGAATTTTAACCGCACTTTTAGTTGAGTTTTGTCATTGGGAGAAAAGGAAAAATAAATGAAACATTCCCACGAAGAAATTAGAAAAATTATCCCTGAAATGCGCCGTGTACAGCAAATTCATTTCATTGGCATTGGTGGTGCGGGAATGAGCGGCATTGCAGAAATTTTATTAAATGAAGGTTATCAAATTTCAGGTTCAGATATTGCCGATGGCGTAGTCACTCAACGTTTAGCTCAAGCTGGGGCAAAAATCTACATTGGTCATGCAGAAGAACATATTAAAGGTGCCAGTGTTGTTGTTGTGTCTAGTGCGATAAAAGATGATAACCCTGAATTAGTTGCATCGAAACAAAAACGCATTCCAGTGATTCAACGCGCACAAATGTTGGCGGAGATTATGCGTTTTCGTCACGGTATTGCTGTTGCAGGAACACACGGGAAAACGACAACAACAGCAATGATTTCAATGATTTACACCCAAGCTAAACTTGATCCGACTTTTGTAAATGGTGGTTTAGTGAAATCGGCGGGTAAGAATGCACATTTAGGGGCAAGTCGTTATTTAATTGCCGAAGCCGATGAAAGTGATGCGTCGTTTTTGCATTTACAGCCAATGGTATCTGTTGTAACTAATATGGAGCCAGACCATATGGATACTTACGAAGGCGATTTTGAAAAAATGAAAGCCACTTATGTGAAATTCCTGCATAATTTACCATTCTATGGTTTAGCCGTGATGTGCGCTGATGATCCTGTTTTAATGGAACTTGTGCCAAAAGTTGGTCGCCAAGTGATTACATATGGTTTTAGTGAGCAGGCAGATTATCGCATTGAAGATTATGAACAAACAGGTTTTCAAGGTCATTACACAGTGATTTGCCCAAATAATGAACGTATTAATGTGTTGCTCAATGTTCCTGGAAAACATAATGCATTAAATGCAACGGCTGCACTTGCTGTAGCAAAAGAAGAGGGTATTGCTAACGAGGCAATTTTAGAGGCTCTGGCTGATTTTCAGGGGGCTGGTCGTCGTTTTGATCAGCTAGGCGAATTTATTCGTCCAAATGGTAAAGTGCGTTTAGTTGATGATTATGGTCATCATCCAACAGAAGTAGACGTAACCATTAAAGCAGCGCGAGAAGGCTGGGGAGATAAACGTATTGTAATGATTTTCCAACCGCATCGTTATTCGCGCACTCGTGATTTGTTTGATGATTTTGTACAAGTGCTTTCGCTAGTAGACGCTTTGATTATGCTTGATGTGTACGCAGCGGGAGAAGCCCCTATTGTTGGCGCTGACAGTAAATCTCTTTGCCGTTCCATTCGTAATCTTGGTAAAGTTGATCCTATTTTGGTATCAGATACTTCGCAACTAGGCGATGTTCTCGATCAAATTATTCAAGATGGCGATTTGATTTTGGCACAAGGTGCTGGTAGCGTAAGTAAAATTTCTCGTGGCTTGGCTGAATCTTGGAAGAATTAATGCCAGATGGATTGATTGAAAATCTTAGTATTAGAAAAGTATCATCAGTAAGAAGAAAAACAGGATAGAAAATGAACTTAAAACAAGAAAAAATCGCGGTGTTATTAGGCGGCACATCTGCTGAACGTGAAGTTTCTTTCAATTCAGGCAAAGCGGTATTAGAAGCATTATTAAAGCAAGGTTATAATGCACATCCTATTGATCCTAAAGAATATAATGTTGCAAATCTTAAAAAGGATGGCTTTAATCGAGCATTTAATATTTTGCACGGTCGTGGTGGAGAAGATGGCACAATGCAAGGTTTATTAGAGCAAATTGGTTTGCCTTATACGGGGTGTGGCGTGATGGCTTCTGCATTAACGATGGACAAAATGCGTACAAAAATGTTGTGGAAAGCTTTTGGTTTACCTGTTGCAGATATGAAAGTGGTTACCCGAGAAACTTTTTCTGAATTAGATCCTCAGGCTGTTGTGGCAAAATTAGGCTTACCATTAATGGTTAAACCCTCTTTAGAAGGCTCTAGCGTTGGCTTAACGAAAGTAAAAGCGGTAGAAGAGTTAAAAAGTGCGGTGGAATATGCGCTTAAATTTGATAATACCATTCTAATTGAAGAGTGGTTAGCTGGCGATGAATTAACTGTGCCTGTGCTTGACAATCAAGTATTACCCGCAATTCGTATTGTTCCAGAGGGCGAATTTTATGATTATGAAGCGAAGTATATTTCTGATAATACGCAATATTTCTGCCCAGCAGGTTTAACGCCTGAACGCGAGCAAGAGTTAGCAATATTAGTAAAACGTGCTTATGATGCACTGGGATGTCGTGGTTGGAGTCGTATTGATGTAATGTGTGATGCAAAAGGTAATTTCCGTTTGGTTGAGGTTAATACTAATCCTGGAATGACGAGCCATAGTTTATTCCCAAAATCTGCAGCGACAGTAGGTATTTCTTTTGAGCAACTCGTCGTGAAAATTTTGGAGTTGAGCCTGTAATGAACATTCTGAAAAGAAAAACGCCACAGAATATTCGTTTTGGAGAACAAAAGCCTAAATATTATTTTCATATTCGGGCTTTTGCGGTATTGCTTGGTGTCTTTTTTTTACTTGGTGTTTATTTTAATTGGCAAAGCATTTTAGAAAAAATGGATGATAAGCCGATTAGTGCATTTGCACTTGTTGGACAAAATACCTTTACTACTGCTGATGATATTAAAGAAAGCCTATTAAAAATGGGCGAATTAAAAGGATTTTGGGGGCAAGATGTGGCACCGATTCAAGAGCAAATTGAGGCTTTACCTTGGGTTAAAGGTGCAATCGTAAGAAAAATGTGGCCAAATCGTTTAAGTATTTGGGTATCAGAATATCAACCTGTTGCGTTTTGGAATCAAAATCAATTTGTTACCCTTGATGGTATCGTTTTTCAGCTTCCCTCTGTACGTTTAACTGCAAAAAATTTGCCCTATTTGGGCGGGCCCGATTATCAGAGTTTGAAAGTAATTGAGACGTGGAACCAAATTTATATTAATTTAAAATCAAATAATATAATGGCAAAGGGAATTAATATTGATGATCGCGGTGCGTGGCAGATCCAGCTTGATAATGATATTGTGCTAAAATTAGGTCGTGGCGATTGGAAATCAAAACTTGAGCGATTTGTCACAATTTATCCGCAAATTGATGTGCCAGAAAACAAAAAAATAGATTATATAGATTTAAGATATACGGCAGGTGCAGCTGTAGGTATGGTTGATAGATAAAAATAACTGGGTGCGAAAATGGTTAAAGGTGTGGAAACAAAAACAATAGTAGGTTTAGAGGTTGGCACGTCAAAAGTGGTCGCTGTAGTTGGCGAAGTATTTCCTGATGGTGTAGTGAATGTGCTTGGTGTAGGCAGTTGTCCTTCAAAAGGGATTGATCGTGGCAGCATCACTGATCTTGATGCCGTAGTGGGTTCGATTCAACGTGCTATTGAAGCGGCAGAATCTATGGCTGATTGTCAGATTATGAGTGTGACTTTAGCTATTACTGGAGAGCATATTCAAAGCCTCAATGAAAGTGGTTTTGTGCCGATAGCAGAAAGTGAAGTAACACAAGAGGAAATCGATTCCGCACTTCATACAGCAAGCTCAATAAAATTGCCAGAAGGCTTATCTTTATTGCATGTTATTCCACAAGAATACGCTGTTGATCGTCAGATGAACATTAAAAATCCATTGGGATTACAAGGCGTGCGTTTAAAAGCACAAGTACATTTGATCGCTTGTCATCAAGATTGGCAAAATAACTTAAAAAAAGCCGTTGAACGTTGTGGATTGCAAGTGGATAAAGTGGTTTTCTCTGGTTTTGCAGCAACACATTCTGTGCTAACTGAGGATGAAAAAGATCTCGGCGTGTGTTTAATTGATTTTGGTGCTGGCACAATGAACGTGATGGTTTATACGAATGGCGCATTACGTTTTAGCAAGGTAATTCCTTACGCAGGAAATATTGTGACAAATGATATTGCGCACGCTTGTACAATTTCGCGAGCAGAAGCAGAACGGATCAAAGTGAACTATGCTAGTGCATTTTACCCAGCTCGTTTGCACGGAGATAAAAAAATTGAGGTGGCAAGTATTGGCGGTCGTGCGCCTCGTTCATTAACAAAAAGTGATTTATCTTTAATTACATCAGCTCGTTATACGGAGCTTTTAGGCGTGGTAAAAGATGAATTAGATAAGTTAAAAGCTGAATTAGAAGCAAAACATATTAAATTTGAATTAATTGCAGGTGTGGTAATAACTGGTGGTGGAGCGCAGATTGAAGATCTTAAAGAATGTGCTTCAAATGTTTTCCATTGTCAGGTGCGTATTGCGAGTCCATTAAATATTACTGGTTTGACTGATTACGTGAATCGTCCACAATATTCAACGGTGGTGGGATTATTGCAATATAATCACAGTAATAGTGATGATGATTTAATTTCAGGAAGTGATGATTCTGAAGGAACTTTCTTTGAATCTATTTGGCAAGGAGTAAAAAAAATTGTCAATAAAGTGCGGTCAGAATTTTGATTATTTTAATTTTTCATCTACAATAAAGGGAATTTATATTTTATATATTTAGTCAGCTTATCTGGCAGTAACGGAGAACATCAATGCTATACCCAGAGTACCCTGAGTACGATAATTTTAACGAATCCGGCGCACTGATCAAAGTCGTAGGTGTAGGCGGTGGCGGTGGCAATGCCGTAAACCATATGGTAATGAATATGGTAAAACAAGAAATGGGCGGAACCTTTGTTGGCGAAAGTTCATTAACATCAGAGGAACACGGTCGCATAGTATTTTATGCCGTCAATACTGATGCTCAAGCATTGCGTAAAAGTCAAGTTCAACAGACCGTACAAATTGGTGGAGAAACAACCAAAGGTTTAGGTGCTGGGGCAAATCCGAATATTGGTCGTAAGGCAGCTGAAGATGATCAGGATGAAATCCGCAAAATGCTTGAAGGTGCCGATATGGTCTTTATTGCAGCAGGTATGGGCGGCGGCACAGGTACGGGTGCGGCACCTGTTGTTGCTAAAATTGCTAAAGAACTGGGTATTTTGACTGTTGCTGTAGTGACTAAACCTTTTGCCTTTGAAGGCAAAAAACGTATGCAATTTGCAGAGCTTGGTATTAAAGATTTATCCCAATATGTTGATTCAATGATTATTATTCCGAATCAACAAATCCAAAAAGTTCTCCCTAAAAATGCTAAATTAATTGATGCTTTTGCTGCTGCAAACGACGTATTGCGTAATTCTGTAATGGGAATTTCAGATATGATTACCTCTCCTGGTTTAATTAACGTGGACTTCGCTGATGTAAGAACGGTAATGTCAGTTCAAGGGCAAGCTATGATTGGTTTTGGTTCAGCTGTGGGAGAACCCGGTGCAGGTAGAGCAGAAGAGGCAGCTCGTCTTGCAGTACGCAATGATCTTCTAGAAAAAATCGATCTTTCTAACGCTCAAGGAATTTTAGTTAATATTACTGCTGGAATGGATTTAGTTTTTGAAGAGTTTAACATTATAGGTGAGACAATAGGTAGTTTTGCTTCTGAAGAAGCTACAGTTGTTGTTGGTACGAGTTTAGTGCCTGAGATGAGCGATGAAATTCGTGTAACTATTGTGGCAACTGGTCTCGGTGAAATTGCAGGAAATGAACCAATTCAGGTTGTTCGTCAAGGGCTTTCTACGCAGAATATTGAAGGTGAAGGACGTGTAAACATTGTTCCTGAACTTCATCGTCGTGAATCTGTTGAAGTGTCAAGAGCTGCATCAGAAGAATATCAACGGCCGTTAGATAAACCGATTACAGATCGCTTGGAAGCATTTAAGAAAAATAATTTCTTTAATCCTGCACAGCGTGAAGAAAATTAATAAGTTTCGGAAAATACCTAGTAAATGAAGGTAGTAGAATGATTAAACAAAGAACATTAAAACAAAGTATTAAAGTTACAGGCGTTGGCTTGCATAGCGGTGAAAAAGTGACATTAACTTTGCGCCCAGCTATGCCAAACACTGGTGTTGTTTATTATCGTACAGATTTAAACCCTGCGGTGGCATTCCCTGCTGATCCTAATTCAGTGCGTGATACAATGCTTTGTACCGCACTAATTAATGAACAAGGTGTGCGTATTTCTACCGTCGAGCATTTAAATGCAGCTTTGGCAGGGCTTGGTATTGATAATATTATTATTGAAGTTGATGCTCCTGAAATTCCAATTATGGATGGTAGTGCTAGTCCGTTTATCTATTTGTTGTTAGATGCGGGAATTGAAGAACAAAATGCAGCGAAAAAATTTGTTCGTATTAAGGAATATGTTCGAGTTGAAGATGGCGATAAATGGGCTGAATTTAAGCCTTACAATGGTTTTCGTTTAGATTTTACTATTGATTTTGACCATCCTGCGATTGGCAAAGATGTACGTAACTATGAAATGAATTTTTCTGCCCAAGCATTTGTTCATCAAATTAGCCGAGCAAGAACTTTTGGCTTTATGAAAGATATTGAATATCTTCAATCTCAAGGTTTAGTATTAGGTGGTAGCCTTGATAATGCGATTGTTCTTGATGATTATAGAATTTTAAATGAAGATGGTTTACGTTTTAAAGATGAACTTGTTCGTCATAAAATGTTAGACGCAATTGGTGATCTTTATATGGCTGGTTATAACATTATCGGTGATTTTAAAGCCTATAAATCAGGTCACGGTTTAAATAACAAGTTACTTCGTGCTGTTTTAGCAAATCAAGAAGCGTGGGAATTTGTAACCTTTGAAGATAAAGAGCAAGTGCCACAAGGGTATGTAGCTCCAGTGCAAGTGCTTATTTAATTGTTTTATTGTTGAAAAAGCTATATTTCTGGTGGGAAGTATAGCTTTTTTATTTCATCTCGTGCTTAAATATCGAATGTACTAAAAGTGCGGTCAATTTCGTGGGATTTTTTATAAGGAAGCATTATGGCATTAGAATTATCTGACATTCGCCAACAAATTACGCAAATAGATCGTAGTTTATTAAAATTACTTTCTGAGCGTCATCGTTTAGCTTTCGATGTAGTGAGAAGTAAAGAGATCTCGCAAAAATCTTTACGTGATGTAGAGCGAGAACAGCAACTTTTACAAGAACTAGTGCAATTTGCAGAAAATGAAAATTATCAGCTTGAAGCACAATATATCACTTCAATTTTCCAAAAAATCATTGAAGACTCGGTATTGACCCAGCAAGTCTATTTGCAGAATAAACTTAATGAACAACGTAATCAAAATTTACATATCGCTTTTTTAGGTAAACGAGGTTCTTATTCTAATTTAGCTGCACGTAGTTATGCTGCTCGTTATCAAAAACAATTTGTAGAACTAGGATGTCAGTCTTTTGAGCAAGTATTTGAAAAAGTTCAGACTGAAGAAGCTGACTTTGGTGTGTTACCTTTAGAAAATACAACATCGGGTGCAATTAATGAAGTTTATGATTTACTTCAGCATACTGATTTATCATTAGTGGGAGAGTTGGCATATCCAATCAAACATTGCGTACTTGTCAATGATAAGACAGATTTGAACCAAATTGATACGTTGTATAGTCATCCTCAAGTGATTCAACAATGTAGTCAATTTATTCATAGCCTTGATCGCGTGCATATTGAATATTGCGAAAGTAGTTCACACGCAATGCAATTAGTCGCAAGTTTGAATAAACCTAATATTGCAGCATTGGGCAATGAAGACGGTGGAAAATTGTATGGACTTAGTGTATTAAAAACTAATATTGCTAATCAAGAGAACAATATTACGCGTTTTATTGTGGTGGCTAAAGAGCCTCGCGAAGTTTCATCACAGATTCCCACAAAGACCTTATTATTAATGACAACTTCACAGCAAGCTGGTGCGTTAGTGGATGCTTTATTGGTGTTTAAAAAGCATCAAATCAATATGACAAAACTGGAATCTCGACCGATTTATGGTAAGCCTTGGGAAGAAATGTTTTATCTAGAAATTGAAGCAAATATTCATCATCCAGATACAAAACAGGCTTTGGAAGAACTAAAAAATTATAGTAATTACTTAAAGATTTTAGGCTGTTATCCTAGTGAGATTGTAAAGCCTGTGAGTGTATAAAAAAGTGCGGTCAATAAAAATAATGTTTTTATGACCTCACTTTTTATATTTTTTTGTTCCGTTCTAAAGATTTATGTTGAATTTTCACCGTTTTTCCTTTGGCTTGAAAATATTCGCCTAATTGCTGGGCAATATAAACGGAGCGATGTTTTCCCCCAGTACATCCGATGGCAATCGTCAAATAGCTACGGTTATTTTTTTCTAACATCGGCAACCAAGTATCAATGTAATGACGAGTGAGATAAATAAATTCATTGACTTCTGTATGACTATTTAGAAATTCTGCGACAGGGGCTTCTAATCCAGTCATTGGGCGTAATGTTGGATCCCAATGGGGGTTAGGTAAAAATCGTACATCGAAAACATAATCCGCATCTAAAGGAATCCCATATTTAAAACCAAAAGATTCAACAATAATTTTTAATTCTTTTTCACTATTACCGCGTAAAAATTCGTGTAATCGCTCTGCAAGACTATGCGTAGAAAGATGGGTGGTATCAAGAATAAGATTTGCGTGTTGAATCAATGGTTCAAGATAGCAATATTCTTCATCAATTGCGGCTTCAAGAGATAAATCTTTTAATGAAAGCGGGTGCAAACGGCGTGAATCGCTATATCGGCGAATCAGGGTGGCACGATCAGCCTCTAAGAAAATGATTTTAATCTGATGATGCTTTTGTAATGTTGAAAGGGTTTGCTTAAGAGAATGAGCGGAGTTTGGAATATTACGAATATCAAGACTGATGGCGACAGATGATTGGGATTGAGATAGAATATCAGTCAATTGAGGAAGCAAATCTAAAGGAATATTATCAACACAATAATATCCGGCATCTTCTAATGCTCGTAAGGCTACAGATTTTCCTGCGCCAGAACGTCCACTAATAATGATAATTTCCATAAGTTTCCCCACTGTAATTATTCTTTCACTTCTTCAAGTGTCGTTTCTGATTGATCGGTAATTTCAAAAACTTGCCAAATTTCATTCGCACTTTTGGCTGATCGTAATTGTTTCAACACATTTTTATCAGTCAGTTTTTCTATTAATGATGCTAAAATTGGAATGTAGGTTTCACATTGATTTTCTGGAATCAGCAAGGCAAAGATTAAATCCACTGGTTTACCATCAAAAGCATCGTAATCAATCGGATTATCGAGTTGCATAAACACTGCAATTGTTTTATCTGATACTATTACGGGGATTTTCGCTTTTGGCATTGCAATCCCATTTCCTAAACCAGAATTCCCCAGTTTTTCACGTTCAAAAAGGCATTCAAAACAGGCTTGTTCGCCTTGTTCTGCAAGGATTTGTTCTTCTACAAAATGCGCAATAGACTCAAATAATCGTTTTTTGCTAGAAAAACTAACGCCCTGACGAATATTTTCAGGGCTTAATAGTTCAGTTATTTTCATTTTTATAATTTGAATTGTTCGCCAAGATAAACGCGTTTAACCTGTTCATCGTTCATCACTTGTTCTGGTGTGCCTGTTGCGATAATTTTACCTGCGCCAACAATATAAGCACGTTCGCAAACATCAAGGGTTTCACGAACATTATGGTCAGTAATTAATACACCTAATCCACGATTGCGCAAATCAGTAATAATTTTCTTAATATCGCTCACAGAAATAGGATCTACACCAGCAAAAGGTTCGTCTAATAGAATAAATTTTGGATTTGCTGCTAAGGCTCGTGCGATTTCTACACGGCGACGTTCTCCGCCTGATAAGGCTTGCCCTAAATTATCTCGAATATGACTAATGTTAAATTCTTCAATTAATTCATCTGCTTTTTCGCGACGTTGTTGTAGGGTTAAATCTTTACGAATTTCCAATACCGCCATCAAATTTTCATAGACAGTCAAACGGCGAAAAATCGAGGCTTCTTGCGGTAAATAACCAATGCCACGTTGCGCACGATTATGCATTGGGAGCAAACTAATATCTTCGCCATCAATAACAATTTTACCTTGATCTTGGCGAACAAGCCCAACGACCATATAGAAAGTTGTTGTTTTACCTGCACCGTTTGGCCCGAGTAAACCAACAATTTCATTAGAGTTTACAGTTAAACTGACATCCGAAACAACTTTACGACTTTTGTAGCTTTTAGCTAAATTCTCTGCAGTCAAAATTGACATAGATTACTTCCCTTTAGCTTGTTGTAATTGAGATGGAATAAGAACTGTTGTTACCCGTGATTTTCCATTACCATTAGCTTTAAGTTGTTGTTTTTTCACATCATAGGTAATAACACTGCCATTAATTTTACTATCAAGCTGCTTTAATTCGGCATTGTTAGTTAATGTTAAAAATTCGTTACCAAGATCATAATGAACTTTATTTGCTTTTCCATCCACTGGCTTACCATTATCTAACTGTTGATGGAATGTGACTGGCGTGCCGAATGCTTCTACAGTTTCTTTTTTCCCTGATTTTTCAGCAGGACGAGTGATGACAACTTTATTTGCTTTGATAACAATAGACCCCTGTGTAATTACCACATTATCTGTGAATGTCACTACACTTTTTTCCATATCTAAGGATTGATTATCCGAAACAATATTTATCGGCTGATTAACATCACCTTTCAATGCAAAAGCTGAACTTGATGCTAATACCATCGTTGCAAGAAAAAGAATTTTATTGCTTACTAACTTCATAATATGTTTTTACCTGTTCCTTTAATGTCGCCACTTGTTGGCGTAAATTTCCGACTAATTTTAATCCTGTAGAACTAAAATTTTTACCCTTAATTTTAACCTGTGTTTCGGAAGTCATATCCTGTGTTTTCAAATTGACGACCGCTGATTCTGTTTCAATGCGTTGCAAACGTGAATCTGATGTTAAATTTTGCGCGACGACATTACCCTCTAAATACAATATTTGATCTTTTGTCAATCTTGCTTGATTTGCACTTAATTTCCAGCTTTGTGTGCTAAAAAAATCTACATTTTGATTGGCATTTTTTTCCTCTTCCTTTTCATTTGATGTTGTGGGATATAAATAAACTAAAGGCGCGGTAAAAAGGGTTTGTTCATTGACTGTATAATGCTCAATTTTATCGGATAAAGCCAAATATTGTTTTTTACCATCAGGGAAAAAAACCGTAGTTTCCATTTTATAACCCACATAATCAGGACTATCTGGCTTTTTCACCAGTTCAGATAAATCTGCGGTTTCCTGATTTAAGGAATAAAACCACGCCAAAGCACAAAGTGCGATAACGCCCAAAATTACATTCCAACGAATATTCATTTTTATTTCAATCACTTATCCACAAAGTGCGGATGAAAATTTCAATGTTTTTAATCTTCCAACATTAATACCTTGAGCATTTGATAAATTTCTCGATAGGCTTTCGATGGTTTATTTTGCTCCAGTTCTTTTTGTGCAGAACGAATCAGATTGCGTAGTTGCTGACGATCGCCATTAGGATAATCATTTAATAAATCTGTTAAAGCCACATCGCCTTTTTCCACCAATTCATCGCGCACTTTTTCGATTTTATGTAGCATAGCTTGTTGTTGGTTATGCTTATTTTCAATTTTATCTAAGGCTTCACGAATGGGTTCAACATCAATTCCTCGAAATAATTTGCCGATATACTGTAATTGACGGCGACGAGCTTCTTTTTGTAAACGCTGTGCAAGTTCAATGGCATCAAGTAAGGATTCATCAAGTGGGATTTTGGCAAGATTAGCTTTGGTTAAATTGACAATCTTTTCGCCAAGTTGTTTTAAATCTTCCGCATCGCGTTTGATTTCGCTTTTACTCACCCAAATAATTTCTTCTTGATCTTCATCTTCCCAATCGAAAACTTCTTTTTTCTTACGTTTTGCCATTTTTTATCCTTTATAAAAATTGGTGCACATTTTACCATAAACTTTGAAAATAAGATAAAATGTTGAAAATTTTTAATAGGAAAAAATAATGAAAACAGCTGAAAATTCAACCGCACTTTTAAAAGCACAAGAACAAGAATTACGTCAAGCCGTCAGTTTTGCAGTGGCGTTAGCAACGAAAGCTGGCGCGAGTGCAGAAGTCGCGGTCACTAAAGTGAGCGGTTTATCTGTATCTGCTCGTTTGCAAGAAATTGAAAACGTAGAATTTACTAATGATGGTGCATTGGGGATTTCTGTTTATATGGGGCAACAAAAAGGCAATGCCTCGACTTCCGATTTAAGCGAAAGCGCAATTAAAAATGCAGTGGAAGCCGCACTTGCTATTGCAAAATACACCTCGCCTGATGATTGCACAGGGTTGGCTGATAAAGATCTAATGGCTTTTGATGCGCCTGATTTAGAGCTTTATCATGCTGCTGATGTGGATGTTGATAAAGCAACAGAACTTGCACTTCAGGCTGAAAAGGCGGCTTTAGAGGCGGATGAACGTATTATAAATAGTAATGGCGCAAGTTTTAATTCACATACAGGCGTGAAAGTGTATGGTAATAGTCACGGTATGTTGCAAAGTTATTTATCAAGCCGTTATTCTTTATCTTGTTCGGTTATTGGTGGCGTAGAAGCTGCCTTAGAAAATGATTACGAATATACAATTTCTCGTGAATTCGACAAACTCCAATCGCCAATTTGGGTCGGAGAAAATTGTGCAAAGAAAGTCGTTTCTCGTTTAAATCCTCAAAAATTGAGTACACGAGAAGTGCCTGTCATTTTCTTAAATGATGTTGCAACTGGTCTTATTTCTCACTTTGCCGCTGCAATAAGTGGTGGCAGTTTATATAGAAAATCGAGTTTCTTGCTCGATCATTTAGGCAAACAGGTCTTACCAGATTGGTTCAATATCAGTGAGAGACCACATTTATTACGTCGTTTGGCTTCAACGCCTTTTGATAGTGAAGGTGTTCGTACGCAAGATCGTGAAATTGTTGAAGGCGGGATATTACAAACTTATTTAGTGACAAGCTACAGTGGTAAAAAACTTGGTATGCCAAGTACAGGGCATGCTGGAGGCATTCACAACTGGCTTGTTAAGCCAAATTTAACGGGAGGATTGACCGCACTTTTACATCAAATGGGAACGGGATTGTTAGTAACAGATGTGATGGGACAAGGTGTCAATATCGTTACAGGCGATTATTCCCGTGGTGCATCAGGTTTTTGGGTGGAAAATGGTGAAATTCAGTATCCAGTGGCTGAAATTACCATTGCAGGGCAACTACAAGATATGCTGAAAAATATGGTTGCTGTAGCCGATGATATAGAGCATCGTTCTAACATTCAAACGGGTTCTATTTTGTTAGATAAAATGAAAATTTCAGGAAATTAAGAATATTTTTGAAATTGAGAATAATTCTTATTGACAATGAATAAATATCTGTTACTATACACACATCTGTTAAGCGATTGCAGGTTGCTCCAACAGGTAGAGTAGAAAGTAAATTCGTTAGGGTTCAAAAAGGCTGAAGGTTTAAACTTCAGTCTTTTTTATTTTTTGATTTTTTATTCGCCAAAGGAAGTTTTTCAGTTTATAGGCTGGGCTTTAGCCCACCCTACAACTAATTAAAAACGTGGTGTCGCGGGATATAACAAACTCGTGGGCTAATGTAGGGCAGGAATACAAAGGCTGAAGGTTTAAACTTCAGCCTTTTTTTTGTAAAATAGCAAACGATTTTATCCCCTATCATTTCATAAGGAAACACAATGAAAAAACACCACGTAGATGTTTTAATCTCAGAGAATGATGTTCATGCGCGTATTGCTGAATTAGGTGCTCAAATTACAAAATTTTATCAAGAAAAACAGATCGATAGCCTTGTTGTCGTAGGGCTTTTACGTGGTTCCTTTATGTTTATGGCGGATATCGTTCGTCAGATAAATTTACCTGTGGAAATTGAATTTATGACAACTTCAAGTTATGGCACAGGTATGACCACGAATCACGACGTTCGTATTACCAAAGATTTGGACGGCGATATAAAAGGTAAACACGTTTTAATTGTGGAAGATATTATTGATACGGGTTATACCTTGGAAAAAGTGCGTGATATTTTGAATTTACGTGAGCCTGCGAGCCTTACAATTTGTACGTTACTTGATAAACCTTCTCGCCGCGAAGTGGAAGTGCCTGTTGAATGGGTTGGTTTTGAAATTCCTGATGAATTTGTGGTGGGGTATGGTATCGATTACGCGCAACGCCATCGTAATTTAGGCTATATCGGTAAAGTTGTTTTAGAAGAATAATTTGATTTTATTGAAAAGTGCGGTTGAAATTTTAAATGAATTTTTAGCCGAACTTTTTTATATTATTTCATTTCATTTCATTTCATTTCATTTCATTGTTATTTTTTCGATCACTTGCTAAATCTTTTTACAGCAAATACAGCCGTTATATTGATAATCTTGCAGGGGCAATTTTCTTATTTTTCGGCGGCTATTTAGTTTATTCAGGCGTGCTAGCCACTGCAGCCGCATTTTAATTACCAAAACGTATAAAATATAACGAAAGAAAACTTGTTATTTTTGCTGAAGTTGATAGTCTCCAAACACTTTAATCAGTTTTGGAGATTTTTTATGTTATTAGTCAATTTGGCGATATTTATTGCTTTTTTATTGCTGTTAGCACAGCTATATCGCAAAACCGAAAAATTAGGGCAAACGGTATTTATCGGTTTATTGCTCGGTTTGCTTTTTGGTGCGGTATTGCAATCCGCTTTTGAAAAACCTTTGTTAGACAAAACTTTAGATTGGATCAATGTGGTCGGTAACGGTTATGTTCGTTTATTGCAGATGATCGTGATGCCGTTGGTGTTCGTGTCGATTTTATCTGCTATCGCTCGTATCAATCAAACCAGATCATTGGGCAAAGTCAGCGTTGGCGTGTTATCCACCTTGCTGATTACCACCGCCATTTCCGCTGCAATTGGGATTGCGATGGTGCATTTATTTGATGTGTCGGCGGCAGGATTAATCTTGGGCGATCGTGAATTAGCGGCTCAAGGCAAAGTGTTAGATAAAGCAGGGCAAGTGTCCAATTTAACTGTGCCTGCGATGTTGGTGTCCTTTATTCCGAAAAATCCTTTTGCTGATCTCACGGGTGCCAACCCAACGTCCATTATTAGTGTCGTAATTTTCTCAGCATTACTTGGCGTGGCGGCTTTGAGTTTAGGCAAAGAAGATCAAGCACTTGGCGAACGAATTGCACAAGGTGTAGAAACTTTAAACAAATTAGTGATGCGTTTGGTGCGTTTTGTGATTCGCTTAACCCCTTACGGCGTGTTTGCGTTGATGATTAAAATGGCTGCCACCTCAAAATGGGCGGATATTGTCAATTTGGGCAATTTTATTGTGGCTTCTTACGCTGCTATTGCCTTAATGTTTGTGGTTCACGGCATTTTATTGTTCTTCGTTAAAGTCAATCCTGTGGATTACTACAAAAAAGTGTTGCCAACCTTAAGTTTTGCGTTTACATCTCGCTCAAGTGCGGCGACAATTCCGTTAAATATTGAAACGCAAACCGCAAAATTAGGTAACAACAATGTCATCGCCAACTTTGCTGCCACATTCGGTGCCACTATCGGACAAAACGGCTGTGGCGGCATTTATCCAGCGATGCTTGCTGTGATGGTCGCCCCAATGGTCGGCATTGACCCTTTTAGCTTCAGCTACATTCTAACCTTAATTTCCGTGGTCGCCATTTCTTCATTCGGTATCGCAGGCGTAGGTGGCGGAGCCACATTCGCCGCTATCGTCGTGCTATCTACGTTAGGTTTACCACTGGAATTAGTCGGTTTACTCATTTCCATCGAACCGATCATCGATATGGGACGTACCGCACTTAACGTAAACGGTGCCATGGTGGCAGGCACGATTACGGATCGCTTGCTAAATAAGTAACTGGAAATCAATAAAAAAATCTGCAGTTGAGAATTCAGTTGCAGATTTTTTATCGCTCAATACTTTTGACTAAAAAGTGCGGTGGTTTTTTTCAGTGTTTTATAACTTAAATCGATGAATAATTTGGTTTGCGGAACCTCGCCAAACTAAACTTGGGTCTGCCTGTTCTTGAATAAATTTCCCATCAATTAACACATCAATATAAGGCAACATTGCACGTTGTTGTTTGTCTAATTCATCTAGCTTATAACCCGTCCAAACCCAGATGTCTTTATCGGGGCATTCTCGTTTTACACGTTGCACAAAGGGCAATAATGTTTCTACGTTACGGGGATGAAGTGGATCACCACCTGAAAGCGTCAGACCTTGGCGTTTAATGCGTGTGTCTTTTAAATCATTGATGATTTGTTGTTCCATTACGTCATCAAATAATACACCCGCTGAAAATGACCAACTTTTTTGGTTGTAGCAACCTTTGCAAGCGTGCGTACAGCCACTGACGAAAAGTGTGCATCTTGTACCTTCGCCATTGATAACATCGGTCGGGTAGTATTGGAGGTAGTTCATTTCATAACAATCCTGAAAATGTGGCTTAAATTCTCGCCAAATTCACCGCACTTTTGAATTAGTCTTTGCAATAGGGCAATAAATTCTGCATAATAGCGAGCAATCGCATTTGCGATATCAATGGAAACTTTCTCGGTCTCTCGCAACGGTGTCTGGTTTACTCGGTCAGGTCCGGAAGGAAGCAGCCAAAGTCGGAATTACTGTGTGCCGAGAAGAAGCTGGGAAGGTTTCCGCCCAACTTTCTTTTTCTTATACTCGCTCAATCAATCTTTTAAAGAACCCATTTTCTTTGGTGATTAAACTATTGTAATCGCCTTCTTCGATTAATCTTCCGTTATCAATTACACAAATTTTATCGAATTGTTCAATTGAACTGAGACGGTGAGTGACTATAATTAGGGTTTTATTTTCGGCATGTTGCAGAATTAAACGTAAAATTTGACGTTCAGTTTCGCGATCTAAGCCTTCTGTTGGTTCATCCAATAATAAAATTGGCGCATTATTGAGTAAAATACGCGCTAAACCTAAACGGCGTTGTTCCCCACCAGAAAGTGGACGACCGCCATCCCCAAGCCAAAGATTTAAACCTTTTCCTTCTTGCTCAAGTAATTTACTTAAGCCAACTTGATGTAGTACTTCAATCATTTTTTCATCGGAAATTTTATCCGCACTTGCAAATTGTAAATTTTGACGAAGTGTATCGCTGAATACGTGAACACGTTGAGTTAAAAAACAAATTTGGCGGCGTAATGTCTCTTCTGAATAGGTGGAAATGGGTTTTTCTGCCAATAAAAGCTCACCTTGATTCGCATCATAATTGCGTACTAAAAGTTGAAGAAGTGAAGATTTTCCACTTCCAGTTTTGCCTAAAATAGCAATTTTTTTGCCCTGTTCTAAATCTAATGTAAGATTTTTTAATACGAGTGTTTCTTGTTCGGGATAGGAAAAATTTAAATTCTTCGCAGAAATTAACCGCACTTTTGTTTCAAATTCCTCGTTACCATTAAACTCAACAAGCGGTTTTTGCTCAATGATTTCGGTCACACGTTCTGCTGCAGCAATCACTTGACCTATATGCAAAAATGCTGCACCCAGTGGCATGATGATCTCAAAGGCTGCAAGTGCAGCAAAAGTGAAAAGTGCAATATAAGCCGTGCGGTATTCATCTGTGCCAAAATTGGCGTTACTTGCAAACCATAGCATTCCAGAAATCAACAAACCATTAAGAAAGAGAACAAGTGCGGTAGAAAATCCGCTTAATTTTGCTTCTTTGGCTTGATCTTCCTGCCATGTTTTTTCTGTGACTGACATTTTTTCTTTTAATTTATCTTCCGCATTAAATAATAAAAGCTCGGCTTGTGCTTGGATAAATTCTAAAAACTGGGTTCGATAGGTCGCACGTGCTTGGATTAAGCGTTCGCCAAATTGCTGTCCTAGTCGATAGAAAACAGTAGGGATAATTATTAATAAAATTAACAAAAATAAGCCTAAACCAAGTGCGAGTGGAATATTGATAAAGCTAAGTCCAATCGTTATGGCAATGATTACAAATACAGCAGTGAAAAATGGCGCAAGTAAACGTAAATAGAGGCTATCAAGGGTATCCACATCGGAAACTAAACGATTTAATAAATCGCTGTTGCGATAACGATTTAATACCGCTGGGCTTAAAGGAATGATTTTTTCAAATACTTGCACGCGTAATTTGGACAAAATGCGGAATGTTGCATCATGCGTTACTATTTTTTCAAAATAGCGCATGACGGTTCGTCCGATAGCTAAACCTCGCACACTGGCTGAAGGATAGAAAAAGTTAAATAGCGTGCCTAGTCCTGCAATGGCTGTAGCGGCTAAAAACCAGCCTGAAACGGTAAGCAAGCCCATACTAGAGCCCAAACCTAGAATCATTAGCACCAAGCCTAAAATAAGCGGGAATTTGGCGAATTTAAATAAACGTATAAACGGAAGTAATGTGCGCATTATTGGATATCCTGTTGTCGTTGAGCGAGTAGTTCAGCAAAGAAACCTTGATGTTGTAATTCGGTAAATTTACCTTGCTGTACTATTTCTCCTCGTTGCATCACAAAAATTTGATCACATTGTTTCAAATCTTCAATTCGGTGTGTAATCATCAGTGTAGTTTGATGCTGACTTGCTTCATTCAATGCTTGTAAAACAAGATTTTCTGATTGCGCATCTAGGCTTGCGGTTGGCTCATCGAGCAGAAGTAAATCGCCTTTGCGTAACAATGCCCGAGCAATGGCAAGGCGTTGCGCTTGTCCCACAGAAATGCCTAATCCACCATCTTTTATTTCGTGATGAAGTCCAAGTTTATCGGTAAATTCTTTCGCTTGAGAACGCATTAAAGCTTGATTAATTTCTTCATCGTTGGCTTGAATATTGCCAAGTAGTAAGTTTTCTTTAATTGTGCCTTGTAATAACAATGGATTTTGTCCTACCCACGCAATATGTTTGCGCCAGTCAGCTAGATTACTTTCGCGAAGTTCTTGCCCATTAATTTTGAGCGAGCCCTCATAAGGTAAAAAGCCCAGAATCGCATTTATTAATGAAGTTTTTCCCGCGCCACTTTGTCCTACAAGCGCAACATTATGATTTGCTGGAATTTGGAAGTTTAACGGCTTGGTTAATGCTGAACCCTGTGTCGAAAGCACCACTAAATTTTCGGCAGAAATTTCAACCGCACTTTCTAAAGAAATTGTTTTTTCATTTTGATGTACAGTTAAATAATCAGATTCTAAAAAATCAACAATGGCATCCGCTGCACCAATACCTGCTGCACGGTCGTGGTAATAGGTGCCTAGATCGCGTAAGGGTTGATAAAATTCAGGTGCAAGAATTAAACAAAAGAAACCTGTGAAAAGTGTAAGCGGTGCATTATAGGTACCAAATTCAATTTGACCTAAGTAGCTAAAACCAAAATAGACCGCCATCAGTGCAATGGAAATAGAGGTAAAAAATTCCAATACTGCAGAAGAGAGAAAAGCGAGTTTTAGCACATCCATTGTGGTTTCACGGAAATCTTCAGTGGCATTTTCAATATGCTCAGTTTGTTCAGAAGTGCGGTTAAAAAGACGCAAGGTTTCCAAACCGCGTAAGCGATCTAAAAATTGGGCACTGAGGCGAGAAAGGGTATCCATATTTTTTTGGCTGTTGTCAGCCGCAGCAATACCGACAATGATCATAAACAGAGGAACAAGCGGTGCGGTAATCATTAAGATTAAGCCTGCAGCCCAGTTCAAGGGAAATACAGCAATGAAAATAACCACTGGAACAATGGCTGAAAGACTTTGTTGAGGCAGAAAACGGGCATAGAAATTATGTAAGTTTTCAACTTGTTCCAACATAATGCTTGCCCAACTTCCAGCTGGTTTTTGATTGATTGTCGCAGGGCCGACAAGATGAATTTTATCCAGAATTTTTTGACGAATATGGTTGCGTAATAATTGTCCGCTTTGGAAACCTATTTTTTCGCGTGCCCATAAAATAATAGCACGCATCCCGAAGCCGATAATTAGCCCGAGAAAATAAGGAATAAGTTCATCACGAGGCACATTTTGCATAATCAGTTTATCGAGCAACGTCGCAAGAAAATAAGTTTGTGCGACTAAAATGAATGAAGAAAGCGTAGCTAAGACAATGTTTGCACGCATTAATTTTTTGATAGGTTCTTGTTGTGCGCGAAGCCATTTTTGTAAATATTTTTGGCGAAGTTTATTCATTGTTTTGGTCGTGATTATAGAAAAAGTTCCCCTCTTTAAAAGAGTTAAAAGAGGGGAATTGGTTAGAAGATTTATGCTTCTTGAGCATCTAAATAGCGTTCTGCATCCAAGGCTGCCATACAACCAGTTCCCGCGGAGGTGATGGCTTGGCGATAATTGTGATCCATGACATCGCCTGCTGCGAACACGCCTTCCACAGAAGTGGCGGTTGCATTTCCTTCAAGACCAGATTTTACAACGATATAGCCATTATTTAATTCTAGTTGCCCTTGGAAAATTTTCGTATTTGGCGAGTGACCAATCGCTACGAATAAGCCATCTAATTTGAGTTCTTCTTTCTCCCCAGTTTTTGTGTTGGCTAAACGTAATCCGGTTACGCCCATGTTGTCACCCAACACTTCATCTAAAGTGCGGTCAGTATGAAGAACGATTTTTCCTTCTTCCACTTTTTTGTACAAACGGTCGATAAGGATTTTTTCCGCACGGAAGCTATCGCGACGGTGGATTAAATGCACTGTACTTGCAATATTGGCTAAGTAAAGGGCTTCTTCCACCGCTGTATTTCCTCCACCAATGACACCAACAGGCTTATTACGATAAAAGAAACCATCACAGGTTGCACAAGCAGAAACCCCACGACCTTTGTAGTTTTCTTCTGAAGGTAAGCCAATATAGCGTGCAGAGGCACCCGTTGCGATAATTAATGCATCACAAGTGAAATTTTGCACATCGCCAAAAAGTTTGAATGGGCGAGAAGATAAATCTACGCGATTGATATGATCGAAGACGATTTCTGTTTCAAATTTTTCTGCATGTTGCAACATACGTTGCATTAAACCTGAACCAGTAGTCATCTCAAAATCACCCGGCCAGTTCTCAATTTCATCTGTGGTAGTCAGCTGCCCACCTTGTTGTAAACCAGTCACCAGTACGGGTTTTAAGTTTGCACGTGCCGCATAAATGGCTGCTGTATAACCAGCAGGGCCTGAGCCTAAAATTAAAAGTTTTGCGTGTTTGATATCTGACATAAAGAATCCTTGTTTGTAGTTAAGTAATAATATAATGCAATAAGTTGCATTTTACTGATTATAAACTTTTTGCTTAATAAAGCAGCGAATAAAGCAATCGACGAAATTTATTTGTCAGCGGATCAGCATTGCCCATTGCGCTTAAAATAGATAAAAATTGTTGTTTAACTTCGCCATTCTGCGCGCTTAAATCTGTTTTTAAAATGCCGAAAAGTAGTGTTAATGCTTCTTCATTTCGTCCAGCTTGATGAAGTTGTACGGCAAGTTTTATTGCAATTTCAGCTGTTGGGTTTTTAGCATAATCAGCCTGTAATTGTTGGATTTCAGGTGTATCGGCTGCTTGAATTTGTAGCTCAATTTGTGCTTGTAATCCGTGCCAACGGCTATCTCGATCTTGCAATGGAATTTGATTTAAAATTTCTTGTGCTGGCTCCGTTTTCTTCATTGCAATATAGGTTTCCGCATAGAGCAGGGCAACATCACTGTTTTTCTTATCGGAAAGTTCCCATGCGTCTTTCAACAATGGCAATGCGGCTTCGTAATTTTCTACTTGCAAGAAATCTAATGCTTGTTGGAATTTTAAATCTTCCTCTTTAGGTAAAATAATGCTTAATCGTTGGATTAATGATGCTTTATCAAGCATGCCTGGAAATGCCTCTAATGCCTGTGCTTCTTTAAACAAATAGGTGGTTGGCAATGCTTGGATGCGGAATTGTGCGGCAATCATTTGCTCTTTTTCACAATCTACTTTTCCAAGAATAAATTGTCCTTGATATTGTTCTGCAACTTGCTCAAGTAGCACCAAAAAATCCGCCGATTCTTTATGGGTTGGCGCGTAAAAATTGATGACAAGTGGTTTTTCTAAGGATTGTTGCAGTATTTCAGTAAGATTTTGTTCGTTGATCTCAACGATAAAAGGAAAATCAGCCATGTTTTATCCTTGTGAAAAAATAATGGCTGATTTTAGCAAAGTGCGGAAGATTTTAGAAACGTTTTACCATTTCTATTATTAAGCAAGTTTTTCTAGGATCAATTTTCCCATCATTTCAATATGTGTATGCTCTACATTTAGTGCGGGAATATATTGATAAGATTGCCCGCCATTGGTTAAGAAATTTTCTCGATTTTCTTTATCAATTTCTTCAATGGTTTCTAAACAATCTACGGAGAAACCCGGGCAAATAACGGCAATTTTTTGAATGTTCTGTGTTGCAGCTGATTCTAAAAATTTATCGGTGTAAGGCTGTAGCCATTCTTCACGCCCAAAGCGCGATTGAAACGTCATTCCCCATTGGTTTTCTGTTAAGCCCAGCTTATTAACAACTGCAATAGTCGTTTGTTTACAATGTTCACGATAATAATCGCCCATTTTTTCATAACGCAGAGGAATACCGTGATAAGAAAATAGTAAAAATTCATCGGATTTTAACCGCACTTTTATGGAGTTTGCTAAGGCGTTAATGTAATTTTCATCAATATGATAAGAATGGATGAAATCAAAAGGCACTAATCCTCGTTCTTCTTTAAGGGCATTAGCGAAAGCATCAAATACTGCGCCCGTGGTTGAGCTAGAGTATTGCGGATAAAGTGGCAAAACAATAATTCGTTCAACTTGATTTTTAAGCAAATTTTTTACCGTACTTTGTATTGATGGATTGCCGTACGTCATGGCAATTTCTACTTGAGCATTGATATTTTGCGTATCTAAATAGGCTTGTAATGCGTCTTTTTGTTGTCGTGAAATGGCAAGTAAAGGCGAACCTTGTTCTGTCCAGATTGCTTGATAATTTTTGGCGATACGTTTTGAACGCAATGGTAAAATAATGGCTTTAAGCAGTGGATACCATTTGCAACGGGGTAAATCTACCACGCGAGGATCCGTTAAAAATTGCCATAAATAACGGCTGATTGACTTCGGTGTTGGGCTATCTGGCGTGCCTAGATTGGCAAGTAATACGCCGATTTTTGCGGATTTTGTCATAAATTGATTACGGAAAGGGTTAATCTAGAAACACAACAAAGTTTATTCTCTTCTGTGCGGATGTCAATTTGCCAAACTTGGATATTTCTGCCCAAATTAATTGGCGTGGCTCTCGCGGTCACTTTACCTGAACTAACCGGGCGAAGATGATTGGCGTTAATATCCAATCCCACCGCAGTTTTGCCTTCTTCTAAACAAAGCGAACCCGCAAGGGAACCAATTGTTTCAGCTAAAGCAACAGAAACCCCTCCATGCAATACACCAAACGGCTGCATAGTACGATAATCCACCGGCATTGTCGCTTCAATCCAATCCTCGCCAAAAGCAGAAATTTCAATGCCAAGATGGCTAACTGCACTGTTGGAGCAAAGTTGATTTAAGTTTTCGAGCGTGAAGTTTTTTTGCCAAATCATGATGTTCCTTTCATTACGCTAAAATTTCTAATAATGCCTGCACAGGGTGCTTTAACACCACATGTTCATAACGTTTTACCTGACTGCGGCAAGAATAACCAGTTGCTAAACAAAAGTGCGGATCTTTTTCATGCAGTTTTTTGTGCCAGGATACATCGTAGATTTCTCGGCTCATTTTTTGATTTTGCACTTCATGTCCAAATACACCAGCCATACCGCAACATCCTACTTTTTCTACATTAAGTTGTTGTCCAAATCTTCCAAAAATTTCTTGCCATTCTTTTGGGCTGTTTGGCATAAAGGTAGATTCCGTACAATGCTGGAATAAATACCAATCGAAAGTGCGGTCAGTTTTGGCGATGTTTTTTAACTTCTCTTGTAAATCCGCATTTTGTAATCTTTGTTTTAACCATTCGTGTGCGGTGAGAACGTGAAAATCGCCACGTTTTTCTTGTAGTGCTTCTTTGTATTCATCTCGATAAGACAGCACGATGGCTGGATCAACGCCCACAAGAGGAATGCCTAATTTTGCCATTCGATTTAAAAACTCGGCTTGGTTTTCTGCTGTTTTGCTAAAGCGTTTTAAGAAACCTTTAATGTGCATTGCTTTGCCGTTTGGTTTAAATGGCAACAGAATTGGTGTGAAGCCTAATTTCTGCGTAAGCATAACAAAATCTCGTACCACTTTCGCATCATAGTAAGAGGTATAAGGATCTTGCACAATAAATAAAATATCGTTTTTTTCTACCGCACTTAGGCCTTCCAATTCTTCCAAGGATTTGCCTTGATAATGAATTTCTACCAGCTGTTGTTGCAAATTGGGTTCAGAAAGCAAGGGCAAATCGGTCATGCCTAGCGTTTTTTCCACTAATGTTTGCGTGACTTTTAGCTTGGTAAAATAATTAAAGAATTTTGCCTGTTTTGCCATATAAGGCGCAGCGATTTCTAAATTTGCCACAATGTGATCTTTTGCGGGGCGTAAGTAGCGGCTGTGATAGAAATGAAAGAATTTCGCACGGAAACTTGGTACATCGATTTTAATCGGGCATTGGCTCGCACAGGCTTTACAAGCAAGGCAAGTATCCATTGCGACTTTTACTTCGTGAGAAAAATCATAATCGCCTCGCCATTTTTTAACCGTATTGCTTAGTCTTTTCACAAGTGCGGTTAGTTTTATTTCTGTTTTACGGAAGTCTAATTGTGCGGGCGAAACATTTTCATTCGCCATCAATCGAAGCCATTCTCGAACCATTGCTGCGCGACCTTTCGGCGAAAATACACGGTTTTTACTGACTTTCATCGATGGGCACATAATGCTGTGTTCATCAAAATTGAAACATAATCCGTTTCCATTGCAGTTCATCGCACCCTTAAATTCATCACGCACTTGGATAGGAATTTGGCGATCCTTATCAGCTCGCATTGGCGAAAGAATAGAATAAAGTTCCTCTTGGGAATCCAAAGGTGTACAGATTTTGCCGGGATTTAAGCGATTGTTCGGATCAAACAAGGTTTTGATATAACGAAGTTCGTACCAGAGTTCTGGGGTAAAGAATTTTTCGCCGTAATGGGATCGCACGCCTTTTCCATGTTCTCCCCAGAGTAATCCACCATATTTAATCGTAAGTTCTGCCACTTCATCTGAAATTTGTTTAAATAATTTCACTTGTTCTTTATCGCATAAATCAAGTGCAGGGCGAACGTGTAACACACCAGCATCCACGTGACCAAACATGCCATATTGTAAATGGTGCTGGTCTAATAAAGCGCGAAATTCACTGATGTAATCCGCAAGATTTTCTGGGGGGACACAAGTATCTTCCACGAAAGGAATCGGTTTGGCTGCACCTTTTGCATTACCAAGTAAGCCCACTGCTTTTTTTCGCATTGCATAAATACGTTCGATAGAGGGTAAATCAGAACAAACTTGATAGCCAATAATGTGATCTTGGTTATGTTCGATTTTTTCATCAAGTAAGTGACAAAGTGCGGTGACTTGGCGGCCTATTTTTTCTTTATTATTACCAGCAAATTCCACAATATTTAAACCGAGAATTGGATCTTTTTCATCTTCTGTAAGAAGTTCATTCACAGAATGCCAAATAATATCTTGTTTGGCGAGGTTTAAGACTTTGGAATCAACGGTTTCCACAGAAAGCGCATTGGCTTTCACCATAAAAGGTGCATTGCGTAATGCCGCGTCAAAAGAACGATATTTAATATTGATGAGCGTGCGATACTGCGGAATAGGCAGAAGATTGAGTTTGGCTTCGCAAATAAATGCGAGAGAACCTTCAGAACCAGTGAGAATTCTCGTGAGATTAAATTCACTTTCATCTTCATTGAATACATTTTTGAGATCGTATCCCGTTAAAAAACGGTTAAGTTGTGGTAAATCTTTAATGATTGCCGCTCTTTTTTCTTTACAGTGTTGCGCGATTGTTTGATGGAGTCTTTTGCTGCTCTCACTTAATTCAAGCGCATCAATGTTTTCTAAAACATCAACAGAATTGACCGCACTTGTATCTAAAATTTCACCGTTCATTAATACGGCACGTAATGCCAAAACATGATTAGAGGTTTTACCGTATTGCAATGAACCTTGCCCCGAGGCATCTGTGTTAATCATTCCGCCTAAAGTCGCTCGATTGCTGGTGGATAGCTCTGGGGCAAAGAATAAACCATGTGGTTTTAAAAATTGATTAAGTTGATCTTTTACGACACCTGCTTGTACTTTAACCCAACGTTCTTTTACATTGAGTTCTAAGATGGCAGTCATATGACGAGAAAGATCCACTATTATATTGTTATTGATGGATTGACCATTAGTGCCAGTGCCTCCACCGCGAGGCGTAAAGCTGATTGATTGATATTCAGGTAAATTTGCCAATTTGGTTATACGCACTATATCAGCAATAGTTTTCGGAAAAAGAATCGCCTGTGGAAGCTGTTGGTAAACGCTGTTATCCGTAGCCAGACTTAATCTATCCGAATAATTTGTCGCAATATCCCCCTCAAAATGTTGGTGTTGAAGATCATCAAGATAATCAAGTACATATTGTTCAATTTGAGGAATGCGATTTAGACTTGGCAACATAGTATTTAACTCATTTAAAGGTAAAAATGGCAGGTTATTGATAATATCTTAAGGCGTTAATGATGTCGAATTAGATTTTGAGCATTTTTAAGGAGTGTTTTATGGAGTAAATGAGTCAAGAAAAGTGTGTTGTTTGGATGAAAAATAAACAAAAAATTCAAAAGAATTTGATCTTTTCAATTTTTATAGGATAATAAGTGCACTTTTGAACGTTCCTTTGGCGTAAACAAAGGAATTGAATTTGTCAAAAGGTAATAAAGTAGGGCAAATTCAAAACCCTAGTTAAGTGACTGTTTAGAATGTAACTTTAATTAAAAGTTCAGTATAAACAAGGACACTTTTTTATTACTATTCGATCACTAAATAGAGGACATCAAAATGAAAAAAACTGCAATCGCATTAGTAGTTGCTGGTTTAGCAGCAGCTTCAGTAGCTCAAGCAGCTCCACAAGAAAACACTTTCTACGCTGGCGTTAAAGCTGGTCAAGCATCTTTTCACGATGGACTTCGTGCTCTAGCTCGTGAACATAAAGTAGGTTATCACCGTAATTCTTTCACTTATGGTGTATTCGGTGGTTATCAAATTTTAAATCAAAATAACTTAGGTTTAGCGGTTGAATTAGGTTACGACGATTTCGGTCGTGCCAAAGGTCGTGAAAAAGGTAGAACTGTTGCTAAACACACTAACCACGGTACTCACTTAAGCTTAAAAGGTAGCTATGAAGTGTTAGAAGGTTTAGATGTTTATGGTAAAGCAGGTGTTGCTTTAGTTCGTTCTGACTATAAATTCTACGATAATAAACTCATCGATAGTCACAGAGCACGTGCCTCTGGTTTATTTGCAGTAGGTGCAGAATACGCAGTATTACCAGAATTAGCAGTTCGTTTAGAATACCAATGGCTAACTCGCGTAGGTAAATACCGCCCTCAAGATAAACCAAATACCGCAATTAACTACAACCCTTGGATTGGTTCTATCAATGCGGGTATTTCTTACCGTTTTGGTCAAGGCGAAGCGCCAGTTGTTGCAGCACCTGAAGTTGTAAGCAAAACTTTCAGCTTAAACTCTGATGTAACTTTCGCATTTGGTAAAGCAAACTTAAAACCTCAAGCACAAGCAACATTAGACAGCATCTATGGCGAAATGTCACAAGTTAAAAGTGCAAAAGTAGCTATTGCTGGTTACACTGACCGTATTGGTTCTGATGCGTTCAACGTAAAACTTTCTCAAGAACGTGCAGATTCAGTAGCTAACTACTTTGTTGCTAAAGGTGTTGCAGCAGACGCAATCTCTGCAACTGGCTACGGTAAAGCAAACCCAGTAACTGGTGCAACTTGTGACCAAGTTAAAGGTCGTAAAGCGCTTATCGCTTGTCTTGCTCCAGACCGTCGTGTAGAAATCGCGGTAAACGGTACTAAATAATTTTAGTATTTGTTTAACGAAAGATTAAATACAGAAAAAGGCTTAAACTTCGGTTTAGGCCTTTTGTTTTAAATGAATATAAAACCAAGCATTTCAATCAAGTTTTAACTTGTGATAAAATGCTTACCTCGTTTATTTATAGGGAACATTATGGAAACCTTAGACAAAATCAAAAAGCAAATTAGTGAAAATCCCATTCTTATTTATATGAAAGGTTCGCCAAAATTACCATCTTGTGGTTTTTCTGCTCGTGCATCTGAGGCATTAATGCACTGCAAAGTGCCTTTTGGTTATGTGGATATTTTGCAACATCCAGATATTCGCGCTGAATTACCAACATATGCAAATTGGCCAACTTTCCCACAATTATGGGTTGAGGGAGAATTAATTGGTGGTTGTGATATTATTTTAGAAATGTATCAAGCAGGCGAATTGCAAACTTTATTAGCTGAAGTGGCAGCAAAGCACGCTTAATCACAGTGGAAAAATAAAACCCGCAATAAGCGGGTTTTTTATATAATAAGTTTCCCTTTCATTATTAAATAATAGATTAAGCAAACTTTAATACCTTAGAAAGTGCGGTGAAAAATTTATCGTTTTCTTCAGGTAAACCAATACTTATACGTAAATGATTTGGCATGCCATAACCAGCAATTGGGCGAACGATTACGCCTTCTCGTAACAACGCATCATAAATTGGTGCGGCAGGTTGTTTGAAATCAATGGTTATAAAATTTCCTTTAGAGGGAATATAATCCAATTGATTTTTTTGACAAAAGTCTTCATAACGTCGCATTTCTATTCGATTATTTTCAGCGACTTTTTCAATAAATTCATCGTCATTCATTACGGCAACTGCAGCGGTTAATGCCAAAGAATTACAGTTAAATGGCTGTCTAACTCGATTTAATAAATCTGCGATTTCTGGATTAGATACCGCATAACCAATGCGTAAGCCTGCCAAGCCATAGGCTTTAGAAAGAGTGCGTGAAATAATTAAATTTGAATATTTTTTTAATAAACTGAAAGAGTCCACTCGTTCTTCAGATCTAGTAAATTCTGTGTAGGCTTCATCTAATACCACGATTACATTTTCGGGGACTTTTGCTAAAAAATCTTCAATTTCTTGTGATGTTAAAAAATTACCCGTTGGATTATTGGGATTAGCAATGTAAATGAGCTTTGTTTTATCAGAAAGTGCGGTTAAAAATCCTTGTAAATCGTGTCCCCAATTTTTAGCTGGAATTTCTTTTGCAATTGCATTTATCGCTTTAGTCACTAAAGGATAAACAATAAAAGCATATTGTGAATAAATGATTTCATCGCCTTCCGTTGCGAAAGTGTGAGCAAAAAGTTCTAATAAATCATTTGAGCCATTACCGAGTGTAATTTGATTTGGTTGAACGCCAAATTTTTTTGCGATAGTTTGTTTTAGTTCAAAGCCATTCGCATCTGGATAACGAGTCAGTTTATCTAATTGTTCGAAAATTGCTTTTTTTGCACTTTCTGGAAAACCAAATGGGTTTTCGTTTGAGGCAAGTTTAACGATATTGGAAATACCAATTTCTCGTTCTAATTCTTCAATCGGTTTACCAGCTTGGTAAGGTGATAAGGATTTTACGCCACGATTGGCAATGTTAATGTACTGCATAGTGTTATTTGTAAATATTGATATGGGTTAGTATGTATTTTTAAATAAATTTGGGCGTAGTAAATACGCCCATTGGAAATATTTTTCCTATTGAGGAAGATTTTCAGCTTCAAATTTTTTCATAAATGAAATGAGTGCCTCAACACCATTTTGCGACATTGCATTATAAATAGATGCGCGCATTCCACCTAAAACCTTATGACCTTTCAAGGCTTGCAAACCCGTAGCAGTAGATTCTGCGACAAATTTTGCATCTAATTCAGGATTACCTGTGATGAAAGTGACATTCATTGTTGAACGGTTTTCTTTTGCTACCACATTGCGGTAAAGTTTGCTCGAATCAATATAATCATAAAGAGTTTGTGCTTTTAGTGCATTACGTTTTTCGATTATTTCTAAGCCGCCTATTTCTTTAAGATGTTTAAATACGAGGGAACATAAATACCACGCAAAAGTTGGAGGCGTGTTGATCATTGAATCTGCATCACGTTGAGTTGCATAATTCCAAATAGAGGGGGTTTCTTTACGTGCATTACCGATTAAATCATCGCGAATAATCACTAACGTAATACCCGCAGGGCCAAGATTTTTTTGCGCACCTGCATAAATTATCCCAAATTTACTGATATCGATTTGACGTGAAAGAATATTTGAAGACATATCCGCGACCAATACGGCATTGCCCACATTTGGCACATCAAAAATCTCTACACCACTAATAGTTTCATTCGGGCAATAATGAACGTAGTCATATTGATCAGCGATATGGCTAAAATCAAGATCGGTAATTCGAGTCTGTTCGCCATTTTCTACGATAGTGATTTCATCAATTTCTGCAAAATTTCTTGCTTCTTTTGCCGCTGTAGCTGACCAATGCCCACTATTTAAATAAAGGGCTTTGCCTTTTTTACCGATTAAGTTCATCGGAATTGCGGCAAATTGACCGCGAGCGCCACCTTGTAAGAAAAGTACACGATAGTTATCAGGAATATTGTAAACCTCACGTAGATCTTTTTCCGCTTGGGTAACGAGTTCCATAAAATACTTTCCACGATGGCTTACTTCCATTACAGAAACACCTTGATTGAGCCAGTTTGTAAGTTCATTTTGTGCTTTTTGCAACACTTCTGGGAAAATCATCGCAGGACCTGCGCTAAAATTAAAGACTTGTGACATTGTATTTCCTTGCTTTTTATGAAAATAATGATGTCTTTTTTATCACTACAAAAATCGATAATCAATGCTTTTTACTGAAATCAAAAAAATTCTTTCTATCATTCATAAAATAGAGGGTAAATTTTGACGATTGATTAAAAAAAAGCTAAATTACGGCACAGTCATTTTATTTATTTTAAAGGGAGTTGTTATGGAAATTGTGAATAAACAATCTTTTCAAGAAGTGTTGGAATACGTGCGTATGTATCGTTTAAAAAATAGAATTAAACGAGATATGGAAGACAATAATCGTAAGATTCGCGATAACCAAAAACGCATATTGTTATTGGATAATTTAAATCAATATATTCGTGATGATATGACTATTGCAGAAGTACGCGGAATTATTGAAAGTATGCGTGATGATTATGAAAGCCGTGTGGATGATTATACAATTCGCAATGCTGAACTTTCTAAGCAACGCCGTGAAGCGAGTACGAAAATGAAAGAACAGAAAAAAGCACACGCAGAATTATTGAAAAATGCTGAAAAATAATAGGATAACTAGAGCCGACTAAATCAGTCGGCTTATTTTTTATAAGCTATTCATTGCGTTAATGATTTTAATTTCATCAAAATTGACAATATCTTCTTGGAATATTGTGCGTTCTTGAATTTTCCCTTCTTGTAATAATTTTTCTCGTTGTGTGCCTAAAAGCAATGGCGTGTCTGGCGTGTACCATTTTTTTCCTTGGCGAAAAATTAAATTACCGATGGAACAATCTGTCACTTTTCCATTTTTGATAATCATAATTTCATCACAAGCACCACGTTGAGCAAATAATGTATTAATTAAACTGCGATCTAAATATTTCAAACTATATTCAATGTCATCACAAATTACAGGTTGAAAAGTGCGGTAGATTTTTCGTTGGTATTCAAAATATTGAATTTGTGTGGTTTCGGCATTGTAATCAATGCGGCAGCGAACTAATTGATTTTGTAAATCTTCAGGCAGTTGAATAAGGGAAAAAAGATTAAAAATTTTCACCGCACTTTTGCCATAATATTCACGCAAACTACGTTCATATCGCGCTTGGTGTAAATCGATATTTTGAATTTTCCCGTTTTCAATACAAAGGGTTTCAAATAGAGGATACATTAATCAGCACCTTCAATCGGTAAATAGACTTTTTCTAATAATTCTTCATATTCATCTTGCGCATTGCTATGAATGGTAATCCCGCCTCCACTATGAAAATAAAATTTTTCATCTACTTGAGAAATAAATCGAATTGCTACCGCACTTTGTAGTGTTTTGCCATCAAATATGCCAAAAATTCCCGTGTAATAACCGCGCTTTTGTTTTTCTGCTTGTTGAATAATTTGTGTGGTTTTTTCTTTTGGTGCACCACTAATAGACCCAGCAGGCAACAGTTTCTCTAAAATATCACCAATTTGATTTTGCCAGTTTTCATTCAATTTTCCGTAAATTTCAGAACTGGTTTGCAGTATTTCGCCTTTTTGTGTTTTGATGCGATCGATATAACGAAATTTTTTCACTTGAATGTGTTCTGCCACCATGGATAAATCATTACGCATTAAATCAACAATCGTGTAATGCTCGCGTTGTTCTTTTTCATTTGTGAGTAACTGATTTTCTGCATCGGGCAGAGTGGCATTAATTGTCCCTTTCATGGGATAGGTAAAAATATTGTTGTCATGAATATTGACAAAACATTCAGGCGAAAAGCAAACGAATTGATCTTGTAACCACAATTTATAAGGTGCATTGGTTTGATGAAAAATTTGTTCAAGTGACAGATTACCTGAAATTTCAGTGGGGTAGGTGAGATTTAATAAATAAGAATTACCTTTTTGTAATTCACTTTGAACAAGTTCAAAACCTTGTTGATAATGCGAGAAAGGCATTGGATGTTTGGTGAAATTAAGAGGGAGAGATTGTGGAGAAATCGTGCAATTTCTTTTGCCTAAAATATCAAAATAAATGCCTTGTTGTGCAGAATTTTCGAGAGGACAAATCAAGGGTTTTTCTTTTTCAAAATCAATAAGAAAGAAAAATGGCGTGCGTTGTTTGCCATAATGATTAGCCTGTTCAATAAAATGTTGCATTGTGCTTTGTGCCATTTTGCGTAAAATGACCTGATTATAACGAATACCGAACTGTTATGAAATTACTCATCATTAATAATCACGATTCTTTTACTTTTAACTTGGTGGATTTAATTCGAAAATTAAATGTGCCTTATGATGTTTTAAACGTGGAAGATTTAAAGGAAAGTACAGCGGAAAAATATAGTCATATATTGATTTCGCCAGGGCCTGATATACCACGCGCTTATCCACAACTTTTTTCTATGTTGGAAAAATATTATCAGCAAAAATCTATTTTAGGTGTGTGTTTAGGGCATCAAACCTTATGTGAATTTTTTGGTGGTACATTGTATAACTTAGAGAATGTTCGTCACGGGCAGAAACGAACATTAAAAGTGCGGTCAAATTCTCCATTGTTTTTTGATCTTCCAACTGAATTTAATATCGGGCTATATCATTCTTGGGGCGTACAGGAAGAAGATTTTCCTGATTGCCTAGAAGTTACCGCACTTTGCGATGAAGGCGTGGTGATGGCAATGCAACATAAATCTTTGCCAATTTATAGTGTCCAGTTTCATCCAGAATCTTATATGTCAGACTTTGGCGAGAAAATTTTGCGTAATTGGTTGGCGATTCCTCCCTCAACTAACCCATAATACCGCTTGCTTATTAAGCAAAAATGCGTATTATAGCCGTCTATACGTCAATACATCCAAATTTAAAAGAAGAAGAGAGAAAATATGTCTAGCTATTTATTTACATCTGAATCTGTCTCTGAAGGGCATCCAGATAAAATTGCCGATCAAATTTCTGATGCAGTACTTGATGAAATCCTAAAACAAGATCCAAAAGCACGAGTAGCTTGTGAAACTTACGTAAAAACCGGTATGGCATTGGTGGGTGGGGAAATCACAACCTCTGCGTGGGTTGATATTGAGAATTTAACCCGTAAAGTGATTTGTGATATTGGTTATGAACATTCTGAAATGGGTTTTGATGGTCATTCTTGTGCGGTGCTTAATGCGATTGGTAAACAATCTGCAGATATTAATCAAGGCGTTGATCGTGAAAATCCATTAGATCAAGGTGCAGGCGACCAAGGTATTATGTTTGGTTATGCCACCAATGAAACGGATGTATTAATGCCTGCAGCTATTACTTATGCACATCGTTTAATGGAAAAACAAGCTGAAGTGCGTAAAAGCGGTAAATTAGCATGGTTACGCCCAGATGCGAAAAGCCAAGTCACGTTAAAATATGAAGATAATAAAATTGTTGGTGTGGATGCGGTTGTACTTTCTACTCAACATTCTGAAGAAGTTAGCCAAAAAGATTTACACGAAGGTGTGATGGAAGAAATTATCAAACCTGTATTACCAACTGAATGGCTTTCTAAAGAAACAAAATTCTTCATCAACCCGACTGGTCGTTTTGTTATTGGTGGACCGATGGGGGATTGTGGTTTAACTGGTCGTAAAATTATCGTGGATACTTACGGTGGTGCTGCTCGTCACGGTGGTGGCGCATTCTCAGGAAAAGATCCATCTAAAGTAGATCGTTCAGCGGCTTATGCTGCACGTTATGTCGCAAAAAATATTGTGGCAGCAGGTTTAGCAGATCGTTGTGAAATCCAACTTTCTTATGCGATTGGTGTGGCTGATCCAACATCTATCATGGTCGAAACCTTTGGAACTGGAAAAGTTGCAAATGAATTATTAGTGTCATTAGTTCGTGAGTTTTTTGATTTACGTCCTTATGGCTTAATTAAAATGTTAGATTTAATCCAACCAATCTATCGTGAAACGGCGGCTTATGGCCATTTCGGTCGTGAGCAATTCCCTTGGGAAAAAGTGGATCGCGCAGAAGATTTACGTATTGCGGCAGGTTTAAAATAATAGGCTTGAATTTTTAGTTTGAAAGGCTTATATTGAAAAGGCAACAAGGTTTCTTGTTGCCTTAGTTGGTTTAGGTTGCTACCAAGCTGGGGAGCTAAAGGACAGCAACAAGAACCCGATAATAATCATTAAGATGATTTTTATCATAAGGCTATCTCCTTTCAGAGTTGTTAAACAAAGCTGATCGAGATTGAGTTACTGCCTGACCCGCCAGTCAGGCAATAACGTACCTGACCAACCACTGGTTATTCTATCATATAAAAGCCGCTTATCTAGCGGTTTTTGCTTTTACCGATGACATCAATATCACTTATTCCATTCCGTCATTTAAAAATGCAAGTGCAACGCAAATTGAATCAGTCTTTGCTGCTTGCAGAGGCTTATTTTAAGCGAAAATTTACAATGCCAGAGGTAAATTATGAGTTACGAGGTATAAAGGCAGGCGTGGCTTACCTACAAAAAAATGAAATAAAATTTAACCGCACTTTATTGCAAGAAAATACGGATGAATTTATTCGACAAGTCGTGCCACATGAGCTTGCGCATTTGATTGTGTATCAAATGTTTGGTCGCGTAAAACCACACGGGAAAGAGTGGCAGCTTGTAATGAATGAAATTTTTAAGCTTCCCGCAGACACTTGCCATCAATTTGATATAAAAAACGTGCAAGGTAAAACCTTTGAATATCGTTGTGCTTGCCAAACCCATTTTCTAACTATTCGTCGGCATAACAAAATAATGAAAGAAAACATCGAATATTTGTGTAAAAAATGTAAGGGAAAATTAGTTTTTGTCGATGATGAAGAATAATTTTTGTGATATATTTTTCCAATTTATTCAATAAATAAAGGAGTTATCCAATGAAAAAATCTTTATTAGCAGTTATTGTTGGTGCATTTGCCTTTGCTTCTGTTGCAAATGCGAATATTTATGCTGAGGGCGATATCGGTTTATCTCAAACTAAAGCAAACGGTAGTAACAATACAAGAGTTGAACCTCGCGTATCCGTGGGTTATAAAGTAGGAAATACACGTGTTGCGGGTGATTATACTCATCATGGAAAAGTTGATGGCACAAAAATTCAAGGTTTAGGTGCATCAGTATTATATGATTTTGACACGAATTCTAAAGTGCAACCTTATGTTGGTGCTCGTGTAGCGACTAATCAATTTAAATACACCAATCGCGCAGAACAAAAGTTTAAAAGTTCTTCTGATATTAAGCTCGGATATGGGGTTGTAGCAGGTGCAAAATATAAGTTAGATGGCAACTGGTACGCAAATGGTGGAGTTGAGTACAATCGTTTAGGTAATTTTGATAGTACCAAAGTTAATAACTATGGTGCGAAAGTTGGTGTGGGTTACGGATTCTAATTTTTAGAATACAAAAATCTTTTTTATAAAACACTTTAATTTAACGGTGATCGTTTAAAACAATCACCGTTATTTATTTTGGGATGATTTCAATACGCTAAAACCCAAAACTTACCCCAGTTGCAGCACCCACACCGTTATTGGTATCAGCAGAGCCTGAAAGGCTAATTACCATATTCGGTTTAGGTGTATAACTAACCCCAACTGCAACGGCAGATTGTCCTCGATAAGTAGTCCCTGCAGCTACGCCAGTAATTTGGCGGGTTATGCCTCTTATTTCATTCCCCACTGAAACCGAACCCGCAGTGCCTTTCCAAATTGAAACTAATTCATTTTTAGCTGTTTCATAAGATTTAGTCGCATTGTCAATCTTAGCTTGATTTGGATTAGCTGCGGTTTTCAACTGTTCCATATTGCTTTTTAACCCAGCAACTTCCTCTTTTTTTTTCGGCAAATCGTAAAGAATATTATGTAATTCTGCCAAATCAGCATAATTTTGACGCTCTGTTTTATAAGCATTTTCCAATGGCTTAATTTCAAAAATATGTGATCAAGATCACAAAATAAAAAATCCCAACGGAGATTGGGATTTAAAATCACTAAAAATTTTACCGCACTTTATGCTTTGCTTACTTCAAAACGTTCAAATGCCAATACTTTTTTCTCTAATTTACGTAGTAATAATGTTGCAATGCCCGTAATAATTAAATAGATACCGCCCGCAATGCCGTAAATTGTGATTGCATCATATTCTGTCCCATAAAGTTGGCGTGCGTAACCCATAATATCCATAATCGTAATGGTGGATGCTAATGCCGTGCCTTTAAATACCAAAATAATTTCGTTACTGTAAGACGGCAACGCACGTTTTAAGGCATAAGGAATTAAAATTTTTAAAGTTTGTATGCGGTTTAATCCTAATGCGCCACAACTTTCCCATTGTCCTTTGGGAATGGCTTTCACTGCACCGTGAAATAATTGGGTGGAATAGGCTGCACTGTTTAGTGCTAAAGCTAATGCAGCACAGAACCACGCATTGGATAAGACATACCATAATGGGCTGTCAATAATCCATTGGAATTGACCGGGCCCTGCATAAATTAAAAAGAACTGTACTAACAGTGGCGTGCCTGTGAATAAAGTAAGGTATAAATTGACCGCACTTTTTATCCATTTGTTTTCCATTGAAAGTAAAAAAGTAAGAAATAAGGCTAAAAAGAAAGCAATCAGTAAGGATACGACTGTGAGGAGTAAACTCGTTGGGATCCCTTGTGCGATCACAGTTAAATATTCTTGAAACATTATTTCACGCCCCTTTCAAAACGAGTAAAACGCAGCTCTAATTTTCGAATACCAACTTGGCTAATTAATGTCACTGCTAAATAAATTAACGCAGCAATACCATACCAAGTAAAAGGCTGATGGGTGTTGGTATTAATCAGATCCGCTTGGCGCATCAAATCGTCTACGCCAATTAATGAAACCAATGCCGTATCTTTTAGCAATACAAGCCATTGGTTGCTTAAACCAGGTAAGGCGTGACGCCATACTTGTGGCATAACAATATGAATGAACGTATAGCTTTTGCTTAAGCCTAACGCTGCACCTGATTCCCATTGTCCTTTTGGTATGGCTTGAATTGCACCGCGTAATGTTTGTGAAGCATAAGCTGCAAAAATGAGAGAAAGCGCAAACACACCACAGCCAAATGCCCCAAATTCAATGTATTCTCCTGTCAGCATTTCGACTAATTCGGTAGAACCAAAATAGACAAGTAATACAACAATAATTTCGGGTAAGCCACGTAATAATGCCACAAATACTGTCATCGGCTTGCCAACAAAGCGATTTGCTTCAAGCACGGCAAAAATAAGGCTTAAAAATAAGCCTAAGAGCAATGAACAGACCGCAAGCCCTAAAGTCATTAGAGCAGCGGTAAACATTAAAGAAAGAAAGTCAGAAAACATAAATTATTTTGTCATCCATTTATCATAGATTTTTTGGTATTCGCCATTTGCTTTAATTGCAGCTAAACCTTTGTTTAATTGTGCAGCCAAATCTTTGTTTGATTTGTGCATTGCAATACCTAAACCATTACCAAAATATTTTTTATTGGTTACTTTTTCGCCTACAAATTGAATTTCTGGCTCTTTGGAAATCATATCGGAAAGCACTGCGGTATCGCCCAAAATAATGTCAATCCGACCGCTCTTTAAGTCTAAAATGGCATTTTGTAAACTTGCATAGGATTTTGGACTATATTGCTTGGTTTCTGCTACGGTATATTGTTGGAATGTTGTACCATTTTGAACACCTATATTTTTTGCACTTTCTAAGGTTGCTTTGCCTTTAAGAGCAACATAGCTTGCAGAGCTATCGTAATACGCATCAGAGAATAACACTTGTTTTGCACGAGCATCGGTAATATCGATTGCGGAAATTGCTGCATCAAAACGTTTTGCTTTTAAACTTGGAATTAATGAATCAAAGGTTTCGCTCTTGAATTTACAGGTTACTTGAATTTCTTGACAAATTGCATTCGCCACATCCACATCAAAACCAATAATTTCGCCTTTTGCATTTGTGGTTTCAAATGGTGGATAGCTAGGTTCCATTGCAAAAGTGAGTTCTTGTGCGCTTACAGCAATAGATGATCCCAATAAAATGGCAGTTAATAATGTTTTTTTCATCGTAAGTTCCTTATTTTCTAGTGAGAAAGATAGTGTTTAAATTGTTCCGTTTTTGGATTTTCAAAGCAATCAGCCGATCCCATTTCGACGATTTTACCTTGTTCCATATAGACGACTTTTGTCGCTACTTTTTGCGCCACATTGACTTCGTGGGTTACAATCACTTGCGTAATGCCAGTTTCTTGTAATTCTTTAATAATATCTACAACTTGCGCTGTAATTTCTGGATCTAGCGCAGCCGTTGGTTCATCAAATAACAGAACTTGTGGCTTCATCATCAGGGCGCGCGCTATTGCAACACGTTGTTGTTGACCGCCTGATAAATGCAATGGAAAGCGATCGGCAAGTTGTTCTAAACGTAAACGTTTTAACAATTCCATTGCATCGGTTTTCGCTTCATTTTCACTCACACCACGTACTTTCATTGGTGCTTCAATTAGGTTTTCAATTACCGTTAAGTGCGGCCAGAGATGATATTGTTGAAAAACCATTCCTACATCTTGGCGTAATTGTCGGATTGCTTTGGGATTTGCCATTGCATTGGATAAATTAAAATCATTATTTGCAATACTTAATTCACCAGACTTTGGCACTTCTAACAAATTTAATGTGCGAATTAATGTACTTTTGCCTGCACCACTTGGGCCCAGCAACACAACGGTATCGCCTTCTTCTGCTTCAAGGTTAATATCAAATAACGTTTGTGATGAACCGTAAAAGAAATTGAGATTTTTAACACGAATAGCCATTTTTCTTCTCTATGCTTCATAAGATGAAAAAATATTACATTTTTATGCATAATTATGCAAGTGCTATTAATAAAAAATCCCAAAAAATTTGGGATTTTAAAAACTTGATTGAAATCAACCGCACTTTAGGCTTGTTTTGCCATTTCAAACTCAATTAACATCATTAAAATATGAATAACTTTGATATGGATTTCTTGAATACGATCTGCATAACGGAAATGGGGTACACGAATTTCAACATCTGCTAATCCTGCCATTTTCCCGCCGTCTTTTCCTGTCATCGCAATGACTTTCATGCCTTTTGCTTTTGCCGCTTCAATAGCATTTAAGATATTTTTTGAATTACCAGAGGTTGATAAACCGAATAACACATCGCCTTTTTGCCCCACCGCTTCAACATAGCGAGAAAAGACATATTCATAGCCAAAATCATTACTTACACAGCTTAAATGACTTACATCTGAAATCGCAATAGCGGGGTAGCCAGGGCGATTTTCACGATAACGCCCCGTTAATTCTTCTGCAAAATGCATCGCATCACAGTGCGAACCGCCATTACCACAAGAAAGCACTTTTCCACCTTGTTTAAAACTATTGGAAATTAATAATGCCGCTTCTTGAATTAATTTAATGTTATTTTCGTCAGAAATAAATTTGTTTAACACATCTTGTGCTTCCACAAGTTCTGCTTTGATTTGATCTAAATACATTGATTGCTCCTTGTTGGGAATAAAATCGCGATGGCATTGTATAGCAGATGAAGATTCTTCGCTAGCCTAAATAAAAATTCATCTTTTTTCGATGAAATAATGATTTTTTGCGATTTAGATCGAAAAAATAAGTTTGAGTGGTTGGATATTTTTCAAGATATGTTTATCTTGCGTAAACTTATTAGCCCTTTAATTTTCAAAAACACAATGAAATTTTACCGCACTTTGTTACTTTTCTTTGCTAGTTCTTTTGCTTTTGCTAACTCAGATTTAATGCTTCTTCATACCTATAATAATCAACCCATAGAGGGTTGGGTGATGTCTGAAAAGTTAGATGGTGTACGCGGTTATTGGGATGGAAAGCAATTATTAACCCGACAAGGGCAACCTTTATTACCGCCCGCCTATTTCACTAAGGATTTTCCGCCTTTTGCCATTGATGGCGAATTATTTAGTGAGCGAAATCATTTTGAGGAAATTTCATCCATCACAAAATCTTTTAAAGGCGATGGTTGGGAAAAACTTAAATTGTATGTTTTTGATGTGCCTGATGCAGAGGGCAATTTATTTGAGCGTTTAGCTAAATTGAAAGCCTATTTACTTGAATATCCTACAACTTATATTGAAATTATTGAGCAAATTCCTGTTAAAGATAAAACCCATTTATATCAATTTCTTGCACAAGTCGAAAATTTGCAAGGCGAGGGCGTTGTTGTACGTAACCCTAATGCACCTTATGAACGTAAGCGAAGCTCACAAATTTTAAAATTGAAAACAGCACGAGATGAAGAATGTACGGTTATTGCACACCATAAAGGCAAAGGACAATTTGAAAATGTGATGGGTGCTTTAACTTGTAAAAATCATCGGGGAGAATTTAAAATCGGTTCGGGTTTTAATTTAAACGAACGAGAAAATCCCCCTCCGATAGGATCTGTGATTACTTATAAATATCGAGGCATTACGAATAGTGGAAAACCTCGATTTGCAACCTATTGGCGAGAGAAAAAATGAGCCTATTTATAAATCTGACAAAATGAATTTAATCAATATGGAAACAAGCGATTAATTTTCCATCAGTATATTGTTCCAAGTGCGGTTGATTTTCACGACATTTTTCTGTCGCTTTCCAACAACGAGGATTAAATGCACAGCCTTTTGGCGGATTAATCGGGCTTGGCAATTCGCCTGTCAGTTTTATGCGTTCACGGCGCAAGTTTGGCGACAAACGTGGTGTCGCTGAAAGTAACGCTTTGGTATAAGGATGCTGAGGATTAGAAAAAATCTGCTCTGTCGTCCCTTTTTCAATACAACGACCTAGATACATTACCATCACTTCATCAGCGATATGTTCTACCACAGAAAGATCGTGTGAAATGAACACGTAAGACAAGCCTAATTCATCTTGTAAATCCATCATTAAATTCAGTACTTGTGCACGCACGGAAACATCCAATGCAGAAACAGGCTCATCGGCAACGACAACATCTGGATCTAACATTAAACCACGAGCGATGGCAATACGTTGGCGTTGTCCGCCTGAGAACATGTGGGGATAACGATCATAAAATTCAGCGCGCAAGCCCACTTTTTCCATCATCGATAAAACTTTTTCTCGCCGTTCTTTGGCGGAAAGTTTTGTATTGATGATTAATGGTTCTTCCAAAATTGAACCAATCTTTTTGCGTGGATTTAACGATGCGTAAGGATTTTGAAAAACTATTTGAATTTTTTTACGACGTAGTGCTTTTGTTTCAGAATCATTTTCTAAAAAATTATGCCCTTTGTAATAAAGTTCGCCTTTGGTTGGTTCTTCAATCATTGTCAATAAACGACCTAGCGTTGATTTTCCACAACCAGATTCCCCCACGACTGCTAAAGTTTTACCTCGTTCAAGCTGAAAAGAGACACCATCCAACGCTTTTACTTGCTGTGGTTTTGCAAACAAGCCTTTTTTTACAGGGTAATATTTTTTTAAGCCAATGGCATTTAATAATGGCGTATTTTCTTTTACTTCATTCGTCATTATTAAGCTCCTTGATATTCAACTGGATTGCCTTGCTCGTTCAGCGAAGTATGGCATTTTACTTTACGCGAACCGATATGATGCAATTGAGGTTCAACTTGGCGACAATATTCGGTGGCATAAGGGCAGCGAGGATTTAATAAACAGCCTGTTGGGCGATCGTATTTTCCAGGGACGACCCCTTGTAATGATTCTAAGCGAGATTTTCCCTCTGCAAATTCAGGTAATGAACGTAACAAGGCTTGTGTGTAAGGATGTTTTGGTTCGCGGAAAATATCTTTTGCGGTGCCTTCTTCAACGATTTGTCCAGCATACATCACGATAATTCGCTCTGCCGCTTCAGCCACAAGTGCTAGATCGTGAGTAATCAAAATTAGGGACATACATTCTTTCTTTTGCAATTCAAGTAAGAGTTCCATAATTTGAGCTTGGATAGTCACGTCCAATGCCGTGGTTGGTTCGTCAGCAATCAATAATTTAGGTCTGCAAGCAATTGCCATCGCAATCATCACGCGCTGGCTCATTCCACCAGACAGCTGATGGGGATAAACATCAATCCGAGATTCAGGATCAGGAATACCGACCAATTTTAAAAGCTCTAAAGTGCGGTCTTTTCTCGCCTTTTTTGTGCCGCCTTCGTGAGTTTTTAACGCTTCCATAATTTGGAATCCCACAGTATAAGCAGGATTTAAACTTGTCATCGGATCTTGGAAAATCATCGCAACATCAGCACCAATAAGCTGGCGTTTAGCTTTACTCTCTAAAGTGAGTAAATCAGTATTTTCAAATTGCAAGGATTCAGCAGATACACGTCCAGGATGATCAATTAATCCCATAATTGCGAGAGAACTCACAGATTTACCCGAACCTGATTCTCCCACAATGCCAAGCACTTCGCCTTGTGCGACTTGATAGCTAATGCGATCCACTGCTTTAAATGGCGTTTTTTTATCGCCAAAGTGAACAGAAAGTTCTTTTACGTCTAATAATGCCATTCTGTTTTCCTATTGTTTGAGTTTTGGATCAAGGGCATCACGCAAGCCATCGCCCATTAAGTTGAAAGCTAATACCAAAGATAAAATCACTAAGCCAGGAATTGTAACTAACCAGTTTGCCGCTTGCATAAAACCACGAGCTTCGGAAAGCATTGTGCCAAGTTCTGGTGTTGGTGGTTTTGCACCAATGCCTAAGAAACCAAGTGTCGCGAGTTCTAAGATAGCATTGGATATTCCCATAGTCATTTGCACAATTAAAGGGGCTAAACAGTTTGGTAAAATCACAATAAACATGAGGCGTAAAATACCTGCCCCTGCCACTTTAGATGAAGTCACATAATCACGATTTTTTTCATTCATCATCGCTGCTCGAGTTAAACGCACATAGCTAGGAATCGATACCACGGCGATCGCTAAAGTGGCATTGGCGAGTGATGGCTCTAAAATAGAGACGACTACAATCGTCAAAAGTAAGTTTGGAATTGCGAGCATAATATCAATTAGGCGAATGATAATTGTATCTAGCACGCCGCCATAATAGCCAGAAATCAAGCCAAGGCTGGTACCAAAGGCGCAAGATAGTAATACGATGATAAATCCCGCAAAGACGGAAATTCGCGTTCCATAAATAATACGCGAAAGAATATCTCGCCCAATATCGTCTGTGCCGAGTAAATAAGCAGGATTACCGCCCTCATACCAAGCAGGGGGAAGTAAAAGTGCGGTACGATTTTGTTCTGTTGGATCAAAAGGCGCAATATAAGGTGCGAGAATGCTGATTAAGGCAACAATCAAAATAAAAATTAAACCAATTAGCGCACCACGATTTTGTTTGAAGTAAAACCAAAATTCTTGTAAAGGTGTTTTTGGCGCAAAAGTTAAAGGCGTGTCAGACATAATTTCTCCTACAATTAATGACGGATACGCGGATTGACCACGCCGTAAAGTAAATCGACGGTTAAATTCACCACAATAATAATCGTCGCAATAATCAGTACAGAACCTTGTAATACCGGATAATCACGGGCTTGAATGGCATCAATAATCCATTTTCCAATCCCCGGCCAAGAGAAAATAGTTTCTGTGAGAACTGCACCAGAAAGCAATTGACCTACAATTAACCCGACCACAGTGACAACAGGAATTAACGCATTACGCAATGCGTGAACAATAACAATTCGAGTATAGCTTAAACCTTTTGCTTTTGCCGTGCGAATGTAATCTTCGCCTAATACTTCCAGCATTGCAGATCGTGTCATACGCGTAATAATGGCGAGAGGAACTGTGCCTAGGACTATTGCAGGAAGAATTAAGGATTTCACCGCATTTTCGAAGGCACCTGGCATACCAGAAAGCCAGCTGTCAATAAGCATAAATCCTGTTGGTGTATCGATCCAAAATTCATTATCTAAACGTCCACCTTGTGGCAAACCGAGTTGTGGCGAAACATATAAAATTAAAATTAAACCCCACCAGAAAATCGGCATAGAATAACCTGTGAGCGATGCAGCTGTAACGGTGTGAGAAATCCAACTGTCTTTTTTTACTGCGGCAATCGTGCCTAAAATTATTCCACCTAATAATGACCAAAATAACGCAAAAAAAGCTAATTCAGCGGTAGCAGGAAAAAGCGTAAAAAATTCAGTAAGGACAGGTTGTTGAGTGCGGAACGATGCACCGAAATCCCCTTGAATTACATTGCCAATATAGTGGAAATATTGCTGATAAAGAGGTAAATCTAAACCCAATTGGTGCATCATTTGTTGATGTACTTCTGCCGTTAAGCCACGTTCCCCCATCAGAATTTCCACAGGATCACCGGGAATAAAATGCACAAGGGCAAAGGTAATAAGAGTAATGGCAATAAAAGTAGGGATCACCATTAAGATTCGTTTGAATACAAATTTAAACATTCCATCACTCGTAGATAATAAAAGTGCGGTAAAAATTCACCGCACTTTTCAAAGAAATTAATCGGTAAAAAATATAATACTCTTGAATTCTACCGCACTTTTTCCAATTTTGCCAAATGCGCAATCAACCATTTAATGCCTTGAGCTTGGAACGCTATTTGTAAACGTGTGTTATTTTCAGATCCTTCCACATTAATCACTGTGCCGAAACCAAATTTTTCGTGTTTAACTTTTTGACCCATTTTCCATTCATTTTCGACCGCACTGGTATTCGACAATGAACCGACTTTTGCTAGGTTCATCGCACGCGTGACTGTCCCTCGTAAACGAATTTCTTGGATACATTCTCTCGGTAATTCTGCGATAAACCGTGATGGCAAATGGCGTTCTTCTTTGGCATATAATCGACGGCTTTCCGCATAAGAGATGGTCAGTTTTTTCTGCGCACGAGTAATACCGACATAAGCTAAACGACGCTCTTCTTCTAAACGTCCGGGTTCTTCAAAAGAACGAAAACTTGGGAATAATCCTTCTTCTACGCCCACCATAAATACACGAGGAAATTCTAAGCCTTTCGCAGAGTGCAACGTCATCATTTCTACACAAGATTGATGCGGCGAGGCTTGTTCTTCGCCAGCTTCTAAGGAAGCGTGCGTTAAAAAGGCAGTGAGTTCGGTCATTTCTTCCGCATTATCAGGTTTGATAAATTCACGGGTTGCGGTAACTAATTCTTCCAAATTTTCAATACGCACTTCGCCTTTTTCGCCTTTTTCTTGTTGATACATTTCATATAAGCCCGAATGTTTAATCACAAAATCAGTTTGTGCGAAAAGCGGCATTTCTGCGGTATCAAGTTGTAGTGAATTAATTAATTCTTGGAAACGTAATAAGGCTGTTGAGGCTCGCCCTGCCAACATATTTTCTTGTGTTGCGACTTGTACTGCTTGCCATAAGGTAATTTGGCGTTCACGTGTTAAGTTACGCAATATATCTAAAGTGCGGTCGCCAATGCCACGGGTTGGCGTATTAATTACACGCTCAAAAGCCGCATCATCTTGACGATTATTAATCAAACGAAGATAGGCTAACGCATCTTTAATTTCTTGACGTTCGAAGAAACGCATACCGCCATAAATACGGTATGGAATTTGACAACGAATTAAAGCTTCTTCAATAACCCGTGATTGGCTATTACTACGATAAAGTACAGCGCAATCATCAAGTTTTCCGCCATGTTCCACCCAATCCTGAATTTGTGAGGCGACAAATTTTGCTTCGTCTAATTCATTAAAGGCAGCATAGATGCCCACAGGATCGCCTTTTTCACCCTCTGTCCATAAATTTTTACCAAGACGATCACTATTGTTTGCAATTAATTCATTTGCGCTGTTTAGGATATTGGCGGTAGAACGATAGTTTTGTTCAAGGCGAATTGTTTCGGCTTTGAAATCTTTCAAGAATTTTTGGATATTTTCTATTTGTGCACCACGCCAACCGTATATAGATTGATCATCATCGCCCACAATCATGACTTTGCCTGTTTTTCCAGAAAGAATTTTGATCCATTTATATTGGATTTTATTGGTGTCTTGAAATTCATCCACCAAAATATGCTGAAAACGTTGTTGATAACGTTGCAAAATTAATGGTTTTTTCTCAAATAATTCATAGACCCGAATTAATAATTCAGCAAAATCGACCAACCCTGCGCGATCGCAAGTGTCTTGATAGATCTGATAAATTTTAATCCATTCACGTTCTTGGCGATCATTAAAATCTTCAATATCATTTGGTCGCAAGCCTTCATCTTTTTTGTTATTGATGTACCAACAAGCCTGTTTAGGCGGAAAAGCTTTTTCATCAAAATTATGTAATTTTAATAATCGTTTAATTAAACGAAGTTGATCTTCTGAATCTAAAATTTGGAAATCTTGTGGCAATCCCACATCTAAATGATGAGCTCGTAATAAACGATGGGCAATGCTGTGAAAGGTGCCAATCCACATACCAACTAATTGATGTTGTGCGTGTTTGGCAAGGGTAGATTGAATACGATGACGCATTTCTGCTGCGGCTTTATTGGTAAAGGTCACCGCCATAATGCTGCCTTCAGAAATATTTTCGACCGCAATTAACCAAGCAATACGGTGCGTCAATACACGCGTTTTGCCCGATCCTGCACCAGCTAGCACTAGGTGATTACCAAGAGGAGCAGCTACGGCTTCGCGTTGTTTATCGTTAAGCCCGTCAAGTAATTCAGAAATATCCATCATAAACTATCTTTAATCTGTTTAAATTTACAGTTATTATAGTCTCATCTATCTTGTGAAACAATAAGATTTGTGAGTATATCAAAAGTAGGGTAGAACATTTTAAGAATAATATTAAGCGGGATTCTCCTATATCCTTAAACTCAACATCAAAACCATATGCTTTGAAAGCTATTTTTATACTATCTATAAACAAATTTTTAATTCGTTTACCTCTCATTCCTAAAATGCAAGGTTTCTCATTTTTCCAAAAATACCCATGATGTAATAGTATAGGAATGTTGTTTAATGACTTAATCAATACTTGATTTGCTAGGATTCCTGTAATGATTTTATAAACATTTGCTTTTCCTTCTACTTGCACGCCATTTTACGCATAGTCGGTGATTTTGTCCGAATTAAGTTTTAGGTTAAAAAGTTACTCAAATTCAATGTTATTCATAATTAATACAAATAAGAAAGAGTGAGATATGGTACAAAATTTCAAAAAATGGTTAGCACAAAGGAATGGGAGAAGTGTGCTATCCAAGTTTCATTATGATCACTCTCTAAAGTAGAAAACGTCATATACTAAATTATATACTGATCAAAAAATAATATTTCCTTCTATTACTCAATACCAATCAATTTATGTGTTTGTAAACTTAGCTGCCATTTAGGTTTATTTGAACGTTGATTCAATTGACCAAGTAAAGTGATAGTCTCAAGTAAATTCATTTTTCCATCAATTTCACAAGGTGAAAGATAGTAATTCTTTGCTTTTATTTTTTGCTCGATCAATTCACAAAATGATGGCATATTACTGTCCATTACAATACGTACTTCATTTGCAAATGGAATGCAACGCTTTTCATACTTATGAGCATAAAGGCTCTTAGGACTCGTCGCAATATAATCTATTTGTGCAGGAATTGCTTTTAGACCATTGGTTTCAATTGCAAGAAAATAGCCATCTGATTTAAATTGCTCAAGTAAGTATTCAATTTTTGGTACAATTGTTGGCTCACCACCTGTGATGATAATATTCTTTGACGAAAATGACCGCACTTTTTCTAGAATTTGTGATACAGACCAGCGTTTAAAATTATTATAAGGTGTATCACACCAAGGACAGTCTAGATTGCATTTACCAAATCGTACAAAAACACTTGGCATTCCCGTATTGAAGCCCTCCCCTTGCAGACTTTCAAAAATTTCGACTATGTTAAAGTTCGGTTCAAAATCATGATATTTTTCCATCAACATTTACTCCTGATACTCGCAAAATGAAGCTGGGGTTTCCCATAAACGAATGGATGATATGGACAGTTGTTCATCATGTTTTAAACGATTAAAAATAAAACGAGCTATTTCTTCTGCCGTAGTTCTAAAGGGAACACCAAAAGTTTTTGAGTTTAACTTTTGCAATAGAGTGGCAATTTGGCTTTCTCGCTCATTGGTTTGATCATAAATAAAGGCGTGATCCATCGGATCTAAAATAACTTTTTTCACAATAGACTTTAGATCTGAAAAATCAATGACCATTGCTTTTTTTGCACCTGATTCATATAAGTCACCCGAAATTTCAACTTGTAATTTATATGTGTGTCCATGTAAATTTTGACATTTCCCATCATGTCCATCTAATAAATGTGCCATGTCAAAGCTAAATTCTTTGGAAATTTTAAACATTTTTTCTACCTTTTTGAGTCAAATATTTCTTTAGACCTTTATTGCGTAAAATACAGCTTGGGCATTTTCCGCATCCACCTTCGATGCCTTCATAGCAAGTGTGAGTATGTTTTTGTACATAATCTAATACGCCTAATTCATCAGCAAGCTGCCAAGTTTGGGCTTTAGTGAGATACATTAATGGTGTTTTGATATTGAATTGATAATCCATAGCTAAATTTAATGTGACATTCATTGACTTGATAAACACATCTCGGCAATCTGGATAACCGCTGAAATCTGTTTCACATACGCCAGTGATAATATCTTGAATGCCTTGGCCTTTCGCATAAATCGCTGCATAAAGTAAAAATAGGGCATTGCGACCATCAACAAAAGTGTTTGGCAATTCATTCTCTTTTTGCTCAATATGCGCCTGTTCATCCATTAATGCATTATGTGTGATAGCTTTCATAACAGATGTATCAATCAAGGTTTGTTTAATGCCGAGATCTTGCACAATGGCGCGCGCCTTTTCTAATTCAATAGCATGACGCTGCCCATATTGAAAGGTAATGGCTTCTATGTTTTCTTTGCCGTATTCAGCAATAGCTTGGAATAAACAAGTCGTGGAGTCTTGTCCACCTGAAAAGATGACAATCGCTTTACGATCGTGGTTTGGATTGAAAATATTCATATTTTACCTAGTTTTTTATTGTAGGAGGTTTGCGAACTACGGGGGGTATTCTAGTGGGGAAGTTCTATTTTAGCAAGACAAGTGAAATATTTCGTTGGATGTGAAGTCGTTGTGCTACAATTCGCAGGTTTTTAATTTAGCAAAAAGGTTTACTTATGAAAAAATGGTTGTTGATTATCGCAGGCGCGTTGATTATTTCAGCTTGCGCAAATAAGGATGTGTATTTTAACGGTGCAGAAGGTTCGCATTCAGGTGTTAAATTTGATAAAGATTCTCGCCAATGGGGATTGAATCAATAAAAAAGTGCGGTTGATTTTTAACCGCACTTTCGTTTTTCTATTGGTAGAAATTATTCTACTTTCACAATCCAGCCTTCAGGTGCTTCGATATCACCGAATTGGATGCCTGTTAATTCATCATAAAGACGACGGGTAACAGGGCCTACTTCAGTTTCTGAATAGAATACGTGGAATTTTCCGTTGTGTTGAATGCCGCCCACTGGAGTAATCACCGCCGCTGTACCGCACGCACCAGCTTCTACGAATTGATCGAGTTGATCGATATACACATCGCCTTCAATAGCTTCCATACCTAAACGCTCTTTTGCGATATGTAAAAGAGAGTATTTAGTGATACTTGGTAAAATAGATTCTGATTTTGGTGTGATGAATTTATTGTCTTTTGTGATCCCAAAGAAGTTTGCCGCACCGACTTCTTCAATTTTAGTGTGAGTTTTTGGATCTAAATAGATTGCATCCGCAAATTTACGTTCTGGCGTACCTTGTTCTGCGGCTAATTCGTGTGGAAGTAAGCTTGCTGCGTAGTTCCCACCCACTTTCACACCACCAGTGCCCATTGGTGCAGCACGGTCATAATCAGTCGTGATAAAGTTTGATGGAGCCAAACCACCTTTGAAGTAAGCACCCACTGGGCAACAAAAAACAGAGAAAATAAACTCTGGTGCCGTTTTCACGCCGATATTTTCGCCCACGCCAATTAAGAATGGACGTAAGTATAAGGTTGCACCAGAACCGTAAGGACCCAACCAATCTTGGTTAGCTTTAACCACTTCTTTACATGCACGCACGAATAATTCAGTTGGTACGCGTGGCATTAAAAGACGGTCTGCGGTACGTTGCATACGCTCTGCATTTGCTTGCGGGCGGAATAAGTTGATTGAACCATCTTTGCAACGGTAAGCTTTTAAGCCTTCAAAGCATTGTTGGCCGTAGTGAAGTGCGGTAGAACCTTCGTGAATATGTAAAGTATTGTCTGTGGTGAGTTTTCCTTCGTCCCATTTGCCATCTTTCCAGTGAGCGATGAAGCGGTAATCTGTTTTAATATAACTAAAACCAAGGTTATTCCAGTCTAAGTCTTTCATTTTACTTCCTTAATATTATTTTTTGAATGAAATTTCGCTTAATCTACACCATTCCTGAAGTGATTTAAATAATAAATTCTCGAAATGATGCAATTTTTAGCCAACTAAAAAGGAATAATGAAATTTTGGAAACAGGGCAGGAAATAACAATATAGTTATGCTAAAATCGGGATGAAAAAAACGCCACTCAATGAGAGCAGCGTTTAACCAAATCGGTTTAATAATATACAGGAAGTAAATGAGTAACAAATTGTTACTCAAGTTCGGTTTCCCGAACTATATGCAAACACAACATCATACTTAAGTCTGAAACTCATTAACTAGTAAGGAATTACCAATCATTAAGTATGGTTGTATTGTAAGGAAAAGGGTAGGAAAGGACAAGTGACGTTTTTTTATTTTAGGTATTAGAAAAACTAATTTGAAATAAATCTTGTCCATTATAGACGAAAATTTTATAAATGGAAATACTATATGTATAAACGTTTGCCACCATTGAATTCACTAAAATCTTTTGAGTCGGCTGCTCGTTATTTAAGTTTTACTAAAGCAGCAGATGAGCTTTGTGTTACACAGGCGGCGGTTAGTCATCAAATTAAATTATTAGAAGAATTTTTAGGGATTGAATTATTTAAGCGAAAGAATCGTTCTTTAGAATTAACGGAGCTTGGTAAAGCTTATTTTGTTGATATTAATAAAATTCTGCGTCGCTTAAATGAAGCAACAGAGCGATTATTAACGTTAAAAACGGATCCGCATTTAAATATTAGCGTGCCACAAACTTTTGGTATCCAATGGTTAGTGCCACATTTAAGTGAATTTAATCAGCTTTATCCGCAAATTGAGGTTCGTTTAACAGGCGTGGATCAAGATGAAGGTTTGTTAAATAAAGAAATTGATCTTGCTATTTATTATGGTTTGGGAAATTGGCAGAATCTTCAAGTAGATCGTCTTTGCGAAGAAAATTTATTGATTTTAGCCTCACCTGAATTGCTAGCAGAAAATCCAATTATTCAGCCTGAAGATTTAAAAAAACACACATTAATTCACATTCATACCTGTGATAATTGGCAAGCGATGGCAAATCATTTACAGTTAGATGATTTAAATATTCAGCAAGGGCCGTTATTTAGCCATACATTTATGGCGTTACAGGCGGCTATTCACGGGCAAGGTATTGTATTAGCTAATCGCTTATTAGCCTTGCAAGAAATTGAAAATGGCTCATTGCAAGCAGTGTTGCCGACTAATTTGCCTGATCCAAAATCATTTTATGTGGTCAATCATCTTGATCGCCTTGATGACCAAAAAATTCAAGCATTCCGTCAGTGGATTATTAACTCAATTAAACAAGAAGAAAATGAATAAACTCGCATTATATTGTCGCCCAGGTTTTGAGAAAGAAGTCGCCGCAGAGATTACCGATCAAGCAAGTCATTTAGGTGTATTTGGTTTTGCTCGAGTGCAAGATAATTCGGGCTACGTGATTTTTGAATGTTATCAACCTGATGAGGCAGATCGCCTTGCCCGAGACATTCCTTTTAATCGTTTGATTTTTGCTCGTCAGATGATGGTTATTTCCGATTTATTGGAAGATTTAGATCCCGCTGATCGTATTAGTCCCATCGTGGCGGCATTTGAAGAATTATCACAACAAGTTAATTTTGCTCAATCTAGCGAGCTTTTTGTAGAAACTGCAGACACAAATGAAGCAAAGGAGCTTTCCACTTTTTGTCGTAAGTTTACCGTGCCTTTACGTCAGGCATTGAAAAAACAAGGTTGGCTTTCGGCAAAGGCGAGTCAAAAGTGCGGTCAATTTTTACATTGTTTTTTTGTAAAACCGAATTGCTGCTATGTGGGATATTCTTATGTGGATAATCATTCCTCCCATTTTATGGGAATCCCTCGTTTAAAATTTCCTGCAGATGCGCCGAGTCGATCTACGTTAAAACTAGAAGAAGCTATTTTGACTTTTATTCCGCGTAAAGAAGAGAATAAACGTTTAAATGAAAATATGATTGGCGTTGATTTAGGGGCTTGCCCTGGCGGTTGGACGTATCAATTAGTCAAACGAGGTTTATTTGTTTATGCAGTTGATCACGGAAAAATGGCGGCGAGTTTGCATGATACGGGGTGCATTGAACATTGCGCGGAAGATGGTTTTAAATTTCAGCCCCCAAAAAGGAAAAAAGTGGATTGGTTAGTCTGTGATATGGTGGAACAACCAAGTCGTATTTCGTTATTGATTGGTAAATGGTTGTTGAATGGTTGGTGCCGAGAAACCATCTTCAATTTAAAATTACCCATGAAAAAACGTTATCAAGAAGTGATATTATGTTTAGAAAACTTGGCTGTTATGTTGGCTGAGCAGAATTTAAATTTTGATATCCAAGCAAAACATTTATATCACGATCGTGAAGAAATCACGGTTCATATAGCATTAAAACCTTGAGTGAATTGTTTTCATAACCAAAAAGGACGTCGCGAATGAATTTACACGAATACCAAGCAAAACAACTATTTGAGCATTATGGATTACCCGTAAAAAATGGGGCAGTCTGTCAATCTGTTGAGGATGTCGATTTGGTACTGGCTCAACTTTCAGGCGATAAGTGGGCGGCGAAATGCCAAGTTCATGCTGGTGGGCGTGGTAAAGCGGGTGGCGTTAAATTGGTACAGGATGTAGAGGAAGCGAGAGCTTTTGCAGAAAAATGGCTGGGACAACGTTTAGTCACTTTTCAAACGGATAAATTGGGTCAGCCAGTAAACCAGATTTATTTTGAAGAAACTTGCGATATTGATAAAGAATTTTACTTAAGTGCGGTTGTTGATCGTGCCTCTCAAAAAGTTATGTTTATTGCTTCTCCTGCTGGTGGAATGAATATTGAAGAAGTCGCGCAAAATTCACTGCACTTACTCCATAAAGTCGAGATTGATCCTTTATTTGGAGGATTGCCTTATCAAGGCCGTGAATTGGCGTTTAAATTAGGGTTAAGTGGTACGCAAAACAAACAGTTTACCGATATCTTTATGGGCTTATCTCGTTTGTTTTTAGAAAAAGATTTATCTTTAGTGGAAGTCAATCCACTTGTTCTAACTAAACAAGGCTATTTGGTTTGTCTCGACGCCAAAATATCTGTCGATGATAACGCTTTATTTCGCCATAAAGATCTCTTAGCACTGCAAGATTTAACTCAAAATGATGCCCGTGAAGCAGAAGCTGAAAAATTCCAGTTAAACTATGTGGCTTTAGAGGGCGATATTGGTTGTATGGTAAACGGGGCTGGGCTTGCAATGGGCACCATGGATATTGTGAAACTCTATGGTGGGAAGCCTGCGAATTTTCTTGATGTGGGTGGTGGTGCAACGAAAGAGCGGGTTGCTGAAGCGTTCAAAATCATTTTAACCGATCCTTCCGTTAAAGTGATTTTAGTGAATATTTTTGGTGGCATTGTTCGTTGTGATTTGATTGCTGAAGGCGTGATTGCTGCAGTAAATGAAGTGGGCGTGAGAGTGCCTGTGGTTGTGCGATTAGAAGGAACGAATGCTGAAATGGGTCGCCAAATTTTAGCGCAAAGCGACGTTAATATTCTTACAGCACAGAGTTTACAACAAGCTGCAGAATTAGCTGTGAATGCAGCAAAAGGAGAACACTAATGGCGATTTTAATTGATAAAAATACTAAAGTGATTTGCCAAGGTTTTACTGGTGGACAAGGGGCTTTTCATTCCGAACAAGCATTAGCCTACGGAACGCAATTAGTTGGTGGCGTATCGCCAAATAAAGGTGGAACCACTCATCTTGGTTTACCTGTATTTAATACAGTTCGTGAAGCTGTCGAAAATACGGGGGCAACAGCGACAGTTATTTATGTGCCAGCATCATTTTGTAAAGATGCCATAATTGAAGCCATTGATGCAGGGATTCAGTTAATTGTCTGTATTACTGAGGGTATTCCTACATTGGATATGCTTAAAGTGAAACAGAAATTAAATGAAACGGGCGTAGTAATGATTGGGCCAAATTGCCCAGGTGTGATTACGCCTGATGAATGTAAAATCGGCATTATGCCCGCTCACATACATAAAAAAGGTAAAGTGGGGATTGTTTCTCGTTCTGGAACTTTAACTTATGAAGCGGTAAAACAAACTACAGATGAAGGCTTTGGACAATCGACTTGTGTGGGTATCGGGGGAGATCCTATTCCAGGTTCTAGTTTTATTGATATTCTTGAAAGATTTCAACAAGATCCCGAAACAGAAGCCATTGTGATGATTGGCGAGATTGGCGGCTCTGCAGAGGAAGAAGCAGCAATCTTCATTAAAGATAATGTTACTAAACCAGTGGTTGCGTATATTGCGGGTATCACTGCGCCAAAAGGAAAACGGATGGGGCATGCGGGAGCCATTATTAGCGGCGGAAAAGGTACTGCAGTAGAAAAAATTGCAGCGTTAGAAGCCGCTGGTGTGACCTGTGTAAAAAGCCTCGCTGAAATTGGTGAAGCCTTGAGAAAGCTATTAAAATCATCTAAAAATTAACCGCACTTTAGTTTTCTAAAGCGTAGATTGGCTTTCTACGCCTTTATTTTTATATGCTCGCCATTATAAAGTGAGCACAAAATTGCTATAATCAGCGCACATTTTTTAAGGAAGAAACACATGAGCCAATTTTTCTATATCCACCCTGAAAATCCACAAGCGCGCTTGATTAATCAAGCCGTAGAGATTTTACAAAAAGGCGGTGTGATTGTGTATCCAACGGATTCGGGATATGCCTTGGGCTGTATGATGGGCGATAAACACGCAATGGATCGCATTGTAGCAATTCGTAAATTGCCTGAAGGACATAATTTTACCTTGGTGTGTAGCGATTTGTCGGAACTTTCAACTTATGCAACGGTAAATAATACCGCTTATCGTTTGATTAAAAATAATACGCCAGGGCGTTATACTTTTATTCTTACAGCAACGAAAGAATTACCTCGCCGTTTAATGACATCAAAACGTAAAACCATTGGTTTACGCGTACCAGATAATAAAATTGCTTTAGATTTGCTTTCAGCCTTAGGCGAGCCGATTTTATCTTGTTCGTTAATGTTGCCGAATGAAGAACATACTACGCAATCCGATCCTGAAGAAATTCGTGATCGTTTGGAACATCAAGTGGATTTAATTATTCATGGTGGATATTTAGGGCAAGAGCCTACAACAGTGGTAGATTTAACGGAAGAATCGCCAGTGATTTTACGCGAAGGAAGTGGAAGTACTGCTCCTTTTATTTAACCTATAGACGCTTGTGAAAGCGACCTTTCCATTATTCAAGGAAAACAATGAAACCTAGTCAAAAACAAACTCAAAGACAACCGCACTTTTCCAAAGATTCAGCAAAGAAACGTGATTTTTCAGCTAAAAATGACAGACGTTCAGTATCTCGTACTGCTCGCATAGAAACAGCAAATACGAAAAAAAGTGCGGTTAATTCTGACAACAAATTTTTATCTAAGCCAAAAGCGAAACCTGTTGTAAGAGCCTCGAATCAACCGAAAGCAGAGGGCGAAAAATTACAGAAAGTTTTAGCGCGTGCTGGACAAGGCTCTCGTCGTGAAATTGAAACGATGATTGCCGCAGGCAGAGTGAGCGTAGAGGGTAAAATTGCGACTTTAGGCGATCGTATTGACGTACATTCTGGCGTGAAAGTGCGTATTGATGGTCAAATCATTAATCTTAGCCACGCACAAAAAGAAATTTGCCGTGTATTAATGTATTACAAACCTGAAGGCGAACTCTGTACACGTAGCGACCCAGAAGGGCGTGCGACCGTGTTTGATCGTTTGCCGCGTTTAACGGGATCTCGTTGGATTGCGGTGGGGCGTTTAGATATTAATACATCAGGTTTATTGCTTTTTACCACTGATGGCGAATTAGCAAATCGTTTAATGCACCCAAGCCGTGAAGTTGAACGTGAATATTCTGTGCGTGTATTTGGTCAAGTTGATGATGCGATGTTAGCGCGTTTACGTAAAGGCGTTCAGCTTGAAGATGGTCCTGCTAATTTTAAAGAAATTAAATTTACAGGCGGTGTGGGTATTAACCAATGGTATGACGTAACCTTGATGGAAGGACGTAACCGTGAGGTTCGTCGTTTGTGGGAATCTCAAGGGATTCAAGTTAGCCGCTTGATTCGTATTCGTTATGGAAATATCAAACTGATGAAAGGTTTGCCTCGTGGTGGCTGGGAAGAAATGGATCTTGAAAACGTCAATTATTTACGTGAATTGGTGGGATTACCTGCTGAGACTGAAACGAAATTAGATGTAAAACAGGCTAGTCGTCGTCCAAAATCTGGGCAAATTCGTAAAGCGGTAAAACGTTATTCGGAGATGAACAAACGTTATAAAAAATAAGGACTTTTTTATGAAAATGCATCAATTGCGTTATATCGTTGAGATTGTAAACCAAAATTTGAATGTCACAGAAGCGGCAAATGCACTTTACACATCACAGCCGGGTATCAGTAAACAAGTTCGCCTATTAGAAGATGAATTAGGTCTGGAAATTTTTGAGCGTCATGGCAAGCATATAAAATCAATTACACCAGCAGGGAAAAAGATTATCTCAATTGCACGCGAGTTACTTGTTAAAGCGCAAGGTATCCGTGCCGTTGCCGATGAATATACTCGGCCAAATCACGGTGTATTACGTATTGCGACGACAAATACTCAGGCACGTTATATGCTGCCAAGCGTGATTGAACGTTTTTCTAAAAAATATCCTGATGTGAGCTTGCATATTCATCAAGGTTCGCCAACACAAATTCACGATGCTTTAATGTCAGGTGAAGTGGATTTGGCAATTACCACTGAAGCACCTTATTTATTTGATGATTTAGTTCAGATTCCATGCTATTGGTGGAATCGTGCCGTGATTGTTTCGCCAGAACATCCGCTTGCCAAAGTGAAAGAACTGACCATTGAGGAATTAGGCAAATACCCACTTGTGACTTACACGTTTGGTTTTACGGGTGTTTCTGATTTAGATTACGCATTTAATAGTGCAGGCATTTTACCAAATATAGTTTTTACGGCTACCGATGCTGATGTTATTAAAACTTATGTGCGCTTGGGTTTAGGGGTGGGCATTATGGCATCTATGGCGCATACGGCATTAGATGCGGATCTTGTGCTAATTGATGCAAGCCATTTGTTCCGCCCGAGTATGACGAATATTGCATTTAAACATAGCACGTTCTTACGTAATTATATGTACGATTTTATGGAATATTTTTCACCGCACTTAATTCGTAGTGTCGTAGAAAAAGCCGAGCGTTTGCGTGATAACAATTCAGTGAAAAAATTATTTGAAGGCATTGAATTGGAAACAAGATAACAATGTATAAATGAAGTGCGGTTGAAATTTAATAAGAATTTTAACCGCACTTGAAAGATTAAAACAGATCGTGATATTTCACTAAATCTTTACGCTGAATAGCAAATACGCCTAGTCCGCCATTTTTAAGTTCTACCCATTCAAATGGTACATCTGGATATTGCTCAATTAAGCTAATCATACTATTACCCACTTCACACACCAACACGCCATTTTCGGTTAAGTAATCTGGTGCTTGTTTCAAAATTTGTTTGGTAATGTTTAAGCCATCACTGCCAGAACCTAAGGCTAACTCTGGTTCAAAATGGAATTCTTCTGGCATATCGGCGAGATCTTCTTCATCCACATAAGGTGGATTGGTCACGATAAGATCGTATTTCTGTCCCAAAATATTTTCAAATAAGTTTGATTGAATCGGGAATACACGATGCTCTAATTGATGGCGTGAAATATTGATCTCTGCGACATTAAGTGCATCAACCGATAAATCTACCGCATCTACTTCCGCATTCGGGAAAGCATAAGCACAAGCAATGGCAATACAACCGCTGCCTGTGCATAGATCGAGAATATGATTTGGTTCTTGTGAAATTAAATCTTCAAAGCGATCTTGAATTAAAGCACTAATTGGAGAACGTGGAATAATGGTTCGTTCATCGACATAAAATTCGTGACCGCAGAACCAAGCGCTATTCGTTAAATATGCCACAGGTATGCGTTGTTCGATTCGGGTTAATACAAGTTGAACTAAGGTTTCTTTTTCAGATGGGGTTAATCGACTGTTAAATAATTCGGTAGGTAAATCAATGGGTAAATGTAAGCCACTTAAAACGAGTTGCAGGCTTTCATCCCAAGGATTATCGTGCCCTTGCCCGAAGTAAATATCAGAACGATTGAGAATGCTATACGTCCAACGCAGAAAATCTTGGATGGTTTGCAGTTCGTTTGCAACATTATCTTCCAAGATAGTTGCAACTAATTCTTGGTTATGTGAAGTTTCCATCGCATTTCTCCATAAAAGTGAGTAGAAAAGTTAGCATAAAATTCGGTATGAAAATTTGGCGTAGTTATACCACAGATGAGAATGTAGAACTATGATATGATACGCAAAATTTGAAATTAATGAGAAAAAAATGCAAGACGAATTTGATTTATTCCGTGCGGAAACCAAAGGCATTAAGCCAATGAAACAAGATACTTTTGTTGCCCCTCACCAAAAACGTGATCAGAAAAAAATAGAATTGAAAGAATTACGAGCGAAAGAAGATACGTTATTTTATTTTTCTGATGAATATGAGCCGTTACTGAATGAGCATGATGGTGTTGTGAAATATTTACGTGATGGGGAAGATTCCCATTTATTAAAACAACTTCGTCGTGGAGATTTTTCGCCAGAATTGTTTTTAGATTTACACGGTTTAACCCGTGAACAAGCTAAGCAAGAATTAGCCGCACTTTTACTGGCTTGTGAAAATGAGCATATTGATTGTGCCAGTATCATGACGGGCTATGGCACCTTTACATTGAAAAAACAAATTCCACGTTGGCTAGTACAACATCCTAAAGTGCGGGCATTGCATCAAGCGCCAAGAGAATGGGGCGGTGAAGCCGCAATTTTGATTTTGGTTGATTTGTAAAAAAACGTTATAAAAAAATACCGCACTTTTACTGCCTAGGGCAAAGTGCGGTATTTTCTTTTACAATTTTGTATGAACTATTGTGTTGCTTGAATTGCGGTTAAGGCAATTGTGTATACAATATCATCAACTAAGGCACCGCGAGACAAGTCATTGACTGGTTTACGCATACCTTGAAGCATTGGGCCAATAGACACTAAATCTGCAGAACGTTGTACTGCTTTGTAAGTGGTGTTACCCGTATTTAAGTCAGGGAATACGAATACTGTTGCTTTACCTGCTACTGGTGAATTTGGTGCTTTAGAGCGAGCCACGTCTTCCATCACAGCTGCATCGTATTGTAATGGGCCATCGATTAATAAATCAGGGCGTTTTTCTTTCGCAATACGGGTTGCTTCTTTCACTTTTTCCACATCAGCACCGCTACCAGATGTACCTGTTGAGTAAGAGATCATTGCGACTTTTGGATCAATACCAAATGCTTTCGCAGAATCCGCAGATTGAATTGCGATTTCCGCAAGTTGTTCTGCAGTTGGATCTGGGTTTACCGCACAGTCACCGTAAACAAGTACTTGATCTGGTAATAACATAAAGAAGATAGAAGAAACGATTGAACTACCTGGTGCAGTTTTGATGATCTGCATTGGTGGGCGAATGGTGTTTGCAGTCGTGTGAACGGCACCAGATACTAAACCATCTACTTCATTTGCTTCTAACATCATAGTAGCAAGCACTACGGTATCTTCTAATTGTTCACGTGCTGCGGTTTCGGTCATGCCTTTCGCTTTACGTAATTCAACTAAACGATCAACATAGTTTTCTCGAACATCTGCTGGGTTAATGATTGTAATGCCTTTACCTAATTTAACACCTTGTGCTTCTGCAACACGTTGAACGGATGCAGGATCTGCTAAAAGCACACATTCCGCAATGCCACGTTCTGCGCAAAGTACGGCTGCTTTGATTGTACGAGGTTCATCGCCTTCAGGAAGCACAATACGTTTTTTCGCCGCACGAGCAAGTTCAGTTAATTGGAAACGGAATGCAGGTGGGGATAAGCGAGGTAAACGGCTAGAATCTGCAACTAAATTATTGATAAAGTCAGCATTAAAGTGTTGGCTAATGTATTGTTTAATATTCTCAATACGTTCTTTGTCATCAACAGGCACTTCAAGATTAAAGCTTTGTAAACTTAATGCCGTTTGCCAAGTATTGCCTTCAATACGGAAGATCGGCAATTTTGCTTTTTCAAAAGTAGGTTGGCAAAGTTTATTAATTTGAGCATCAATTTTATAACCGCCTGTTAATAAAATACCGCCGATTTCAATACCATTTGACGCTGCGAGAGCGGCTGCTACAAGCACATCTGGACGATCTGCTGAAGCGACTAATAAACTGCCTGCACGGAAATGCTCAACCATATTTGGTAAACTTCTTGCGCAGAAAGTGATACCACGAATACGGCGATTGATTTCCCCTTCATTAATGATTGATGCACCTAAATGTTTGACTAAGTCGATTGCTCGTGTAGCGATTAAATTTGCATTCCAAGGCACACAAGCTAATAACTTGATGGCACTACCTGCAAATAATTTGTTTACTTCTGTTTCGCTAATATGATTGTGTTGGAATGAATCAAAGATTTCAGCAAGATCGGGGCGTGTACGACCAGATTCATCAACAGGTGCATTGAATTTGTTTACAACTACGCCTAAAAGATTTGGATTGTTTTTACCACCAAATAAAGAGGCTGCTGCTTCTACACGATCTTTTAATTCGGTTGGGGTTTCAGTTGCTGGTGCTGCAACTAATACGATTTCTGCATCTAATGCTTGTGCAATTTCATAGTTGATATTATTTGCATAACCGTGTTTTCTTGTTGGAATTAAACCTTCCACCACAACGATATCGTTGTTTTTGGTTAATTGTTGGTGGTTAGCTACAATTTTTTCTAACAATACGTCAGACTGATTTTGACCAATTAATGATTCTGCCACGCTTAACATAAAGGGTTCGGCAGTTTCAAGGCTAGTGCTAGTGCGAATAATAGAGGTTGTGCGATCCAATTTATCTTCGCCAGTGCTTGGTTGAGAAACGGGTTTCATAAAAGCAACTTTTGTGCCTTTTTGTTCGAGAGAGTGGATTAATCCAAGACTAATGCTAGTTAAACCCACGCCTGTACTTACAGGGATAAGAATAATCGTGCGAGACATAGTTAAACCTTAATATGTATATGTTATAAATAAAAACTGCCGAAAAATTCGGCAGTTTGTTGTTGAATTAGAAACAAAGTCTTGCGGTATCTTGTGCGATAACCAATTCTTCGTTAGTTGGAAGAACAATCGCTTTAAATGCGGAATCATCAGTCGTGATTACGCCATCTTTACCAAAACGTGCGGCAAGATTTCGTTCATTATCAATTTTAATGCCAAATAATTTTAAGTGATTCAATGCTAATTCACGAACGTGCGCTGAGTTTTCGCCAATACCACCAGTGAATGCAATCGCATCTAAGTGATCATCGCCCAACACAGCCATATAAGCACCAATGTATTTCGCTAAACGATAGCTATAAACATTTAAAGCGCGTTTTGCTTCTGGTTTAGATGCATTATCGTAGTTATCTTCAGCATAACGGCAGTCGCTGGTTACTTCAGTTAAACCTAAAAGACCAGATTTTTTCACTAAAGTCTCTTCGATTTGTTCCATAGACATACCTAGTGTTTTGTATAGATAGAATACGATTGCAGGGTCAATATCGCCACAACGCGTACCCATTACCAAACCTTCTAGTGGAGTTAAACCCATTGACGTATCGATACATTGACCGTTACGCACAACAGAAACAGAACCACCATTACCTAAGTGACAAATAATAGCATTGACTTGGTCTGCGGGTTTGCCTACATATTCAGCGACTTCACGAGAAATGAAGTAGTGACTTGTGCCGTGTGCACCATAGCGACGTACGCCGTGTTCTTTATATAAAGAGTATGGAAGGGCATAAAGGAATGCTTCTTCAGACATAGTTTGGTGGAATGCTGTATCAAAAACTACCACGTTTTTATCTTTTAAGTGTGGGAATGCGTTAAATGCTTCGCGAATACCAATTAAGTGAGCTGGATTGTGAAGTGGCGCAAATTGTGCAGCATCTTCAATACCTTTAACAACTTCATCAGTTACGATAACAGATTGGGTGTATTTTTCGCCACCGTGAACGATACGGTGACCAATTGCTGCGATAGAATTTTTTAGTTCATCAGTCAGAATGTTAGATGCAATAAAATTAAGCGCTTCAGTATGCGCTGCGCCTGCGCCTAAATCTGCGTTACCTTTCTCTCCATTGAGTTTCCATTTGATACGTGCTTCTGGTAAGAAAAATGCTTCGGCTAAGCCAGATAATTTTTCTTCCCCTGTTGCTGGATCAAGAATTGCAAATTTTAGTGAAGAACTACCGCAGTTAAGGATAAGAACAAGTTTTGACATAGGAACCCTATATTTGATTGAGGTTAATAGAAATCCATCATTTAAGATGGTTTGAAAAATTAGGTATAGGATACACCTTTTGATGAATAAAATAAATTCATCGGTAAGGAAAAAATACAAACTTTATCGTATTTTTTGAAAAATTAAACTATTTTTACTAAAAATAGACTTAAAATAGCGTATGATAAGTGCGGTCAATTTTTTGAGGTGTTTTTTATGGCGTTTTTTTCCATTTTTAAACAGGGACAAATTTATCTTAATACTTGGCCGCAGGAGGCGAAGTTAGGGATTATTTTCCCTGAAAACCGTATTATGAAAGCCACGAGTTTTGCACAAAAATTTATGCCTTTTGTTGCTGTATTTGCAATACTGTGGCAACAGATTTATGCAAAAAATGATTTAATGGCATTTTCTATCGCAATTTTGACCGCACTTTTTGCCTTGCTTATTCCTTTTCAAGGGCTTTATTGGCTTGGTAAGCGTGCAAATTCGCCATTAGAAAATCAAAGTGCGGTATGGTTTTACGATATTTGCGAACGCTTAAAACAACAAAATGAACCCTTGCCTTTTGTGCAAGAAAAACCGACATATCAACATTTAGCGGAAGTCTTAAGGAAAGCTCAAAGCAAATTTGAACGTGCTTTTTGGCAGGAAATTTAGTTTACGCAAACGTTTTCTTTTTGGCTGTATTTTTGTAGAATACCTCGGTCGTTTTAAACGGCCGTTTTTCATTGAGAGATTTTTTAATGATCGATTACATTATTATTGGCATTATCGCTTTTTCCATTCTTGTCAGCTTATTACGTGGTTTTGTACGCGAAGTACTTTCACTTGGTAGCTGGGTTGTGGCATTTATCGTAGCAAGCCAGTTCTATCCTTATCTTGCCACTTATCTTACGCAAATTGAATCAATGTATGTGCGTAATGGAACTGCAATCGCCATTCTGTTTGTTCTGACTTTAATCGTGGGCGCAATAGTAAATTATGTGATTAGTCAATTAGTAGATAAGACGGGTTTAAGCGGCACTGATCGCGTATTAGGTGCTGCTTTCGGTTTAGTGCGCGGTGCATTGATTGTGGCTGCGTTGTTATTTTTTATGGATACTTTTACCAATTTTGAACAAACTGATTGGTGGAAAGAATCTCAATTAATACCGCATTTTGGTTTTATTATTGAATGGTTCTTTCAACAGCTTCAGTCAAGTTCAAGTTTTTTAAATCCAACGCTTAATCAATAAGGAACACAAAATGTGTGGTATTGTCGGTATTGTTAGCCAAAGTCCGGTTAATGAATCTATTTATGCAGCATTAACTCTTTTGCAACATCGTGGACAAGATGCGGCGGGTATTGTAACGGTTGATGATGAAAACCGTTTCCGCTTACGTAAAGCTAATGGCTTAGTCAGCGATGTGTTCCGTCAAGAGCATATGCTACGCTTGCAAGGAAATGCTGGATTAGGGCATATTCGCTATCCTACGGCAGGAAGTTCTAGCGTCTCAGAGGCACAACCTTTTTATGTAAATTCTCCCTATGGTGTCACTTTGGTGCATAACGGCAATTTAACCAACTCAGTGGAGTTAAAAGAAAAAGTCTTTAAAACTGCCCGCCGTCACGTAAACACTAATTCAGATTCTGAACTTCTTCTTAATATTCTCGCTAATCATCTTGATCACATTCCTCAAAACCATCTTGATCCACAAGATATTTTCTATGCTGTTCGTAAAACTCACAATGATATTCGTGGTGCTTATGCCTGCGTAGCGATGATTATTGGACACGGAATGGTTGCATTTAGAGATCCTTTTGGTATTCGTCCTTTGGTGTTGGGTAAACGTGAAGAAAATGGCAAAACTGATTATATGTTCGCCTCTGAAACAGTAGCTTTAGATATTGTGGGTTTCGAGTTTGTGCGTGATATTGCTGCGGGCGAAGCCGTTTATGTGACATTTGATGGCGAGCTTTATTCACAACAATGTACCGAAAGTGCGGTGTTAAATCCTTGTATTTTTGAGTATGTTTATTTTGCACGCCCAGATTCAACGATTGATGGTGTCTCTGTTTATGCGGCACGTGTTCATATGGGGGAAAAACTCGGGAAAAAAATTGCAAAAGAATGGGCGGATGAAATTGATAATATTGATGTGGTCATTCCTATTCCTGAAACCTCCACAGATATTGCGTTACAAATAGCTCGTGTTCTAGGGAAGCCTTATCGACAAGGATTTGTGAAAAATCGCTATGTTGGTCGTACCTTTATTATGCCAGGTCAAGCACAGCGTATTAGTTCTGTTCGTCGCAAATTGAATACCATTAAAGCTGAATTTAAAGATAAAAATGTGTTATTGGTGGACGATTCTATCGTTCGTGGCACAACCTCTGAGCAAATTGTTGAAATGGCTCGCTCAGCTGGTGCGAAGAAAATTTACTTTGCCTCTGCAGCTCCTGAAATTCGTTATCCGAATGTATATGGTATTGATATGCCGAGTTGTGATGAACTGATCGCTTACGGTCGAAATGTTGAGGAAATTGCACATTTGATCGGCGTAGATAAATTAATTTTCCAAGATCTGACCGCACTTACTGAATCTGTTCAATTGGAAAATCCAGCCATTCAAGGTTTTGATTGTTCAGTATTCACAGGCGAATATATTACAGGCGATATTAGTCCTGAATATCTTGATAAAATCGCACTTCAACGCAACGATAGTGCAAAGAAAAAACGTGAAAAACAAGCATCCAATCTTGAAATTTATAATGAACAATAAATTGCGATAAGGTGAGATATTTAGTCCGATAAAAATCACCGCATTAAAAAAGTGCGGTGATTTTTTATTTGTTTTTTAGGATTTCTTCTAGATAGTTTTTGCAATCAGAATACTGAAATTGGAATCCAGCGTTGAGTAATTTTTCAGGCACAACATTTTGGCTTTCTAGTAATAGATTCGCTCGTTCGCCAAGAATGAAATGTAATATCCATTTTGGAATAGTTGCAAAGGCAGGACGTTTTAATATTCCAGCCAAAGTGCGGTTAAATTTATGCTGTTTTATGGGATTCGGGGCGGTGAAGTTAAATGATCCTTGGCATTCTGAATGGTCGAGTAAAAATAAAATGCCGTTTACCATATCTTCCAAAGCAATCCAAGGGAAATATTGCTCTCCATTGCCCAGTTTACCGCCAAGTCCCCATTTGTATAAAGGCAACATTTTAGCAAGTGCGCCACCTTTTGTAGAAAAGACCATGCCTGTTCGAATCAAACAAACTCTCGCATTAGCTTGTTGAGCGATATTTTCCCAATCTTGGCATAATTGTGCGGTAAAGGTTTTTGCTGTTTTGCTTGTTTCGGTAATTTTTTGTTCGCCTTGATCGCCGTAAATTCCAGTTGCTGAACCTGATATAAAAATTGGGTATTGCTGATACTGATTGATGAATTCAACCAGTTGAGTAGTGAGGCTTAAACGACTTTCTCGTAAAATAGATTTCTGGTTTTTCGACCAAACTTTATGAAAAATTGGTTCGCCAGCAAGATTGATGATGGCATCAAACTGTTCTTGTAAATCGAGTTCTGAAAGTGCGGTAATAAATTTGATGTTTTTTTGCTTTGAGAGAGTGTGCGGCGAACTTGAGCGCGTTAAGATCGTCACTTGTTCATTACGTAAGCAAAGTTGTTCAACAAGTGCTTTGCCGATAAGCCCTGTGCCTCCTGTTAATAAAATATTCATTACAATGCGTTTTCAAATAAACGTTGGATATTTTGCAATAATTCAGCAATAGGTTTATCGTTTGTGGGCGTGACAAAAATAGTATCATCGCCTGCGATAGTGCCTAAAATGCCTTCCGATTTTCCAATGGAATCAAGTAATCGTGCAATTAATTGAGCAGCACCGGGCGTCGTTTTTATTACGATTAACATCGAATTGTGATCAACATCTAAGACAAGATTTTTTAATGGACTACTGGTATTGGGAACACTTAATTCATTTGGTAAGCAATAGACCATTTCCATTTTTGTATTACGAGTGCGAACCGCACCAAATTTGCTGAGCATTCTCGATATTTTTGATTGATTAATACCAGTAAAGCCTTGTTTTTTTAAGGCATCGACAATTTCATTTTGAGAACCAAAGCGTTCTTGATTGAGTAATTCTTTAAAAGCACGAGTTAAATTGTCAGTCATCTTTATTTTTTAATAGTCAAAATTTGCATAAGAATTGCATAAAAATTCACTTTCATCAACTGAAATATGAATAAGAACAAAGAGAAGAAAATATTTATCTCAGAAATGTGAACTAGATCATAGAATGATATTTCTCTATTTGTAATTGTAAGATGAACATTTTAAAATCAGTCTGTTTTAAATTAACTAACACATAAGGAGTATTTATGAAAGTTGCTGTATTAGGTGCCGCAGGTGGTATTGGTCAAGCATTAGCGTTATTACTAAAACTTCAGTTGCCAGCAGGCACCGACTTAGCATTATATGATATTGCCCCAGTAACACCAGGTGTTGCAGTAGATGTGAGCCATATTCCAACAGCAGTGAATGTAAAAGGTTTTTCTGGCGAAGATCCAACTCCTGCACTTGAAGGTGCGGATGTTGTATTAATTTCTGCTGGTGTTGCACGTAAACCTGGTATGGATCGTTCAGATTTATTCAATATTAATGCAGGTATCGTGCGTGGTTTAATTGAGAAAGTCGCGATTACTTGCCCAAAAGCTTGTGTTGGTATCATCACTAACCCAGTAAATACTACTGTTGCGATTGCGGCTGAAGTGTTGAAAAAAGCAGGCGTTTATGACAAACGTAAATTATTTGGTGTGACAACTTTAGACGTGTTACGTTCTGAAACTTTTGTGGCTGAATTAAAAGGTTTAAATGTTTCTCGTACCAGCGTTCCTGTTATTGGTGGTCACTCAGGTGTGACTATTCTTCCATTACTTTCTCAAGTTCAATATGCAAAATGGAATGAAGATGAAATCGAACCATTAGCAAAACGTATCCAAAATGCAGGTACAGAAGTGGTCAATGCAAAAGCAGGTGGCGGTTCTGCAACGCTTTCAATGGCGCAAGCTGCGGCACGTTTTGCTCGTTCTTTAGTGAAAGGATTAAGTGGCGAGACAGTGGTTGAATGTACTTATGTTGAAGGCGATGGCAAATATGCTCGTTTCTTCTCTCAACCCGTTCGTTTAGGCAAAGAGGGTGTAGAAGAAATTTTACCAATTGGCCCATTAAGCAATTTTGAACAACAAGCTTTAGAAAATATGTTGCCAACTTTACGTGCAGATATTGAATTAGGCGAAAAATTTATTAATGGTTAATCGTTAAACAATAAGAAGGGAATATAAAATTCTCTTTTTATTAAAATAAAAAAGCCACCAAATGGTGGCTTTTGTTTGTATCTTTATTATTTCTGACGCATTGCAGGGAATAAGATCACATCACGAATTGATGGTGCATTTGCATAAAGCATTGCTAGGCGGTCGATACCTAAACCTTCCCCAGCTGTTGGTGGTAAGCCGTGCTCTAATGCAACAACAAAGTCTTCATCTTTAAACATCGCTTCATCATCGCCAGCTTCTTTTGCAGCCACTTGTGCATCAAAACGTTCATTTTGATCTTCTGCGTCATTTAATTCTGAGAAACCATTACCGATTTCACGACCACCGATAAAGAGCTCAAAACGATCTGTTACATCTGGATTTTCATCATTACGACGTGCAAGTGGAGAAATTTCCGCAGGATGAGCCATTAAGAATGTTGGTTGAATTAAGTGATGTTCAGCCACTTCTTCAAAAATTGCATTGACAATGCTGCCTAAACCCCAAGATTTTTGTACTTCAATACCTAAGCGTTCTGCCGTGGCTTTTGCACGATCAAAGTCATATAAATCTTCTTTTACGATACCTTTGTCTGCACCATATTTAACCGTTGCATCGTGTAACGTAATACGTTCGAATGGTTTACCAAAATCAAATTCGTATTCGCCGTATTTCACAATAGTAGTACCAAGAATATCAATCGCTAATTTACGAAGCAGTTCTTCGGTGTTATCCATTAAATCATGGTAATCCGCATAGGCTTGATAATATTCAAGCATAGTAAATTCTGGATTATGACGAACAGAAACCCCTTCATTACGGAAGTTACGGTTTAATTCAAATACTCGTTCAAACCCACCAACGACTAAGCGTTTTAAATAAAGTTCAGGTGCGATACGTAAATACATATCCACATCTAATGCATTGTGATGAGTTACGAAAGGACGCGCAGATGCACCGCCTGGAATGACTTGTAACATTGGCGTTTCCACTTCCATAAAGCCTTTAGAAATGAAATATTCACGAATCCCCGCGACAACTTTAGAACGAATAATAAAAGTGCGGCGAGATTCTTCGTTAGAAATTAAATCTAAATAACGTTGGCGATAACGAACTTCTTGGTCGGTTAAACCGTGGAATTTATCTGGTAATGGGCGAAGTGCTTTAGTTAAAAGTTGAACCTCAGTGGTTTTAACGGTAAGTTCATCGGTTTTTGTTTTAAATAAAGTGCCTTTAACGCCAACGATGTCGCCTAAATCCCAAGTACCAACGTCATCTTTATAAACACCTTCAGGCAAATTATCGCGTGCAACATAAAGCTGGATTTTACTGCTCATATCTTGAATAGTGATAAACGTTGCTTTACCCATTGCACGGCGAGTCATAATACGACCAGCAACTTGTACTTCAATGCTTTTCTCTTTTAAGATTTCCCCGTCTTCTGAATCATATTGATTGTGCAAATCTTGTGCGAGCGCATCACGACGGAATTTATTCGGAAAGGCATTACCTTTTGCACGCAATGCGGCTAATTTTTCACGACGGACGAGCATTTCGCCATTGAGATCTAATTCTTTAACTTCTTGTTCTGACATGTTGTTTACCTTTAATTTTAACTTTAAAAATACCTTAAAAAATAACCGCACTTTTGGGTTATTTCTATGATGGGATAAGTAACGCGTCTTTACTTATCCAGCAAATCATGCTTAAAGCCCAGCTTTTAAACTCGCTTCAATAAATCGATCTAAATCCCCGTCTAATACGGCTTGCGTATTACGGTTTTCCACGCCAGTACGTAAATCTTTAATGCGTGAATCGTCTAATACGTAAGAGCGAATTTGGCTTCCCCAACCAATGTCAGATTTATTATCTTCCATTGCTTGTTTATCCGCATTTTTCTTCTGTAATTCAAGCTCATACAATTTCGCTTTTAATTGTTTCATCGCTTGATCTTTGTTCTTGTGCTGTGAACGGTCATTTTGACATTGCACCACAATACCACTTGGCATATGGGTAATTCGCACCGCACTTTCAGTTTTGTTTACGTGCTGCCCACCAGCTCCCGATGCTCGATAAACATCAATACGTAAATCAGCAGGATTGATTTCAATATCAATATCATCATCAATTTCAGGATAGACAAATGCTGCGCTGAATGATGTGTGACGACGGTTATTGGAATCAAATGGACTTTTACGCACTAAGCGATGAATCCCCGTTTCTGTTCGTAACCAACCAAAAGCATATTCACCGCTCACTTTAATGGTTGCCGATTTCAATCCAGCTACATCGCCGTCAGAGACTTCCATCAGTTCTGTTTTAAAACCTTTGCTTTCAGCCCAACGGAGATACATACGCAGCAACATTTCTGTCCAATCTTGAGCTTCCGTACCGCCAGAGCCTGCTTGTAAGTCCACATAGCAATCGCAAGCATCATGTTCGCCACTAAACATTCGACGGAACTCTAATTTTTCGAGTTGTTGTTCGAGTTCATCTAATTCAGCTACCGCTTCATTGAAGGTGTCTTCGTCTTCTGCTTCAATGGCAAGTTCTAGCAACCCATCAATATCTTCTAAACCTTGTTCTAAATTTTTGATGGTATTTACAACTTGTTCTAAAGAAACGCGTTCTTTACCAAGTGCTTGGGCTTTATCTGGATCATTCCAAACATCTGGCTGTTCTAATTCCGCATTGACTTCTTCTAAACGCTCAACTTTGGCATCAAAGTCAAAGATACCCCCGAAGCACTGAAGTGCGGTCAGATAAATCGATGATTTTATTTTTTACAGGATTGATTTCAAACATAATAAATTCACTGTGTGATAAATTGTGGAATTATATGCTATTTTCTGATTTTTGGATAGTTTGACCTTGCAGAAATTAGCAATCTCTCTATAATTTTAGACTTTCTCACTCAAGCTAATTTAGGAACAAAAAATGAAGAAAATTTTTACCGCACTTTTGTGCGTGGCTGCGGCTAATGCAATGGCAGATGATGCAGCAATTAAACGCAAATTACAGTCTTTTAATATATCAAATATTGTTATTAAATCTTCGCCGATTTCAGGCATTAAAACGGCTGTCACGGATCAAGGTATACTCTATGTGAGCGAAGATGGAAAATATCTTTTTGAAGGTAAACTTTATGAACTCACAAATAATGGCCCTGTTGATGTCGCAGGTAAAATTTTAGTGGATAAACTTAATTCTTATAAAGACGAGATGATTGTTTATCCTGCGAAAAATGAAAAACACGTAGTAACAGTATTTATGGATATTACCTGCCATTATTGCCATTTATTACATCAGCAATTAAAAGAATATAACGATCTTGGCATTACCGTGCGTTATTTAGCTTTCCCTCGTGCAGGTATGAATAATCAAACGGCGAAACAAATGGAAGCGATTTGGACGGCGAAAGATCCCGTTTTTGCTTTAAATGAAGCAGAAAAAGGCAATTTACCAAAAGAAGTTAAAACGCCAAATATCGTGAAAAAACATTATGAATTAGGTATTCAATTTGGTGTACGAGGAACACCAAGTATTGTTACCTCAACTGGTGAGCTTATTGGCGGTTATTTAAAACCAGCTGATTTATTAAGAGCTCTTGAAGAAACGGCACAATAATTTTATAATAAAGAGCAAGGGGCAGTTGCCTACCCCTTGTGTTTAGTCGGTTATGCTTAATATGCTGGGGAGCTTAAAAGCATTAACAACACAAAAATTATGATATAAATGCATAATTTAGGCATCATTAAAATCCTTAGCTGACACAATAGTTAGACTAATGGTCAGTAGGGCTTTTAACCCCTGTCAGCATTCAGGGTTAAAAGCCCTGACCGACAGGAAAAAGTATAGATAAAAGAGCTGTTGATTTCAACAGCTTTTTGCTTTTAGGTATGAATTAATATCCAGTGAAAAAACTTATCAAACGCCGTGAAATTCCAGTTGGAAATTCTGTTTCAAACCATCCGTTATTAGATCGCCTTTATCGCGCTCGTCATATTAAAAACACCAAAGAATTAGACCGCACTTTGAAATCAATGCTCAATCCAAATCAATTATATGGCATTGATCAAGCGGTAAATTTATTAGTTGAAGCCTATCAACAACAGCAAAAAATAGTGATTGTTGGGGATTTCGATGCTGATGGTGCAACCAGCACAGCATTGAGTGTGCTGGCTTTAAGACAACTTGGTTTTTCCGATGTAGATTACCTTGTACCAAATCGATTTGAACAAGGTTATGGTTTGAGTATTCCTGTGGCTGAAATGGCTCTTGAAAAGGGCGTTCAGCTTTTAATGACGGTGGATAACGGCGTTTCATCTTTTGAAGGCATTGCATTTTTGAAAGAAAAAGGCATTCGAGTTTTAGTCACGGATCATCATTTACCGCCCGAAACTTTGCCGCCAGCCGATGCGATTGTTAATCCTAATTTAAGTCAGTGTCATTTCCCTTCAAAATCCTTAGCAGGCGTTGGTGTGGCATTTTATTTGATGCTGGCGGTGCGTGCAAAATTTCGTGAACTCGGTATTTTTACGGCAGAAACACAACCTAATTTTACTGACTTGCTCGATCTGGTGGCATTGGGTACTGTCGCGGATGTTGTGCCTTTAGATCAAAATAATCGTATCCTTGCTTATCAAGGTTTAATGCGGATTCGTGCACGGCGTTGTCGTCCTGGTATTATTGCGTTGGCTGAAGTGGCTAACCGTAATGTTGAACAGTTTACCTCAAGTGATATCGGTTTTTGTATCGGACCTCGTTTAAATGCGGCAGGGCGTTTAGATAATATGTCGATTGGGGTGGAGCTTTTGCTGGCGAACGAAATGTCAAAAGCCAGAGAATTAGCTTTAGATCTCGACCAACTCAACCAAACGCGTAAAGAAATTGAAGCGGGTATGAAACTTGAGGCAATAAAAATTTGTCAAAATCTTACCGCACTTTTTAAAGAGTTACCCTATGGTATTACGCTTTATCAGCCCGATTGGCATCAAGGCGTATTAGGCATTGTTTCATCAAGGGTTAAGGATCAATATCATCGTCCAGTGATTGCCTTTACGCAAGATGGTGAGGGAATTTTGAAAGGTTCAGCTCGTTCTATTGAGGGGTTACATATGCGCGATGTTTTAGAGCGTATTCATTCGCAACATCCTAATATAATTTTAAAATTTGGCGGACACGCAATGGCGGCAGGCTTGAGTATTCGCGAAGAATATTTTGCGGATTTTCAACATCTTTTTAATCAAACCGTTGCCGATTGGTTTGATGAAGAACATATGCAAAGCATAATTTGGACAGATGGCGAACTGAATTCAAATGAATTTAATCTTGAAACGGCAGAGCTGATAAAATCAGTAGGCACTTGGGGGCAAGGGTTTCCTGAGCCTTGTTTTGATGGCGAATTTAAAATTTTAGACCAGCGTGCAATTGGGCAAAATAAAAATCATCTAAAAATGTTGCTAGAACCGAAACAAGGTGGGGTTTTATTAGATGCGATTGCATTTAATATTAATACAAGATTGTATCCTGATTTTTCAATTAAACAGGCTCGTTTAGCCTATAAATTAGAGATTAACGAATTTCGTGGCAATCGTAGCCTACAATTATTGGTAGATTATATTGAGCCGATAGATGAGTGATAGAATGAAATTAAAAGGGTTATTGGCATTTTGTTTGCTTTTTTTATCGTCGTTTGTTTTAGCAGAAGTCAATCAGAAAGAATTTTCAGTGCAAAATTCTCCGCACTTGCCATCAAGGGACACAATCTATTTTGAAGACGGGCGTGATTATTTTTCTTATAAAGAACCTATTGAACAAGCGTCTCGAGCCGATAAAAAAATCCGCATTCAATTCTTTTTTGATTATGATTGTCGAGTGTGTTCTTCAGCGCAGGATATTTTAGAGCTTTATAGCCAAATACGCACATATAAAGTTGTGTTGGAACAATATCCTATTGCAACTGCCGATAGCCAGTTTAGCGCACGTATTTTTTATACTTTGCAAGCATTAAGTGCGGGCGAATTATCCAATGTTTTGTTATTTGAAACTTCAGAAAAATCCCGTTATACAGAATTGTCTACATCAAATAAAATTCAACAATGGGCAGAAGAACAAGGGCTAGATAAGCAGTTATTTATTCAAACTGAAAATTCACAAAGCGTAAAAGAACAAATTCAAAATGCGATTGAATTGACGGAAGAATATGGTGTTTTTACCTATCCTTACGTTGTTATTGGGGGAAAATATGTACTCACTGCGAGTACGCTTTATAACGATGATTATAGCGTGGCAGTGTTAGATTTTTTGGTAAATAAAATAGAACAGGAACAAAAACAATGAAAATCGGAATTGTTGGCGCAATGGCGCAAGAAGTGGAAATTTTAAAAAATTTAATGACAGAGAGAACGGAAACTTGCGTAGCAAGTGCGGTCATTTTTGAAGGCAAAATTAACGGTAAAAATGTTGTATTATTACAATCAGGCATTGGCAAAGTGGCGGCTGCCATTGGCACGACGGCATTGTTGCAATTAGCCAAGCCAGATTGTGTGATCAATACTGGCTCTGCTGGTGGGGTAGCAAAAGGCTTGAAAGTGGGGGATATTGTGATTTCTGATGAAACACGCTATCACGATGCGGATGTGACCGCTTTTGGTTATGAAAAAGGGCAGTTGCCTGCTAATCCTGCGGCATTTTTATCGGACAAAAAATTAGCAGATCTCGCTCAAGAAATTGCAGAAAAGCAAGAACAATCAGTAAAACGTGGTTTAATTTGCTCTGGCGATAGTTTTATTAATAGTGAAGATAAAATTGCACAAATAAAAGCAGACTTCCCGAATGTAACGGGGGTTGAAATGGAAGCCACAGCGATTGCGCAAGTTTGCTATGCGTTTAATGTGCCTTTTGTGGTGGTTCGAGCAATTTCTGATGGCGGAGATGGCAAAGCAAGTATGTCTTTTGAAGAGTTTTTACCATTAGCGGCGAAGCAGTCTTCGGCGTTAGTATTAGGGATGATTGACAGACTGTCGTAATAATCTTTTAATAAGATAATAAATGCTAAAATTAAAGGCATAGCTATTAGCTATGCCTTTTATATGAACTCCCTAGAATTTATAGTTCAAACTCAGAATATAAGTTCTTCCACGTGCAAAGTTATAAAGTACAGTTTTATCTTTTCCTCCACCTTCACAATCCTGACTTTTACTACAAATTGAATCATTTAAGCTTGAATAATATCTTTGCGAAGCCGCATCATTTCCAGCATCTAACGGATCAACATAACGTTTATCTAACAGATTTTGTACTTCCGCTTTAATAATCAAATCTTTGATTGGTTCATAGCTGACGTGTAAATCTAAAATAATCGGTTGTTTTTTAATATCTTCTGTCTTTTTAATAGCATAATAAATTCTGTCGCTCGTAGTATTTTTTTCATAGCGAGAACCGTTGATGTATTCTTCTTGAGTTGTAGCACGTTTACTTTTTCCATAATAACGAGCTGCCAGACCTAAGGTTAATTTTTGATCAAACCAGCGTGTGCCAAGCTCTAATCTACCGTAGTCCTTTGGTAACATAGTGATACGTGATAAACCATAACCTTGTTTCAAAATGTCTTCTTTTGAAGCATTATTCGGACGTGGGCTGGCATCGGCATAATTGGTTGGCTGATTTGTTCGTTGATATGCATAAGACAGATTTGCAAAAAAACGTCCCATGTCATAGTTAATTTCTAACTCGACGCCGCTCTTTTTCACAATAGGCTTATAATTTTGATGAGCAATCGTCAGACGAAAACTATTGAGTCTTGCCCACTCTGGAGTAACACCATCTCGTGACCAATCTCCATACACATTATGGATATAGTTTTTAATAAAGCTACGATAACCCACTAATTTGATACCTAGCACATCGTCTTGAGTGAATAGACCTTTTTTATAAGTATTAAAGCCTAGTTGATAGGTGTCAGATTGTTCAGGTTTTAATGCTGTGTTTACCCCAGCATCAGACACTTGAGAGAAAAACATCTCTTGAATATTCGGCATTCTGTGTGTGCGTGAATAAGTAAAAAATGGCATAAAATAATCACTTAGCTCTGCACTTAATGTAGCGGAATGATTGAATGCCTTTTTATGCCCTGATTTATGCAAAATCGGTTCATTAATTTGTTTTTCTTTATTTTCATATCCAACATACTCACCATTAAAGGCATAATGGGTAAAATTCACGCTGTAATTTAAATGATAAATACCTTTAGAAAGTGCGGTATCAAAATACACTGTTTTAAATTTTTGCTTGCCAGAAGGTTGTAAGATTACTGAACGTTGTGGTAATAAACCTTTTGAGCCAGAATATCTCCCTGAATTACTGAATGAATATAAGCCTTGATCATGTGAATCATCTTTATAAAACAAACTTAATTCTTCTGGAAAACGGTTTTTACTGTATTCATTGGTAAAATAGTTAAACCCTAATGTGGTTTTTAAATCAATTTCTTTTGGCAGCAAGAAAGTATGGCTGTTGTTAATATCAACAATATTTGCCACATTTTTTGTGATAAGTTTATCTGCCACTCGCCAGCCAGCAAAAAAACCGCCTTTAGGATAAATAGTTTTGCCAATGTTATGTGCAGCCATTAAATTAAGATCAAGATAGCTGTTATTATTGAAGTTATAATTGACTTGGTAATTACGGTTTTCAATTTTGCGAGAACCAATTTTATTATCAAGGGTACGTATTTGCGCCCCTAGCGTATGGTGATCATCGCTATATTCAAATTTTAATAAATGGCTACGAGAACGAGATTGCAAACTGCCTGGTTCAATAGGTGCGACACTATATTGATCTTTATTGCGCTCAAAGCTTTCATCAGTTTCTTTTATGTCTTTTTGTAATTTATGTGCTTTCTGAGGCGTGTTTACCATTTTTAGTTCATCAAGTATTTCTTTGTATTTTTGAACTTTGTAAAATGAGCAACCATTCTTAGGGGGGGGGGTGGAATTGCAAGACCAAAACTTCTTACTTAAATCAGGTGTCCACTGTCCAGCTGAGTCTAAAACATAACCTGCATTGTGGAAATAGGCTTCTTTTTCTTTAGCAAGAATATCTTGCCCTAATGATGCTAATCGTTCTCCGCCACCGATACGATAATCTTGTGAAACTTCACGTTGGCTATAACCATACACCACGCCTACATAGCCACCGTTATCAAGCCATTTTCTGCCAGCAGCCGTCGTCATAAAATTGGATTTAGTGGCATTGCTTCCTGTCATTCCTTTCAGAATAATGCCGAATGGTTTGTCATCAGTAATCACATCATTAACGCTTAATGTTCTAAAATTAGCACTGCCTGCTAAGGCATTTATACCGCTTGCTCCCGAAAAGTTACTTTTATTAACATCTACACCTGCAATAAAATTAGGATCGATTGCCGCACCAAATTGAGAACTTCCGCCTGATTGACCAGAGTCTAAGGCTGTAGAATAGAAGGTTTGGGTTACACCATCAACCATCGTATTGACACGACCTAATCCATTTTCGCCACGAATATTTACAGAAACCACACCCGAGCCTTTATCTTGTTGAGTAAATGCACCAGGAATGCTCCGAATCACTTGGTCAATGGTTTGTGTTTCCTTAAAGACATTTTCACGCGTACTTTTGGCTTTGGCTTCAGTGAAAGGTTTTTTGTCATTTGATATCACTTTTTCTACGACATCAATTTGCCCTAATGTTTCTTCGGCTTGAGCTTGTGTAATCGTTATACCGATCGTATTAATTAGGCCAAGTGTAATTAAATTTAATTTTATAGCTTTCTTCATTATAGTTCCTATTTATTTTTGAGAAGGATTACGATTATCCATTTTATAAGAGGGATTTCAAGGAATGATTTAATGAAAATACCTAAAAATAATGAAAAAAATTAATTTTTAGAGAGGAAATATGTTGAGAAGATAAAGAAAAAGAACGTTTGGTTTTTGCTAAATGGGCAAATTCATTCGCAAAATCAACCGCACTTTAATGGGTTAAAGGTTAGTTTTGATAGTAGAAATATAAAAGAGAAAAATAGGAAATGACCGCAAAAGTGCGGTCATTTTTGGTGTGGATTTTATAGATTATAAAATAAAGGTACTAAGAACAACGCGCCAAGTGCGGCAATAATACCGTAAATGATCATAGGTATAATGGTTTTCTTAATAATTGTGCCTTCTTGGTTTGAAATATTTAACACTGAACTTACCGCTACAATGTTATTTATACATACCATATTCCCCATTGCCCCACCAACAGATTGTAAAGCAAGAACAAGTGCGACAGAAATGCCTGTTGTTTCTGCGGTAGAAAGTTGAACACTACCAAATGTTAGGTTGGATACGGTATTTGAACCTGAGAAAAAGGATCCAATCGCGCCTAAGAAAGAGGAGAAAATAGTCCAGTTACTACCAGAAATTTCAGCAAAAGTTCTACCTATAATTTTTACCATAGAATGTTCGCCACCCACTAACATTAGGTTTACCATCACTAAGGCACCAACTAAGGCAATAAATGGATTTTTAGATTGTTGTAAACTTGATGCAAAAATCTGTTTAACATTTGAACTGGAAATTTTAAAGACAGGAATCGCAATTAGTACTGTAATGACAAATGGAATCAATGCAGGTACGTAAAGAAGTTTATAGCTTGATGAAACATTTGAGCCAAAAATATTTTTTAAGCTAAAGATTAAACCTTTGCTAATTTCAAATAATCCTAACGAACCTAATGTGGTTGAGAACCAAATAGTTGCGTCATTCATCATTGCTTTGAATGGTAATTGATGAATACGAGTCACAATTAAAAATGCAATAAGTAAACCTGTCGGGAATAATGCTTTAACTACTTGTCCTGCACTTACCGCATTATTATCAAGGGTATTTGTTACTTTTGCTAAACCAATATTGCGATTAGCAGCCCATACAGAAATAAATAAGCCGATTGCCCCCCCAACGAGTGATGGAAATTCGTAATTGACTTGAGCAATCAAGAAATAAGGTACTACGCAACCCAGTACGCTAATATAGATAAATACGATGTTTTTACGAATATCATCCCAATTTACTAAGATACGAAGTGCTAATAATGGGATAATAAGTGCAGCAATGGAGTGTATAAATGCTGTAATAGACCCAATTTCTAAAATCATATCTTCTGATAATTTTAAAGCACCAAAACCAAACCAAGTTGGTGTACCTACCGCACCAAAGGATACGGGAACTGAGTTCATAATAAGTGCCAACATCGCCACTTTTAATGGATGAAAACCTAATCCCACTAAAATAGGTGCAGCAATTGCCGCTGGTGTACCAAAACCACTTGCTCCCTCGATCATAAAAGCAAACGCCCAACCAATAATCATTAATTGTGCAACGGGATTTGGATTAATATTTCCTAGCCATTTTCGCATAATATTTGTTGCGCCTGAAATTTCAGAGAAACGGTTAAAGAGAATCGCACCAAAAATTACTGTAATAGGTGTTTGTACCGCAATAATTGCAGAAACAACATTTGCACTAATAGTGACAATATCTGTATTAAAGTGTAAAAGATGAACACCCATAACTAATGTCGCAATCCAAGGTAAGGCAACATAAGAAGGTAGCGCGTTTCTTTTTACCATAAGATAAATCAGTAAAACGATAGGAAAAATACTTAGAATAAAAGACAGCATAAAATATCCTCAGAGTTAGATTAAAAGATGTGGTTATTTTATGGATTTATATGCAAAAGCATATACCTATTTTAAGAAAATGTGATCAATATCTCATAAAATTTAACATTTTGTTTTCATTTTTTACATTTTTATTACTATTTGTGTTTAGTTATAGTATTAATAGAAGAATATGGAATATGATAAAGATTGTTTAATACCATATTAACATTAGCAGGATCACCAAATTCTCACTATAATGCGCAAAATTTTGAGAATGAAAGGATAATTTGTATGGGAATGATTATTACTGTTGATGGTCCTAGTGGTGCTGGGAAAGGGACGCTTTGTTATGCGTTGGCTGAAAAGTTGGGCTATGCTTTTTATTGATAAAAATCTCCCCTTTTAATCGAGGAGATTTTTATTATTCTTCTTTAAATTCTTCCATCATTTCTTGTGCTTTTTTCACCATATCTTCTGAACCAACAAATAGTGGAACACGTTCATGAAGTGCGGTTGGTTCGATATCTAAAATTCGACGATAACCATCTGTTGCGACACCACCAGCTTGCTCCGCTAAAAATGCAATAGGATTGCCTTCATATAATAAACGGAGTTTTCCATTTGGATAGTTGGTTGCACTTGGGTAAATATAAATGCCGCCTTTTAATAAATTGCGGTGGAAGTCTGCTACAAGTGAACCAATATAGCGAGATACGTAAGGGCGATGAGTCGCTTTATCTTCTTCTTGGCAATATTTAATATATTTTTTCACACCTTGTGGGAATTTCAGGTATTGCCCTTCATTGATGGAATAAATTTTGCCCTCTTTTGGCATTTGCATATTTTCGTGGGAAAGACAGAATGTACCGATTGATGGGTCATAAGTAAAACCATTAACCCCATTACCAGTGGTATATACCAACATTGTTGATGAACCATAAACAATATAACCCGCTGCGACTTGTTTATTACCTGGTTGCATAAAATCTTCTAAGGTAACAGGTGAGCCAATTGGAGATACGCGACGGTAAATAGAGAAAATTGTTCCTACAGATACGTTTACATCAATATTTGAAGAACCATCAAGGGGATCCGTTAAAATAATATATTTTGCATTACGGCCACGTTCTGTATCAAATGCGATAAAACTTTCTTCTTCTTCAGAGGCAAACCCTGCCACTTCTTCACGTGCCATTAATGCCGCTTTCATCGTGTTATGGGCGAATAAATCGAGTTTCATTTGACTTTCGCCTTGTACATTTTCAATACCAGATTGACCGAGAATATTTGTTAAACCTGCTTTGTTAATATCTCGATGAATAATTTTCGCTAAAAGACGAATTGACGACAAAATACCACTCAATTCCCCCTTTGCGTTTGGATATTCAGCTTGGCGTTCAACGATAAATTCACTTAATGTTTTCATAATTTTCCTTTTAGTTTTTCATAATACGTTGATTAATTATAGGGAGTTTGGAGTGTAAACTCTAATGGCAGATTATCAGAATGGGATCTTTATCACAAAAAATTCACATTTATTATTGCAATTTTTAGAAACTATCGCTTATTTTTGAATAAATTTTGGAGTGTTTTTATGCATTTGCGCTCCAAATAAACTTGGGCTACCATAACCGCACTTTATTAAGCCAAAAGGTAAAAAATGAAAATTGCATTAGGCATTGAGTATAATGGACAAAATTATTATGGTTGGCAGAGACAAGAAAAAGTCCGCAGTGTACAAGAAGAATTAGAAAAGGCACTTTCTCACATTGCAAATGAAAAAATTGAAATATTTTGTGCGGGGCGAACGGATTCTGGCGTAAGTGGAACGGGGCAGGTTGTTCATTTTGAAACCAATGCGGTTCGCCCAGAGAAGGCTTGGGCTTTTGGTACGAATGCTCATTTACCTGATGACATTGCAGTGAGTTGGGCAAAACAAGTCGATGATGAATTTCACGCCAGATTTTCTGCAACAGCACGCCGTTACCGTTATATTCTTTATTGTAATAAATTACGCTCTGCGATTTTAGCGGGAGGAATAACCCATTGTCATTTAGATTTAGATGCGGAAAAAATGCATCAGGCAGGGCAATGTTTACTTGGCGAACAGGATTTTTCCTCTTTCCGTGCGGCGCAATGTCAGTCTCATACGCCTTGGCGTAATGTGCATCATTTGAATGTGTCTCGTATCGGAAAATATATTATTGTTGATATTCAGGCGAACGCTTTTGTGCATCATATGGTGCGCAATATTGTGGGAAGTTTGATTGAGGTCGGAGCTGGAAATCAGCCGATTGAATGGATGCAATGGTTACTTGAGCAGAAAAATCGTCAGCTTGCCGCACCAACAGCAAAACCCGATGGATTGTATTTGGTGGATGTGATTTATCCACAAAAGTTTGATATTCCTAGACGCCCAATTGGCCCTTTATTTTTAGAGGATGGTTTATTAAATCGTCCTTTGAAATAAAGCGTAATTTCATCTTTTAAATAACCATATCTGAAAATATTCTTCATAAAAAAAGACCGCACTTTAAAAGTGCGGTCAATGTTAAGTGAATTTTATATTAATTTTGATATTCCATAGTTCACTAAAAATCCCCCAATCACTAGCCATAAATAAATCAATACGCCTAAAACAAGCGGTTTTAGTCCTGCTTTCTTGATTGCACTTGCTTGCGTAGTTAAGCCAAGTGCAGCCATCGCTGAAATTAATAAGAAAGAATCGATTTCAACGAATAATTTCACGAGTTCTTTTGGTAATAAATCAAAAGAATTAAAAATGGCAACGCCAATAAAAAGTACAGCAAACCAAGGAATTGTAATTTTGTGTGATGTATTTTCTGATACTCCATTACTACGTGTTAATAACCAAGAGAGCATTAATAAAAATGGTGCAAGCATCATTACTCGGAGCATTTTGGTAATGACGGCAGTATTCGCCACGATAGGATCTATATTTCCCCCAATGGCATAAACTTGAGCGACTTCATGCACGCTAGAACCAACATAAATACCGAATTGATGAGCGTTAATTAAATGTTGTGACCAAGTGTAGAAAAATGGATAAGTAAAAATAGAAAGCGTCCCGAAAATGACCACTACGGCAATCGCCACTGAAACTTTATGAGATTCTGCTTTGGTAACAGGCTCTGCCGCCATAACCGCTGCCGCACCACAAATACTACATCCTGCCCCAGTGAGATAAACCAATTGTTTATCCATTTTTAGATAACGAATGCCCAAAAGTGCGGTAAGAAAAAAGGTTGAAATTAGCATAATGGCATCAGTGACAACAGCATTTAAGCCAACATCGGCAATATCGCCAAAAGTGAGACGAAAACCATACAGCACAATGCCAGTGCGAAGAAGCGTGCCTTTGGCAAATAATACGCCTTTTTCCACTAGTGTTGAAAATTGCGGGTAAATGGTATTGCCGATTGCCATTCCCAGTAAGATGGCAATAATTAAGGCACTGATATGATAATGCTGGGAAAAGTCGGTGCTTCCTAAATAGTTAGCAAGTACAGCGATAATCGTGATAAATATAAGTCCGAAATAAAAGGGACGAGTGTTCATTTTTTCTTTCCTTAGTGAGCGTTTTTGTCTTTTACCCAAGCGGTTTCATCTAAAATTTTGCCAAAATAGCTTTCGACTAAGCGACGAGTAACATCAGTTTGTGGATCAGTAAAAAGATTTTGAGGGCTGCCATATTCAATCATTTTTCCTTCATCCATTACGATAATCGTATCTGCAATATGTTTAATTACACCGAGATCTTGCCCTACATAAATATAAGAAATACCTAAACGTTGCTGCAGATCAAGGGTTAAATTAAGCAATTGAATACGTACAGAAGCATCTAAATTGCCAATTGCATCATCTATAATAATTATTTCAGGTTCTAAAATCAGCGCACGTGCCAAAGCGACACGCTGTTTTTGGCTAATAGAAAGATGCTTAATATTGAGATTTGTGTAATCAGGATAAAGCCCAACAAGAGAGAGGGTCTCAAAGATTTTTTCATTACGTTGTGTTTCTGTCCAATCTGTCGCTAGGCTTAATGGTTCGTCTAATATTTGTCCAATATTTAAACGTGGATTAAATGCAGAGTTGGCATCTTGGAAAACCATACGAATATGTTTAGCTCTAGATTGTACATCCTGATATTGTAATTCTCGATCATTAAATAAAATTCGACCAGAAGTTGGCGGAATAATACCTGCTATCATTTTCACTAGGGTTGATTTACCAGAGCCATTATTGCCAATGATTGCAAGTGTTTGTTTACGTTCAAGGGTAAAACTCACTTTATCCACTGCATTGAATTGATTTCGACCAAATAAACTGGCGTGACCTTTAAAAGTTTTAGTTAAATCTTCCACTTGTAATAAGGGCATTATTCATTTCCTTTGCAATTAAGTATAAAAGGGGTGGCGGTTGTTTTTTCTTTGAAATTTTTTTCTCGTAAATTAATAGGATAATGACAAGAAAATTCGTGTTGTTTTATTTTCAATCGTCTTGGTTTTTCCATACATTTTTTTTGTGCAAAAGGGCATCTTGGGCCAAGACGACAGCCAATTGGCATTTGCTCTAAAATAGGCGCGGTGCCTTCTAACGTACCCAATTTAGTTTTAAACCCCAAAGGTTGAGTAAAATCGGGTACTGCATTAATTAAGGCTTGGGTATAAGGATGATGGGGACTTTCGATTAATATTTCAGTCGGGGCAGATTCGGTATTTTGCCCACAATAAAGCACTGAAATTTGATCGCACCATTCACTAATACTTTTAATATCGTTACTCGTAAGTAAAATTGTTGTTCCCTGATTTTGGTTCATACTGGAAAGTAAACGAAAAACTTGTAGGGCAGTGGTTGATTCTAATGTATTTGTTGGTTCATCTGCGATTAATAAACGTGGCTGATTAGCGACAGCCATTGCGATCATAACTTTTTGTCCTTCGCCTTCTGTCAGTTCGTTAGGATAGCTTGCCATAATATCACGATGATCTTTAATTCCTACGCGATGTAACAATTCAATAGCACGTCTTTTTTTCCACCCAAACCATTTCCACCATTTATTTTTAAATGTCCAATTAGGAATATTTTGGATGAGTTGTTTCCCTATTTTTCGACTTGGATCAAGGCAAGATAAGGGATTTTGGAAAATCATGGATATTTCTTTGCCGACAATCTTACGTCGTTTATTAGGACTGAGTTTTAGTAATTCGATATCGTGAAAACGAAAGCGATCGGCAGTAATAATCCAATTTTCTTTGATTGCATTACAAATGACTTTAGCGATTAAGCTTTTTCCTGAGCCTGATTCGCCAACTAATCCACTGATTTCCCCTTCGTTAAGGGAAAGATTGACGCCATCTACAATTTTTATACGTCCATTGGAGGTTTGAATTTCAATATTGAGGTTACAAATGTCTAAAAGTGCCATAGGCTATTCTTGATGTTGATTGATGGCTTTAGTTAAGCCATTACTGAAAATAATACTTAATAAAATAGTAAAAATAATAGCGAAACCGGGTAAAAGTACTGTCCAAGGTGCAAGATAAAGTAGTTCCAAAGAGTCTTTTATCATTGCCCCCCATTCTGGTGTAGGTCGTTGTGCACCAAGAGAAATAAAACTTAATGCGCTAATATCCAACACGGCTATAACAAAAGCATGAGCCACTTCTTGAATATAAATAACAGTAATATTCGGTAAAATAGTGCTTTTTAATAAGGTTTGATTGGAAATGCCTTCAAGTTTTAGCATTACAACATAATCCTTTTCTAATTCTTTTTGAATAGCGCGATAGATAGTGTGAATGAAATAAGGCAAAATTGCTAATAGCGTAGCAAACATTGCATTCCATAAACTTGGTTCCATTAATGTTGAAATAACAACGGCAATTAATAGAATAGGTAACGATAAAAAAGCATCAAAAATATGCCCGACAAAACGAGCTTTAATACCTTTCAGTAGTCCTGCAATAATTCCTAGTGCGCCGCCTATTATTGCCACTGAAAAGACAACCAGTAAAGCAGAACCTAAGGTATAACGAGTACCCATAATTAAACGACTTAATATGTCGCGACCTAAATCATCAGTACCAAAGAAAAAAGCAATTTTTCCTCTATCTACCCAAGAAGGAGGCATTAATTCTTGCCCAATAAATTGTCGATTATCAGCATAAGGTGCAAGATAACTAGCAAAAAGTGCGGTAAAAATTAATGCGATTAATAAATAAAAGCTAAAAAGTGCGATGGTATTTTGACGAAAGCGTAACCAAATTTGAAAGATTGAGGTGCTTTCGCGGAATTCATCAGGTTCTTTATCTTGCATACCAACCTTTCTTTTTAAATGGATCGAGTATAAAAGTGAATATTTTAGTGAATGTATCAATCAAAATAATACATACACCAATAACAATTACACCTGCGGCAATGCTGTTGTAATCTTGTTCATTTACGGCATTAATTAACCAACGACCAATGCCAGGCCAACCTAAAGCCGTTTCTACCAACATACATTGCGTTAATACTAATGTGAATACACGTGGTACTTGTGGAACAAGCAGGGGAAAAGTATTACGGAATACATATTGATGGAGAATTTTCCATTTTGACCAACCCCGTGTTGTCGCTACTTTAGAAAAATTTTGATTCAAAATATATTCTGCTCGTTGATGAATAATACGGATAATTTCCATTGTTGGCAAAATACACAATACCAATGTTGGTAAGGCTAAATGTTGCAATATGTTTTGTACGATTTTTGTACGATAAGGTACTTCCATAAACCACATATCAATAACAGGAAATCCCGTAATGGGTTTAATTTCGTAAAGCAAATTATATTGTCCAATAGCGGCAATTTCCCAATGTGAGAGCGCGGCAACATACAGTAAAATGGGGGCTAACCAAAATATTGGAATAGATAGCCCTACATAAGATAGGATTTGTAAACTTTTTGCAAAAACTTGTTCAGAATTGACCGCACTTATAATGCCAAGTGGCAAACCAAAAATAAATGCCAAAAACAATGTAATGAAACAAAGTTCCAATGTGGGAGGAAGAACCGTAAGAATAAGGTTCATTAATGATTTTCCACCGTTATAGGTAATGCCAAAATCACCTTGTAACAAGGTGCCTAAATAATGGAAATAGCCGATATAAATGTTTTGTGTAACAAGATTCGCATTAAGAGGATCGCGCAATAAAATAACAAAGCCTAATAGCGATAATACGAGTAATAATAATGCCACCCACAGAATATGGCGAAGAACCGACCAGAACATTAGTGTTTCTCCTGAATAAAATATAAGGTGGAAAAATCTAAGCTACCAAAAGGCGTCATTTTTACTCCTTTCACACGACTATTTGCGACTAAAATTCGTTTTACATTGGCAATAGGAATAATGGGTAATTCACGTAAAACGAGTTCTTGGGCTTCATTATAGGCTTTTGCGCGTGAACTTAAATGTGAGGTGGTAATGGCACGATCCATAAATTGATCAAATTCTTCATTACACCAATTAGATAAATTAGTGAGTTCATTTTTTGTTCCACAGCTTAAAATTGGACGCATAAAACCATCAGGATCAAGATTACCAGCTAACCAACCAGATAGAATCAAATCATAATTTTCCGATTGATTGCGTAATTGTGAAGTTAAAAATGGACGAGTTACGGCACGCACTTTAACTTTCACACCCGCTTGAGCTAAATCCCATTTTATCATTTCAGCTATTTTAAAAGGTGCAGGATTATAGACTTGTTCTTCATTAATTACCCATAAATTTAACAAAAGGTTTTTATCTGCTAATTTATTTTTGGCGATTTTGGGATTGTAATCAAACTCAAATTCTGGCGTATTGACACTTGAAGCCCAAGATACTTCAGGAATAATATTATTAGCAACAGTTGCTGTGTTATGGTAAATGCTATGAATGATTCGAGCTCGGTTTAAACTTTGTGAAATAGCGGCACGGATTTCGTGATCTCGCATTAATGGCTTATCAAAATTAAACGCTAAATAGGCTAAATTCATACCATCAGTAGATTGCATATAATAATGTTTGTCATCATTTTTTAATAAGCCAATTTGGCTTACTTCAGGATAAGAGGCGATTTGACATTCATTATTGAAAAATTTGACTAAACGTCCGCTGCGATCAGTAGAAAGATCCACAATAATATGTTCTATCTTGGCTTCTTTTTTCCAATAGTTTTCGTTACGCACTAAGCGAACATATTGGTTATATACATAATCTTTTACTTGATAAGGCCCTGTGCCTACTGGGTGGGTATCTAATTGAGCAAGGTTGTCATCTGCGCTTAATTGATAGGCATATTCTTGTGAAAAAATAATGGCATACTGGCTGGCAAGATGCGACAAGATGGAGGAATCTGGTGCAAATAATTCAATTTTTACTTGATAAGGCGAAAGTGCGGTCACAGATTTGATTTTTTCGTTAAGTTTAATGCTATCAAAATAAGGAAAACGCACTTTTCTTGCTTGTTCGTGAAACACTCTATATTGTGGATTACTATAGGTAACATTCGCCTCTGCTAAGGTTGGTAAATAAGTATTATGCCCTAATACACGATTAATCGAAAATACTACGTCTTCAGCGTTAAAATCACGTGTTGGGGTAAACCAAGGGGTTTGGTGAAATTTTACGCCGTGACGTAAATTTAATAAAATTTCTTTACCATCATCTGAAATGGAATAAGATTGTGCCAGCATTGGTGTTAATGTTGCACTGTGATTTTTTATATCAAATAATTTGTTATAAATTTGTTCCGTGACCACATTCATACTGGTTCCTGCATCTGCAGTTTGCGGATTAAATGAAAAACCTGAAGCGTGGGTGCAATAAGTTAAGCCATTTTCAGTTAAAAATGTTGGAACACTTGGCGCAGCCTGTAATTCTACACTTTGGCTTATACAGAGCAGAAAAGATAAAAATCTCAGATTTAGACGTAACATAACAAATGCATTGTGATAAATTATGTGTCAAATTGTAAGGCATATTAGTAAAAATGGCTAGGATATTGAATGTTTAATCGGGTTCAAAAGGAAATCAATCAAATTATTAATCGTGGTTTTGACCGCACTTTGCGCTTGGCGGTAACAGGGTTAAGTCGGAGTGGAAAAACGGCGTTTATTACAAGTTTAATCAATCAACTTCTCTCCATTAATCAACATTCATCACAGAATTTGCCCTTGTTTGAAGCAGCGAGAAATGGTTCAATTTTGGCAGTCAAACGAGTATCCCAACAAGATCTCAGCGTGCCACGTTTTGATTATGAAAGTAATTTAAATGATTTGTCACAAAATCCACCGCAATGGTTTCAATCTACTCGAGGCGTGAGTGAAACGCGTTTAGCAATTCGTTTTCAACGCCAATCTGGCTTGCTACGCCATTTGAAAGAACGAGGCACGCTTTATCTGGATATTTTTGATTATCCAGGGGAATGGCTGATCGATTTGCCGTTATTAAATCTAGATTTTCAACAATGGTCACAAGAGCAAATTAAGGTAACAACAGGCATTCGTGAAGAATTGGCGGAGAATTGGCTCGCTATGTTGCAGGATTTGGATTTAAGTGCGGTCGCAAATGAAGATGTTTTAGCCAAGATAGCGAAAAGTTATACGGATTATTTACATCAATGCAAAGTGCAAGGCATGCAATTTATTCAGCCTGGGCGATTTGTATTGCCGAGTGATTTAGAGGGCACGCCCGCATTACAATTTTTCCCATTGATTCATCTTTCAGAAGAACAGTGGCGAACCTTGAAAAAAACAGCCAAATCGAATAGCTATTTTGCCGTGCTGACAAAACGTTATGATTATTATCGCAATAAAATTGTGAAAGGTTTTTACGAAAATTATTTTTCTACCTTTGATCGTCAAGTTATTTTGGCGGATTGTTTAACGCCTTTAAATAACAGTCAGCAAGCCTTTTTAGATATGCAAATGGGTTTAAACCAGTTATTTAATAATTTCCATTATGGTAGTAGAAATTTTCTTCATCGTTTGTTTTCTCCGCGAATTGATCGATTAATGTTTGTTGCGACAAAGGCGGATCATATTACTCGTGATCAAATTCCTAATTTAGTGAGTTTAATGCGCCAAATTGTGCAAGAGGGCGGTCGCCATGTAGAATTTGAAGGAATCGATACAGAATATACCGCTATTGCAGCTGTTCGTACCACAAAGCAAGTGATTGTGAATCAGCAAGGAAAAGAAATTAAAGCAATTCAAGGGATTCGTTCTATTGATAAACAACCGATTACGATTTATCCAGGAACGGTGCCGAGTAAATTACCAAAAACAGAATTTTGGCAAAAACAACCGCACTTTGATTTTGATAGTTTTGAACCTCAGCCTTTAGAACAAGGGGAGAGCATTCCTCATTTGAGAATGGATGCGGTTTTACAATTTTTATTAAGTGATCGATTTGAATAAAAAAGTGCGGAAAATTTTCCGCACTTTTTTCATCTTTCTAGCCCGTATTGCGCATCCCAGCCGCGATACCTGTGATGGTAATCATCAATGCTTGTTCCACATCGGGATTAACTTGCTCTGGATTTTCACGGAAACGGTGGAGCAATTCCACTTGCAGTAGATTGAGTGGATCCGTGTAGATATTACGCAATGCAATTGAATCTGCAATCCAAGGTAAATCAGACATCAATTCACTTTGGTGAGAAAGTGAAAGCACAGTTTGAATATCATCTTCAAGTTGCTTACGTAAATTTTCGCCTAAATACCAAAGCTCTTTTTTCACTAATCGTTGATCATATTGTTGGGAAAGCCAAGTATCCGATTTACTAAAGACCATTTCCAACATTCCGATTCGCGTTGAAAAGAACGGCCAGTTTTCGCACATTTTATGAATAATATCGCCTTTGCCTTGTTCAATAATTTGACGAATAGCTGCACCAGCTCCTAACCAAGCTGGCAGCATTAAACGGTTTTGCATCCAGGCAAAAATCCACGGGATCGCACGTAAACTTTCCACGCCGCCATTTGGATTGCGTTTTGCAGGGCGAGAGCCAAGCGGCAATTTGGATAGCTCCTGTTCTGGCGTCGCACTGCGGAAATAAGGCACAAAATCTTTATCGCCACGCACCACACCACGATAAATATCGCAAGAAATCGTGGAAAGCTCGTCCATTATAGTACGCCATTCTGGTTTCGGTTCTGGTGGCGGTAAAAGATTTGCTTCTAAAATGGCGCTGGCGTAAAGATCAAAGGTTTCTACTGCTACTGCGGGTAAACCCAGTTTGAAACGAATCATTTCGCCTTGTTCTGTTACACGTAAACCATTTTTTAAGGAACGAGGTGGCTGAGAAAGTAATGCCGCATGTGCTGGCGCACCGCCACGACCAATTGTGCCACCACGTCCGTGGAATAAAGTGAGTTCAATGCCAAGTTTTTCTGTTAAATTCACTAAGGCTTCTTGTGCACGGTATTGCGCCCAAGAGGCAGCCATCATTCCCGCATCTTTTGCCGAATCTGAATAGCCAATCATTACCATTTGACGATTATTGATCACGCCACGATACCAACCCACATTGAAAAGTTGAGTCATCACTTTTTCGGCTGCATCTAAATCCTCTAAGGTTTCAAATAATGGCACAACAGGAATATGATATGGCACGCCTGCTTCTTTTAAGAGTAAATGAACGGCTAAAACATCAGATGCACTGCGCGCCATCGAAATAACATAACAAGCTATTACACCTTGTTTTTGTTGAGCAATGACTTTACAAGTATCTAAAATTTCTTTGGTTTCAGGCGATGGTGTCCAGTTTTGCGGAATCAATGGACGGCGAGAGCTTAATTCACGAATTAAGAAAGCCTGTTTATCGTCTTCCATCCATTGAGAGTAATCGCCCAAACCAATATAGCGCGTGATTTCAGCAATGGCATCGGTGTGACGAGTGCTTTCTTGGCGAATATCCATTTGAGAAAGCGTCACACCAAAACAACTAATACGGTGCAAAATATCCAACAATGAACCATTTGCAATAATGCGCATACCACATTGAATTAAAGATTGATAACAATCGTAAAGCGGCTCCCACAGTTGATTATCTTCCAAAATAATCTCGCTTTCGGAGACTCTTGGTGTGCGATTAGATAAGTGATCATCAAAATAAGCTAATGTTGCTGTAAGTTGATTGCGTAAATTTTTTACTACGAAACGATAGGGTTCTAAATGTTCGCCGTATTTATCACGAAATTCATCGCTACATTTCATCATTGAAAGTTCATCGGCTAATTTGCTGATGTCTTGTAAGAATAAATCCGCCGCTTTCCAGCGGGCAAAATAAAGTACTTTTTTGGTAATTTGTGCGGTAACAAATGGATTTCCATCACGGTCGCCGCCCATCCAAGAGGAAATACGCACAGGTTTTAATCCTACCGGCAAATCGTAACCTAAAAATTCACGGGCGGTTTCGTTGAGTTGGCGTAAAAATTCTGGCACAGCTTGCCACAAACTGTTTTCTAACATCGCAAAGCCCCATTTGGCTTCATCAAATGGCGTTGGACGAACAGTACGAATTTCGTTGGTATGCCATGCTTCAGCGATTAAACGAAGTAATAGACGCTCAATAATATTGCGTTCTTTTTCCGTTAAATCATGATGTTCTAGCTTGCTTAAACATTTATTGATTTCAATGTGTTTATGAATTAGTGAACGACGTGTTGTTTCTGTTGGATGTGCGGTCAGAACAAGCTCAATTAATAATTTTTCGACGGTTTTATGCACCTCTTCCACTGAAGCATTTTGTTCTTTTAAGCGTTTGAAAAGTTCGCTTAAGGATTGAGAAGAACTTTGAGCAAGAGAATGTTCACGGGAAATGGTTTGATATTGTTCAGCTATGTTAGTGAGGTTTAAAAATTGACTGAAAGCACGTGCGACAGGAATAATATTTTCATTAGAAATACTACCTAGCGTGTCTAGCAATTCTTGTCTTGCTTTATCATCGCCAGCACGAGAATTACGAGAAAGTTTACGAATGTTTTCGATTAACTCAAGAATATCCTCGCCCTGTGCATCATTGATGGTTTCTCCGAGAAAACGCCCTAACATACTAATGTTATTGCGCAGAGTACTGTACTCTTGTGTCATAGGAACTCCTAAAAGTAAAAAATAAAATTTGTCAGTTGGCGATAGATATAACTAAAAATAGGGTGGAGGGCAAATGCTATTCAGAGAAATTTTGAAAATAATCAAGAAAAGCTAAAAAATAGCTAAAAAAGAACCGCACTTTTTAGGGATTGTTTAAAAAGTGCGGTCTATTTTTGCTAAGTTTATAAAATCGATTTAACGGATTTTCGAATGATAAGCTCAGGGGTTATATCAATACGACTATATTGTTGAACACCTTCATCTTTGTGAGTAATTCGTTCTAACAGAATATTTACTGCCTGTCTGCCTAAACGTAGTTTTGATTGATGAATGGTGGTTAATGGTGGCGCATAGAAACGTGAGGCGTGAATATCATCATAGCCGATAATTGACATATCCTCTGGCACACGCAAGCCTTTTTCTGTTAGTGCTGATATTGCACCGAGTGCCATCACATCGTTACAGCAGAATAGGGCGGTTGGTAATTCCTCTTGAGTCAGTAAACGATTCATACATTCATAGCCATCTTCAGGCTCAAATGCACCCTCTAGTACCCAAGACGGATTGATTGTTAATTTAGCTTCTTCCATTGCTTTTTCAAAGCCTTCATAACGCGTTCTTGCGGTAGTTTTATTGAGTTCGCCGCAGATAATCCCGATTTTTTTATGACCGCACTCTATAAGATGTTTGGTTGCTAAATAACCGCCATCAAAACTATGATCATCAATCACATCTGTATTGGTATTTGGCCCCCAATCCATTACAACCATTGGAATAGTGGAAAATGATGAAAGTAAATCCAATGAATCCTGAGTATATTCAGAACACATTACAAGCAAACCATCGACCCTTTTTTTTGCCAACATTTCTAAATGATTTTTGACTTTTTCAGGATCATTTTGTGTGTTACACAAAAATAAAGAATAACCTTGTCGATAGCAATGTTCTTCAACAGAATGGATTATTTCGGCAAAATACGGTGCTTCACTGGTTGTCACAATCATACCAATGGATTTGGTGGTATTGACTTTTAAACTGCGTGCCACAGCACTAGGGGAATAATTAAGTTGTTTAATTGCGGATAACACCGCTTCTTCCGTATCTTTTGCAACGAAACGGGTTTTATTAATTACGTGAGATACGGTTGTGGTGGACACACCAGCCATTTTTGCCACATCTTTAATTGTTGCCATATATTTAAATCCCTAAAAAATTTTTCCTATTATAAAGGTTTGTTGAGAATTTAGTCATCTTTATTGCAAATTTTTTATAAAAAGAAGTGATTTTTTCGTATTATTCTTGCTAGAATGTCTGCGTTATTTTTTTTATGAGGAGAACAAAATGAGCGATTTTGGTTATGCAATGATTATGGTTGTTTTTAGTATGTCTGTTGTCGTGGGGCTTGCACTTTCAATCTTTTAATCAAATCAACTTTTTATTATCACCGCAGTTTTGTTTCTACAAAGTGCGGTGATTTTTTTTCGGTGTTTTGCTTGCCCGTTTAAAATATGGTAAAACTAATGCCGTTTTATTCACAACATATATAGGAAGTTCTATGTCAAATTTACAAGCAATTATTGAAGCTGCATTTGAAAAACGTGCAGAAATTACACCAAAAACCGTTGATGCAGAAACGCGTGCGGCAATTGAAGAAGTGATCGAAGGATTAGATTCTGGAAAATATCGTGTAGCCGAAAAAATTGCTGGCGAATGGGTAACACATCAATGGTTAAAAAAAGCGGTATTGCTATCTTTCCGCATTAACGATAACCAAATCATTGACGGCGCAGAAACAAAATATTACGACAAAGTGGCATTAAAATTTGCGGATTACACTGAAGAACGTTTTACTGAAGAAGGTTTCCGTGTTGTGCCTTCTGCAACGGTGCGTAAAGGCGCATATATTTCTAAAAACTGCGTATTAATGCCATCTTATGTAAACATTGGTGCTTACGTTGGCGAAGGCACCATGGTAGATACTTGGGCGACGGTAGGTTCATGCGCACAAATTGGTAAAAACGTGCATTTATCGGGTGGTGTAGGCATCGGCGGCGTGTTAGAACCATTACAAGCTAACCCAACCATTATCGGCGATAACTGTTTTATTGGCGCGCGTTCAGAAGTGGTTGAGGGTGTTATCGTTGAAGATGGTTGTGTTATTTCAATGGGCGTATTCATTGGTCAATCAACCAAAATTTATGATCGTGAAACAGGCGAAATTCATTACGGCCGTGTACCAGCAGGTTCTGTGGTGGTATCAGGTAGCCTTCCATCAAAATGTGGAAAATATAGCCTATATTGTGCCGTGATCGTGAAAAAAGTGGATGCAAAAACTTTAGGAAAAGTGGGCATCAATGAATTATTACGTTCTATTGAAGAATAGTAAAAAATATAAAAAAAGACCGCACTTTTAAAGTGCGGTCTGAAAATCAAAAGAAATTAAGCAGCGAACGGATCACGTAAAATCATTGTTTCTACACGATCAGGGCCAGTTGAAAGAATATCAATAGGTACGCCAGTTACTTCTTCAATACGTTTAATATAGTTAATGCAGTTTTGTGGCAATTTATTTACATCTGTGATGCGGAAAGTATTTTCTTTCCAACCTGGTAATGTTTCATAAATTGGTTCTACACCTTCCCAATCTTTCGCCGCTAACGGTGCATATTCAACGATTTCGCCATTTGGCATTTTGTAAGCAACACAGATTTTTACTTCATCAAAACCATCTAATACGTCTAGTTTAGTCATACAGAAACCAGAAATAGAGTTAAGTTGGATTGCACGACGAATGGCGACGGCATCGAACCAACCGCAACGACGTGGACGGCCTGTTACCGCACCAAATTCGTTACCTTTACGTGCAATTTCAGCACCTACATCATCAAATAATTCAGTTGTGAATGGGCCACCACCTACACGAGTACAGTAAGCCTTAATGATACCAAGTACATAATCAAGATTACGCGGGCCAAAACCAGAGCCTGTTGCAACACCACCAGCCGTTGTGTTTGAGCTGGTTACATACGGATAAGTACCGTGGTCGATATCTAACATTGTCCCTTGTGCGCCTTCAAATAAAATATGTTCGCCATTTTTGCGCGCAGTATCAAGAATTGTAGTGATATCTGCCACCATACCTGTGATTACATCGGCAATTGCCATTACATCATCTAAGGTTTTTTGATAATCGACAGGTTCAACTTTGTAGTAGTTCACCAATTGGAAATTATAGTATTCAAGGATGTTTTTGAGTTTTTCGGCAAAGGCTTCTTTATTAAATAAATCGCCTACGCGTAAACCACGACGAGCTACTTTATCTTCATAAGCTGGGCCAATACCACGACCAGTTGTACCTATAGCTTTTTTGCCAAGGGCTGCTTCGCGTGCGTGATCCATTGCAACGTGATAAGGCAGAATCAAAGGACAAGCTTCTGAAATTAATAAACGTTCACGAACTTTAATACCTCGGCTTTCAAGTTCGCCCATTTCTTTCATTAATGCTTCAGGCGAAACCACAACGCCATTACCAATTAAGCAAGTTACGTTTGGATGTAACATACCAGATGGAATTAAACGTAATACGGTTTTTTCGCCATTGATAATAAGTGTGTGACCTGCGTTATGGCCGCCTTGATAACGAACTACGTATTTTACGCGATCCGTCAAAAGATCAACGATTTTTCCTTTACCTTCATCGCCCCATTGTGCGCCTAAGATAACAACGCTTTTTCCCATAATTTCCGCCTTTTATTCGGTTAAATTAGTCAAATGAACAGCCGTTTACTTTACTCTTTTTCGGCTTTAATCTCAATGATATAAAAGAAAAAGTGTGGTGATTTTTCACCGCACTTTAGGTTTAAATTTTATTCAAATAAGGATTTGTGTAACGAGCGTACAATTTCATCAGAATGTTCACTTTGTACTAACATACAAACATTGTTGGTACTTGCCCCATAACTAATCATTCGCACATTATAAGATTGAACAGTATCAAAAATACGTTTTGCCACACCTGAAGTGATATGCAGATCATTGCCAATTAATTTTTCACGTTCTGTCGCTTTTACACCATTTACTAAAGCCACTAATAAATTTGTTACACCAGCTGATGCAGAAAGCACAACTACGCGTGTATTGGGATCGGCAATGACAATTTTTGCACAAGCTGTCATCGCATTGTAGTTAGCAACAGATGTTCCGCCAAATTTGGCGACTGAGAGATGGGGCATAAGATACTCCTAGATGTTGTGTTTTTTTTAGAATAGTGGGTATAGAAATAACGATTTAGGCATTTTTTGTCAAATAAATTTTAATTAACAATAAATGAACGCATAAAAGAAAAAATAGGATTAGGAAAAATTTGGCTGTTGAGAAAGCCATATAAGTTGTTTAAATGAATAAAAAATAAGTGATATGCTTCATTAATAACCAAACAAACATAAAATTACTTTTTTTGTAAAAAAGTATTTGACGAGGATCATCAAAATTAGCATAATACGCCCCGCAAAGCCGATATGGTTAAGCAAATTAAGTGATGGCTACATAGCTCAGTTGGTTAGAGCACAACACTCATAATGTTGGGGTCGCAAGTTCGAATCTCGCTGTAGCCACCAAATTTGCGGGACTGGCGAAATTGGTAGACGCACCAGATTTAGGTTCTGGCGCCGAGAGGTGTGTGGGTTCAAGTCCCTCGTCCCGCACCATTTATCGCTTTGTAATTCAAATAGTCGTTGGGGTATCGCCAAGCGGTAAGGCACTGGGTTTTGATCTCAGCATTCCTAGGTTCGAATCCTAGTACCCCAGCCATACTATCAAAAAAGTCTTCTTTATATCTAATCAAAGATTTATCTAATTGGGGTATCGCCAAGCGGTAAGGCACTGGGTTTTGATCTCAGCATTCCTAGGTTCGAATCCTAGTACCCCAGCCATATTTTCAATATCTTCGTAATAACTTGCAAAAATCGTTATTTGATAAAAAATTAAAGTTTAGGTATTTATTGGGAAATAATTAAAATACTCAGAACAAAAAAGCTAAGATTGATCTCTTAGCTTTTTTACTTTGTTCAAACTTGTGAATTACGCGCGTTTGAAGTCAATGTGAACCAATTTTGGTTTGAATGGGTGACGTTGCATTGCTTGTACTTTAACTGCAACTTCTTTACCACCGATCACTAAAGTAATCACTTCAGAATAGAAAGATTCGTGTGCTTGCGCGTTGTTTAATTCATCGTGGTTTAAGATGATTGAAACGGGCTCTTCGCTGCCACCATAAACGATTGCAGGGATTTGACCATTGTTACGCAGGCGGCGGCTCGCACCCTTACCTTGCGCTGTACGAACTTCAGCGTTAAATTTAAATGCCATTTTTATGTTCTCTTGAAATTAAATGTTAAAAGAAAGAAAATCGCAGGCGACCCAGCAATTTTCCTAAAAACCGCTCAAAGACAAGCCTTGAGAGCCGTGGATTATAGAATATCCTTATTTTCAAATCAAACTTTTTTCTAGGCTTTTTGATTTGAAAAGATTAAAATGTGAACCAATTTTTTATCACATCTATTAATATAATAAAAAAGCAGGAACAAATGGAATTTTTAATTGGATTTTTTACTGAATATGGTTATTGGGCTGTTCTTTTTGTTTTAATTATTTGTGGATTTGGTGTGCCGATTCCAGAAGATATCACGTTAGTTTCTGGCGGTGTCATTGCGGGGCTTTATCCAGAAAATGTCAATTCTCATTTGATGTTGCTGGTTAGTATGATTGGTGTGCTTGCTGGCGATTCCTGTATGTATTGGCTTGGTCGAATTTATGGCACGAAAATTTTACGTTTCCGACCAATACGTAGAATCGTAACATTACAGCGTTTAAGAATTGTGCGTGAAAAATTCAGTCAATATGGCAATCGAGTACTGTTTGTTGCACGATTTTTACCCGGTTTACGTGCTCCAATTTATATGGTATCAGGTATTACACGCCGTGTAAGTTATGTTCGTTTTGTTTTAATAGATTTCTGTGCTGCGATTATTTCTGTACCTATTTGGATTTATCTTGGGGAATTGGGGGCTAAAAATTTAGATTGGCTACATACACAAATTCAAAAAGGTCAAATTGTGATTTATATATTTGTTGGGTTACTTGTACTATTCTTTTTTTGGAAATGGAAAAAATCTAAAAAATCAACGCAATAATAGAATAATAAACGGCTAAAAATATTTCTATTTTTAGCCGCACTTTTTAATTTTCTTCTTTATTTTCTTCTTTATTTTCTTTAAATAAGCCTGATGCACCATCCGAATAATCTCTAGGCTGTTCATTTTGAGATTTATCTGTTGCAGTAATTAACTGTTGGGTGAATAAACCTTTGTGATCTTTTTCGCCCAGTAAATTATTGGAGGAAGTTGCGTAGTGGCGATAAAGTTTTTGATAATCGTTAATTAAGGTTTTGAATAACTCAGCACTTTCTGCAAAATGTTTTTCGATTTGCGCCTTTTGTGTATCAAGCTGGGTTTTGACTGTTTTTAATTCAGCCTCTGTTTTAGCTTGATGTTTTACCGAGCCTTTGGTTAAACGCACAATAATGTAACCAATAAATAACCCAACAATAAAAGCGATACCAATTGCTACCCAAATTTCATTTGTCCAATTTTCCATAATATTCTCCTGTTTATTCGGCTTAAAAAACTAACAAGTTGCAATAATAACAATTTCAACTTTCCAACGAGGATCCGCTAATTTAGCTTCCACTGTCGCTCGACTTGGTGGGCTAACATGATCGACCCATTCATCCCAAGCTTGATTTAATTGAACATAATCTTGCATATCTGCCAAGAAAATTTGCGCAGTTAAAATATTGCTTTTATTGGAGCCAATTTCTGCTAACAATTTATCAATTAAACCTAATACTTCTTTGGTTTGTTCGTAGGTATTTTGCTCGATGGTTAATTCTGGAACTTGCCCTGCAAAATAGGCGAGGTTGTTATGAATTGAAACTTCACTTAAACGTGCATTGGGTAAAATGCGTTGAATTGTCATAGGGTTCTCCTTTGGGGTGTTTTCTTCTATTCTAAATAGCCTTTACTGCTTTGTAAAATCCTCTTTACTAGGCTAAAATATCCGACAATTATTCTCAATTATTTAATTATTATGAAACTGCTTATCTCTAATCAGCACGGTGCTATTGTTATGGCACTACTGCCTTTTATTTATGGTATGTTGCTTGCTAATCCAGTATGGGCGCACATGTTTTTATTATTAGGATGGTTTTCGCTTTATTTGATGACTTATCCTTTTTTGAATTTGTTTAAAGGTAAAAATCTTGAGTTATATAAAAAATGGTCTGTGATTTATTTTGCTGCCGCCGTGATTTTTGCGATTCCCGCGTTAATTTATAATTGGCAGGTGTTGTATTTTATGTTTGCCATGTTACCGTTTGTTGCGGTGAATATTTATTTCACCAAGAAAAAAGATGAGCGCAATTTATGGAATGACTTGGCAGGGATCTTAATTTTTGCCCTAGCTGGAATGGGATCCTATTACTTTTCTGACCGCACTTTTGATGAAAAAATACTTTGGGTGGCGATTTATCCAACATTATTTTTTATTGGAACAACACTTTATGTAAAATCAATGATGCGTGAACGAAAAAATCCACGTTATTTTTGGGCATCAGTGATTTTTCACTTATTATGTGTGCTGATTTTTGTGGTTTCGCAACAATTTATTTTAGCATTAGCTTTTGTGCCTGGATTAGTGCGAGCGGTTTATCTGCCCACTAAAAAGCTTTCTGTTATGCAAGTTGGACTAACAGAATTTGCGATTACTGCCGTATTTTTTATTTTACTTTTAGTAGCAACCTTGTAAATGAAACTGAAGTTATTTTTTCATATAGTATTACTTTGTTTTAGTTTGCCTGTTTGGGCGATGAAAACCATTGATATTACAGCGAATTCGAAAATGGATGATCAAGCAAGAATGAATTTGGCGCAAGAGTTTGCCAATAAACAGCAATGGAGCTCTGTTTTCGATATCATGTATCCGATGGCGTTAGAGGGAAACACCACTGCTCAAAGCAATCTAGGTATGTTATATAACCTTGGGCGTGGCACGGTGAGAGACTATGAAAAGGCTTATTGGTGGTTTAGCGAAGCGGCAGAGAAGGGTAGTGTGAAAGGGCTAAATAACCTTGGCGTTATGTATCTACGTGGCGATTACGTCAAACAAAATACAGAGCAAGCCATTAAGCTTTTTGAACGTACAGCTCGAGCTAAAGATACGGATGCGATGATGATGTTAAGTAATATTTATCGCTTACAAAACCAACCTGAAAAATCATTGGAATGGCTGAAAAAAGCAGCTGAATTAGGCAATAAGGAAGCAAAACAGCGTTTATCTAGTCAGCCATAATCTTAAAAGTGCGGCTATTTTAATCGCACAAATTTCACGCCACTATGTTGCAATAGCAATTTCATTGGATCTTCATCATTCGAGACTGTTTTTTCACGTAATTCAATTAATTTCATCCGTAAATGGGCGAGTTCGTGAATCCTTGTTGCCACCTCTTTAATGTGTTTATCTAACACACGATTAATTTCTTCTGCTTGTTGTTTGGAGGCATTTTCTAAATTCAGTAGGCTTTTTATTTCACTTAATGAAATATCTAAATTTCGGCAGTTACAAATAAATGATAAACGTTGCAAGTGTTCTTCATTATATTGCCGAAAATTGCCTAAAGTACGTTTTGGGGGCGGGATTAAACCTTGTTGTTCATAATAACGGATGGTTTCTACGGTACAGCCTAGGGCTTTAGCAAGTGCTCCAATTTTCATCAATTTCCTTAAAAAATGACTTGATTCTAAAGTTACTTCATATTTTATCATACGCCTAGATTTTCTTAAACAAACAAGGAGTATCCAAAATGGAATTGAAAAAAATCGCTGTAGGATTAACCGCACTTTTAGGTATGTCTGTTGCTAACGCACATAATGTTTGGCTTGAGCCTGCTTCATCGCAAGATGAATACGTAGTGAAATTTGGACATGAACAAACTGAAACCTATCCAGAATCTAAACTTAAATCTATCCAAGCCTTAAATGCGCAAGGCAAATTAACTGCTGTTGATTACCAATTCAGAAATGGCGAAGCCTATCTTATGCCTAAATCAGATTTAGTTTTCGTTCATTTCGATAATGGTGTATGGTCAAAATTACCAAGCGGTAAATACGTTGAAAAAACAAAACGTGAAGAACCAACAGCAGAATTTAGTACTAATCCTGTTAAATTTGGTAAAGCGATTTTGAAATGGGATGCTGAATCTTTCAAATCTCATCAACAAGCATACGAATTGATTCCTCAAGAAAAAGCACAAGCGAATAAACCACTTTCTATCCTTGTTTTACATAATGGTAAACCAGTTCAAGGCATTAAAGTGGGTGTGAGTGAAGATGCACCGTTCAATTTAACTAATGAAAAAGGTATCGCTCAATTTACCCCAACTAAAGGCTTCAACAAAGTATGGGCAGAGTTTGAGGAAAAAGTAACAAATAATGCAGATTACGATCGTCGAACTGTGGAATATATGCTAACTTTTGACGCGCAATAATATGGATTTGGGATGAAAAAATTTGCTTTTTTAACCGCACTTTTTGCGGCTTGCTATCTCCCGAATGCTTATGCCCACGCGCTTTATGTGTTTGCCCAATATGATGGGCAAACACTTTCTGGCAAATCCTATTATTCTGATATGACCCCAGCAGCTGAAACTTATTTAGAAGTTTTCCGCTCAGGTGTTTCTGATCCCGTTTTAACTGGAAAAACAGACCGCCAAGGTGCATTTAAGCTTTCTATTGCTGATGTACCACATACAACCTTAAAAGTTGTGGTGGAAGGCGATGAAGGACACCGTGCGTCCGTTGTTGCTGCTGCTCATACGTCTGCCGAAAATCAAAGCAGTGCAGATTTAATGCTGCTTCGTGAAGATATTGCGCATTTAAAAGATAAAATTTATTTGCATGATATTTTAGGTGGAATCGGTTATATCGTTGGTATTGCTGGACTTATTGCTTTACGTAATGCGCGTAAAATTAAACAAGGACGTATTTAATGCATTTATCTGAAGGCGTGTTACATACGCCTATTTTATTAGCTGGTGCAGTGCTTGCTGTTGCGGGCATTGCTGTGGGGGTACGTCGTTTAGAATCAGAACGTTTACCGCTCACCGCACTTTTTGCCGCTGCATTTTTTGTGGCAGGAACCATTCATGTGCCTGTAGGAATTGGTAGCGTGCATTTAATTTTAAATGGCATGGCTGGTTTATTTCTTGGGTGGGCCGTTTTTCCAGCATTCCTCATCGCACTTTTATTGCAAGTCATTTTCTTTTCTTTTGGTGGATTTGCCGTGTTAGGTGTCAATCTTTGCGTGATGGCAATACCAGCTGTGATCGCTTATTATCTTTTCCGTTCTCGTTTACAGCCACAAATGGCATTAAAAGATCGCTTATTAGTCGGTATTGGTGCTGGCGTAATTGGCGTTGGCGGAGCAGGCGTGCTTGCTTCTTTTGTGCTGATGTTAGATGGTGGTAAAAGTTATCTGAATCTTGTTTGGCTCTTGCTAGTCTCTCATATTCCAGTATTTGTTTTGGATAGTATTATCAGCGTAGGGGTGATTACCTTGCTTGGTAAAATGTATCCTGAAGTCATGAATCGTACCGAGAATTTCTCTTAATGAAAATTCATCGCTTATTTCAACCGCACTTTAGGTTGATTTATCTGTTTATCTGGGGGCTAATCATTAGTGGATTGAGTGATCTTACTTGGCTTATCTCCCTTAATGTGCTTGCAGTTTCTCTCTTTTTTATTTCACTGCAGCTCAGTCAAAAATCTTTTTTGCCTTATCTTAAACGTTGGTTTGCTTTAGTCATTTTTATTGCTTTAATGTGGGCGGCATTAAGTTGGCAAATTGGAGAAAATGGCATTGAACTCAATTTTCAAGGCATTGAATTAGCAGAAAAATTGAGTTTGCGGACTCATTTATTGTTGATTTCTCTTTGGCTTTTTTTGTGGAATATTAATGATGCAGTACTTGTTCAAGCCATTGGTAAATTGCCTTTGCCAGAAAAATTAATTCAACTTTTTGTGCTGACCGTACGTTACATTGCACTGCTTGGCGAACTGCGTCAAAAAATGGATATTGCCATGCGAGCTCGTGGATTTCGTCCTGGGCTTAATCGCCGAACCCTTTATGTGACGGCTCAAAGTGTCGCTTTATTATTGATCCATGCCCTATTAAAAGCCGAAACGGCGCAAATGGCGTTAAAATGTCGTGGTTTTCAGTTTGGCAAAAAGAGAGAAAAATAATATGTTAGCTGTAAATAATCTTTGTATAGAACGCAATGGTAGAGCGATTATTCAAGATTTGAGTTTTACCTTGGAAGGTCAAAAACGCCTCTTCGTACAAGGGGAAATTGGTTCAGGAAAAACCACTTTACTGCTTGCTTTGTTGGGATTTGTTCCTGTAACCAAAGGGGAAATTAAATTATTTGGCAAAGTTTGTCGTGAAGAAAAAGATTTTGCGCCCTTTCGTGGCACGATTGGTATTTGTTTTCAAAATGCCGATGATCAACTTTTTGGCCCAACAGTGTTGGATGATGTTGCCTTCGGGCCATTAAACCAAAATATGCCCAGAGAGCAGGCGTATCATATCGCAGAGCAGCAATTAGAACGTCTTGGTATCACAGGTTTAAAAGATCGTATGGTGCATACCCTATCTGGTGGTGAGAAAAATTTCACGGCACTTGCTGGTGTCTTAGCGATGCAGCCAAAAATTTTATTATTAGATGAACCCACCAATGGATTAGATCGAAAAAATACTGAAAAATTGACCGCACTTTTGCGTGAGCTTTCCTTACCCATGTTGATTTCATCCCATCATCATGGATTTATTAACGAATTAGCCACAGAAATTATTAGATTTACCAACAAATGAACCATTGCCGAGAATTTGTTAATGATTAAATAAAATTAAAGCCTTGATAATCAAGGCTTTATTTTTTACTTACAATATTTTAGAGGATATATTATTTCTAACCCTATTAAAGCACTTTCACAATGCTTTCACATAAATAGCGAATATTATCTTCAGTAATACCAGCCACATTGATACGACCAGAACGAACAGCATAAATGGCAAATTCTTCTTTTAAGCGATCCACTTGTTCCCCAGTTAATCCACTGAAAGAGAACATACCGTTTTGTTCAATGATAAAGCTGAAATCTTGTTCCGCACCGTATTCTTTTAATAACTGAACGAATAAATGACGCATTTTTTTGATACGTTCGCGCATTTCAGTTAATTCATTTTCCCACTCTTGGCGAAGTTGAGTGTCATTTAATACTGTTGCTACAGTTGCGCCGCCGTGAGATGCAGGGTTAGAGTAGAGTGTACGAATAATTGATTTCACTTGGGTTAATGCGGTTGATGCAATTTCTGCATTTTCTGCCACAAGAGTAAAGGCACCAACACGTTCATTATATAAACCAAAGTTTTTCGAGAATGAACTCGCTACTAACAATTCTTTGTGGTTTGCCGCAAAAGCACGCAAGCCATAAGCATCTTCATCTAATCCATTGGCTAAACCTTGATAAGCAAAGTCAAAGAGTGGCAACCAGCCGTTTTTCGCCGAAAGTGCGGCTAATTCTTGCCATTGTTCTGGAGTAGGGTCAATACCAGTCGGATTATGGCAACAACCGTGTAAAAGCACCACATCGCCTTCGCTTGCTTGGCTTAAATCTTCAAGTAAATGATCCCAATCAAGGGCTTTGCGTTCAGCATCATAATAACGATATTCACGAATTGTCATACCGACGGCATTGAAAATGGCATTGTGGTTTGGCCAAGTTGGGGTGCTGATCCAAACATTTTGTGCTTTAGTTTGACGTTTAATAAATTCTGCCGCAATGCGTAATGCGCCTGTTCCGCCTAAACTTTGTACTGTTCTTGCACGATTAGATTTGATGACTTCAGAATCTTTACCGAAAAGTAACGCTTTTGTTTGTTCGTTATAATCAGCAATACCATCGATAGTCAGATAATTTTTCGTTTTTTCCTTATCAAATAAGCGTTTTTCTGCTTCTTTCACTGCACGCATAATCGGGGTTGTGCCTTGCGCATCTTTATAAACGCCAATACCCAAGTTAATTTTATTTTCGCGAGTTTCGGATTTGAATGCTTCGCCTAAGCCTAAGATTGGATCGGCTGGTGCCGCTTTAATATGTTCAAACATAGCTTTTCCTTATGTATCAGTTGTGTGATGGATAATTTTATACTTCAGCCGTTTTATTTTATCAAGAAAGATTTTTATAAAAATTAACCGCACTTTAATATTTTTAAATATTTATCAAAAAGTGCGGTCATTTTTTACATTATTTTAGTTTTTCAATCGCCCAATTTAATCCTGATTGATAATCTTCGGGTAATTCAATTCGGAGCTTTTCTAATTGTTGAATAATGACCGCTTTATTAGGATGAGAAAGATTGATATGCCCAACCTTACGCCCAGCCCTCACTTCTTTACCGTACCAATGAAGTTGTGCAAAAGGTATATTAAGCCATTTTGGATTATGGTTTGTGCCGATTAAATTTACCATTACACTTGGGGCAAAAATTTGTAAGTCAGGTGTTGGCAAATCAAGTAGCGTGCGTAAATGTAATTCAAATTGACTAATAGCACATCCCAGTTGTGTCCAATGTCCACTGTTATGTACGCGAGGCGCAAGTTCGTTAATTAGTAATTTGTCGCCTACAACAAAACATTCCATTGCCATCACACCCACATAGCCTAACTTATCCATAATTTTGCCGAGCATTGTTTCAGCTTGTTTTTGTTGTGCGGATTGTTGAGGAAATGCATTATCAATCACACTGTAACGCAAAATACCATTTTGTTGCAGGTTATGCGTAACGGGATAAAAACGCTTTTCGCCATTTTTAAATCTTGCGCCTACAATAGAAACTTCATAATCAAAAGGAATAAATTTTTCTGCGATCACTTCACCAAATAAGTCATCAGTGATGTCCGCTTTGTTTTCATCGCTGATAATCCATTGACCACGCCCATCATATCCGCCTGTTCTACGTTTGACGACGACTTTCTCGCCAACAGTTTGGAAAACATCATTCCATTGCGTTTTATCTTTTAATAAACACCAAGGCGAGGTAGAAAGATTGAGTTCATCAAGCAAGGATTTTTGAGCAAAACGATCGGCTAATAATCCAAATACATGTTGATTAACGAAGTTTTTATGATTGCCGAGTAATTCAGTCAAAGGTGTTTTTTCCCAGCGTTCAATTTCTGCCGTGATGATCGCATTTTCAGGTAAGTCAAAAACTGGCGCATTGAAGGCTAAGGGTTCAACATAAATATCTAAAGGTGCACCAGCGTAACCTAACATTCTGCCGAGTTGTCCGTTGCCAAGTACATAAACCGTTGGGTATAAGGTGGAGTTTTGCATAATATTTCTCGTTAAATTTACGAAAAAAACAACCGCACTTTAAAAGTGCGGTCAGATCTGAAGATATTTTTATGTGCGTGGATCGGGATTATCAAGCACATTACTCGTTTGGCTTTCACGGAAAGATTGCAAGCGTGAAAGCAATTCTGCATCCCAACTTGCTAGAATTTGTGCGGCTAACAATCCAGCATTTGCCGCACCCGCAGGGCCAATAGCCAATGTTCCGACTGGGATTCCTTTTGGCATTTGCACAATTGAATAAAGGCTATCTACGCCACTTAACATAGAACTTTTTACTGGCACACCCAGCACAGGCACAAGGGTTTTGGCTGCGATCATGCCGGGTAAATGTGCCGCACCGCCAGCCCCAGCAATAATTACTTTATAGCCATTTTTTTGTGCATTTTCAGCAAATTCAAAAAGTTTATCAGGCGTACGATGAGCAGAGACGATTTCCACATGATAAGGTACTTTTAATTCATCTAAAATCTGAGTTGCCTCTTGCATGGTAGCCCAATCGCTTTTGGAACCCATCACAACAGCAATTTGTGCAGTTTTTGACATGCTATTTTCTCAATTTTCTAATTAAAAAGGTGGCGTAGAATAGCATAGATTACATATATTGAGCAAACGTTTGCTATTTATGTAAGTATTAATGGGGATTATTTTATAATTATTTGATTTTTAAATTTTAGTAACTATACTTGATACCAAATTAATGGGCGATAGTTTATATGGGACGAACTGAAAAATTATTAGATAAGCTCGCACAATCAAAATCTACATTTAATTGGAATGAATTAGTTTCTTTGTTAGCTCAACAAGGTTATGAAAAGCGAGAAATGGCAGGCTCTCGAGTGAGATTTTATAATAGAACACTCGAACATACGATTTTGTTACACAAGCCTCACCCTGAAAATTATATTAAAGGTGGTGCTTTAAAGTCAGTGAAAGAATCATTAAAACAGGTAGGTATTCTATGAAGTTATTAAATTATAAAGGTTATGTTGGCACGATTGAGGCGGATTTAGAAAACAATATATTGTTTGGCAAACTTGCTTACATTCGTGATTTAGTGACTTACGAAGCAGAGTCATTATCTGAGCTAGAAAAAGAATTTCGTCAATCTGTTGATTTATATTTACAAGATTGTTTGGAATTAGGTAAAGAACCGAATAAGCCTTTTAAAGGTGTATTTAATGTACGAATTGGCGAGGAATTGCATAGAGAAGCTACGATCATAGCAGGCGATCGTTCTCTTAATGCTTTTGTTACGGAAGCGATTCAAGAAAAAATTTTTCGTGAAAAACCAAGTTTAAGATAACAAAACGTATTTACATTTTCTTTCATCAAAAGTAGGTCAAATTATGTTAGCCAAAGCAAAATATAGAAAAGATTACAAACAACCAGATTTTACGGTCACAGACATTTATTTAGATTTTCAACTTGATCCTAAACATACTGTGGTAACCGCAAGCACAAAATTCCAACGCTTAAATGATGAAGCGACTTCTTTACGTTTAGACGGGCATAGCTTCCAGTTTTCTTCTATTAAATTTAATGGCGAGCCATTTTCTGCTTATCAACAAGATGGCGAGAGTTTAACGCTCGATTTGAAAGGCAAAAGTGCGGAAGAATTTGAACTTGAAATTGTGACTTTCCTTGTGCCAGCTGAAAATACTTCATTACAAGGATTGTATCAGTCTGGCGAGGGTATTTGTACGCAATGTGAGGCGGAAGGTTTCCGTCAAATCACTTATATGCTTGACCGTCCAGATGTATTGGCGTGCTATACAACCAAAATTACGGCGGACAAAAGCAAATATCCATTCTTACTTTCTAATGGCAATCGCATTGCAAGTGGCGAATTAGAAGATGGTCGTCATTGGGTGGAATGGAATGACCCATTCCCAAAACCAAGCTATTTATTTGCTTTAGTGGCAGGGGATTTTGATTTATTACAAGATAAATTTATTACTAAAAGTGGCCGTGAAGTTGCGTTAGAGCTTTATGTGGATCGCGGTAATCTTAACCGTGCAACTTGGGCAATGGAAAGTTTGAAAAAAGCGATGAAATGGGATGAAGATCGCTTTAATTTAGAATACGACTTAGATATTTATATGATCGTCGCTGTCGATTTTTTCAATATGGGTGCAATGGAAAACAAAGGGTTGAATATTTTTAATTCTAAATTTGTATTAGCCAATCCACAAACGGCAACAGATGAGGATTATCTTGCTATTGAAAGTGTGATTGCACACGAATATTTCCATAACTGGACAGGCAATCGTGTGACTTGCCGTGATTGGTTCCAATTAAGTTTGAAAGAAGGCTTAACGGTTTTCCGTGATCAAGAATTTTCTTCAGATACAGGTTCGCGTGCAGTGAATCGCATTAATAATGTGAAATTTTTACGCACTGTGCAATTTGCCGAAGATGCAAGCCCAATGTCACACCCAATTCGCCCTGAAAAAGTGATTGAAATGAATAATTTTTATACCGTAACCGTATATGAAAAAGGGGCAGAAGTGATTCGTATGTTGCATACCTTATTAGGTGAACAAGGCTTCCAAAAAGGGATGCAGCTTTATATTGCTGAAAATGATGGCAAAGCGGCAACCTGTGAAGATTTTGTTTCTGCGATGGAACGTGCAAATAACCTCGATTTAAACCAGTTCCGCCGTTGGTATAGCCAATCGGGTACACCAGAATTATTGATTAGCGATGCTTATGACGAAAAAACGCATACTTATCGTTTAACGGTTTCACAATCCACACCGCCAACCGCAGATCAAATGGAAAAAGTGAATTTACATATTCCATTAAAAATCGCGCTTTATGATGCGAATGGCACGAAACAAATGTTACAACATAATGGCGAATTGTTGAGTGATGTATTAAATGTCACTGAAAAAGACCAAGTCTTTGAATTTCACGGCATTTATGGTCGCCCAATTCCAGCATTATTATGTGATTTTTCTGCGCCAGTAAAACTGGATTATGATTATAAAACGGAACAGTTATTAGGCTTGCTGAAATTTGCAGACAATCAATTTATCCGTTGGGATGCAGCACAAATGCTATTTGCGCAAGAATTACGTCGTAATGTTGTGCGTTTCCAACAAGGCGAGGCACTAGAAATTTCGCCTGAAATTTTGACCGCACTTTCTTATGTTCTGAATAATTACGAGAAAGATATTGAACTGGCAACATTAATTCTCACACTGCCGAAAGAAATGGAATTTGCGGAAGGTTTCAAAACTATCGATCCTGATGGTATTTCAGTCGCAAGAGCATTTATGCAAGCGCAAATTGCAGAATCGTTAAAAGATGATTTCTTGCGTGTTTATACCCATATTCGTCTTGATGATTATCAAGTTACGCAACAAGACATCGCCTTGCGTGCAATGCGTAATCTTTGCTTAACTTATTTGGCTTATACGAATTTGGGTAACAACTTAGTGCAAAAACACTATAATAATGCGAATAATATGACAGATACATTGGCAGCATTAAGTGTTGCAACTAAAGCTGCATTACCTTGCAGAGATGCGTTATTAGCTGATTTTGAACAAAAATGGCAACAGGATGGATTAGTGATGGATAAATGGTTTGCATTACAAGCCACTCGCCCAGATGAAAATGTGTTGGAAATTATTCAGTTATTAATGGATCACCCAAGTTTTAATTTTAATAATCCAAACCGTTTACGTTCATTAGTGGGTAGTTTTGCAAATCACAATTTAAAAGCATTTCACAACGTAAGCGGTTCTGGCTATCGTTTCTTAACGGATGTGTTAATCCGTTTAAATGAAAGTAATCCACAAGTGGCTGCGCGTTTAATCGAGCCATTAATTCGATTTTCTCGCTTTGATGCTCAACGCCAAACGCTGATGAAACGTGCTTTAGAACGCCTAAGCGTTGTAGAAAATCTTTCAAAAGATTTATTTGAAAAAATTGAGAAAGCGTTGCAGTAACACTTGATGATGTGAGAATAGGTTTTATGACTATTCTCACTTTATTCAATTGCTTAATATTTTTAAATGAACTAAAAATTTTTTGACTGCAAATAATTTTCTACAGTATCTACAATAGCTTGCGTTTGAGGATCGATTTCAATATTCACAATATCGCCCACTTTACGTTGCCCCATTAACGTTCTTTGCAAGGTTTCAGGGATTAAATTCACACAGAATTGCGTGCCTTTTACTTCACCAATAGTGAGGCTAATACCATCTACCGCAACAAATCCTTTCGTTAAAATGTATTTCATTACATCTGCGTTTGGGAGCTCGAACCAAATTTGTCGGTTATTTTCACTAGCGATAATATCTGAAATTTTTGCGGTGCAATAAATATGACCAGATAATAAATGTCCGCCAATTTCCGTTCCCATTTGCATAGCACGTTCGATATTCACATAATCGCCCACTTTTATTGTGCCGAGATTTGTAATTTTTAAAGTTTCTTGCATCAGATCAAAGCTAACCAGATCGCCATTGATTTCAGTTACAGTTAAACATACACCGTTATTTGCTATTGATGCGCCAATTTCCAGATCTTTACGCATTTCAGGTAGTAATTTTACCACTTGTGTTCTAAAATTAGCCGTTTCTTTAATGGAGTGGATGGGGGCGGTGCCTTGTACAATTCCAGTAAACATAATTTTTTCCTTTTCTAAAAATTTTTAGCAGTATATCAAATTTATGAATTTTCGTCTTTTATCTCAATACCACGCTGATATTAAAAAGTTGATTAAAATTTCCTTGCCTATTTTATTAGCACAAATCGCACAAAACTCAATGGGATTAGCGGATACCATTATGGCGGGTCGTGTGAGTTCCACTGATATGGCAGCCATTTCTATTGGTGCTTCAATTTGGATGCCATTGATGCTTTTTGGACAAGGTTTATTGTTGGCATTGCCGCCTACAATTTCTTATTTGAATGGTTCAGGCCAACGCCATCGCATTGCCCATCAAGTTCGCCAAGGCATTTGGCTTGTGTTAGGCGTGAGTATTCCTTTAGGGTTGCTGATTTATTTCTGTGAAATTCCGCTGCAATATATGCAAATGGAAAGCAAAATGTCAGATTTAGCACGGGATTATTTACATGCGATGTTGTGGGGATTGCCAGCCTATTTGATGCTGATTAATTTTCGCTGTTTAAATGATGGTATTGCTAAAACTAAGCCTGCGATGGTCATTACCTTTTTAGGTTTGCTAATTAATATTCCACTTAATTACATTTTTATTTATGGAAAATTTGGCATACCTGCTTTTGGTGCGGTGGGCTGTGGTATTGCAACAGCTATTGTGAACTGGGCAATGTGCTTAATGATGATTTTTTATTCCTATACGAATGCTCAAGAACGTTCACTAAAAGTATTTAGCCAATTAATCGAAATGCCAAATCTGAAAACACTTAAAAAATTACTGCGTTTAGGATTACCCATTGCCATTGCAATTTGTTGTGAAGTGGCGTTATTTGCACTTACGTCTTTAATGCTTTCTCCGCTGGGTGCAACTATTGTCGCAAGCCATCAAATCACATTGAATACCAGTTCTTTTATTTTTATGTTCCCTATGTCGATTGGTATGGCAGCGACGATTCTAGTTGGACAAGCGTTGGGTACAGGTTCTCCACAAAATGCGAAGAAAATTGGCTATGCCGCATTATTATTAGGGCTAACGGTGACGATTATTACTGCATTAATTACGATTTTCTTCCGTTATGAAATTGCCTCTATTTTCGTAACCGATGAAATTGTCATCGCAATGGCGGCAAATTTATTATTATTTGCCGCACTTTATCAATTTTCAGATACCATTCAAATGGTGGTTGGTGGCATTTTACGTGGCTATAAAGATACCAAAATGATTTTATACATTACCCTTTTTTCTTATTGGGTAATTGGTGTGCCACTTGGTTACACACTCGGTCGTACAGATTGGCTTATTCCACATATTGATGCGAAAGGTTTCTGGATTGCTTTTGTGGTCTCACTCACTTTTGCGGCGTTCTTACTTTCTTTGAGAATGAAAAAAATGCAGGCCATGAGCGATAACGCCATTTTACAACGTTTAGAAAAACTTAAATAAGGAACTTTATGCAACTTCCAGCTTTACAATCGGCAAAATTAATTCGTCGTTACAAACGCTTTCTTGCGGATATTGAACTACCAACTGGTGATGTGATGACAATTCATTGCGCCAATACAGGTGCGATGACTGGCTGCGGTGAAAAAGGCGATACCATTTGGTATTCACATTCTGATAGCCAAACCCGCAAATATCCCCATTCTTGGGAGCTCACACAACTTGCAAATGGACAACTTTGTTGTATCAATACGCATCGTTCTAATCAGCTTGTCTTTGAAGCATTGCAAAATAAACAAATCAAAGAATTAGCAATGTATGATGAAATTTATCCTGAAGTGAAATACGGCGAAGAAAATAGCCGAATTGATTTCTTACTAAAAGGCGAGGGTTTGCCTGATTGTTATGTAGAAGTGAAATCAATCACGCTTGTAAAAGGTAATTTAGGTATGTTCCCCGATGCGGTTACTACGCGTGGACAAAAACACGTTCGTGAATTACTCGCAATGAAAAAACAAGGTCATAGAGCAGTGGTGCTATTTGCTGGGTTACATAATGGGTTTGATCGTTTCAAAATCGCAGAATATATCGATCCTGAATATGATCGCTTATTAAAAGAAGCAATGGAACAAGGCGTTGAAGCCTATGCTTATGCGGGACAATTTGAAATTTCTAATGAAATTCCTACCGCACTTTCTTTGACAGAATCGGTGCCTTATATAAAATAATATTTTTTTTGAGAATTATTTTCATTTATTTATTGACAATATTATTGATAACAATTATCATCTAATCATTCCAACAACAATATTAGATAATCACTCCAACATTCCCGCCTATTTCCCCACAAATAGGCGTTTTTTTTATTCACAAATCGCTAAGAATCCCTATAATAAAACCTTTTAAAACATAATTTAGGAAATAATAATGACTAACATTAATACCGTTCTCGCGGAACTAAAGCGTGGTACTGATGAAATCCTTTCAGAAGCGGATTTAATCGAAAAACTGAAAGAAAATCGCCCATTAAAAGTAAAATTAGGCGCAGATCCAACCGCACCAGATATTCATTTAGGACATACTGTTGTATTAAATAAATTACGTCAATTTCAACAACTCGGTCATGAAGTCTATTTCTTAATTGGCGATTTTACTGGAATGGTGGGCGATCCATCAGGTAAAAATGCGACTCGTCCTCCACTTAGCCGTGAAGATGTATTGCGCAATGCGGAAACCTATAAAGAGCAAATTTATAAAATTCTCGATCCACAAAAAACCAAAATCGTCTTCAACTCTGAATGGTTAAGCAAACTTGGTACAGAAGGTATGATTCGTCTTGCAAGCAACTATACGGTTGCGCGTATGCTTGAACGCGACGACTTCAAAAAACGCTTTGGCAACAACCAACCCATTGCCATCCATGAATTTATTTATCCATTACTGCAAGGCTACGATTCCGTTGCATTAGATGCAGATGTAGAACTAGGCGGTACAGACCAAAAATTCAACTTACTTGTTGGTCGTGAATTACAAAAATCAGCAGGCAAAAAACCACAGGTTGCGATTACACTCCCATTACTCGTTGGATTAGACGGCGAGAAAAAAATGTCTAAATCACTTGGTAACTATATTGGCGTAACGGAAGCACCAAGCGATATGTTCGGTAAAGTGATGTCAATTTCTGATGAACTCATGTGGGATTGGTATAACCTTCTTTCATTTCGTCCATTAAGCGAAATTGCACAATTAAAATCGGAAGTAGAAAAGGGCAAAAATCCACGTGATGTAAAAATCTTATTAGCAAAAGAATTAATTGCACGTTTCCACAATGAAGAGGCGGCAAACGCTGCAGAACAAGAATTTATTAACCGTTTCCAAAAAGGCGCAATGCCTGATGAAATGCCTGAATTTACGTTTTCTGGCGAAATTGGTTTAGCCACCTTATTAAAAGAAGCAGGCCTTGTTCCTTCCACTTCTGAAGCGATTCGCTCTGCTCAACAAGGCGGTGTAAAAATCAATGGTGAAAAAGTCGATAACGTAAAAGATAATGCACCGAAAGGCACAAATGTTTACCAAGTGGGTAAACGAAAATTTGCGCGTGTGACTGTGGAATAAAATAGATAAAAAAATACCGCACTTTGGCAATAAAAGTGCGGTATTTTTTATTGAAATTTTAATTTAGTTAAACATCGCAGAAATAGATTCTTCGTTGCTAATGCGGCGAATGGCTTCTGCCAGCATGGAAGAAAGCGTAAGCACGCGAACTTTACCGATCGCTTTCATTTCTTCTGATAGAGGAATCGTGTCAGTAACTACAACTTCATCAATGGCATCGCTGGCTAAATTTTTGGCTGCTGCACCAGAGAAAACGGCGTGAGTTGCATAAGCAAAAACACGTTTTGCACCACGTTCTTTTAATGCTTCTGCCGCTTTACAAAGCGTACCGCCAGTATCAATCATATCATCAACCAAAATACAATCACGGTCTGCAATATCACCGATAATATGCATCACTTGTGCTACATTTGCACGAGGGCGACGTTTGTCAATAATAGCCATATCCGTATCGTTTAATAATTTAGCGACAGCGCGAGCACGCACAACGCCGCCAATATCTGGGGAAACAACAATTGGATTTTCAAGATCAGATTTTTTCAAAATATCGTGAATTAAAACTGGCGAACCAAATACGTTGTCTACGGGAACATCAAAGAAACCTTGGATTTGTTCTGCGTGTAGGTCGCAGGTTAAGACACGGTCAATACCAACAATTGAAAGTAAATCTGCCACAACTTTAGCAGTAATAGGCACACGAGCAGAACGAACACGACGATCTTGGCGAGCATAGCCGAAATAGGGAATCACGGCAGTAATACGACCAGCAGATGCGCGACGTAACGCATCTACCATCACAACCAATTCCATCAAGTTATCATTGGTTGGCGCACAAGTTGATTGGATGATAAATACATCCGCACCACGCACATTTTCATTAATTTGAACTTGAATTTCTCCATCGCTGAAACGAGCGACTGTTGCATCGCCTAGTGAAATATATAAACGTTCAGAAATACGTTTTGCAAGTTCAGGTGTAGCATTACCCGCGAAGAGTTTAATGTCAGGCATTTTATAAAACCTCAGGTTTAGATTGTCGATGAGTATGAGTTGATGATAGCTGCTTCAACATTGCGTGCAAGGGAGACACATTGAGTCCTTTAGCGACGAAACCAAAAAATGCTTCTGGTTTTTGTCTAAATACCGCTTGCGCTTCTGCTTCATGATCAAATTCAGCAAAAACACAGGCTCCCGTTCCTGTTAATCTTGCCGGCGCATATTGTAGCAACCAGTTTAACGCTTTTTCAACGTTTGAATAATGATTTATCACAACTTTTTCGCAATCGTTTTTATAAGGTTCACTCAAAAGTTGTTCGAGGGATTTTTTCGGTGTATTACGTGGTAAATTTGGATCTTGAAAGATGACAGCCGTCGATATTGAATCATCGGGTTTTAATATAACAAACCATTTCTCGGCAGGTTCACAATAAGTGATTTTTTCCCCAACGCCTTCAGCAAAAGCAGCCTGTCCGTATACAAATATTGGCACATCCGCGCCTAATGTTAATCCCAATTTTGCCAGTTCATCAATGGATAAATTGGCTTGCCATAAATAATTTAAAGAGACTAATGCGGTTGCTGCATTGGATGAACCGCCACCAACACCGCCTCCCATTGGAAGAATTTTATCTAAATGAATATTTGCACCCAATTGAATATTGGCTTTTTCTTGTAAAAGTTTTGCAGCTCGATAAATTAGATTATTTTCCGTTTTTAGATTTGGAATTTCTGGCGTTAAAACAATTTGATTATCTTGTTCCCGAATACTAATGTCTAACCAATCGCCAAAATCTAAAAATTGGAAAAGCGTTTGTAATTCATGATAGCCGTTCGGCAATTTTCCATTGATATAAAGAAATAAATTCAGTTTGGCAGGGCTAGGGAAGCGTAATGGCTGCCCATTTGATTGTGTTGTATTTTGGCAAAGTGCGGTAGAAAATTGATGTGATTTCATTAATGTATTCATTAGTAAATCCACTCGTCTACGCGAATTTTTAAGGTTTGTTTTGTGCTGTCATTTTTCAGCAAAATATTTTCAGGCATCGAATTATTTGAGTGATAGGTTAGATAATCTGCCGTCCATTGAGAACCATCCACATGATAAGTAAATGCACCAAGTAAATGGTTGGTACCCACTTGATAATCCGCGTTCATTGCTGGTTGGCCTTTCAACCAATAAGCTAAATGTTCTAATGGCACATCCATGCCAATGATCTCTTGTAATAGTAGTTTAGCATTGGCTGCAGATTGTTGATTGCCATTGTTATCGGAAATTGTCATCCCACTTTGATGCATTTGAATCAACAGGGTAGATTTACTGATTAAAGAATAGAGTTTAAGTGTATAAGATTTTGGATTTTGGTATTGCCATTCAAAGCGGCTAGAAAAACGTTCTGTAGGACTGATATAACCAATTTGTCCTTTGGCTTGATAGGATTGAATTTTTTGAATCTTTTGTAAATGTTGTTGCCATATCGCATCCGTTTTATCAATGTATTGTACATTAGTAGGACGTTCCATATCTAATGTGCAAGCGGTTAGAATCGCAGTGGCAAAAAGTGCGGTGAGAAATTTAAACGTTTTCATATTATTCATCAAGTTAATAAGCTCGCATATTTTAAGGATTTAGTTTAATTGAGTAAAGTTACTTTTATTTGTTAATTTGTTGGGTAATTCGTTTTTGTTTGTTTAACCGCTAAGATTCTTCGTTTCGTCAATTCATTTTTGATTGCTTGTTTCTCAAATCCATCAGCAATAACTTGCTGTACATCTACTTCATTTGCAGAGTGTAATAATTGATTGATGTAATCTATTTGTGGATAGTCTTTAGTTTCAAAACCTGTTCTACCTCGAGTATCAGCTAAACATACTTGTAGAAATTCTTGAAAGCGTTGTGGTTTTCTCCACACATCAAAACGATTAAACAGCGTTATGACGGTTTCAGCTCGAAGCTCAAAGGCTTTGTGAATATGCGTGTGAAATTCACAAGTCAGTTCTGCAAGTTCTTGAAAATAACTTGGAACCTTCAAGCGTTTGCACAATGATCTAGTCGGTTTTATGCCAGCTTGTTCATGCCCATAATGATGAGGAAGAATATTTTGAGGTGTAAGAGCCTTGCCAAGATCATGACAAATAGCCGCAAAACGAACCGCACTTTTATTTAGGATAGGGTTATTTTCAGTCAAATTAACCGCTTGTTTTAATACCAACATGGTATGAATAAAACTATCCACTTCGGGATGATGTTTTACTGGATTTGGCACCCCATGAAGGGCATCGATTTCAGAAAATAAAACGCTTAATGCGCCTGTTTTATGTAAGGTTTCAAAATAAATTTCAGGATTTTTTTCGTTTAAGGCTTTTTCTGTTTCTAGCCAAACGCGTTCCGCCGTGAGATGTTGTAATTCTCCCGATAGGGCAAGTTCTGTCATTAGAGCTAATGTTTCCGAGGCGATTTTAAAACCGAGAGAATGATAACGGGCTGCAAAGCGTGCCACGCGTAATACTCGTAAAGGATCTTCTGAAAAAGCGGGAGAAATATGGCGTAAAATTCGATTTTCTAAATCTTGTTTTCCGCCATAAGGATCGATAATTTCACCGTCTTCGCTTTGAGCCATCGCGTTAATAGTGAGATCTCGTCGAATTAAATCTTGTTCTAATGTGATTGTTGGGGAGAAATCACAAATAAAGCCAGTGTAACCTGCGCTAGATTTACGTTCTGTTCGGGCAAGCGCATATTCTTCTTTTGTTTTAGGATTGAGAAAAACCGGAAAATCTTTGCCTACTTGCTGATAACCGAGAGAGAGTAGCGTAGCGTGGTCTGCGCCTACCACAATCCAATCACGATCTTTTACTGGTAACCCCAATAATTGATCGCGAACAGCCCCACCAACCAAATAAATTTTCATTCGTGATTATGCCCAACCATCACGACGGCGACGTTTTGGTAATACATAAGGAATAAGCAAGCCGAAGAGTAAGCCTACGCCCAATACTGAACCGCCATAAATAAACCATTGGATCGCAATTTCTCGTTTACCTGCATCAAGTATCGCTTCTAAATCACGATTTTTATTTTTGGTCATTTCAAGTTCACGTTTAAGTTGAGAATTTTGCTCTAAAAGATCCGCACTTTGTTGCTCAGCTTGTTTGGTTCGACGTTGCATTTCGACGGTACGTTGTTGCCAATCGCCATCTAAACGACTAAGTTTTAAGGTTAATTCTTGGACTTGCGCTTTTAATTTTGGATTTTCTTCTTTACTACTTGGCGTGCTACTTAAGTCTGAATTTAAAATCCAAGCTTCACGATTTTTATTGTCGCGAATGAGTGTGTATTTGCCTTGGCGTTCTAATACATTCACCGCTTCGCCTGCTTGAATTGAACCTGCAATTTTAAATTGTTCGCCAGCACCACGACGTAAGAAAGTACTTAAATTTTCAGTAACATATTGGGTTTCCGCATAAGCAACATTTATTGATGTACTTAAAAGTAAAGATGAGATTAAGGCTTTATAGATCTTTTTCATTTTTTCCCCTTAAACATCACAACAAAAGTGCGGTTAAAATTAACCGCACTTTTTATTGAGATCAATTAATTAAAGATAGTTCTTAGCACATAGAAAATAATAATGGCGAAAAATGCGCCTGCTGGTAATGTGACAATCCAAGAACTAATGATGTTTCGGATAACCGTTAAATTCAGTGCAGCGATACCACGTGCAAAACCGATACCTAAAATAGCTCCAACAAGTGTTTGTGTTGTTGAGATGGGTAAGCCTGTGCCTGATGCAACTACAACAGTCATTGCAGTAGCAAATTGAGCAGCAAAGCCACGGCTTGGCGTTAAATCGGTGATCCCAGATCCAACAGTCGCCATCACTTTTTGTCCCATAGTAATTAAGCCCACAGCAATACCTAATGCACCTAAGGGTAAAATCCACCAAGTTAAGGCTCCACCTGAAACAATTTTACCGCCTTCATTTACAATAGAGACCACTGCAGAAAGAGGGCCAATTGCATTGGCTACGTCATTAGAACCGTGCGCAAATGCCATCGCACAAGCGGTTAATAACATTAAAATACTGAAGACTTTTTCTACGGCACCAAAAGTGCCTTTGTTTGCTGATTGAGTGAAGATTTTGCTTTTAAAATAGAAATGGAAGAAAAACATTCCGATAAGACTGATGGCAAGTGAAATGATTAAAGTTTCACTGTTTGAAAGATTTAAGCCTACGTGTTTTAAGCCTTTTTTCATCGTCACGATACAAAGTACAAACACGGTTATCCCCATATAATAAGGGCCATATTTTTGTGCATTTTTTAATGGCTGTTCAGTATCAAAAATAAGTTTTTGCGTACTTGCAAAGATTGCATAAGCCAAAATACCCGAGATGACAGGCGTGATAAACCAGCTACCAACGATGCTGCCAATATTTGACCAATCTACAGAACTAGGGCCAATCGTAATACAGGCAAATCCAATAATTGCACCAATAATAGTGTGTATACCAGAAACTGGCCAACCCATTTTGGTTACAATAAATAACCAAGCACCTGATGCAAATAAGGTTGAAAGCATACCTAAGGCTAAAATATCGGGTGTATCAACAAATTGTATTGGGTCGATTACGCCACTTTTTATGGTTTGTGTTACTTCGCCACCAGCTAAATATGCACCTGCAGATTCAAAAATTAACGCAATAATAATTGCTTGTTTGGCTGTTACAGTACCAGATCCTACGGATGTACCCATTGAGTTTGAGACATCATTTGCTCCAATTCCGAATGCCATAAAAAAGCCAAAGGCTGCTGTGATCCACACCAACCAAGAACCATATTGACTAATAATTTCCATAGTTAATTTCCTATGTTTTGTTGATTATGAACGCGCCAGCATTAATTCAATGCGCGAACCGACTCGTTGTGCTTGGTCAGCCAAAACGCCAACCCATTCAATAATTTTATATAAGAACATTACATCAATTGGATTATAACGGCTTTCGATGGTGTAAAGCATTTTACGCAATTTGATCTGCATTTGGTCTGTATCATCTTCAATTGAATCAAGTTCTTGAATCATATCATTGACTAATTTGAGTTCACGACCTTTAAAACCCGTTTCTAATAGCTTATCCATTTCTTCGATTACTCGGTGGGCTTGATGAATTGCATCTAAACTACGTTTTACGTAATGTAAGAATTCTTCCTGCATTTCTTCAGGAATACCAAATTGACGACCAATCATACGGCCTGCAATATCTTTGGCATAATTGGCAAGTTTATCTTGTTGCGTGACTAATTCTAAAAGATCAGTACGATCGATAGGTAAGAATAAACCACGTGGCAATTTCAACCGAATTTCGCGTTTTAAACTATCTGCCTCACGTTCGCATTGAGAAATTTCTAAGCGTTTTTCTTCCGCTTGTTCCCAATTCTTTGAGAAAGTCGTTTGAAAAAAAGGAATCAAAAGATCGCTACATTCGGTCACTTTTTCAGAGTGTTTTTGTAACGGCTTGAGAGGCGAATGGGCAAATAATCCGAGAATATTATTCATTGCCATAAGTGATTTACTCCAAACTAAGGGGTTAAAAATTCGTGCGCATATTACCTGATTTTTGTTGATAGTTAAAATTTTTCAAAAAAATTTGTAAGAAAAAAGGTTTATCTTCGACTAACTAAGTAACTGGGTAATATTTCCTAGTGTAGTAAGATAAGTAACTCAATACACTTTTCGCTTTAAAAGCGAGAAAATTTGAAAGGTAAAAAAATGAAGGATTGTAAGATGCAAGGTATCGGCAGTGGCGTAAGTTTATTGATTTTACGCTTTTTTCTTGCGTGGGAGTTTTTTGAAGCAGGATTAGAAAAATGGAATGGACAAAATTGGTTCGCTGAAATACAAGATCGTTTTCCTTTTCCATTTAATCTTATTCCAGCTGATATTAATTGGCACGTTGCAATGGGATCAGAATTAATTTTCCCATTTTTGCTGATATTTGGAGTGCTAACACGTTTTAGTGCATTAAGTTTAACGATTTTAATCTCTGTCGCGTGGTATAGCATTCACGCCGATTCAGGTTATAACGTATGTGATAATGGTTATAAATTACCATTAATTTATGTGGTGACTTTATTAATCTTAATTACACAGGGAGCGGGGAAACTCTCTTTAGACACGCTTATTAAGAAGGTTTATCCAACTAAAAGCTGGTTGAAATTTCTCTAATTATTTATTCAAAATTCAAACTCTAGGAGATTATTCAAATGAAAAAATTAGCAACATTAACAGCATTAGCAAGTGCATTAACGATGGCAGTAGCGACAGCAGTACAGGCTGAATCAAAGTCAAGCAATACTGATAATACAGCAACACCTTGTGTAGGCGATAAATGTGTCAAAACGAAAGCCGCAGAAGGTAAGTGTGGTGAAGGCAAATGCGGTGCAGATAAAGCTAAATCTGCTGAAGGTAAATGTGGCGAGGGTAAATGTGGTGCGAGCAAACCGAAAGCTGCTGAAGGCAAATGTGGCGAAGGTAAATGCGGTTCTAAATAAGAATAATAATTATGCTGGTGTAAGAATTTATGCCAGCTTTTATTAAAAAAGGAGTTAATTATGAAATTACAAGGTGCTGGATTAGGTTATCGTCGGAATTTAGCTGAGGATTTTTTACAACTTCCCCCAAACAACTCTATTCAATTTATTGAAGTCGCACCAGAAAATTGGAGTAAAATGGGTGGAATGGCTCGTTATCAATTTGATCAAGCAGCAGAAAGATTTCCATTAGCAGTACACGGTCTTTCACTTTCTTTAGGTGGGCAAGCACCACTTGATCGCAAATTACTCCGTAATACTAAAGCACTAATGAATCAATATAATTCATCTTTCTTTTCTGAACATTTAAGTTATTGTGAATGTGAAGGGCATTTATATGATTTATTACCTATGCCATTTACAGAAGAAGCTGTAAAACACGTTGCGCAACGAATACGTGATGTGCAAGATTTCTTAGGATTGCAAATTTCATTAGAAAATACTTCTTATTATTTGCATTCTCCAACTAGTACAATGAATGAAGTGGAATTTTTAAATGCTATTGCACAAGAGGCTAATTGTGGCATTCATTTAGATGTGAATAATATTTATGTTAATGGTGTTAATCACGGATTGCTTGATCCTTATGTCTTTTTAGATCAAGTGGATGTTAAACGTGTTAATTACATTCATATTGCAGGGCACGATGAAGAACATTCTGCTGCACAAGTTGTGGAGAATTCAGCAGATGAATCATTTAATAAAGTAAAAGGAGCATATCGCCATTTACCTGAATTATTAATTGATACACACGGTGAAGCTGTAAAAGGCACTGTATGGGATTTACTCGAATATGCCTATCAACGACTACCTACGATTCCCCCAACATTATTGGAACGTGATTTCAACTTCCCACCATTTGCAGAACTTTACGCCGAAGTTGAGCATATTGCACAATTACAGCAAAAATACGCTCACACAGAGGTAATGTCTTATGCAGCCTAAGTCATTACTGAAAGAAACTCAGCAAGCACTGGCAAATGCTATTCGGTTAGGTAATGCAGATCCTTTAAATGGTTATGCTGCAAACCGTTTAGCGGTATATACACGTTTAGTTCGTAATAATGCTTTTGGTTTTATTGATCGTTGTTTTGTTGAAGCACCATTGCATATTGAGCCAGAGTATTGGAAAAATGCTAAAGAAAATTTTGTGCAAAATGGTAATGCCCATTCTCCTTATTTCCAAGATATTGCAGGAGAATTTCTCTTGTTTTGTCAAGAAAAAGAGATATTTGATACAAATATATTGGCATTGATGGATTTTGAAAATACACAATTACTCGCAGAAGTTTCTTTAGCCAAAGTGCCTGAAAAATTTGAGTGGAATAGACATAGCGTAATGCAATTATCTGGCGCAGCTTATTTAAAAAGTTATGACGTTGATTTTTTATCAAGTGACTTTAAACAATTTGATGACACGCCAATTCAAGCTATTATATGGCGTGATAGTGATTTTAGTATTCAGCAACAAATCCTTTCAGAGTTAGATTACTGGTTGTTAAGTTATCTACAAGAACAACCAAATTCATTAGAAAATGTTTTGTCTGCACTTAATACAATGGTTGAAGACAGTACCTCAATAATCCCATTATTAGAGCAAGTATGGATGAAATGGGTTACATCTGAAGTAATTTACCCCGAACAAAGATAAAATTTTTGAAAATGCTGAGTAAGATGAAAATATTCATATTTTCATCTTACTTATTTTAATTGACATTTCACAATTATTGCTAATTTAGATTAGTAAATATTCACATTTTAATCTGGCTTTGTTATTTAAAATTATCAATATTATCCGATGAAATCTGTTTATGTTTTTCGGATTATTTTTTTATTTAAAAGTCGCAATATTTTAATCACAATAAATAAAAATTTGTTTGTAGATAAAGCCATCCAACATAACTCTCACGCATAATCCAACATCAATGAGAAGAATTTGGGGGAAGTGGGGAAGAAATGAGAAAGGAGAAATGAAGCGGAGTTACACATAGATAAAAAGAAAACCTAGAGACTTTTTTACAGTTACTAGGTTTATTTTTAGGATTGGGCGAATATATTAAACGGCCGTTTGGCAATTTCTTCTTTCTGCACACGTTTGACGATTTTGTAGATCCATTGCAACGATAAAGCATACTTCTTAGCAAGGGAGACGTGATTATTACTTGTAAATTCGTTGAAAATCTGCTTTTCACGTTTGCAGGCGAAAAGCGATATTGATTTCGGCATATACACATTCAAGGCATCCTAGTTGTAGCATGACTTACGTGATATCAAGCAAGCCAAAGGTATTAACTTGTCCGTTGATTTTTGGGAACAATTGTCAGAGAAGTTCAGAAATTCGACCGCTATATGGTTTGTTAATGCTGCTTGCTTTAACCATTGTAAGTACGATGCAAGTGGTAGGCGTTATTTTGGTGGTGGTAATGTTAATTGCGTCAAGAATTACCGCACTTACGCTCACAAATCTTTTGATAAAATGTTATGGATTGCTATTATAAGTTCAATTATATCAAGCCTAATTGGTGTAATATTGAGCTATCATTTTGATGCCTCAACAGGTGCTTGTATTATTCTTCTGCAAGCCACATTTTTTGTTATAGCATTAGCTTATAGCAAGATTAGAACAAGATAATTTTTCTACCCCCTCTTTCTCAAAGAGGAGCACAACCTGATAACATCATTTACATTCTAACCCGAGGACATCGTTTACATTTTTCCCGTAAACTCATCATCAAAATACCTAATCCACTGGAGATTGATGATGCCTTGGATAGAGACCGATGCGATGCAACAGCGTGTACTTTTCTTAAAAGCGTGGCTAAGCCAACGCTATACTAAAACTGAACTGTGTCAGCAGTTTAATATTAGCCGTCCAACGGCAGATAAATGGATTAAACGCCACCAACAGCTTGGCTTTGAGGGCTAAACCTCATCATAGCCCTAATGCCACGCCATAATGGATTTATGACTGGCTTATCAGTGAGAAACTTAAACGTCCTCACTGGGGGTGCCAAAAAGCTTTTAGATAGCTTTACTCAGCAATCAGAAGTTTTGCTATTCGCTAACTATTACGGATAATTTCAGTCGCTTTTTATTTTGCTGTAAGGGGTTGCCGAATACAAAATCAGTGCCTGTTATTGCTGAGTTTGAACGTCTTTTTGAGTAATTTGGTCTGCCGTATTCGATTCGTACCGATAACGGCTCACCTTTTGCATCGCAAGCATTAGTGGAATCAGTGAACTTTCTAAATGGTGGATTGGCTTAGGTATTCGTCCTGAACGAATTCAGCTATCACACCCAGAGCAAAACGGACGACACGAGCGAATGCACTGTAGCTTAAAAGCGGCGCTTCAACCTCAAAATAGCTTTGAAGCTCAACAGATATTATTCAACCAATTCTTACGAGAATACAATGAAGAACGTTCACACGAAGGCGTTTGACATATTTATTATCGCTTTTATTTACTGGGCAGTTTTGATGCCAAGGAAATTAAATTTGCCACACTGTGGCATAAATAAGCTAATGAATGTAAACGATGCCTTAGGGAAGATGCAAACTATGTTTGGGTTGTGTATTCCATGCCGTGGTTAGTAATGTTTTGTCAACCAACTTCGACAGTGGCAATCTTGCTGAATCGTTTTCTTCTCACGCGCTACGGGTGTGTTCCGCTCTAATTTGACCGCTTATTTGTACCGCCAAAATTTCTTGGCTACTCCTCGATGCATTTATCGCACCGACTATATCATATTCTTTGCGATATATCTGCGACTTGGGTCATTTTTCGATAGGATGGTAAATGGATGTTTATCATACTACGTAATTTGTAATCCAATCGCCGTCTGAACTCATACCAAGATTGGTCTAATATCGCTCGGTTCAAACTTGATTTCTATTTCACGTTTTTGCCGTGTTTTTCCGCTGTGCCTTTGGCTGATTTAGACATATTCTCTACCTGTAAATCTTCAACATAAATCATCGCGTGTTTTTTTGCTGATTCGGTGTGGGGTTTGATGCAAGTCGTTTTTTTGTGGGTATTGGTGATTTTGTGGTGCAATTTGGTGATTTTAGCCTTTAATTTCTGCCAGTTTTGGCTAAAATCTCTGCCATAAAAGGCAGAGTTTTACGGCGGGAGGCTGATAAACTGTCAGCGCGCGGGAGCGTTATAAATATAAAAGTGCGGTTGATTTTTGAGAGTTTTTTAAAACGCTTTGAAAATTTACCGCACTTTTACTTTAAGAAACCGTTATTTTTTACTCAAGTGCTTTCGTTTCCATTCATTTGTTTTCTTAAGCAGTATTTTACCCAATGGACGAGGGTCGCCTGTAAAAAGCTTTTGTAAGCCGTTGTTTTCTATGATGTAACGACGGAGTTCAAGACGTTCTTGATGGTTTTCAGCCAAACGTAAAGCACATTCAATGTATGTTTCGCGAGTATCGGCTATCAGCCATTCTGGTAGTCCTAAGCGTTTAAACAGACCTTCATCAATATGTTCATGTACTTCATCCCCCGTTTTGCATACACCAACTAAACCTAATGTAACCATATCAATTATGCCGTTTGTATTACCGAAAGGAAACGGATTTAGTAGCATATCGCAATCACGCAATATTGCCAGATAATCGTGATAAGGTGCGTGGGGATGTGCGGTGGCATCGTCGCCTAAATAGCTTTCGATGAACCATTTGACATAAGGGTGTGTCAAGCCTGTTGATTGTCCAAGTGCGAAATGAAAATGTATTTTGACTTTAGCTTTATCCCTGATTTCTTGCAATGTTACCAAAAATTCAGGGTTTAATTTCATGGTGGTAGCAGCAATACCGATATTGACTACTTCGGGATTTTCTCTTAGTACATAATCCACTTTTTGTGGGGCGAGCGCAGATGGTACATAAGGTAGGGCATCTTTGGGCAAGCGTAAAAGGGTTTCGCTGAAACAATCTTCACTGCCCACATAATCATCTTCTACGATGACATAATCAATAAATTCAGAGTGCGTAGTGGCAGGATGACCCAAGGCTACAGCTTGAATAGGGGCAAGCCGAGTGTTGCTCACAAAAATCGTGGTAATATCCATGCCAATGCTTGGCATATAGAACACTGCGGGTTGGAAAGTTTCGCACTGTTTACGGATAAAAAACAGTCTCTCCATTATATTATTGCTACTGATTTCAAAGAACTCGTCAAACACTTCTCGACCTATGTTATCAACGCCCTCATGGCCTAAGCCGACTAAATAGAATTTTTCTCGAGCAGCAATCATTGAAGTTGAATGCGTGCGATAAATCGAATGTCCCGAATTAAAATGTTCAAGCAGTACCATCATCACAGGTTTGCCGTCCTTTTTACCTAAGGTGTAAAGGTAGCGGTCTTGCCATCCTTGCGTGAGGATATGCTTGCGGACAAGTTCGTTTAATGGACGCTTAACATCGTGCTTGTTTTTTGCTAAATCATAACTGCAGTGCATATATACATCATGAAGGATATTTGCAGGCAATTCATCTAAATTAGCAATTTCGGCGAGTTTTTTAGGAAACCACTGTAAAACCACCGCTCTTTTATGAAACGCAGATGCAGTACCAATAAAACGTGAAGATTGCAACGCAAAACACAATGAAGCACAAAGTTGTTGATTCCCTGCCCATAACGCATCTAAACTCATATTGACATTGGATTCGGGTAAGTAAAAAATACAGAATTTAGCAATAGAAGAGTTGTCTGTTGCTAAATGAAAGCCACCTTCGGAATCTGGGTTGATATTATATTTATTGAGAATATGGTCTGCGTTAACGTAGGGGGAAGAGGCAAAAATCAGCGTCAACCAGCGTTGCAGACTAATCATCTTTAACGCCCCTTCTTCAGAAATTGCCAATTCGGGGTCGGAAAAGAGTGTTGTAATTGCATTGGCGAGACGAGTGGCAAAATAAATGAGTAATTTTTCGGGTAGATATGCCAGCTGTGCGGGTGCGTCAAATTCAATATCGTGAACACCTCCAAAATTAGCATCCATTTTTTCCAGAATCACCATTAATTCACGACAAGCAAACTCATAATCTTTTTTTGCGATATGTTGTTCCAAGCGCAATAGGCTAGGTTTGGGTGATTGTTGAAGCATTTGCGGGGAAGTTTGGTTGTTGTTTGATTCCACAAGTGAAACGGTCGTATTTTGTGGAGCGTTTTGCAAATTTTCTTTTGTCATATTATTAAATCCCTTGTATCGAAATCCCCTGTATCGCCATGGCACATGGCATGGAGTATACTTTAGTTTATCATATAAATTGTTTTTTAGCATTGCTTGGTTTGCTTGATATACAGGGGTAAAAACAGGGTTGCGTATAGACTGTAAATTGGCTGGTAAAGCATATAGTTATAAACTGGTAGGCGGAACGCTTACCAGTTGATTAAATTTCAGGGTTAGAAACTGAATGTTAATCTACCCCAGAAGGTTGTAGGTGAGCTTGTGCGTTTTTTGTTGCCATTCAAATTGTCACTATTGGCATTTGCAAAGCGACGAGCAACAAAAGCATCTAGGCTTAAGTTTTGTGTAGGAGAGGTTTTAATGCCTAAACCCGCAGAGGATACTGTGTGCATATCTTCACCGTAAATTTTAGCATTTTCGCTATTATAACGGAACTGACCTGCATCATAAAACGCATAAGGGCTGATTTGAAAGCGGGTGTATTTTGGCATACTTAATTCATTACGCCATACAAGACCGCGCTCACCACTTGCACCGCCGTATTTAAAGCCTCTGACGCCATAAGTACCTGTTACAGAGAATAAATCTATGCTACTTATATCTTGTAGAGTAAACTGACCCGATAATTGACTGCTAAAATGCCAACCTTGAGCAAACTCTTGACTCAACCCTAAACTGGCTGTGCTAATGTGATAGCTGCGATTAAATGTTTCGCCAATGCGCTCCATTCCAAAAGAGCCTGGTAATTTACTCGCGTAATAATGATGAGTTAAATCAATATTAAAGATTGTTTTAGGGGTGAATTGGATATGCCCATCAATGCCTGCACTTACGCCTGATACTGCAAATTTTTTCTTCGTTGCACCCAGGGTGTTTAACTCGGATGTTTGATTAATATGGCGGTAGTTGTAGCCTAAATTAATTTTAAACTGGTCTTCCATACCAAGGTTAAATGTTGGGAGGTAATAACTCCATTTCAGATTTGCAGAGATAGATTGACCTTTTGATAATTTACGATTAATCGCACTTGGTAAGCCGTCGATATCATTAGAATCAGCATAACTCATGCTGGTATAAAGGCTTAAGGATTGATGTTTGTCATAAAACGGATAAGTATATCCCACGCCTACCGCATAAGATTTTGATGGTGCTTTCACATTGGTTAATGCGTTTAGGTTTAATACATCATCATGTCCAGTTAAATTGGCATTAACAAAACCTAAACTCACACGTTGATAGTTAAACTCCCTTGCACCGAAATTATCATAAGAAATAAAGCTACGCGTTTTACCAAAAGGCGAGAAGCCCGCAATTATCAAATTAGAGGTTTTGTTTTTAGGGTTTAGTTCGTAATGTACACGGGTAACCTTAAGCGGATTTTCTTTTGCCATATTAAATTCACGCAAATCGAACCACTGACGACCATCTTCATACACTTTTCCTTGTTTCAAAGATGGCAGGCTGCGAGCGATATTTTCTTCACTATAACCCTTGCTCGCCTTATAAAAAACTTGGCTTTCTGCGACTGATTTCGAGACCAGTTCAAATATAATATTGCCATCCGTAATGGTTTGTTGCGGCAATATCACATCAAATTTATTTGGCTCAATCTTATCTAGCACGGCTTGTAATTCAAGCTGTGCTGTTTTTAGGTTTGTTAAAGTTTGTGTACCCTGGTATTTGGATAAGGATTTTGCTACAGACAGTTGGGCGTCTTCACTTAAAGTTTCAAGTGCACCAGATAACTGAAAGCCTTTTACTAAAAACGCTTCTTCTGCATACAATGATGAAGAAGCCAGGCCAAGCAATACTGATATTGCACTGAGTTTTAATCTGCTTTTTATATTTTTCATAATAATAACCTGTTAAAAATACTTTATTGTATTCTCCGTAATTTTTTACAAGATGGGTAAAGCCCGTACTGAACTTTAACCCACACAGTAAATAATACGAAAATAAAATGACTTCATTGCAGGATGAAATCTACCTTGTCAATTACTGACTACTGCTGTCCATCGTCAGCAACATTGGTACATACTGCTGCGCCATTACCACTTGAGAAACACGCCTTACCTTCAGAAATTGTCACTTGACTTGATGGTCTGGTTGTAAACTCATTTTGTGTGTTAACCGTAATGGTATTATTTGGTTCAATAAAACGTACAGCACTTACACCAAGTTTAGCTAATGTTTCTCTTTCTTCATCAGATAAATCTTTCACTTTCTCAAGGACGCGTTTCGCTTCAATTACTTCTTCTACACTTGCTACACCTGGCTGGATATATTTCACCTCAATTTCAGTACCTTTTAACACTACGGTGTTTCTACCATTTTTCGAAATGATATTTAATCCATTTACTGTACTTAAATCCCCGGTGATATTCACATTACTTGAGGTTACCGCAGTCACACTACCAGAGCCACTTGCGTTAGTTGCATTTACTACTGTGTGGTCACCTGATGCCGCGCCGTTCAACTTAGCATCTTTTGCATTAATAACCAAGGTACCACTGGCTGCGTTAATGTTTGAACCTTCTACAGTAGTTAAAGTGCCTGTGGTATTTAATGTCACATTGGCGGCATTGATGCTTCCTGCGATACTGCCATCCTTGGCTGTAAGAGTTGTCTGGCCATTGTTTGAGGTAATGCTAGAGCTTGCTTGGGTGGTTAATTTGCCCTTATCTGCAGTGATGGTAACAGCATTGCCTGAAACATTACTTACATTAAGCGTGTCGCCGCTTGCTGTAATCTCTACATCGCCGGAATTAGATTTAACCTCACCCTTAATATCACCTGTTTGGGTTGTAATACTTGCTTTACCGGTTGTTGCACTGATAGTTGTGCCTTCGGTGGTTGTCACAGCGCCCGAGCTTGCTGTTACTGTTACATTTTGACCTGTGACGTTACTTACCTTAAGCGTGTCGCCGTTTGCTGTAATATTTACATTACCGGAAGTGGATTTGACTTCACCTTTAATATCACCTGTTTTGGCTGTCACTTCTACGTTACCAGTGGTTGCATTAATGGTTGCATCCGCTTTGGTGGTAAGTTTTTCTGACGCGGTGATATTTACTGTTTTGTTAGAAGTAATGTTGTTTTTTACTTCTACATTTTTCGCGGCAATAGTTAAGCCGGCATTATTGCCACTGCCGTCTCCAGTGTTGTCAGTATTACCAGATGTTTCCACTTTGCTATTTAGTGTCACATTATGGTCGCCAGCAGAGATTTTTGAATCTTTAACCTGGTTAAAGGTTACTTTTTTGGCATTAGTACCATCAGCACTATTGGTGTTACCAATAGTTAAATCACTACCATCTTTAGCTGTAATCTCTGCTTTATTGAAACCTGAAATATTTAGGTCTTGCGTTAATTTCAATTCTTTGGTTTTAATGGTTAGATTGGCATTGTTTGTCGCGTCTGAATCGGAATTCTCCCCATCAACACCTGCTTTGATTGTTATCTGATTGGTAATATTGATTTTATCGGAAGAAATCGTGAGATTGCCTTCTTTTTGCGAGATATTGCCGCCAATTTGGATTTCAGCATTCTTATTACTGTCTGTAATATTTAAGCTTCCTTTATTGTTGATTATATCTCCGCCGATGATGCTTCTTTGGTTGTGTTTAGCGTGAGTGGTAATGTTTAAATCACCATCATTGGTAACATTGCCAAGTTTTACCACTCCTTGAGATATATTGATTTTAGAGTCGCCGTTATTGATAAAGGTGCCGGTGATGTTCAAGTTGTCTTGGGTTTCCCCTTTAAATTTAGCATTTTCTTTAACGGAAAGGTTGCCGTTAATATTTGCACTTGCACCGATTAAACTTAAATTCCCTTCAATAGATACATTGCCAAGGGTTAGTTGTTTGTTTCGACCGTTACCATTATAAGCTCGCAAGGTAACATTTGCTGCCTGAGAGATATTGATATTACCTGTAATGGTACTGCTTGAATCTTGCCCGCCAAGGGTAACATTGCCACCTAAGATGGATATATTGTGAGTTGATTTAATGGCGTCGTGGTTAAAGCCATTACCATTAAAGGTATCCGAGTATTGCCCAAGTTCAAAAAATGAACCGGTTGCATTTATGGTTAAATCTTTACTGATATTAAAGGCTTCCTGGCCGCGAATGGAAGAATTAAAAGTAAGGTTTGAGCCATCAGAAACATTAATGCTAGACATTCCTATCCCCACTGATCTGCCGGAGTAATTGGAGGTTATACAAAAAAGGACTTTCCCTCCTCCATCGACTGAGATATTAGAGTTAAACTGAATCGGGAGTTGATTTGCATGATTTGTATCATTTTTTGCCTTGAATGAAAAATTAGCCACTGAGCCTTGTTTAACTGTGAAATTTGTGTGACCGGTAGGTGAGCGAAAGATTACACCTCCACCTTTGCGGTATCTGGAAGTCTCTCGGCCATGATTGTTATTTAACGCAAACTTGGTAAATGAGAATGCTGACTTCTCTTTTACGGTAAGATGGCTGACATTCCAATAAGATTCATCGGATACCTTCCAAAAAGACAGGTTTTTAGGTGTGGTTTGATTAACATGTACTCTCCCTGAAATAATAAGCTCCCCATCAAATCTGTGAGAAGTGTTAGGCTGAATTGAAACAAAATTTAAACCTATACCCGTCCCATTAATAGATACATTATTAAGTCTGAGTTGTTTTTGATTGCCAGTATTGGTTATAGTTCCCTGCGCGGTGATTTGAGCGCTTGATGCGTTGCGGGCTTTTTCTGCACCGTTTCCCTCAAAGGCTATGGATCCTTTAGCTGTAATATTCAAGGTGCCTGTGCCAAGCGTAATATTTTTGTGAACATCAACCCATCCGCCGGATTGAATGGTTAAGTTTCCGCCATTAGAGGTAATGTCTTCTTTAATCTTAACACCGCCGTTATTCTTGCCTTCACTATGAAGGATTAAGTGGGAGCTGTCTCCAATGTTAATTGAGCTGTTAACGGTAATATTTTTCTTGGCTGTTATATTCATTACCCAGGTGCCGCTTTTCAGATAATTTGAAATGGTTTCATTGGTTAATACTGTCGGCTGTTCGCCGTTTGTTTTAGGGCTTTCCTTTGTGCCCGAACCGTCCGGGAATTCACTATCTATACTGGCATTACCGCGAGAAGAGGAAGAGGCTTCAATTGTTACATTATCAGGGTCTAGCAACCACTCTTTTGTTTTAACAATTGCATTGCTGTCAATGGATAAATAATGCCCCGATGTCTCCACAAAACCACCGGTTTTAGCGATATCACCACTACCTTGAGCGTTAATATTGCCGTCAATTAACGCAATATCGCCCCATACAATAGCACGCCCGCCTTTTTCTTTGCCTGATACATTAATTGTTGAGCCTTTTTCTAAAGAGGTTTTCTTTGCTAATTGAATGCCGTTTTTACCTTCGCCGCGCTCGTCACCGCCAAGATAAGTTTCTCCTCCTTCTTTACCTGAAAGGTCGATAACTGCACCTGTTTTTAATGTGACTTTGTCGCCTGTAATCATCAACTTACCACCTTTGGCTTGTTGATTTTGAGCGGAAATCACACCGCCAATCTCCGCTTCACCTTCTTTGGCGGAAAGAACAATGTTACCGCTTTTATCTTTACTTACAGAATCAGCAGAAAGTTTACCTTTATTGCGAATATTGGCAGCACGGACATTGATATTACCGCCTTTAGCAAAGATATCACCTAAATTGATTGCTTCATTTTCAGGTGCAGCAATGCTGTAAGTAATGGTTGGGTTTATTATATCGCTGATGGTAATTTTTTGCCCTGCAAGTAAAGAAATGCTACCGCCATTTACGCTAATTACACCCTCATTTTTTACTTTGCCACCAATAAGGTTTACGCTACCGTCTTTACCAACGGTAATTAAACCGTGATTCACAATTTCAGCGAGCGCTTTATCCTTGGTTTGCTCAAGGGTGAAATTACGCGCCTTGATGTTTTCGTTGGAAATGTCTAGCGTAGAAGCAGTAAAGCCATTGGTGTTAATAATTGCGTCTTTACCTATTGTGATACCATTTGGGTTGATTAAAAAGACCTGTCCGTTAGAATCTAAAATCCCTTTTAATTGGGAGATTTGGTCAGATGTAACACGGTTGAATACGGCAGAGTTGTTGCTTTCTTGTAAAAACTGCACCATTTCATTTTGGTCAATGTTAAATTGTTTCCAGTTAATAATTGCATTGACGCTATTACGGATGGTGGTTTTATTGCCGTCTACTTGCATAGTGGCTGTGCCGTGTACTACATCCATTCCTTGCAAGCCGCTTGCTAAAACAGATTGTGGAATAGATGTTACACCTAAAGATAGTAACATAGCGGAAAGTGGCTTTAACGCTAAGTGGCGTACTTTCGTACGAACAGGTTTTTCACTGCCTTTTTCTGTGGAATGGTCACAACCCCGTGTCAATTCAGACACAGCAACCAAAGCATTCAGGCGTTTGCTGAATTTGAGACGATATATCTTGTTCATATTTTCTCCTAAGGTTAGTTGAACAATTAAATTACTTTATCATTTGCGTTCATTCAGCCCCCTCTTCATTCTTGCCCCTCCCTCCCTTCCCTCGGTTCATCATTTCATGTGAAAGATGAAAGATGAAAGATGAAAGATGAAAGATGAAAGATGAAAGATGAAAGATGAAAGATGAAAGATGAAAGATGAAAGATGAAAGATGAAAGATGAAAGATGAAAGATGAAAGATGAAAGATGAAAGATGAAAGATTATACCATTTTATATGGCGGATTTATACTATTTTTTTAAAATATTTGCATATAGATTGCAAAGAAGCTGTTGTAATTGTTGTTTGTCATCACAAAAATCTTGATTTATTTTTATTGTATTGTATATTCAAACAGTTAATTTGAGTAAGGAATATTATGCTACAAGAAATTGAATTAAAATTGGCGATTTCGCCACAAATAGGTATTGAATTGCCACAATATCTTGCAAAATTTACGATTTTAGAACATCAAAATTTATTTTTGGGCAACACCTATTATGATTATCCCGATCATTTTCTTGCTAAACAAAAAATGGGATTACGTATTCGCCAAGAAGAGCAAGAACTTACATTAACGCTTAAAACCAACGGTAAAGTTGTTGGTGGATTGCATAGTCGTCCAGAATATAATTTACTATTAACCGAAAAAGAAACGCCAACCAATGCCCAATTAAGAGAGCTTTATCCTTTTGAACAATTACCTCGTTCTTCACTACAACCTATTTTCTCCACAGATTTTAACCGCACTTTTTGGTTAGTTGAATTTCAACAATCCAAAATTGAAGTGGCGTTCGATCAAGGCAAAATTATTGCAGGCGAATCTGAGCAACCGATTTGTGAAATTGAGTTTGAATTGAAATCTGGCAACGTGCAGGATCTTTTTGATTTTGTAGAAACCTTGCCTTTTGAAAGGGATATTTATTTTAATAGTGGAAGTAAAGCGAAGCGAGGTTATTTGCTGGGCTCAAAACAATTTTTAACAGATTGGTTAAATAAATGGCGTGATTTCTTAAAAGAAGAACGAGAAGAAAGTGCGGTAGATTTTTGTGTAAAATTTAATTCCGTGTTGAAAATGGAACAGAAACTTTTGGAAGAAACCTTATCCTTTTCTCCCGCACTTTTTAGCCAAGATTTTATGAAAACAGTGGAGCGAGTTGGGGCATTTTTTAATCTTTATCATTATTATGATGAAAATGGAAAAATCTTAGAAGCGGTGGCAACAGAGAAACAAAAAGAAACGCTATTGCTAGCTTTGTTAGAAAGCAATCAGAAAATCTTTGCTGAAATTCGTGACTTGATTCGTTTTCATAGTGAAACCAAAGACAATGAAAAAACTATTGAAAAATTGACCGCACTTTTGAAAAGTCGAGTTTATTTTAAGCGAATGATCAAATTAATGGAATTATCTTATGACCTAGGGTAGGTATACCCTAGGCTAGTCTCAGTGCTACCCGTTGGGGTAGTTTGATGTTCCCCAAAGGGGAAGCATTATAATCATAATTAATTGAGGAGATTTAATGTAACCTAGGGTAGGTATACCCTAGGCTAATCTCAGTGTTACCCCGTTGGGGTAGTTTGATGTTCCCCAGATGGAACTACTATAAACATAAATTAACTGTGGGTATACTTACCCACGGCAAATACGGAGAATGAAATGGCTAAAGCCCCGAAAACAGCTTATGTATGTAACGATTGTGGTGCAGAGTTTTCTCGTTGGCAAGGGCAATGTTCGGCTTGTAAAGCGTGGAATACAATCACGGAAGTGCGGTTAATTTCCACGGCAAAATCAAAAAATGATCGTTTTAGTGGCTATGCGGGGGAAACTCAGGCAAAAATTCAAACCCTTTCTGAAATTAGTTTGCAAGAAACACCACGTTTTTCCAGTGGCTTTAATGAATTAGATCGGGTATTGGGCGGCGGGATCGTACCGGGCAGTGCGATTTTAATTGGTGGGCATCCTGGAGCAGGGAAAAGTACCTTGTTATTACAAGTTATGTGTGGTTTGGCGAAAAATATGACCGCACTTTATGTGACGGGAGAGGAATCGTTACAACAGGTTGCGATGCGTGCTAGTCGATTGGGATTGCCAAACGATCAATTAAAAATGTTGTCAGAAACCTCTGTGGAACAGATTTGTAATTTGTCGGATCAGTTAAAACCGCAAATTATAGTGGTAGACTCGATCCAAGTAATGCATCTGGCGGATATTCAATCATCGCCAGGCAGTGTGGCACAAGTGCGTGAATGTGCTTCTTTCCTCACTCGTTATGCGAAAACCCGACAAGTCGCCATTATTATGGTGGGGCATGTAACGAAAGACGGTACGCTTGCAGGGCCGAAAGTGTTAGAGCATGCTATTGATTGTTCATTACTATTAGAAGGCGAAGCCGATTCTCGTTATCGTACTTTGCGTAGCCATAAAAACCGTTTTGGTGCAGTCAATGAATTAGGTGTATTTGGAATGACAGAGCAGGGTTTGCGCGAAGTGAAAAATCCATCGGCGATTTTTTTAAGTCGCGGAGATGAAATTACGTCAGGCAGTTCTGTTATGGTACTTTGGGAGGGTACTCGCCCTCTTTTAGTGGAAATTCAAGCCTTGGTGGATCATTCAATGCTGGCAAATCCTCGCCGTGTTGCGGTGGGATTAGAGCAAAATCGCTTAGCGCTATTACTGGCGGTTTTACATAGACACGGAGGTTTGCAAATGGCGGATCAAGATGTTTTTGTAAATGTGGTTGGTGGTGTAAAAGTCAGTGAAACCAGTGCGGATTTAGCTTTGTTGCTTGCATTAATTTCAAGTTTCCGTAATCGCCCTTTGCCGCAAGATTTAGTGATTTTTGGCGAAGTTGGATTAGCGGGAGAAATTCGTCCTGTGCCAAGTGGACAGGAACGTATTAGCGAGGCTGCAAAACACGGTTTTAAACGTGCTATTGTTCCTTTTGGTAACAAGCCGAAAAGTGCGGTCGAAAATATGCAGGTTTTTACTGTGAAAAAACTCACGGATGCGCTCGCTGTGTTAGATAATTTGTAAAAAAATCATTGCCTACTGAAAATGAAAGGAAAATTCTGTAGAATAGTTGTTCCTTTTTATGTGCAAAGAAATAAAGAAAATGGAAAAAAAACGAAATAAAGCATTGGATGCGATAGATATAAAAATTCTGAATGAATTACAACGCAACGGTAAGATTTCCAATATCGATTTGTCGAAAAAAGTGGGGCTTTCGCCAACGCCTTGTTTAGAACGAGTTAAACGTTTGGAAAAACAAGGTGTGATTATGGGGTATCGCGCACTGTTAAATCCAGAATTATTGGATGCGCCATTGTTAGTGATTGTTGAAATTACATTAGTACGGGGTAAGCCCGATGTGTTTGAAGAATTTAATGCAGCGATTCAAGCGTTGGAAGAAATTCAAGAATGCCATTTGGTATCGGGCGATTTTGATTATTTATTAAAAACTCGTGTGGCAGATATGGCGGAATACCGAAAATTGCTAGGCACGACATTATTACGTTTACCAGGTGTAAATGACACTCGCACTTATGTTGTGATGGAAGAAGTAAAACAAACCAATTTCCTTGTATTGAAATAATATGATTAAACAAATTACAGAACGATTTACGCCAAGACAATATTTAGCGGAATTTTTGCTGGGATTAACCGCACTTTTTGGACTTTATTTGATTGTTGCTTGGTCAAGTTATACGCCCCTTGATAATTCTTGGGCAACCGCCAGTGCGTATGGAAACACAATTAATAAAGTCGGTTCATTTGGGGCGTGGATAATCGATCTTTTTTTTGTTTTTTTAGGTTATGTTGCCCATATTATTCCTTTCATCGCTTTTCTCGTGCCTATTTATTTATTGAAAACAAAAGCAGTTAAACAGCTTTCCTGTACTCGAATTATTTTACGTAGTTTTGGCTTTACCATGCTGATTATTGGGCTTTGTGTAGTGAGTATGTTGCTTTTATCAAGTAATACTTTTTATTTGAGTGGCGGCGTATTGGGCGGATCGCTTGTTGTAAATTGGTTTTATCCTGTATTAGGTAAATTTGGTTCAATTTTAATTGGTTTTGTGCTTGCTTTAATTGGTTTTATTTTTTGTTCTGGCACATCATTAATTCGATTAATTGTTGCATTTTATCATTGGCTAACAATGAAAAATGAGCAATCAGAAAATGCAGAGCAAGAAAAATCAATGGAAGAATTAGAGCAAATTGTGATTGTAAAATCAGATCGTTCAGAAACAGAAAATCTAGATCAAAATCATCTCAATGTAGAACAAAATAGTGAAATAGAAACAGTAAAGCCATCCTTAGAAGTAGAAAATATTTCAATTGGCGAATCTTCATCACATTTAATTAATATTAGCGGGTTAAATCCAGAGGTTTCTATAAAATCAGAATATGAACTTGCGAACGAAGAGAATGAAAAACCGCAATTTTCTTTTGGGTTTGATTCTGAAAGCTTGCCTAGTGTGAATTTATCGAGTGATTCAGATGAACAAAGGGTAAGCAAAAATGATTTTGTCGCAGTTTGGAATAAGCCTGTAAAAACAGTTGTTCAAGAAGATTTAGCAATTAATCAAAGTGCGGATGATTTTACTCAAGTTTCTTTGCTAACAAAAGATGAAATGCCAACAGTTTTATTAAGACCCAGTCATGAATCTTTGAATACTGAAATGGTAGATAATCATTTTGCTACTCAAGTTGATGAAAAGGTAGATTTAGAAAAAGATGGAGTGAAATTTAACGTATCCTTACAGGATGATATGGAAGCCGTTCAATTAGACAAAAATCAAGAGCCTAATTATAAAGGTTATAGCGGTAGCTTGATTCATCCTGCATTTCAACAGCAAACAACAAAACGTGAAAAACCGAGTACACCATTACCTAGTTTGGATTTGCTTTTAAAATATCCGCCAAATGAACAACGCATTACACCAGATGAAATAATGGAAACCTCACAGCGTATTGAACAACAATTACGCAATTTTAATGTAAAAGCCAGCGTAAAAGATGTGCTTGTTGGCCCTGTTGTTACGCGTTATGAATTAGAATTACAACCTGGGGTGAAAGCGTCAAAAGTCACGAGCATCGATACCGATTTAGCAAGAGCATTGATGTTTCGTTCTATTCGTGTGGCAGAGGTTATTCCAGGTAAACCTTATATTGGTATTGAAACCCCAAATCTTCATCGTCAAATGGTGCCATTACGTGATGTATTAGATAGCAATGAATTCCGTGATAGCAAGGCAACTTTACCTATTGCTTTAGGTAAAGATATTAGTGGCAAACCAGTCATTGTTGATTTAGCAAAAATGCCACATTTATTGGTAGCAGGTTCAACGGGATCAGGTAAGTCTGTTGGTGTGAATACGATGATTCTAAGTTTACTTTATCGTGTTCAACCAGAAGATGTGAAATTTATTATGATTGATCCTAAAGTCGTCGAACTTTCTGTTTATAATGATATTCCGCATTTACTGACACCAGTTGTAACGGATATGAAAAAAGCCGCTAATGCGTTGCGTTGGTGCGTAGATGAAATGGAACGTCGTTATCAGTTGCTTTCAGCTTTACGCGTACGAAACATTGAAGGCTTTAATGAAAAAATTGATGAATACGAAGCAATGGGAATGCCTGTGCCAAATCCAATTTGGCGACCGAGCGATACGATGGATGCAATGCCACCAGCGTTGAAAAAATTGAGTTATATTGTGGTTATTGTCGATGAGTTTGCTGATTTAATGATGGTAGCGGGTAAGCAAATCGAAGAACTGATTGCACGGTTGGCACAAAAAGCACGAGCTATTGGTATCCATTTAATTTTAGCCACACAACGCCCCTCTGTGGATGTGATTACTGGTTTAATTAAAGCAAATATTCCAAGTCGCATTGCCTTTACGGTGGCAAGTAAAATTGACTCACGTACTATTCTTGATCAAGGTGGTGCTGAGGCTCTTTTAGGTCGTGGAGATATGCTTTATTCTGGACAAGGTTCATCTGATTTAATCCGCGTACATGGAGCCTATATGAGTGATGATGAAGTCATCAATATTGCCGATGATTGGCGAGCACGCGGTAAACCTGATTATATTGATGGCATTTTAGAAAGTGCAGACGATGAGGAAAGTTCAGAAAAAGGGATATCAAGCGGTGGGGAATTAGATCCACTCTTTGATGAAGTAATGGATTTTGTTATTAATACTGGTACAACTTCAGTATCTTCTATTCAACGTAAATTCAGCGTGGGTTTTAACCGAGCAGCGCGTATTATGGATCAAATGGAAGAACAAGGAATTGTCAGCCCAATGCAAAATGGTAAGCGTGAGATTTTATCGCATCGTCCAGAATACTAATTTAAAAGAAAAGTAAAATGAAAAAAACAACCTTAAAATTTGCCGCACTTACCTTACTTGGTTTGAGTAATTTGGCATTGGCTGATGCGGCAAGTGAATTACAAATGCGTTTAGCTAAAGTCGATGTATTAAGTGCAGAATTTGTGCAAACAGTGACTTCTGGAAGTGGAAAAAATGTTCAACAAGGAAGTGGCAAACTTCAAATTAAACGCCCAAATTTATTCCGTATGGAGACTAAAACCCCTCAAGAAACCCAGATTATTTCTGATGGTAAAACCTTATGGTTCTACGATCCATTTGTGCAACAAGTGACCGCACAATGGGTAAAAGATGCGGTCAATAATACTCCTTTTGTTTTGCTTACCAGCAATGATCATAGCCATTGGCATCAATATACGGTGACACAACAAGCGGATACCTTTGTGTTAAAACCAACCTTATCCACAAGCAACATTAAGCAATTTGATATTCGCGTTGATGTTAATGGAATATTGCGAAATTTCAGCACGACAGAGAAAGATGGTCAAACCAATCTTTATGTTTTACGTAATATTACTAATCAAACCTTGTCTGATAGCTTGTTCCAATTCAAGCCAGAAAAAGGCATTGAAGTTGATGATCAACGCAAAAAATAATGAATGATTATTTGAAATAAGGGCGTAGAAATACGCCCTTCAATTTTGTGAGAAATAAAAATGTCTAACCTCAATTTTGATTTTGCCGAAAATGATTTTCGCCCACTGGCGGCCAAGATGCGTCCAACGAGTCTAGAACAATATTTTGGGCAAAGCCATTTAATTGGCGAGGGCAAGCCACTGCGAAAAGCTATCCAAGCTGGCCATATTCATTCAATGATTTTGTGGGGCCCACCAGGTACGGGGAAAACAACCCTTGCAGAAATCATAGCACAACGTATTAATGCGGAAGTAGAGCGAATTTCTGCGGTGACGAGTGGCATCAAAGAAATTCGTGAAGCGATTGATCGTGCAAAACAAAATCGTCTTGCGGATCGTAAAACTATCTTATTTGTGGATGAAGTCCATCGTTTTAATAAAAGCCAGCAAGATGCATTTTTACCACACATTGAAGACGGAACCGTTATTTTCATTGGGGCGACAACAGAAAATCCCTCTTTTGAGCTAAATAATGCATTGCTTTCTCGTGCCCGCGTGTATGTGCTGAAATCACTCACAACGGCTGAAATTGAACAAGTTTTGCAGCAAGCTGTAGAAGATCCTGAACGAGGATTGGGTAAAGAGCGGCTAATTTTAGAAGAGAATTTACTGCAAGTGCTTGCCGAATATGTTAATGGGGATGCTCGATTAGCCTTGAATTGTCTCGAATTAATGGTGGATATGGCAGATGAAACTGAAAATGGAAAGAAAATTGACCGCACTTTATTAAAAGAAGTCTTAGGTGAACGCCAAGCGAGATTTGATAAACAAGGCGATCGTTTCTATGATTTAATTTCTGCGCTACATAAATCTGTCCGAGGTTCTGCTCCAGATGCTGCGCTGTATTGGTATGCAAGAATTTTAACGGCAGGTGGCGATCCTCTATATGTCGCGCGTCGATTACTTGCCATTGCTTCAGAAGATGTGGGAAATGCAGATCCTCGTGCTATGCAAGTTGCATTGGCTGCTTGGGATTGCTTTACTCGAGTGGGGGCTTATGAAGGGGAGCGTGCCATTGCCCAAGCCATCATTTATCTTGCGGTTGCTCCAAAAAGTAATGCAGTTTATACGGCGTTTAATACTGCAAAACAGCAAGCGAAAGATTTACCCGATTACGATGTTCCCCCACATTTACGCAATGCGCCGACTAATTTAATGAAAGAGCTTGGCTATAGTGCTGAATATCGTTATGCCCACGATGAACCTAACGCTTATGCGGCAGGCGAAAATTATTTCCCACCTGAATTAAAAGACACTCAATATTATTTTCCGACAAATAGAGGTATGGAAATTCAGATTAAGGAAAAACTAGAACGGTTACGTGAGCAAGATAAAAGTGCGGTGAAAAAACGGTATAAATAATCTTTATTTAGGATTTTTTAAAATGGAATGAAAGTGCGGTCAATTTTGAAAACTTTTTTGAAATTGACCGCATTTTTTACTTAATCTCTTAAACAAATCTTTTCAAATTCATTGAAGAATGTTGGAAAGGTTTTTGCAGTACATTTTGGATCTAAAATTGTCACAGGTGTATTGGACAGAGCGATTAGAGAAAAACACATTGCCATACGGTGATCGTTATAGGTCTTAATATTGGCGTGTTTAAATTGATTGAGTGCAAGCGGTTGAATACGAATAAAATCTTCGCCTTCTTCGACTTCTGCACCGACTTTACGGAGTTCAGTTGCCATAGCCGTTAAACGATCTGTTTCTTTCACACGCCAGTTATAAATATTGCGAATGACGGTTTCGCCGTTGGCAAAAAGAGCAGTGGTCGCAATCGTCATTGCGGCATCTGGAATGTGGTTCATATCCATATCAATACTATTTAATTCAGCTTGTTCGGCTTGGATAAAATCCTCTCCCCAAGTGATTTTTGCCCCCATTTTCTCTAATACATCAGCAAATAAACGATCGCCTTGAATTGAGTTTTTGCCAATGCCTGTTACTTTCACTTTTCCTTTAATGGCACCAGCTGCGAGAAAGTAAGATGCCGATGAGGCATCGCCTTCTACCAAGTATTTATTAGGCGAAATATAGGATTGATTGCCTTTAATGTAGAATTTTTGGTAGTGATGATTTTCAACCTTAACACCAAAATCTCGCATCATTGCAAGGGTAATGTCAATATAGGGTTTAGAGACTAGTTCACCGATAATTTCTATTTCTGTGTCATTTTCTGCAAGTGGTGCAGACATTAAAAGTGCGGTCAAAAATTGAGATGAAATTGAACCATCAATTTTGACTTTTCCACCTTTTATCCCTTTGTTGCGAATTGCGAGCGGAGGATAACCCTCATTCTCTAAGTAGCGAATATCTGCACCCGCTTGGCGTAGCGCATCTACCAAATGAAGAATAGGTCGTTCTTTCATCCGAGGTTCACCCGTTAAGATGATTTCGACTTCGTGGTTTCCTTTTAAGCAAAGTGCTGCGGTTAATGGACGCATTGCAGTCCCAGCATTGCCAAGAAAGAGTGAAAGATTATTCTGCATATTGAATGCTCCGCCTAATCCCTCTATTTCACAAATAGTTTTATCATCAGACAGTTGATAGCGTACGCCCAATGCTTTGAGGGCGTTAAGCATATGTCGAATATCATCGCTATCTAATAAATTGGTTACTTTTGTTGTGCCTTTAGCTAAGGCGGCTAAAAGTAATGCGCGATTCGATAAACTTTTAGAACCTGGTAAATTAATTGTTCCTTCAACCGCACTTATTGGTGCAAGAGTAATTTTTTCCATTACAACACCACCGTTTTATTTTTATAAACAAAAATTCTATCGTGTAAAGCGAGATCAAGGGCGCGACTTAACACGGTTTTTTCCACATCACGGCCAGCACGCATCATCGCTTCTGCATTATAAGTATGATCCACATTAATCACATTTTGCATAATGATTGGGCCTTGATCTAATTCGTTATTAATAAAATGTGCCGTTGCGCCGATAATTTTTACACCGCGTTCATAGGCTTGTTGATAAGGCTTGGCACCAATAAAAGCAGGCAAGAATGAATGATGGATATTAATCACTCGATTTGGATAACGCGCGACAAATTCAGGGTTTAGCACACGCATATATTTAGCGAGAACAATATAATCTGGCGTATATTCATCAATTTTTTCTGCCAGTAATTTGTCGTGTTCTACACGGGTTAAGTTTTCGTGGCTAACTAAATGAAATGGAATATTAAAACGTTCAACAAGTTCACGTAAATTATCGTGATTGCCGATTACGGCTGCAATTTCTACATCAAGCGCACCATAATAATTTTTCATTAAAATATCGCCGAGGCAGTGAGCTTCTTTGGTGACTAAAATTACAATTCGCTTACGTTGGGTGCCAATTAATCGACAATTCGTTTCTTCGGGTAAGCTATATTTTAGATCTTCTAATAAAGTAGCTTCGTTAAAAATACCTTCCAATTCTGTGCGCATAAAGAAATGTTTGGTTTCAAAATCTACAAATTCATTATTATGAAGAATATTTAGTTGATGTTTGTAACAAATATTAGTTATTTTTGCGATTAAGCCTTTATCATCAGGGCAATCAGTGAATAATATTTTTTTTTCAATCATAATGTTGTGTGCTATGTTTAGATAAAAAAATAGAACCCATAAAATAGGTTCTAGTTTCAAATAGAAAAATTAAATTTCGAAATCAGATAATGATTTACCTTTGTTCAACGCATTTTGAATTGGGCGTGGTGTGCGACCTTGACCCGTCCAAGTTTTATGCTCGCCATTTTCATCAATAAACGCATATTTTGCAGGGCGTGGAGCACGTTTTGCTTGAATTGATACAGTTTTTGTGCCAAAAATTTTGTGTAATTCTTCAGGTGTAATACCTTCTTTTTCCATTAATTCTTTATATTTAGCTAAACGCTCTTTTCGCTCTGTCTCTGCTTTAATTAATTCTGCTTCATTAGCACGTTTTTCTTCGATAGCTGTTTGTAATTTTTCTAGGGCATTTTCTGCTTGTTCTAACGTTAATTCACGTACAGCTGCGCGTAAACTACGAAGATTTGTTAAACCTCTTACTAATTCGTTCATAATAAACCTCAATAAATAACATTAAATGTGGGAAAATTTATTTAATAATAGAGAAAATAAAATTTATTGTAAATATCTATTATTAAATAAATGGTCTAAACAGATATATTTTTTTGTGTTTATTTTCTTTATATTTTTATTCAAGTTTATAAAATTTTTATAAAATCTGTTGGCATTTTGTTTGTTTTACGGTAATCTCTCCAATCACTACAAAAGTAGAGGCGCAATTATTATAAGTATTTTTTCAGAGTGGATAACGAAGAAGAAAAAAGAAAGGAATAGTTGCCGAAATCAAATAAAAGTCGTTTTGTTTGGTTGGTGGCGTGCTCGAAAGGGGCGACACTGTCATAGTTTTTCTGATTAACTATGGAGTGCTACGGTTGTTTTGGTCTTATTCTGTCCTGTGCTTTCCGTTCTCTCCATTAATTATAGGTATTATTTAATGGAACTTATTGATTTTTCATCATCTGTTTGGTCAATCGTCCCTGCTTTGTTGGCGATAATTTTGGCGATAGCAACTCGCCGTGTTTTGGTTTCCCTTAGTGCGGGGATTATTATTGGATCATTAATGTTAAGCGATTGGCAAATCGGCAGCGCATTTAATTATTTGGTAAAAAATGTGGTTTCTTTGGTTTATGCCGATGGTGAAATCAATTCAAATATGAACATTGTTTTGTTCCTATTATTGCTTGGTGTTTTAACCGCACTTTTAACCGTATCAGGTAGTAATCGTGCCTTTGCTGAATGGGCACAAAGCCGTATTAAAGGTCGTCGTGGTGCTAAATTATTAGCGGCATCATTGGTTTTTGTTACTTTTATTGACGATTATTTCCATAGTCTCGCTGTAGGTGCAATTGCTCGTCCTGTGACAGATCGTTTTAAAGTTTCTCGTGCGAAACTTGCTTATATTTTAGATTCAACGGCAGCACCGATGTGTGTAATGATGCCAGTTTCCAGTTGGGGCGCATACATTATTACTTTAATAGGTGGTTTATTAGCGACTTATTCGATCACGGAGTACACACCAATTGGTGCATTCGTAGCAATGAGTTCAATGAACTTCTATGCAATTTTCTCCATTATTATGGTGTTTTTTGTGGCATATTTTTCTTTTGATATTGCTTCAATGGTGCGTCACGAAAAATTAGCTTTGGAAAATACTGAAGATCAGTTGGAAGAAGAAACGGGTAAAAAAGGTCAGGTGCGTAATCTTATATTACCTATTTTAGTTTTAATTATCGCTACAGTTTCAATGATGATTTACACAGGCGCAGAGGCATTGGCTGCGGATGGCAAAGTGTTTAGTGTTTTAGGTGCATTTGAAAACACCGTAGTAGGAACATCTTTGGTTGTAGGTGGATTCTGTTCAATTATTATTTCTACTTTATTAATTATTCTTGATCGTCAAGTGAGTGTTCCTGAATATGCACGTTCTTGGATTGTGGGAATTAAATCAATGTCAGGTGCAATCGCAATTTTATTCTTTGCTTGGACAATTAATAAAATAGTAGGCGATATGCAAACAGGTAAATATCTATCTTCTCTTGTGTCTGGTAATATTCCAATGCAATTTTTGCCTGTTATACTTTTTGTTCTTGGTGCAGCGATGGCATTTTCAACAGGTACTAGCTGGGGAACATTCGGTATTATGTTACCAATTGCCGCAGCAATGGCAGCGAATGCCGCACCAGAATTATTGCTTCCTTGTTTATCTGCAGTAATGGCAGGGGCAGTATGTGGTGATCATTGCTCGCCAGTATCGGATACAACAATTTTGTCTTCAACGGGTGCGAAATGTAATCATATTGATCACGTTACTACTCAGCTTCCTTATGCTGCCACAGTTGCAACAGCGACTTCTATTGGTTACATTGTGGTAGGGTTTACTTATTCAGGTTTAGCTGGTTTTGCAGCAACGGCAGTTTCATTGATTGTCATTGTATTTGCAGTTAAAAAACGCTAAAAGTGTGATCTCATTCAAAAACTTGAATAAAAAATAATATTTTTACTATTTTATAAAATGCGGCATTTTGTCGCATTTTTTTATTTTTATTGATGTAAAAATTTATAAAAAACTAAATTTTCATTTATCTTTGGTTTTTTATATTTTTTTAATTGATTTTTTTGTTGTTTTAGTGGCTAGACAAATTTTTTTTACTTTGTATGATGTGGAATATTGACATAATCTGTTCGTATTTTTAAAAGTGCGGTGAATTTAAGGAGTGAAAAATGAAGAAGTTATCTGGCGCAGAGATGGTGGTTCAATCTTTACGTGATGAAGGCGTAGAGTATGTATTTGGTTATCCCGGAGGCGCGGTATTAGATATTTATGATGCAATTCATACGCTGGGTGGTATTGAACATATTTTAGTTCGCCACGAACAAGCCGCGGTGCATATGGCGGATGGTTACGCACGTTCAACGGGTAAAGTTGGATGTGTGCTAGTGACTTCGGGGCCTGGTGCAACAAATGCTATCACTGGTATTTTAACGGCTTATACCGATTCTGTGCCTATGGTTATCATTTCGGGTCAGGTTATGAGCAATTTAATTGGCAGTGATGCTTTCCAAGAATGTGATATGCTGGGTATTTCTCGTCCCGTTGTGAAGCATAGCTTTATTGTCAAAAAGGCGGAAGATATTCCATCTACTTTGAAAAAAGCCTTTTATATTGCATCTACGGGTCGTCCAGGCCCTGTTGTTGTGGATATTCCAAAAGACACTGTAAATCCGAATTTTAAATATCCTTATGAATATCCTGAATCTGTCGAGTTACGTTCTTATAATCCCACAGTAAATGGACACAAAGGTCAAATTAAAAAAGCGTTAAAAGCACTTTTAGTGGCGAAGAAACCAATACTTTTTGTCGGTGGTGGCGCAATCACTGCTGAATGTAGTAAGCAGTTAATTCAGTTTGCACAACGTTTAAATTTACCAGTGACTTCCTCATTAATGGGATTGGGTGCTTATCCAAGTACGGATAAACAATTCTTAGGTATGTTGGGTATGCATGGTACTTTAGAAGCGAATACGGCAATGCACGAAAGTGATCTTATTTTGGGGATTGGCGTTCGTTTTGATGATCGTACGACAAATAATTTAGAAAAATATTGCCCAAATGCAAAAGTGATTCATATTGATATTGATCCAACCTCAATTTCTAAAAATGTGCCAGTAGCGATTCCAATTGTCGGAAATGCGAAAAATGTATTGGAAGAATTTTTGGGTTTATTGAATGAAGAGGGATTAAAATCTCAAACGGATCTTGAAAGTTGGTGGCAAGAAATCAACCAATGGAAAGCAAAAAAATGTTTGGAATTTGACCGCACTTCTGGCGTGATTAAACCGCAACAAGTCGTGGAAGCGGTATATCGCCTCACGAAAGGACAAGCTTATGTGGCTTCTGATGTAGGTCAGCACCAAATGTTTGCTGCGTTACATTATCCATTCGATGAACCGCGTCATTGGATTAATTCTGGTGGTGCAGGCACAATGGGTTTTGGTTTTCCTGCGGCACTTGGTGTGAAATTAGCTCATCCTGAAGGAACTGTTGTTTGCGTTACTGGCGATGGTAGTATTCAAATGAATATTCAAGAGCTTTCTACCGCAACGCAGTATGGTATTCCTGTTGTCATTATTTGTTTGAATAATCATTTCTTGGGAATGGTAAAACAATGGCAAGATTTGATTTATTCTGGTCGCCATTCGCAAACCTATATGAATTCCTTGCCTGATTTTGCGAAATTGGCAGAATCTTACGGTCACGTAGGAATAAAAATTGCTACCCCCGATGAACTTGAAAGCAAATTGCAAGAAGCATTCAGTATTAAAAATAAATTAGTCTTTGTAGATATTAATGTAGATGAATCTGAACACGTTTATCCAATGCAAATTCGTGGTGGAGCAATGAATGAAATGATTTTAAGTAAACCTCAAGAGGAGACAAACTAATGCGTAGAATTTTATCTGTTTTACTCGAAAATGAGTCTGGTGCTTTATCGCGTGTTGTTGGTTTATTCTCACAACGTGCCTTTAATATTGAAAGTTTGACGGTTGCACCAACGGATGATCCAACGCTTTCTCGAATGACCATTGAAGCTGTGGGCGATGCTCAGGCATTGGAGCAAATCGAAAAACAACTTCATAAATTAGTGGATGTGTTTAAAGTGGTTAATTTAAGTGAGCAGGAACATATAGAACGAGAAATTGTTTTAGCGAAAGTAAGAGCAGTGGGGTCATCTCGCGATGAAATTAAACGATTAGCAGATATTTTCCGCGGTCAAATTGTAGATGTCACACCAAAGTCTTACACAATTCAATTAAGCGGTACAAATGATAAAGTTGATGCGTTTATTTCTGCATTGAAAGAAGAAACTACATTGTTAGAAATTGTTCGTTCTGGATTGATTAGTGTGTCTCGTGGAGAAAAGAATATTCTTTAAAGTAGGGGCGTAAAGTGCGGAAATATTTTAATAGAATTTTACCGCACTTTATTATAAATACATTTGTTTTTTTATAAAAAAATCGTGACCAAGTTCACAAATTTAAAAATATGTATTTGCATAACTGATTGGATTTCTTTATTCTGATACCACTAAAAACAAGTGCTATCTTAAATAGCCGACATCTATTTTGCTTTCCGAGTAGTGCTCCAATGGGGCACTTTTTTTATTCAGTAAACAAGTATAAAAAATCCCTTTCTCAGGAAAGGGATTTTAATTATCTAAATTACATTTTTTCTACGGTTTTAATACCGAGTAACGTTAAACCCTGTTTTAAGGTTTTTTCCGTTAATAATGCTAATTTCAAACGACTTAATTTTATAGATTCATCTTCAGCATTTAAAATTGGACAATGTTCGTAGAATGACGAGAAGATGCCAGCAAGTTCATATAAATAAGCACAAAGCACGTGTGGTGTGCCTTCTTTTCCGACAGTTTGCACGGCTTCTTCAAATTGTAGAAGCTTGATTGCAAGGGTTCTTTCTTTATCATCTTTAATAGTTAAAGGTGCAGCTAAAAGTGCGGTTGAATTTATATCTGTTTTATTAAAGATCGAACGAATACGGGTGTAGGCATATTGCATATAAGGTGCCGTGTTACCTTCGAAACTTAACATATTATCCCAATCAAAAACGTAATCAGTAGTACGGTTTTTGGAGAGATCGGCATATTTCACCGCACCAATACCAACAGCCTCAATCACAGCTTCTTTTTCATCATTAGATAAATTGGTATTTTTTTCATTAATTAATACAGTGGCGCGTTCAATGGCTTCATCTAATAGATCGGCTAATTTTATCGTGCCGCCAGTACGGGTTTTAAATGGTTTGCCATCTTTACCAAGCATCATCCCAAAGTTTTTATGTTCTAAAGAGAAACTGTCTGGTACATAACCTGCTTTACGAGTAATTAACCAAGCTTGTTGCATATGTTGGCTTTGGCGAGTATCTGAAAAAACAAGGGCGCGATTAGCTTTTAATGTTTCATAACGATATTTTGCTGCAGCAATATCTGTTGTAGTGTAAAGGAAACCGCCGTCTTTTTTTTGAACGATTACGCCCATTGGGTCGCCTTCTTTATTTTTAAATTCATCTAAATAAACAACCAATGCACCATCATTTTCCACAGCTAAACCTTGTTTTTTAAGATCTTCTACGATGCTTGGTAACATAGGATTATAAAGACTTTCGCCCATTACATCTTTTTCGGTTAAAGTCACGTTTAAGCGATTATAGTTGTGCTGATTTTGTTGCATAGTGATATCGACTAAACGTTTCCACATCGTTCGACAATATTCATCCCCACTTTGTAATTTTACAACATAATTACGTGCTTTTTCTGCGAATACTTCATCTTCATCGTAATGTTTTTTGGCTTCGCGATAAAAGGCTTCAAGATCTTGTAATTCCATTTCACTGGCGTGTTCATTTTGCATTTTTTCAAGATAAGCAATAAGCATTCCGAATTGCGTTCCCCAGTCGCCTACGTGGTTAGCGCGGATGACATTGTGACCTAAAAACTCAAGGGTTCTGGCTACAGCATCGCCGATTATCGTAGAGCGTAAATGACCTACGTGCATTTCTTTTGCTACGTTTGGAGATGAATAATCAATCACAACTGTTTGTTTATTGGTAGCTTGAATACCTAAATTTTTGTGGGAAAGTGCAGCTGAAATTTCAGTTGTTAGCCAAGTTGGATTTAAGAAAATATTGATAAAACCTGGACCTGCGATTTCTAATTTTTCTGCAATATCAGATAGTTGAAGATTATCTAAAACTTTTTGAGCAAATTCTCGTGGATTTAAACCTAATTTTTTTGCCGCAGCCATAATACCATTGGCTTGATAATCGCCAAATTGTGGTTTTCCTGATTGACGAATAAGCGCATCGCAAGATTGATCAGCACCTGCAAGAATCATCGCTTGTTTAATTTTATCGGATAGAATAGATTGAATATTCACGTTTTTTCCTATGTTCAAATTGAATAATAAAAATAATCGGTTATGATACCGTTCTTTGTATATTTCTCAAAGGGACAAAATGACAAATTTACAGGAAAATTTAACCGCACTTTCAGCAGATTTAGCAATATTTGAAAGAAAAATTCAGCATTTAGCCAAAGAAATGACAATAGATCTGTCTCACTATGAAATTGATCATCTTGCATTACGGGTAAATAGTGAGCAAAGTGCTAAAAATTGGCTGATACTTTTATTAAAGTGCGGTAGAATTTTATCTGATAATATTGTTAATGGTCGTAAGATTTATCTTATTGAATTAGAAAAACCAGTTAAATTTGCCAATCAATTTGTGGATATTATTGAACTTCCACTTCCTAAAAATAAAAAATATCCAATTGAGGGCTGGGAACATATTGAGATTGTAATGCCATTTTTACCGAAAGAATCGATAAATGAATGGATTAACCGTGTTAATATGTATTTTTTATGGGACAAATTAACTCAATTAACCATTAAAGTGAGCGAGCCTAAAGTGGATGGGGAAAGATTACCAAATCCATCTATTGCAGTAAGTTTTACGGATAAAACAGTAAATCATACTTGCATTAAGGTTCATCCTTATTCTATAAAAAAAATACTTGAGGTTTAGTAAAAATGAATAAATTATCACTTGCATTCGTTGTTTAGCAACAGTAGACTTGAGTGCTTTTTCTGCTTTTCAAAAGGAGGAGGGTACTTATAAAGGTCAAATTATTTTTAGTCAAATGGAAGGCAAAAATCTAAAATTAACTGTTCGTAAAAATGATTGTTCTGGTAACCAGCAGAAAGGAGAGGAAGTTGTTATTGTGCATAAGTATGATTCAACTTTAGTTGTTGGTGCTTGTGTTTTAGTATCTGACAATGGTAATACTAAAAACATTTCAACTTTTTCTCCAAGAAACCCACTTTAATTCCTTCTAATATAGAGAATATTATATGAAAAAAACAAATATGGCATTAGCACTGTTAGTTGCTTTTAGTGTAACTGGTTGTGCAAATACTGATATTTTCAGCGGTGATGTTTATAGCGCATCTCAAGCAAAGGAAGCGCGTTCAATTACTTATGGTACGATTGTTTCTGTACGCCCTGTTAAAATTCAAGCTGATAATCAAGGTGTAGTAGGTACGCTTGGTGGTGGAGCTTTAGGTGGTATTGCTGGTAGTACAATTGGCGGTGGTCGTGGTCAAGCTATTGCAGCAGTAGTTGGTGCAATTGGCGGTGCAATAGCTGGAAGTAAAATCGAAGAAAAAATGAGTCAAGTAAACGGTGCTGAACTTGTAATTAAGAAAGATGATGGTCAAGAGATCGTTGTTGTTCAAAAGGCTGACAGCAGTTTTGTAGCTGGTCGCCGAGTTCGTATTGTTGGTGGTGGCTCAAGCTTAAATGTTTCTGTGCTATAACCAATAGCATTAAAGTCTAATATGATTAATCAGTGTCTTAACTTAGTAAGACACTGATTTTTTATAATTAAATTCATTTAAAATATATATTTATCGTCTATCTAAGATAAATTTAAAGGACTAAATTAGAATTTAGTCCTTTTAGACAAACTTGGAATTTGTTCCTCCCCTTTCTGAACACTCTATCTAAAATATAACATTTATTTTTCTTATGAACTTTTTTATAATCTTTAAATTTTGCTTTAAATCAAATAATTCAAGATGATATTTAATAAAATGTAAGAGTGAAGTTATAGTATATTTATCTAAGCTCATATACATCTCATAAAGTATACTTTTCAACACTTTATTACTTTTATCCACATGATATATTTCTAGCAACGACACACTATTAATTACTTTTATATCTATACCTATCTTATTAAGGTAATATGTAATATTTTCCCTCTTTATCTTTTTAGCTACCTCATTTTGCTTATGATTATAAACTGATGATGTTTGGTTTCCATGTAGTCTATATTTTACCAATGCTTCAGGATAATTAGCTAAACAACCAAGCCTACTAACCTCTGACCAAAACTTATAATCTTCTGCATACGGATAATCTTTATTAAAGATTAATTTATGCTCTCTATATACATTTGCTCTCATAATCATAGTGTTGTTATGTATCGGATTATAGAAAAGCATAGCTTCACAAATATCATTATGTAGCAATGGATTTTTCCATATATCTCCAGTTTTATATTGAGAACCGATAATTCCACATTCTTTTTCTACAATAATCTCTAAGTATGATCCCATTGCTGTAATATGATCATTTTTCTCTAGATAGGTAACTATTTTCTCAATCCACGATGGTTTAGCTATATCATCAGCATCCATTCTTGCAAAATATTTACCTGAAAAACAACCAAGGCCTATATTCAAAGAATTTATGAACCCTAAATTATATTTATTACTGATAATTTTTATCCTTTTATCTAATTTAGATATTTTTTCTAAATGAGGCAAAGTCAAATCTGTTGAACCATCATTGATAACTATAATTTCTAGATTTTCATAAGTCTGATTAATAATGGATGAAATGCTTTCATCTATATATTGCTCAGCGTTATAAGCACAAACAATAACCGATACTAATGGGAAATTTTCCATATAAGCTCTAATTTTACACTCTTATTTAAACTATTTTATACGTTATTTAAATAACAAAAGGAGATGCATAGATAACCAATTAAAACTCTCCTAAATTAATTGTTTTGAAATAGAAATTTGAGTTTTTTTAAATCACTGTGATTAAAACGCCATTCATATTCCTTTAAATATAGCTTAAGAATATCATAACCTCTGTAGAAATTCATATAAATAATACTACCTTGTTTACCTTTTCTCGAATAATCGGTAACAGTGTTGCAGATTGCATATTCATAACCACCACAGTGTTACTTTGCCATTTCGTTTCAAAAAACAAATTACGAAGTTTTTCCAGCTTCTCCTTGACCAAGTTTACCTTTCAGAGCACCACCAAAATAGCTTTCATTCGCTTGAATTTCACTTTCAAACATTCCCATATGTAGGTTGCTTTGAGTGATAAACAATGGTAGACGATGAAAGTAATAAGCTGAAGTTTATTTATATTTACCAACTTAGCTGCGGCTAGAGCTGTCACACTTGCCAGAAATATCTCAATAAGTTTATTTTGTTTATATTGACTTAAGCGACTTTCTCTCATTTGATTATCTTAACCTAAATAGAGTTTTTAGTCGTTATTTGTGATAGCTCTAGAATTATTCAAATCCAAATAATTAACGCCATGCTTTAAATTGATTAATTAATCCATTTGTTGAGCTGTCATGACTTGCTACTTTTTCAGAATCTGTTAATTCAGGAAGAATTCTGTTTGCAAGTTGTTTGCCTAGTTCGACACCCCATTGATCGAAGCTAAAGATATTAAAAATCACACCTTGTACGAATATTTTGTGTTCATACATCGCAATTAATGCCCCTAAAGTAAATGGCGTGATTTTTTGAACGAGAATCGAATTAGTTGGCTTATTACCCGTAAATACTTTAAATGGAACAATATTTTTTACATCATCCAAAGATTTCCCCGCTTTTACAAATTCAGCCTCGACTTCCTCTTTTGTTTTTCCGAATGCTAATGCTTCTGTTTGTGCAAAGAAGTTTGAAAGCAATTTATTGTGATGATCTGCCAATGGGTTATGGCTTTGAGCGGGTGCGATAAAATCACAAGGAATTAAAGTAGTGCCTTGATGAATTAATTGATAGAACGCGTGTTGTCCGTTTGTACCAGGTTCTCCCCAAATGATAGGGCCAGTTTGATAATTGTTAATGACATTGCCATCACGATCCACATATTTACCATTTGATTCCATATTACCTTGTTGAAAATAAGCTGCGAAGCGATGTAAATATTGATCATAAGGTAAGATCGCTTCTGTTTGCGCACCAAGAAAATTGGTATTCCATAAACCAACTAATGCTAAAGTGGTTGGGATATTTTGTTCGATTGGAGTAGAGCGGAAATGTTCATCCATTTCATGCGCGCCATTTAATAACGCTTCAAAGTTTTCAAAGCCAATTGATAGCGCAATTGAAAGACCAATGGCTGACCATAAAGAATAACGACCGCCAACCCAATCCCAAAATTCAAACATGTTATTGGTATCAATGCCAAATTTTTCTACATCTTTAGCATTGGTTGATAATGCTGCAAAATGTTTTGCAACCGCACTTTCATCTTTCGCCGCTTTCAGTAACCAATCACGCGCACTTTGCGCATTTGTCATGGTTTCTTGAGTTGTAAAAGTTTTCGATGCTACTAAGAAAAGCGTCGTTTCTGGATTGACTTTTTTTAAGGTTTCTGCAATGTGTGTACCATCGACATTTGAAACAAAGTGCATATTTAGATGATTTTTATACGGGCGAAGTGCTTCGGTTACCATATAAGGCCCTAAGTCAGAGCCACCAATACCAATATTCACTACATCCGTAATGGCTTTGCCTGTATAGCCTTTCCATTCGCCAGAAATAATACGCTGACAGAAATCTTTCATTTTAGCTAGCACAGTATTGACTTCAGGCATGACATCTTTGCCATCAACAAGCACTGGCGTATTAGTGCGATTGCGAAGTGCAGTATGTAGCACGGCACGATTTTCTGTACGATTGATTTTTTCGCCAGTAAACATCGCTTCTTTTGCGCTATCAAGTGCGCATTCTTGAGCAAGTTGGCGAAGATGTGAAAGGGTTGTTTGATTGATGTTGTTTTTGGAAAAATCGACAAGAATTTGGTTATTGAATGTTAAAGAATAATCGTCAAAACGATTTTTTTCTTGTTTAAATAAATCTTGGATGGTGGTGTTTGACAATTCAGCTTTATGTGCTTCGAGAGATTTCCACGCTTGGGTGTGAGTTGGGTTAATATTTTTCATGGTATTTCCTTTCATTAAAAATAATCAAAATTTTAACCGCACTTTCTGGAATTTTTATTAGGGAGAATGACTCCCTCTGTTCAAAAAATGCAGTGATTAATCAACGTATTCAGTTATAACACGAGGTGTTAATTTTGTAATTAGCTCGTAGCTTAAAATGCCTGTGAATTTAGCTACGGTTTCAATAGGTAATTCCTTGCCCCATAAAATTACTTCATCGCCTACCAAATCTTGGCTATCTGCGCCTAAATCAACAGTAAGCATATCCATTGACACACGTCCAACAATTGGTACAAGACGGCCATTTAAATAAACAGGTGTACCTTCTGGCACATCGCGCGGATAACCATCGCCATAACCCATTGCGACCACGCCAATTTTAGTATCTCGTGGACTTGTCCAAATACCGCCGTAACCTACAGGATCGCCTTGTTTATGATGGCGAACGGCAATTAATGACGAGGTTAAATTCATCACTGGCGTTAAGCCAAACTCTTTACCGATAGTATCAGTTGGAGAAATGCCGTACATAATAATGCCTGGGCGGATACATTCCAGATGAGATTCAGGCCAGAAAAGAATGCCGCCAGAAGCTGCGATAGTGCGTTCACCTTGTTTATCTTTTGTGGCGGATAAAAAACGATTGATTTGGAGCTGAGTGTAATCTGATTCTAGTTCATCGGCTCGGCTGAAATGGCTGACAAAGCCTAAGTGCGGTTGAATTTGAGGGAGTTTTTTCAGTTCTTGATAAAAATAATCCACTTCATCAAGAGCAACGCCCAAGCGATGCATTCCCGTATCTATTTTTAACCAAACTTTAATTGGACTTGGTAAATTCGCACGTTTTAAAGCATCAAGCTGTTCGTGATTGTGTACCACGGTTTCAATATTATTAACGGCTAGAATAGGCAAATCTTGTTCATTGAAAAAACCTTCAAGCAATAAAATCGGTTTAGTAATGCCGTTGGAGCGTAATGCTAAAGCCTCTTCTAAACGCGCCACGCCAAAGCAATCAACATTTTGTTCTAAGGTTGAAGCAACGAATACAACGCCGTGACCATAGGCGTTTGCTTTAACCACAGCAATAATTTTGCTATTTGGTGCTTTTTGTTTAATTATTTCTAAATTCTGTTTTAAGGCGTGCGAACTAATTTTCGCTGTCGCCGGTTTTACGTTCATTATTTTTCCTTAATAATCATCTCGATATTCACGTTGTTCGGCGAGATTGTCGAAGCGTGAAAATTGTCCATTAAATTTTAACCGCACTCGACCAATTGGGCCGTTACGCTGTTTACCGATAATAATTTCTGCAACACCTTTATCTTCCGAGTTATCGTTATAGACTTCGTCTCGGTAAATAAACATAATCAAGTCTGCATCTTGTTCAATAGAGCCTGATTCACGTAAATCTGAGTTTACAGGGCGTTTGTCTGCACGTTGCTCTAAAGTACGATTTAACTGAGAAAGGGCGACTACTGGCACTTGTAATTCTTTGGCGAGTGCTTTGAGGGAGCGAGAAATTTCTGCGATTTCTAGTGTTCGGTTATCTGAAAATGCTGGTGCGCGCATTAATTGCAAATAATCCACCATAATCATACTTAATCCACCATTTTCACGATAAACTCGGCGTGCCCGGGAACGAACATCGGTAGGTGTTAGACCTGAAGAATCATCGATAAAAAGATTATTTTTTTGCTTGAACATTCCCACTACGCTGGCAATTTTGTTCCACTCGATTTCATCTAAATTTTGCCCTGTACGGATTTTAGTTTGATCAACGCGAGCAAGGGAAGCGATCATACGCATCATAATTTGTTCTGCTGGCATTTCTAAACTAAATACTAAAACGGGTTTTTCACTTGCCATTGCGGCATTTTCGCAAAGGTTCATGGCGAAAGTGGTTTTACCCATTGACGGACGTGCTGCAACGATAATTAAGTCAGAAGGTTGTAAACCAGCCGTTTTTTTATCAAGATCGGTAAAGCCCGTCGTAACACCTGTTACACCTGAATGATTTTCAAGTTTGCTTAAAATATCGATTTTTTCAATGGTACTTTCTAGCACATTGATCACATTTTGTGGGCCTTCGCTAGAAGTCGTACGTTTTTCTGCAATCGCAAATACTTCACGCTCAGCCTCATCAAGAATTAACTTAATGTCTTGCCCTTTAGGAGAATAGCTATTTTCAGCAATGCGATTTCCTACCGAAATAAGTTCTCGTAATATGGCTTTCTCGCGCACGATATCTGCATAAGCCAAAATATTAATGGCGTTCGGAGTATTATTGGAAAGTTCTGCTAGATAGGCAAATCCACCTACTTCATCGCTTACACCACGGCTTCTTAAGGCTTGATCTAGCGTAATTAAATCAATAGGTGATTGATTACGCATTAGATGTTCCATTTCTGTAAAAATTAGACGATGCTGAAAAGTATAAAAATCGTCAGCAATCACACGTTCAGCAATGCCATCCCAATGTTGATTGCTCAGCATGATGCCACCCAACACGGCTTGTTCAGCCTCAATTGAGTGCGGAGGAATGCTAACTTGTGCTGTTTTTTTGTCTGAAGATTTAATTTGAGGTTGTGATGCCATAGGACTTATTTCGATACTAGAATGTCGCCTATGATACCGCAAATATCTATTGGATTTAAGTGAAAAGTGCGGTGAAAAAAGGAAATAAAAAACGGTGGAAAAATCCACCGCTCTTTTATTTTAACATATTTAGATTGTTGATTATTCAACAATTAATGTACGACATACGTTAGTTTGTGTCGCACCTTGACCACCTTGGGTTACCAGCACTAAATCGCCAGTAGATAAATAACCTTTTTCTTTTAATGATTGAAGTGCTGCTTTTGCACCGGCTTCTGTACGACTTTCTTCGCCGTGATAAATTGGTGTTACACCGCGGTATAGTGCACAAAGGTTTAGGGTTTCTTGATTACGAGATAAAGCAAAGATTGGTAAGCCAGAGCTAATGCGTGACATTAATAATGGAGTACGGCCTGTGCTACTTAAAGTGACGATTGCCGCTACACCTTTCATGTGGTTTGCTGCATACATTGCAGACATCGCAACAGACTCTTCAATGGTTTCAAATTCTTTATCCATACGGTGACGAGAAACGTTAATGCTTGGCATTTTTTCTGCACCTAAACATACGCTAGCCATTGCTGCCACTGTTTCAGAAGGATATTGACCGGCTGCTGTTTCTGCAGAAAGCATAACTGCATCAGTTCCATCTAATACTGCGTTTGCAACGTCCATTACTTCAGCACGCGTTGGCATTGGGTTACTAATCATTGATTCCATCATTTGAGTCGCTGTAATTACAGCACGATTTAATTGACGTGAACGACGAATTAATTTTTTCTGTACACCGACTAATTCAGGATCGCCGATTTCTACACCTAAGTCACCACGAGCAACCATAATTACATCGGATGCTAAAATAATATCGTCCATGGCTTCGTCATTAGCAACGGTTTCTGCACGTTCAACTTTAGCAACGATTTTTGCATTTAAACCTGCTTGTTGAGCAAGTTCACGTGCATAATTTAAATCTGCACTTGAACGAGGGAAAGAAACGGCTAAGAAATCAACACCAATGCGTGCAGCGGTAATAATGTCGGCTTTATCTTTTTCTGTTAGGGCATCCGCAGATAAACCGCCACCTAATTTATTGATACCTTTATTATTTGATAATGGACCACCAACAGTAACTTCAGTGAAAACTTTTGCACCATCAGTTGATAATACTTTTAATTGAACACGGCCATCATCTAATAAAAGAATATCGCCCGGCACAACATCTTGAGGAAGCGTTTTATAGTCTAAACCAACGGATTCTTGAGTGCCTTCGCCTTTTGGTAATTCTGCATCAAGAATGAATTTATCGCCAACGTTTAAGAAAATTTTACCGTCTTTAAAAGTAGAAACACGAATTTTAGGACCTTGTAAATCACCTAAGATTGCCACGGTTTTACCTAATTTTTTCGCAATAGAACGTACACGTTCAGCACGTCCGATATGGTCATCAGGTGTACCGTGAGAGAAGTTCATACGAACTACGTTTGCGCCCGCTGCGATAATTTTTTCAAGATTGTTATCACGGTCAGTTGATGGGCCCATAGTACATACAATCTTCGTTCTTCTTAGTCTTCTAGACATTATTTACTCCGTCAATAATTACAAAATTTTAAAGGTGTTATTTTACTTCGCTACATATATTAGCCAGATAAAAAATCGGTGCACATTATACGCTTAAAACTTTTGGAAATCAAAAACGGCTCAGTTATTTAAGCTGGTTTTGTTTACTTTTTTGCCAGTTATATCGGGTTTTAAGAAAAATACTTGTGTTCAAGTTAAAAATATCTATAATCACGACTACTTCACACAGTGCGACTATAGCTCAGTTGGTTAGAGCACCACCTTGACATGGTGGGGGTCACTGGTTCGAGTCCAGCTAGTCGCACCATCTCTATTTTTCTCTATTCCCCAATTTTCAGATAGAAATAGATAAAATATAAGTAAAAACAATAGCTTATATAATTTCACACACTAAAACATACCTTCTTTTTTATATCAAAATCGCCTAAAAGGTAGTATTTTTATACCGATTGGGATCGATTTCGATCTGTTCTATACTCCATTGCACATATTTTTGCACACGTGTATTGCACACATTTTTATGGAATAAACAATGGCGACAATTATCAAGAATGGCAAGCGTTGGCACGCACAAGTGCGCAAGTTTGGCGTGAGCAAATCAGCTACTTTTTTTGACTCAAGCAGACGCAAAAAATGGGCAGAAATGCTCGAAAAACAGCTCGAATCAGGAAAGTATAATGAAATCCCTGATATTACATTGGATGAACTGATTGATAAGTATCTAAAAGAAGTCACTGTAACCAAGCACGGGAAACGTGAAGAGCGCATAAGACTACTGCGTCTTTCTCGAACTCCGCTTGCCGCAATATCTTTACAAGAAATAGGAAAAGCACACTTTCGTGAGTGGTAAAATCAACGATTAAAAGAAGTCTCTCCAGCAACAGTTTTGCGTGAACGTAGTTCGCTTTCTGCTCTAATGGCCAAAACGATTGAATGGGATTTTATAACAGCCCCCCCCCTAAAATATCTTGAGAAACCAAAAGCACCAGCGCCAAGAACTCGTCGATATAATGAACATGAAATTGAGCGTCTGATTTTTGTGTCAGGTTATGATGTCGAACATATTGAACCGCCAAAAACCTTACAAAATTGCACGGGGGCGGCATTTCTTTTTGCTATAGAGACAGCAATGAGAGCAGGGGAAATAGCAAGTTTAACTTGGAATAATATCAATTTTGAAAAGCGCACCGCCTTTTTGCCAATTACTAAAAATGGACATTCAAGCACGGTGCCTCTTTCGGTAAAAGCAATAGCGATTTTACAACATCTTACTTCGGTAAAAACAGAAAGTGATCTGCGAGTATTCCAAATGGAAGCACGCCAACTGGATCACAACTTCCGCAAGCTCAAAAAGATGGAAGGGCTTGAAAATGCCAATTTACATTTTCACGACACCCGCCGTGAACGATTGGCAGAAAAAGTGGATGTAATGGTATTAGCCAAAATATCGGGCCATAGAGATCTCAGTATTCTGCAAAATACTTATTACGCACCTGATATGGCAGAAGGCTATAAAACAAAGGCGGGTTATGATCTGACCCCAACCAAAGGCTTGAGCCAACGGAATTTTTTCTTCTTTAATGAAAACTTCATCGTTTTCACAACAAATCCACCGATAGTCATTAAGCTGTAACCGTCCATGGAGCATTAAAAGGTCAATTTGTGACGGTTTTAATGGCGAACCGATAGGCAACATCAATAGATTAGCTTGATGTTCAATTTTTGAACGGTTACAGTTATTGACACAAGTCCAAGCGGCTCGATGCGCCTTGTTTGTTCGGTGGTCTCCGAATTAAGTGCGGTGGAACCCAACGCACTTTTCGCTGATTTAATCACCCAGTTTTTTAATTTGGTGATGATTTTCTTTTCTGTGAATCTGTTTTTTACCCCCACAATTTTCTTACGAATCTCACCGTATTTATTCGGTTCGCATTCTTCATACTCAATACAAATAGGCTGATCACAACGTTTTGTCATTGCGCCACCTTGCGCAAACTATCACTCAACAAATCATTTTGCCGTATTTGCAAATTAATGTTGATCCGAATATTGCGCCACATCGTATCCCTTATTTTGAGTTTGACACAAAAGAATATGAAGACTTATCGGTATTTGCAGATGCCATCCCTAAACTTACGGGCATTGGCGTGCAGATTTCGGAAAGTTGGGTGTGGGATAAATTAGGGATTCCTGAACCGCAGGAAGGTTAGGCGAAAGAGATTTGAAACGCCGTGGGATTGATAAGCCTGACGACAGTTCTGAATTTTTGGTGGAAGTAGAACGCCCAGCAGATAAGCAAGGTAATCGTGAAAAGACGGTAGGGTTTAAATTGCCTGATGGCACGATACGTGTGACGGATAAAGGCTTTGATTACAATGTAGGGCGATTAAACTACAAGCCTAATTTGGATCTTTATCCTGAAAAACTGGCGCATGCGTTTGCGAAGGTTGAGATGAAAGGTGGGGAGTTTAAGCACGATTTTGAGTTGTTGGCAAAGCATATGGCGGAGATGAAACAAACGCTCAGCCTAGATGGAAAAAAACTCACTGTTGATCAAATGTTACAGGTGCGAGATAGTCTTACCAAAAATTTTAAATTTGCGGCAGGTGTCTTGAGTGCGGAAAGTAAGGATTTATTGAAAAGCAAAACTGGCACAGTGTGGCTTTCTGATGATACTTTAATTAAACAGTTTAATAGCCGTGATGGGCAAGATTTTGGACTGGAAAGCTATGCACTTTTCCCTGATTTATTTAATCAGCCTGATATTGTTCTACAAGATAATGATCGTTTTTATTTTATCAAAAACTTTGAGAAACAGCGTATTTTAGGTGTAATAAAGCACTTATCTAAATTTAATGAAATTTTTGTGCTTTCGGCAAGGGAGATTAATATCAAGGAAGTAGAAAAAATGAAAGGTAAATTGGCAGTTATCAAGTAAGGCTCCCGATCACTTACACACGCTCTCGGACACCTGAGCAGGACGAGCCACCTCAAGTAGGCTGCGGCAGGGAGATTATCACCGCTTTTTTAATAACTGCCTTGCATGAATATACCCCCTTAAATTTTAAAAATCAACAATTACTTCCTCAAATTTTTATGCGAGCAAAAGGGCGATCGATTCGTTTGATTGGGTTACATGTCAATTTACCCGAAGAAAATAAACAAGAACAAATGAGCCTCTGGTGATATAATCTCGCGGTTTTTTAGGAGTCGATACCATGGAACATAAATTAGAAGATATTATTGCAATTTTTAATCAATGTTTTGAAGAGGAATACAACACTCGCTTAGTCAAAGGCGGTGATGAGCCCATTTATTTACCCGCAAATGATGAAGTGCCTTATAACGCGATTTATTTTGCGCGAGGCTTTTACAGCAGTGCATTGCACGAAATTGCCCATTGGTTAGTGGCAGGCAAAGAACGCCGTAAACTAGAAGATTTTGGTTATTGGTATGAGCCAGATGGACGTTCAGAAGAACGTCAGCGTGATTTTGAAAAAGTTGAAGTTAAACCGCAAGCATTAGAGTGGATTTTGGCAACGGCGGCAGGTTTCCGTTATTTTGCCAGTGCGGATAATTTGAATGGCAATCCGGGCGATACACAGCCTTTTAAACAAGCCGTGTATGAACAAGTGAAAATCTATGCGGAAAAAGGTTTACCAAAACGAGCGGAAATGTTACGCAAGGCGTTAGTGGCATTTTATGGCACAGAAGATGAAATTGATCTGGCGAAGTTTGATGTCGTGCGTATTTAATAGCAGAAAGTGAGCAAAATTGCTCACTTTTTTCAGTCTTAAGCCCCCAATTCCCTCCTAATTAAATAGTTCAATTTTTAATCATTTCACACCCAGTATACTGGGTGTTGTACTCTCTTTACAGAGAGTACAACAAAACATAATGCTAAACAAAAAATGTTTGGTTGTTTCAATTGTTGATTAATAAATGGACGATTTCTATGCGATTCACAAAAACACTTTTTACCACCGCACTTTTAGGTGCTTCTATCTTTTCTTTTCAATCCACCGCTTGGGCGGATACGCTGGAACAGCAATTCCAACAAGGTTCTGAAGCCACTACGAGAGGCGATTATCAAACCACCTTTAAATTTTTGTTACCTCTGGCGGAGCAGGGAAATGCAGAGGCTCAATTGATGTTGGGCGTGATGTATGCAAGAGGAATAGGCGTCAAACAAGATGATTTTGAAGCGGTGAAGTGGTATCGCCAAGCGGCGGAGCAGGGATATGCAAATGCTCAAGCTATATTGGGATTCTCATATCTTTTAGGACAAAGCGGTGTTCAAGTAAATAAATCTTTAGCCAAAGAATGGTTTGGTAAGGCTTGTGATAATGGTGATCAAAATGGTTGCGAATATTATGGCAAGTTAAATAGAGGGGAGCTCTAATGCCAACTTTACAATGCGAATTTTGGAATGTAGGGCAAGGGTTATTTTCAAGTGGGCGTATTCAAATGGGAGACGCCCCAGCCTTTCATTGGGTTTATGGTTTGCAAGTTCCTCATCATGGTTCAAAGCCAATTTTAGTGAATAAAAATAAAAGATTATCCATTCATTCAATTTAATAGGAAAACAAAATGAAACTCACAAAAACACTTCTTACCACCGCACTTTTCGGTGCTTCTGTATTTTCTTTTCAATCCACCGCTTGGGCGGATACGCTGGAACAGCAATTCCAACAAGGTTTAACCGCTTATGAGCAAAGCAACTATCAAACCGCCTTTAAACTTTGGTTACCTATGGCAGAGCAGGGATATGCAAAGGCTCAATTTAATTTGGGCGTGATGTATGCTAAGGGGCAAGGCGTCAAACAAGATGATTTTGAAGCGGTGAAGTGGTTTCGCAAAGCGGCGGAGCAGGGATATGCAGAGGCTAAATTTAATTTGGGCCATATGTATTCTAAGGGACGAGGCGTCAAACAAGATGATTTTGAAGCAGTGAACTGGTATCGCAAAGCGGCGGAGCAGGGAGATGCAGATGCTCAAGCTATATTGGGATTCTTATATCTTTTAGGAGAAAGAGGTGTTCAAGTAAATAAATCTTTAGCCAAAGAATGGTTTGGTAAGGCTTGTGATAATGGTAATCAAAATGGCTGCGAATATTATGGCAAGCTAAATAGAGGGGAGCTCTAATGCCAACTTTACAATGCGAATTTTGGAATGTAGGGCAAGGGTTATTTTCAAGTGGGCGTATTCAAGTGGGAGACGCCCAAGCCTTTCATTGGGTTTATGGTTTGCAAGTTCCTCATCATGGTTCAAAGCCAATTTTAGTGAATAAAAATAAAAGATTATCCATTCATTCAATTTAATAGGAAAACAAAATGAAACTCACAAAAACACTTCTTACCACCGCACTTTTAGGTGCTTCTGTATTTTCTTTTCAATCCACCGCTTGGGCGGATACGCTGGAACAGCAATTCCAACAAGGTTTAACCGCTTATGAGCAAAGCAACTATCAAACCGCCTTTAAACTTTGGTTACCTCTGGCGGAGCAGGGAGATGCAAATGTTCAATTTAATTTGGGCGTGATGTATGCTGAGGGGCAAGGCGTCAAACAAGATGATTTTGAAGCGGTGAAATGGTATCGCAAAGCGGCGGAGCAGGGAGATGCAAATGCTCAGGCTTATTTAGGTTTGGCTTATACTGAAGGGCGTGGTGTAAGACAAGATTATACCGAAGCGGTGAAGTGGTTTCGCAAAGCGGCGGAGCAGGGACATGCAAATGCTCAAGCTATATTGGGATTCTCATATCTTTTAGGAAAAGGTGTTCAAGTAAATAAATCTTTAGCTAAAGAATGGTTTGGTAAGGCTTGTGATAATGGTGATCAAGGTGGTTGCAAATATTATGGCAAGCTAAATAGAGGGGAACGCTAATGCCTTTATTCCGCTTACCGCAATAATAATGCGAATTTTGGAATGTGGGGAAGGGATTATTTTCGAGTGGGCGTATTCAAATGGGATACGCCCCAGTTTCCCATTGGGTTTATGATTATGGCATGAATTCAAGTCAGCAACTTATTCAAAATGCCATACAAAAATATAAAAATAAAATCACAAATAAAGCGTCTGAGATTCTTAATTTCCTTTTCGCTGTCAATTTTCCCTAAAATCGGCTAGAATGCACCGATTTTATTTTCGGTGACTTATAAATGATGAAAGATTCCATTATTGCAAAATTAGAAAGTTTAAAAGAACGTTATGAAGAGCTAGAAGCCTTATTGGGCGATGTTTCTGTAATTAGTGATCAGGATAAATTCCGTGCGTATTCTAAAGAATATTCGCAACTTGAAGAAGTAGTGAAATGTTTTAATCGTTGGACGCAATTAAATCAAAATATTGAAGAAGCTGAAATATTGCTCGACGATCCTGAAATGAAAGAAATGGCGCAAATGGAAATCGAAGAATCCAAAGCGGAAATTGAAGAAGTGGAACAACAACTTCAAATTCTTTTACTGCCGAAAGATCCTAATGATGAATATAACTGCTATTTAGAAATCCGTGCGGGAACAGGCGGTGATGAAGCAGGTATTTTTGCGGGTGATTTATTCCGTATGTACAGCCGTTATGCGGAAAGTAAACGCTGGTGTGTAGAAATGCTCAGTGCCAACGAAAGCGAGCAGGGCGGTTATAAAGAAGTGATCGTAAAAGTAAGTGGCGAAGGCGTGTATGGCCAGCTTAAATTTGAATCGGGCGGTCATCGTGTGCAACGTGTACCAAAAACAGAAAGCCAAGGGCGTATCCACACGTCTGCTTGTACCGTTGCGGTAATGCCAGAATTGCCTGAATCTGAAATGCCAGAAATTAATCCAGCAGATTTACGTATTGATACTTATCGCTCATCAGGTGCAGGTGGTCAGCACGTAAATACAACGGATTCTGCGGTGCGTATTACACATATTCCAACAGGCATTGTTGTGGAATGTCAGGATGAGCGTTCACAGCACAAAAATAAAGCGAAAGCAATGTCAGTATTAGCGTCACGTATTGTTCAAGCAGAGCAAGAACGCCAAGCCGCAGAACAAACAGATATGCGCCGTAACTTATTAGGTTCGGGCGATCGTTCTGATAAAATTCGTACATATAATTATCCGCAAGGTCGAGTAACCGATCACCGTATCAATCTCACTATTTACCGTTTGGATGAAGTAATGAATGGTAAAATTGATGAACTGATTCAGCCGATTATTACGGAATATCAAGCGGATCAGTTGGCGGCATTGTCTGAACAGAATTAATGATAGGGGCATCTGATTTCAGATGTCCTTTTTAACTTTAAAAGGAAATAAAATGATCATTGAAAATCAAAAAGATGCTGAATTTTCTTCTGCTTTCAAATCTTCTCAACCTGCTCAAGCAAGCCGTTTTAAACGTTGGCTTGCGAGTATGATTAATGGGCTTGTGCTTTGGGTGATGGCTGGTCTCGGTTTTGCATTGGGGGATTTTGCCGGTGTAGTGGGGATGATTGTATATGCTGGTTTTCAGTTATATTTCATGAAAACTTATGGTCAAACAATGGCAAAACGCTGGTTAGGCTTGCGCGTATTTAATTATCATACCAATCATCCTGTTGAATTTGGTAAATACATCGGTCGTGAGATTATTGATATTTTATTGGCATGGACAAGTTTCTTATTGATTATTAGCGGTATTGTTGCACTTGTGCGTGATGATCGCCGTTCTTTAACGGATTTAGTGGCTGGCACGATGGTGTTAAAAGACGAAAAATAATGAATTATAAAGAATGGCTGGCACAAGCGATTGTAGATTTAGCACAAAAAAATCCCACTGAAAATAGTAAAATTGATGCACTTGTGCTTCTTCAACACGCTACTGGCAAATCGCGTACGCAAATCCTTGCTTTTGATGATACTGAGATTGATGAAAAAGTGCGGTTAAAATTGACCGCACTTTTAGATCGTCGTCTAAAAGGCGAACCTATCGCTTATATTCTTGGTGAAAAAGAATTTTGGTCGTTACCATTAAATGTTTCAAAAAGCACATTGATTCCAAGACCAGACACGGAAAGTTTAGTGGAAAAAGCATTACAAATTGCGTTAGAAAAACTGGAAGAAAATCCACCGCACTTTCGTATTCTTGATCTCGGCACTGGCACAGGCGCAATCGCCCTCGCTTTGGCTTCCGAGCTTGAGCCCATTTGCCAAAAGCGGCATATTCCGCTGGAAATAATTGGTGTTGATCTTATGCCCGATGTTGTGGCATTAGCTCAATCTAATGCAGAAAGAAATCAGCTAAATGTAGAATTTTTGCAGAGCCGTTGGTTTGATAATATAACAGGGAAGTTTGATCTTATCGTCAGCAATCCGCCTTATATTGATGCGCAAGATGAACATTTGCATCAAGGCGATGTACGTTTTGAACCCCTTTCTGCATTAGTTGCCAATGATGCAGGGTATGCTGATTTACGTCATATTATTGAATTAGCATCGAGTTATTTGAATTCTAATGGCGTATTATTGCTTGAACACGGATGGCAACAAGGAGAAAAAGTGCGGTCAATTTTCCAAGAAAATCATTGGGAAATGGTTGAAACTGTGCGTGATTATAGCGACAATGAGCGTGTCACTTTAGGTTTTTGGAAGAAGTAATGAAATATTATCGACGTGCGTTATACGATAAATTTGTGCATTTTTATCTTGTTATCTCTGATGATGGCAGCTCAGAAGCACAACTTCGGGGAAAAATGGGTGGGCTTGTGCGTAAAGCGCGTAAAAAAATTTCGCCAGATTGGCCGAAAGAAGAGCAGATTCATCAGTTACTACAGCTATTTTATGGTGATTGGGGCTTTCATTGCGATCCAGAAGATTATTTTTATGCTCGCAATTTATATTTGCCTTATGTGTTTGAACATCGTCAAGGAATGCCAGTGACTCTTGGGGCAATGGTGTTTTATTTAGCTGAGGCATTGGATTTGCCAATTTACCCAGTAAATTTCCCAACACAGTTAATTTTACGTGCTGAAGTCAGAGATGAAGTGGCTTTTATTGATCCTTGGGATGGCACTTATATTTCACAAGAAAAATTGCAGCAACTTTATGAAGGTGCATTTGGGTTTGGGGCGAAAATTCAACCCGAAGAACTTGATAGAGCCGATCTTTCTTTACTTTATTCTCGCTTTGAGCAACTGGCGAAAAATGCGCTTATTCGTGAAGAGCATAACGATATGGCATATCACTATATTAAGAATTTAATGATTACTGATGCTGAAAATCCTTATCATATCCGTGACCGTGGCTTAGTTTTAGCTCAAATGGGGGCTTATCCTTCAGCATTGAAAGATTTAGAATTTTTTGTGGAACATTGTCCAAAAGATCCAACGGCGGCGTTTATCCGCACGCAACTTTTAGAACTTAAAGGCGAGATTAATAAAGATACTTTTCCCCTCCATTGATTTAAGGAAAATTTATGCAAAATAAAATTGTAAAAATTGGCAATATTGATGTTGCAAACGACAAACCTTTTGTGCTTTTTGGCGGAATGAACGTGCTGGAAAGCCGTGATATGGCAATGCAAGTGTGCGAAGCTTATGTGAAAGTGACAGAGAAACTTGGCGTGCCTTATGTATTTAAAGCGTCTTTTGACAAAGCGAATCGTTCATCTATTCATTCTTACCGTGGACCTGGCATGGAAGAAGGATTAAAAATTTTCCAAGAATTAAAAGATACATTCGGGGTAAAAATTATTACCGATGTACACGAAATCTATCAATGTCAGCCCGTTGCTGATGTTGTCGATATTATTCAACTTCCCGCCTTTTTGGCGCGTCAAACAGATCTCGTTGAAGCGATGGCAAAAACAGGCGCAGTGATTAATGTGAAAAAACCACAATTTTTAAGCCCAGGTCAAATGGGCAATATCGTGGAAAAAATCGAAGAATGTGGTAATGATAAAATCATTCTTTGTGATCGTGGAACAAATTTTGGTTACGATAATTTAATTGTGGATATGCTTGGCTTTAGTGTAATGAAAAAAGCCTCTAAGGGTAGCCCTGTTATTTTTGATGTAACCCATTCACTTCAATGCCGTGATCCATTTGGGGCAGCATCGAGTGGTCGTCGTGCGCAAGTAACCGAATTAGCGCGTTCAGGTTTAGCAGTAGGCATTGCAGGTTTATTCTTAGAAGCACATCCAAATCCAAATCAAGCAAAATGTGATGGCCCTTCTGCATTGCCACTTTCTGCGCTTGAAGGCTTTGTTTCCCAAATGAAAGCCATCGATGATTTAGTAAAATCTTTTCCAGAATTGGATACCTCAATTTAAATTTCATCAAAAGTGCGGTTAATTTTGACCGCACTTTGTATATAAAAAAGGAGCAATTAATGAAAATCGTATTTTTAGATAGCACGGCTATTCCTAAACATATTTCAATTCCTCGCCCAAGTTTTGAACATACTTGGACTGAATATGATCATACGTCTTCTGCCGAAACCATTGAGCGAGCGAAGGATGCGGACATTGTTATTACCAGCAAAGTGATTTTTGATCGTGAAACTTTGCAACAACTGCCAAAATTAAAGCTGATTGCGATTACTGCGACAGGTACAAATAATGTTGATCTTGTGGCTGCAGAAGAAATGGGCATCGCCGTGCGTAATGTGACAGGTTATTCCAGTACAACCGTGCCAGAACACGTAATCGGTCTGATTTTTTCTTTAAAACACAGTTTGGCAGGTTGGTTACGCGATCAAACGGAAGCAAAATGGGCGGAAAGCAAACAATTTTGTTATTTTGATTATCCAATTACAGATGTGCGCGGTTCAACGTTGGGCGTATTTGGTAAAGGTTGCCTAGGAACAGAAGTGGGGCGTTTGGCTAATGCCGTGGGAATGAAAGTGCTTTATGCAGAACATAAAGATGCTACTGTTTGCCGTGAAGGTTATACGCCTTTTGATGAAGTATTAAAACAAGCGGATATTGTGACGTTGCATTGCCCATTAACGGAAACAACAAAGGATTTAATTAATACAGAAACCTTATCCAAAATGAAAAAAGGTGCATTTTTGATTAATACAGGGCGTGGGCCTTTGATTGATGAACTTGCCTTAGTTGATGCGTTAAAAACGGGGCATTTAGGCGGAGCGGCTTTGGATGTAATGGTAAAAGAGCCACCAGAAAAAGATAATCCGTTAATTTTAGCTGCAAAAACGATGCCTAATTTAATTATCACACCACATATTGCTTGGGCGAGTGATAGTGCAGTGACAACATTAGTTGGCAAAGTAATGCAAAACATCGAAGAATTTGTACAACAATTACATCAAAAATAATGAATTTTCCTATTTCTCTTTATATTGCACTACGTTATTGGCGTGCGAAAAGTGCGGATCGTTTTGGGCGATTAGTAACTAATCTTGCAAGCCTGGGGATTGTGCTAGGTGTGATGGCATTGATCATCGTGCTTTCGGTGATGAATGGATTAGAAGGTTACCAAAAACAACAGGTGCTATCTTCCATTCCTCATGCGATTGTGAGCGAAGAACAGCCTATTTCTACAGAAAAAACGCTAGAAAATTTACCGCACTTTGTCCAAAAAGCCGTGCCGATCAATACAACAAATGTGATTTATCAAACGGCAAAAGGCGTAAGTGCAGGACAAATTATAGGTATTCAATCATTTTCTGATGATCCTTTGGTTGAATCTTTTGATCAGACTAAATTTAATGAAATTTTGCCTAGAGGGGAGTTTAAACTGGTCATTGGTGATCAACTGGCGCAAAAACTGGGCGTGAATATTGGGGATAAAATCCGTTTGATGATTACGGAAAATAGCCAATATACACCATTCGGTCGGGTGCCAATGCAGCGTTTATTTACTGTTAGCGATATTTATTATGGTTATGGCGAAGCATCTGGTTACGAAGCCTTTGCTAATATTACAGATATTGGTCGCTTAATGCGTATTCAACCTCAGCAAGCGCAGGGCTATCGTTTATTTCTGAATGATCCGTTCCAAATTACAGAACTCCCACAACATTTCCCGACACAAAAAATCACAGATTGGCGTGTGCAAAAAGGCGAATTTTTCCAAGCAGTGAGAATGGAAAAAAATATGATGGGTTTGCTGATTAGTTTGATTATTGTCGTGGCGATTTCCAATATTGTCACCTCTTTAAGTTTGATGGTGGTGGATAAACAAGGGGAAATTGCGATTTTGCAAACTCAAGGCTTAACAAAATCCCAAGTGCGTTCAGTGTTCATTTATCAAGGATTACTGGTGGGATTTGTTGGCACATTACTCGGTGCTATTTTAGGTGTTTTAGCTACGTTGAATTTAACGGACATTGTAAGTGCGGTAAATCCACAAGGTGTTTTTTTACCGACAGAATTATCCTTTGTTCAAATGATTTTTGTCATTGGATTTTCGCTGTTACTTTCCTTGCTTTCAACCCTTTATCCTGCTTATCGAGCTGCGAAAGTAGAACCTGCAGCAGCTTTGAGATACGAGTAAATGGTAAATAAATGATGGATGAACAATCACTTTTAGCTTTTGATACACAACATATTTGGCATCCTTATTCTTCAGTTTCTTCTGATATGCCGCTTTATGCGGTGGAACGTGCTGATGGTGTGATGATAACTTTAAAAGATGGTCGTCGTTTGATTGATGGTATGTCCTCTTGGTGGGCGGCGTTGCATGGTTATAATCATCCTCGTTTAAATGCGGCGGCACAGAATCAATTAGCAAAAATGAGCCATATTATGTTTGGCGGATTTACCCATGACCCTGCGGTGGAATTAGCTCAATTATTGGTACAAATTTTGCCCAATGGATTAGATAAGATCTTTTTTGCTGATAGTGGTTCTGTTGCAGTGGAAGTAGCGATGAAAATGGCTATTCAATATCAGCACGCTAAAGGAGAAGTGCAACGACAAAAATTTGCCACTATTCGTTCAGGTTATCACGGCGATACGTGGAATGCGATGTCAGTGTGCGATCCAACCACAGGGATGCATCATTTATTTCATCATAGCCTGCCTGTACAATATTTTCTTCCTCAACCCAACATTCCATTTAATGAATCTTGGAATGATTGTGTCATTGAACCTTTAGCTGATTTACTTAAGAAAAAAGGTAGCGAAATCGCCGCACTGATTTTAGAACCTGTTGTGCAAGGTGCGGGTGGTATGTATTTTTATTCGCCAACTTATTTAGTGAAAGCGCAAGCGCTTTGTAAACAATATGGTGTATTGCTGATCTTTGATGAAATCGCCACGGGATTTGGTCGAACAGGGAAATTATTTGCAGCTGAACACGCAGGCATTTCGCCAGATATTATGTGTATCGGTAAAGCATTAACGGGTGGTTATTTAACTTTATCGGCAAGTATTACGACCACTGAAATTGCGCAAATTATTTGTAGCGGTGAGGCTAAATGCTTTATGCACGGGCCCACTTTTATGGCAAACCCGTTGGCTTGTGCAATTGCAGCGGAATCTATCCGTTTATTGTTGGAAAGTCCTTGGCAGCAAAATATTCAGCGAATTGAGCATTCCTTAAAACAACAGCTTTCGCCTTTAGCTGAAAAAGATTACGTCAAAGAAGTTCGTGCATTAGGGGCGATTGGGGTGGTTGAAATGAAAAGTGCGGTAAATATGAAAACTTTAGTTCCACGTTTTGTGGAACAAGGTGTTTGGATTCGACCTTTCGGAAAATTGGTTTATGTTATGCCACCATTTGTGATTAAAGATGATGAACTTCAGAAATTAACGGAAGGCATGATTTTGGCTTTAATTCAGGAATATGAACATTAGGATAAAAAATGGATGCTTTCAAACAGCAACTGGAACAGCTTAGCGCACAAAATCAATATCGTTCAATTCCAGATTTAGTTCATCAAGGACGATATATTATGCGAGAAAATCGCAAAATGCTGAATATGTCATCTAATGATTATTTAGGTTTGGCATCAAATGAAAACTTGCGCCAGTCTTTTTTACAGCAATACGGCGGTAATTTCCCCTCTTTTACCAGTTCTTCATCGCGTTTATTAACGGGCAACTTTCCTATTTATACCGATTTGGAAGAGCTTGTCGCACAACGTTTCCAACGGGAAAGTGCGTTATTATTTAACAGCGGCTATCACGCCAATATCGGCATTTTGCCTGCTTTGACGACGAAAAGTTTGATTTTGGCAGATAAATTAGTGCATGCCAGCATGATTGATGGCATTCGTTTAAGCCAATGTGAGTTCTTTCGTTATCGTCATAATGATTATGAACATTTGAAAAATCTGCTTGAAAAAAACGTCGGAAAATTTGACCGCACTTTTATCGTTACCGAATCTGTTTTCAGTATGGACGGCGACGTGGCGGATTTGAAACAGCTTGTTCAATTAAAAAAACAATTTCCCAATACTTATCTTTATGTGGATGAAGCCCATGCAATAGGCGTTTACGGTAAAAACGGATTAGGTATTGCCGAACGAGCTAATGTGATAGCTGATATAGATTTGTTGGTTGGCACTTTTGGCAAGGCCTTAGCTTCAATGGGGGCTTATGTCGTCTGTGATCAAATATTAAAAGAATGTTTGATTAATCAAATGCGCCCATTGATTTTTTCAACCGCATTGCCGCCGTTTAATGTGGCTTGGACTTATTTTATTTTTGAACGATTGCCGCAATTCTCAAAAGAAAGAAGCCATCTTGAGCGGTTAAGTGCATTTTTACGCCAAGAAGTGGAACACAGAACGCAAATAATGCCAAGCCAAACTTGCATCGTTCCCTATATTTTAGGCGAAAACGAAGCAACCCTTGCTAAGGCGAAAGATCTGCAAGAGCAAGGTTATTATTGTTTGCCAATCAGACCGCCGACAGTACCAAAAGGTACATCCAGAATACGATTGTCTTTGACGGCAGATATGACAATGGATGAAGTGAAACAGTTTGTGGCATGCTTATAAGGAAATAATGTGAAAACGAAATTTTATGATCATCAAGGTGAGCATTTAATAGTTTATTTTGCTGGCTGGGGGACACCTCTTGATGCTGTAGTTCATTTGATTTTGCCAACAGATCATGATTTATTAATTTGCTATGATTATCAAGATTTAAATTTGGATTTTGATTTTTCCGCCTATCGGCACATCCGTTTGGTGGCGTGGTCTATGGGCGTTTGGGCGGCAGAGCGAGTATTACAAGGAATCACCTTACAATCAGCAACAGCAGTGAATGGAACAGGTTTACCTTGTGATGATAGCTTCGGTATTCCCTATGCTATTTTTAAAGGTACGTTAGATAATCTCACAGAAAATACTCGTTCAAAGTTTGAACGTAGAATTTGTGGTGACAAAGTATCTTTTGAACGTTATCAACAATTTTCTGCACGACCATTTAACAAAATTCATCAAGAACTCACCGCACTTTTTGCGATGATTCAGCAGGATAAACGCACAAATCTTATTCACTGGACAAATGCATGGGTTAGTTCTCGCGATAAAATTTTTACGCCAGCCAATCAGAACCAATATTGGGCATCCCGTTGTGCCGTTCAGAAAATAGAGGGTGAGCATTATGTGTTTTCAAGATTTACCCACTGGTCGGCATTATGGAATCATTAACTTCCGTAAATAAATCGCGTATTCAACAAGCCTTCCAAAAAGCCTTAAATAGCTATGATGAACATGCGTTAATTCAACAAAAAATGAATATTAAGTTAATGATGCATTTGCAAGACTATTTACCAAATGGGTCATTAGATAGCGTTTTGGAACTAGGTTGCGGGTCTGGTATGTTGAGTACGTTGTTGCAGAAACAGATTTCAGCCAACTATTGGTTATTTAATGATTTGTGCGATGTGCACACTCTACTCACTGAAAAGCTGATTCAACCCTTTGATTTTTATTGTGGTGATGCAGAGAACTTTCCTTTTCAACGACGATTTGACTTGATTGCAAGTGCATCCGCCGTGCAATGGTTTCACCAACCCGACGCTTTTATCGCCCATTGCAAAACAGGCTTGAAAACAAACGGATTATTGGCGGTTGCAACCTTTGGCGAAGACAATTTGAAAGAAGTCCGCCAGATCACAAATATAGGATTAAATTACCCGACTTTATCCCAATGGCAAAATTGGTTAGCCAATGATTTTGAGCTTTTATGGTGTGAGGATTTTAATGTAATACTAGACTTTGATACACCATTGGATGTACTCAAACATCTGAAATATACCGGTGTAACAGCGACTAACCAAAAAAATTGGACAAGAAAAAATCTCAATGGATTTATTGGCGATTACTTGTCGGCGTTCAGTATGCCGTCGGACAAAGTGCGCCTGACTTATCATCCGTTATTTTTTATCGCACGCTATTCTCACATAGAAAATCAGTAAGGAATATTTATGGGCAAGGTTATTTTTATATCTGGCATTGATACTGATGTGGGAAAAACGATTGCCACAGGCATTTATGCTAAAAAATTGATGGAACAAGGCTGTTCCGTGATTACACAAAAAATGATTCAAACAGGCTGTAAAAATATCGCTGATGATTTACTTGTGCATCGAAAGATTCAAGACATTGATTTAACGGAAGAAGATTTACAAGGCAAAACCTGCCCTTATGTTTTTGAATATCCTTGTTCGCCACATTTAGCTGCAAAGCGAGAAAGTAGAAAAATTGAAGCAAAAATCATTGAAAAATCTACCGCACTTTTGGCAGAAAAATATGATTATGTACTATTGGAGGGTGCTGGTGGCTTAATGGTACCTTATTGTGAAGAAGAGACGACGTTGGATTATATCCAGTTAAATAATTACCCTTTAATTTTAGTGACATCGGGAAAACTAGGCAGTATAAACCATACATTATTAAGTTTAGAGGCTTGTCGTACTCGAGGTATTTCAGTATTAAGTGTAATGTATAACGGTTACCCAGAATATGATCCTATTATTAGTCAAGAAACCCAACGCTATTTAAAACGTTATCTTGAAAAACATTTTCCTGAAACAGGATTTGAATACTTTGGGTGTATTGAAATTTAAGCTCAAGGAAAAGTGTGATAGACTCGCGCAAGTTTTTGATGGGATTATCTGCCGCTAAAGTGCGGTTAAAACGAGTAAAAAATGAACAACTATTTATTAAAATGCGAAAATATCAATAAATTTTATCAAGAGGGCGAAAATCAAACGCAAGTGTTAAAAGGCGTTTCTTTTTCTATGGAACCTGCAGAGTTGGTTGCGATTGTGGGGAGTTCAGGTTCAGGGAAAAGTACTTTATTACATACTTTAGGGGGACTTGATCAGCCAAGTAGTGGGGAAGTGTTTATTAATGGACAATCCTTGCAAAAAGCATCGGCTAATGAATTAGCTGCTTTGCGTAATCGTTATTTAGGATTTGTGTACCAATTCCATCATTTAATGGCGGATTTTACCGCACTTGAAAATGTGATGATGCCGATGTTGATTGGTCATCAAAATAAAACTGAAGCGAAAGATCGCGCTGAAAAAATGCTAAGTGCGGTGGGATTAAGCCATAGAATTACCCATCGTCCTTCTGCGCTTTCTGGTGGGGAACGTCAGCGTGTGGCGATTGCGCGTGCTTTAGTGAATAATCCATCGTTAGTTTTAGCGGATGAACCCACAGGAAATCTCGATCACAAGACCACTGAAAGTATTTTTGAGCTGATTCAACAACTTAATCAAGAACAAAATATCGCCTTTTTATTAGTCACTCACGATATGGGGCTTGCGGAAAAATTATCACGCCGTTTAGTTATGCAAGATGGTCTTTTGAAGGAGGGGGCGTGATGAATACGCCGTTTTTTATTAGCTGGCGTTATCAACGTGGCAAACAAAAAAATCCTTTAGTCGCGTTAATTGCAAAATTCTCTGCAATTGGTATTGCATTGGGTGTTGCAGTTTTAATTGTTGGCTTAAGTGCGATGAATGGTTTTGAGCGTGAGCTTAATCAACGGATTTTGGCAGTCGTGCCGCATATTGAGATTTTTTCTGCGCATCAAGCGAAAGATCCCACAATTCATCATTGGCAAAATTTAGAAAAACGCCTACAACAAAATCCACAAATTAAAGGAATCTCTCCTTTTGTTAGCTTTACGGCATTGGTAGAAAATGGCTCAAAATTGAAAGTTGTTCAGGTCAAAGGTGTTGAAAAACAAGCAGAAGATAAGGTAAGTTCAATTGGCAATTTTGTACAAGAGCAAGGTTGGAACAAATTTGAGAAAGAAGGCGGATTGGTCTTGGGAGCGGGTATCGCTAAAGAACTTGATGTAAAAGTAGGGGATTGGATTACCTTGCTTATTTCTCAGCAAAACGGCGATGAACAATTTGCTCAACCAACTCGTGAGCCAGTGCAAGTTACCGCTATTTTACGCTTAGATGGTCAGCTTGATTATAGTTATGCCTTATTGCCGCTTGCTCAAGCACAAACCTTTTTGACTTATCAACCTGATCAAATTACAGGTGTTGAATTGAAATTAGATGATCCTTTTTCTGCGAGAAATCTGGATTTATCAATGCTTAATGATTATCCGCAGATGCTATATATGCAAAATTGGATTAGTAAATTTGGTTATATGTATCGCGATATTCAGCTTATTAGAACCGTAATGTATATCGCAATGGTGCTTGTGATCGGTGTTGCGTGTTTTAATATTGTTTCTACGCTGATTATGGCGGTAAAAGATAAGCAGGGCGATATTGCCATTATGCGCACGCTTGGGGCGAATAATGCGTTTATCAAACGTATTTTTATTTGGTATGGCTTACAGGCAGGAATGAAAGGTTGTTTAATTGGAATTGTGTTAGGCATTATACTTGCATTAAATCTTACAACCTTTATTCAAGGTATTGAGTGGGTTATCGGTAAGAAATTATTATCGGGCGATGTGTATTTTGTGGATTTCTTGCCAAGCGAGTTACATTGGTTGGATGTTTTGATGGTTTTAGTTGCAGCACTTGCATTGAGTTTAATGGCAAGCCTTTATCCAGCAAGCCGAGCTGCTAAATTACAACCTGCACAAGTATTAAGTAGCCATTAATTTCGAGAGTACAGCACAAAAGTGCGGTATTTTTTTATCTTTTATTTACTTAATTATTTCGTTTTATTCAGCTTGCAAGAGAGTTGTAAAGATAGTTTAATAGGGAATTCGTAGGTTTTATTCTAAAAAAAACATATCGAACTAGTTTACTAGTACAAAAATAAGTGTAGATTAGCTACATAATGAAAACACAACATTTGAAAGTTTGAGAGTGATATATGGCTAAAGAGAAAATTGAAATTGTCGTGGCAAACGACGATACGCGAATTGAAAAAGTCGATCAGGTGTTACCACCCATTGCCTTATTAGAAAAATACCCAGCAAGTGAACAGGCTGCGGCGTTAGTGAAGCAAACTCGTCATGAGGCACATAATATTATTCATGGTAAAGATGATCGTTTATTAGTCGTGATTGGGCCTTGCTCTATTCATGATCCGAAAGTTGCCATTGAATATGCGACTCGTTTAAAACCATTACGTGAAAAATACAAAGATAGCCTTGAAATTATTATGCGTGTGTATTTTGAGAAACCGCGTACAACGGTGGGTTGGAAAGGTTTAATTAATGATCCATATTTGAATGATACTTATCGTTTAAATGATGGGTTACGCATTGCACGGAAATTACTTTCAGATATTAATGATCTTGGTGTGCCTGCAGCGGGCGAGTTTTTAGATATGATTACACCTCAGTATTTGGCAGATTTTATGAGCTGGGGGGCGATTGGGGCTAGAACAACAGAATCACAAGTTCATCGTGAGTTGGCTTCAGGTTTATCTTGTGCTGTTGGGTTTAAAAATGCCACTAATGGTGGTGTGAAAGTCGCTTTAGATGCAATTGGTGCGGCGGAAGCTCCCCACTATTTCTTATCTGTCACTAAATTTGGTCATTCTGCAATTGTTTCTACAAAAGGGAATGAAGATTGCCATATTATTTTACGAGGTGGAGATAAAGGTCCTAACTATAGTGCTGAAGATGTAGAAAAAGTTTGTGCTGATATTGAAAAAACAGGGCGTATTCCACACGTTATGGTTGATTTTAGCCATGCAAACAGCAGTAAACAATATAAAAAGCAAATGGATGTTTGCCAAGACGTATGTAATCAGATTGCATTTGGTTCTAAACAAATCTTTGGCGTAATGGTGGAAAGCCATTTAGTGGAAGGTCGTCAAGATTTAGTTGATGGCAAAGCGCAGACTTATGGACAAAGTATTACGGATGCGTGCATTGGATGGGAAGATTCTGAAAGATTATTGCAACAACTTTCTGATGCAGTTATTGCTAGACGTAAAGCGACGAGTAATTAATTGAAATATAATCTAGATACTAGATAGAAGTGCGGTTGATTTTCACCGCACTTTTTTATTTGCTTTTAACTACGCTGCCCATTTCATTTTATTGCGACGTTTCATTTGATGAATCGTATTGGTTACGGTGCCGACAATAGGTAAATTTGACCAATCTTTTGTATTTATATTTTGTGTTGTGGAATCCAATGCCATAAAAAGGTAATTGCCGCTATGCGTCATAAATTCATAGACATGAAATTCGTTATTTTCTTCTAGCACAACAAGATCACCAGAATAAAGATCGTCATTTTTTTCGACGACTAACATATCGCCGCTTTCAATTCCCCAAGCCAACATATTTGGGTTAGTTATATGAATAAAACAAGTTTGTTTTGGACGTTTGATACAGTAAAGATTTAAATCTAATTTTTTGTTGAATTTAAGGTTATCTTCTATATCACTGAAAAAAGGCAGTGGATTATAAGAAAAATCCATTTCATATTGTGTAGCCAAAGTTTGGTTGTTCATTCTCTTATCTCCTGTTAAATAATATGGATAAATAACCTTTTACCTTGTTTTTTTGTACAGTTAAATTTTACTGATATTTCATACAGGGTGTCAATAGGTTAAATAAAAAATTTTTTTATAAGTATGTTTTTAGAGAATATCTAATAACTTTAGAAAAAAGTTCACTTTTAGAGTGAAAAATAATAAAAATATTTTCTTTCATTAAAATTTTACGCTATCTTTAATCCCCCCTAGGTGGATTGGTAACAATCTGAAGTTAAATTTACTAAAAGAAAGATAAAAATATGAACACATCACGTCTATTTAGTCTGTTATTTCAGGGTAGTTTGGTAAAACGAATTGCCGCTGGCTTGGTTCTTGGTATTGTTGTTGCATTGATTTCAGCACCATTACAAGAAACCATTGGTTTTAATCTTGCTGAAAAAGTTGGCGTATTAGGTACGATTTTTGTAAAAGCTCTGCGTGCCGTTGCACCAATTTTAATTTTCTTTCTTGTTATGGCTGCCCTTGCAAACCGTAAAATTGGTACGAAAAGCAATATGAAAGAAATAATTGTGCTTTACCTTTTAGGCACATTCTTAGCTGCATTTGTTGCTGTTATTGCTGGTTTCGTATTCCCAACGGAAGTTGTACTTGCAACCAAAGAAGATGCAAGCTCAGCACCGCAAGCTGTTGGCCAAGTTTTATTTACCCTTATCTTAAACGTGGTAGATAATCCATTAAATGCAATTTTCAAAGCAAACTTTATTGGTGTATTAGCATGGTCTATCGGTTTAGGTTTGGCTTTACGTCATGCATCTGATGCAACTAAGAACGTATTATCTGATTTTGCAGAAGGCGTATCAAAAATTGTTCACGTGATTATTTCTTTTGCACCATTTGGTGTATTCGGTTTAGTGGCTGAAACCTTATCTGATAAAGGTTTAGTCGCATTAGGCGGTTATGTGCAATTACTTGCTGTATTAATTGGTACGATGTTATTTACTGCTTTTGTTGTAAATCCTATTTTAGTTTATTGGAAAATCCGTCGTAATCCTTACCCATTAGTGTGGACTTGTGTACGCGAAAGTGGGGTAACTGCATTCTTCACTCGTAGTTCTGCAGCAAATATTCCAGTGAACATTGAATTAGCAAAACGCTTAAATCTTGATGAAGAAACTTATTCTGTTTCTATTCCATTGGGTGCGAACATTAATATGGCGGGTGCGGCGATTACTATTACTATCTTAACTTTAGCCGCAGTTCATACACTAGGCTTAGAAGTTTCCTTCGTTAGTGCGCTTTTATTAAGTATTGTTGCAGCACTTTGTGCTTGTGGTGCATCTGGCGTAGCGGGCGGTTCATTATTATTAATCCCATTAGCATGTAGCTTATTTGGTATTTCTGATGATGTAGCAGCACAAATGATCGGTGTTGGTTTTATTATCGGTATTTTACAAGACTCAACCGAAACAGCATTAAACTCATCAACTGACGTATTATTTACTGCGGCAGTATGTATGGAAGAAGAACGTAAAAACGCAGCATAATGATGATGCAAATAAGAGAGCGGGCTATGCCCGCTTTTTTTTATGTGATTTTATATGCAAAGTGCGCTCTATTTTGATAGACTTCTGTCACGTTTTATTTCCCTACAAATAGGTAAGAAAAATGAATCACTTAATTATTTTTGCTCACCCTAATTCAGTGCGTAGTTTTGGGCGAGCGATTGCCAATCGTATTGAGCAAATTAGTCAAGAAAATGGTGTAAATGTATTTTTTCGTGATCTTTATGAAATGAATTTCAATCCAATTTTATCTCATGAAGAATTGCAGAATGCTAACAAAGGTATTATTCCAGAAGATATTCAGCAAGAGCATGATTTTATTCTTCAAGCAGATTTAATTACGTTGGTTTATCCCCTTTGGTGGATGGGGTTCCCAGCAATTTTGAAAGGATATTTAGATCGCGTATTAAGTCACGGTTTTGCCTATAAAACGGAAAACGGCGAATCAGTGGGGTTGCTAAAAAATAAGCAAATGCAGCAATTTATTACGATTGGCAGTAATGTTGATCAATATAAAGAATTTGGTGTGGATAAATCGCTTAATCATTGTTTGATTAATGGATTATTCAATTATTGTGGAATTGAAAATGTCGAGTTTGAATTATTTGGAGATATTCATTTAATTGATGATGAGGCTCGTAAGGCGATGATTGAACTTGCTGCTCAAAAAACTCAAGCAAAATTGACCGCACTTTTAAAGGAAAAAGAGTAATGTCTGAAAAACAAATTAATAATTTTTCATTAATTAGTCGATTATTCGGTAATCTTTTTTATCGTTCTCCAACAGATAAAGTACTCGCTGACGCATTTGTTTGGTTACAACAAAAAGGTTTGAGTCAAGTTTGGGCGTTAGATACTGATAAAGAAAGTGAATTAGCACTGAATAGCTTGCAAGTTAAAATCGATCTCAATTTATTGAACGAAGAGTATCAAAAATTATTTGGTGCGAATGGGAAAGTGATGACGGCTATTTCAGCTTATGGCATTGATGTTGAAGAATTTGTGAATTTTCGCCTTGTACGCAATATGCCAGAGGTGGAAAGTGCGGATCATTTTGCTTTATTATTGCTCACTGCTTCTTGGCTTGAAGATAATTCGGATTCTTTAGTGGCTCAACAAGAATTCTTTGAAACTTTTTTACTGCCTTGTGCAGCGAAGTTTTTAACTCAAGTTGAAACGCAAGCAACTTTGCCTTTTTATCGTGCATTGGCCCTTCTTACACGAGAAATATTGGCAGCGATGGCGGATGAATTGGAAGAAGAGTAGGCAATATTTTGCTTTCCTCTAAGTCTTGAGGAAAGCAAGCAATATTTTATAGATAGGTTACAAAATCTTTTGTATCAATAATACGGCATTCACGTTCGGCTTTCTCCATACTTGTGCCAATCATGACTAACGCAATCACACGATCTTGTTCACGACATCCGAACGCTTCTCGTAATGCAGTGCCATTAACCCATTTCCCTGAAATCCACACATTATCAAATCCTTGTGCTTGTGCAGCCAGTTGTAATCCATAAGTTGCACAACCTGCACTCAACATTTGTTCCCAATCTGGCACTTTAGCGATAGTTGGATCGATTTTTGCTACCACGCCAATAACCATAGGTGCGCGATGTGCTAGGTTTTCGGCTTTCATCAATTTTTCTTCCCCAAGATCAAATTCTACAACGGCAGCTTTAAGTAGCGTTTCTAATTTATTTAAGCTCTCATTTTCCATTACAATAAAATGATAAGGATGTAATTTTCCGTGATCTGGCACACGCATTGCTGCTTCGAAAATACGCTCAAGCTGTTCTGCATTAGGTGCAGGTACGGTCAATTTTTTGTTTGATTTTCTTGTGGTTAAAAGTGTAAGTGCATCCATTTTATTATCCCTTATAAGTAAAAGTGCGGTGGATTATAGCATAGTTTTTGACAAGGCTTTGTGATACGCTAGTACAAATTTTTTAAAGGTAATTTGTATGTTTCGAGTATTAAAATTTTGTTGGAAAGTGCTGTGTTTCATTCGTGATCTTGTGATGAATGTTGTGTTTTTAGGCTTTGTACTATTGCTAGTGGCGATTATTAGCTTTTCAAGTGGCGGGAAAAAATCTACTGCATTAACGAGCGAAGGCGCATTATTGCTCAATTTAGATGGTTATTTAGCGGACAACCGAGATGAAACACTTCGTTGGCAAGATGCGTTAAGCGAATTGAATGGCGAGCATGTCCCTAGAAAAATTTCGACGTTTGATGTGGTATTTGCCATTCAACAAGCGGAAGATGATCCTAAAATTAAAGGATTAGTGCTAGATCTTAATTATTTTGAAGGGGCAGATTTACCCGCATTAGATTTTATTGGTGGGGCTATCAGTCACTTTAAAGATGCAGGGAAACCAGTGATCGCCTATGCAGATAATTATTCACAAGGACAATATTATTTAGCGAGCTTTGCTGATGAAATTTATTTAAATTCAATTGGAAGCGTGGATATTCACGGTTTATCGCAAGAGAATTTGTATTTTAAAGAGATGCTAGACAAATTAGCCGTTACACCACATATTTTCCGCGTGGGGACTTATAAATCAGCAGTTGAACCATTTTTACGCAACGATATGTCGGCTGAGGCAAAAGCAAATATGCAACGTTGGTTAGGCGAAATGTGGAATAATTATGTTTTATCCGTCAGTGAAAATCGTAATATTAAGAAAGATCGCATTTTGCCGAATGCGAAACAGTATCTTGCAGAACTTAAAGCGTTAAAAGGCAATAGTACGGCATATGCACAACAACGTGGATTAGTAACTGATGTTGTAACTCGTTTAGATTTAGATAAAAAATTTACCGCACTTTTTGGCAAAGGAAGTGATGGAAAAGCGAACCTTATCGAATTTGATGATTATTTGACTCAACTGCCTGATCGTTTAGAACATTACAACGTACCGAATAAAATTGCGGTTGTGAATGTTGAAGGAACGATTATTGATGGAGAAAGTGATGAAGAAAATGCTGGTGGCGACACCATTGCGCGAATTCTTCGTAAAGCCCACGATGACAATTCTGTGAAAGCCGTGATTCTACGCGTTAATTCACCTGGCGGAAGTGCTTTTGCTTCTGAAATTATCCGACAAGAAACTGAAAACTTACAGAAAATTGGAAAGCCTGTCATCGTATCTATGGGTGCAATGGCAGCATCAGGTGGTTATTGGATTTCATCCACTGCAGATTATATTATTGCCGATGCAAATACAATTACGGGTTCTATCGGTATTTTCACGATGTTCCCGACTTTCGAAAATAGTATTAAGAAAATAGGCGTGCATGCAGATGGTGTTTCAACCACTGAATTAGCTAATACATCTGCGTTTTCTCCATTAGCAAAACCCGTGCAAGATATTTATCAAACAGAAATTGAGCACGGTTATGACAGATTTTTAGAAATTGTCAGCAAAGGTCGTCAGCTTTCTAAAACACAAGTAGATAAACTGGCTCAAGGTCAGGTTTGGTTGGGCAGTGATGCATTCCAAAATGGTTTAGTGGATGAGATCGGTTCTTTTAATGAAGCAGTTAATAAAGCAGAGCAATTAGTGAATCAACGCCAAGATACTGCCGTGCAGGATTTTAGTGTGGAATGGTTTACAGATGATAATGTTAGTTTAATTAGCACCTTATTACGCGATACTAAAAAAGGTACGCAAGAGCAGTTAGTTAAATGGCTTGGTCTGCCGGCTCCAATTCAAAAATTACAAAAAGAATTGAATGTATTAACTAAATTTAATGATCCTAAAGGTCAATATTTGTATTGCTTGAATTGTGGAAAGGTTCAGTAATAATTGAAAAAGGGCAGAATTAAATCTGCCCTTTCGCTTACAAAATATACGCTTCTTGAATATGATGTGGCTTTTGGTCTTCTTCTGGTGGAAGCTTCATATAATCTCCATAATATTGCGTTAAGTGTTCGTGATATCCATTCATTACTTGAAATTGTCGTCCTTCAAATTCTTTATAAACAATGTGATTAAAATATTCTTTCGGCATATAAGATTTTTGCCAACCACCGTAGTCAGATAATACAAGACCAATATAATCGCATTGTTTTATCGGATATTTTATTTGGAATTGTGCTAAATTTTTTTGCATTTTGGAAAATAAAAAGTGGCTTAATTTACCAAGTATCGTTCTTTGCAAAGTATTTTCTTTTGATCTTAACCATCTTTTCTTACAAGAAGAAAATCGAAGTTTAATTCTTCGGTGCTTTTTCATCAGTGGGTAAATGATCTTTGGTTCATTCGGTACACCATCGTAGATAAATATATCCATAAACATCGGGCTTTTTCTTCCCTTAGCATCTGTTATTTGAGTGCGACAATCGAAAATTTTTGCCATTTCACCGGTATATTGAGCAAGTATATCTTCTGCCGTTTCCATATTGTAGTATTCGTGAGTTTCTTGAAACCAAACATCAACGAACCTTTGATATTCATCACGGTGCATATAAACATCAATATCATCATCCCAAGGGATAAAGCCTTTGTGGCGTATTGCACCGATTAATGTTCCACCACCAAGAGAATAGTGAATTTGGTGTCGCTCACATAATGCGTGGAAATAATCTAATATATTGAGACAAACGAGTTGTTGTTCTCTGAGCGTTAATTTTTTCATTATTTTTCCTTGTTTGGTGTCAATTTTTGTAAAATGTGGTGATAGTCATCAAGGTTATCCATTTCAAATATATCATCACTGTTAAGTTGTTCCGTATAGATATTTAATTTCTCTATATATTCCATCGGAATGGTATCCCAATAAAGTTTTGGATTTTTTAACCGCACTTCACTTGTGTATTCTTTGAGCAAAGTTAGAATGATATCGCAATCCCGAGTTGTCCAATAAGATACCCCTGACAAGCTAGACTGGTTTAATGATCCAATCTCAATACGTATTACTTGCCCATTACTATTTAAAATCGGTAGCCATTCATTGTGCGTTTTAGAACGGATAACCGTGAAATATTTGCTGTGTGATGGTTTCGTTAGAAAAATATTACGATTAAGCACTACATCCGCATCAATAACATAACAATCACTAAAGAAGTCTTGTGCCAGAGAAAAGGAATAAATGCTGTTATATTCGCGATATTTTTCGTTGTAAATCAAGGTGCAGTCATATTTTTTCTTTAGATACTCGAATTGTTCGTGTAAATACCCTGTAACAATGACAATATTGTCGATATTTGCTTGACGTAGAAAAGTGAGTGTCCGTTCTAAGTTAGGTGTGCCGTGAATATCTAACAATGATTTATGTGTGCTTTGTGTGATGTCTTTAAAACGACTGCCTAATCCTGCAGCTAAAATAATCGCATTCATTTTTGTTCCCCTTTGTAATAAAGTGTAACGATCACTCCTGCACTTAATAATAAGGTGAGTAGTAAGGTAATGGGCTTAATTGGCTGTTTATAGAGCAGATAACCAAGTCCAATTGCCCATACAGAATATGTGATATTTAATGCCATTGCTTTGATTGGTTTTAACAGATAAATCGCTTGGTAATAGCAGCAGTAAGATAATGCACCAAAGATTATTACACCAGCAATTTGTACATAATTAAAACTAAGTATATCTAGTGAGAAATTTTTCAAGGAAAGAATAAATAGAATCAATAAATAACCAATAGTTGAACCACATAGTCTTAAAAAATACACCTGAAGTCCAGAGAGAGAACGCATTGTATAGGAGGATATCACTATTTCAGATGACCACCCTAATATGCAAATGGCTAAAAAAATGAGACCGCTTGTATTGAAGTTTGCTTTTTGCCCGACTTCAATAGCCAACAATGCAGAAGCAATAACCGCCAATCCAAATCCAAACTGCGCTGTTCTAGAGATTTTTTCTTTTAGAATCCAATAAGACATTAACGCAGCGAAAACAGGAAAGAGAGATGAAAGCGGTGCCGCATAATAGATCGTTAAATAATGAATGCTTAATAAATAGGCAGACATTCCTATTGGCCCACCTAATACGCCAGATAACGCAGGTTGCCAAAAAACGCCTTGAAAATCTACCGCACTTTTTCGCCATAATGTTATGCCGATAACTAATAACGAGCAAAAATCAATTAAAAAAAGCAATGAAATTATTTTCCCTAATGCATCATATTCACTTAATGGCAATTCATTATATAACAATCCAGATAATGCCCAAAATACAGCGGACAGTATGCCAAAGAGATAGCCACGCATTATGGCAATTCCTCTAACAGTTTAAATGCTGCGTCTAAGCGTTTTAATGCATAATCGCCAAAATTCTCGCCGTGTTCTTCTTTTACTTTTGTCCATAAAAACCACAATACATTTTGGCAAAAGCGATGGATTTTTAACCGTTTGTGAGCGATTTGAAATTCTGTCTTGTGATATTTATTTGTCTGATTGCAATAGGTTTCTAATAGAAAATCAGCAGCTTCTTTCGATAAATGAGCTTCCTCAATGATAGTAGCTATATCAAATAGCGGATCATTTAAGCCCGAATATTCCCAATCGATAAAAAATAGCCGATCATCTTGTAATAACATATTTTCAGGGACTAAATCATTGTGGCACGGACGTAAAATTATCTCTTTATTGATTTCTTCAAATTGCCAAAATACAGCTGAAAGTTTATCCATTCTAGAATCAGCTTGATAAAAAGCGGATTTGTTTTCTAGCAATGAAAAATATTGGCGAAACTCATCGAATACGCTAAATACATTACGGAAAACAAATTCACTATTGTGTAAACGATATAAATTATTCACAACTTGAGACAAACAACTTTGTTCGTTTAATTGTATCTGGCTTAAAGTATTACTATTTTCTAAATAACGAGTCAGTTTTACGCCACTTTTGGCATCTAATACGGGAGTTTCTACATTCAAGCCAGCACGATATGCCTGAGCATTATTGAATGCCTCATATTCTCGATTTATAAGTGATAAATTTACGGCATTAGGGATCCGTAATACAAACTTAACTCCAGAAATATTAAGTAGAACATTTTGATTGGTCATTCCTCCAATGGAGGAAAAAGGAATGGAATGCTGATGAAGAAAATGAAATACTTCTTCAGGCTTGTAGCAAGTTTTAACAAATCCTACAATTTGATTGATTGATTGATTGATTGATTGATTGATTGATTGATTGATTGATTGATTGATTGATTGATTGATTGATTGATTGATTGATTGATTGATTGATTGATTGATTGATTGATTGCATAGCATTTTTGTATTCATTTTTATATTTAAATTTTGTTTGATTTTAACACGTTAAAGTTATTTTTGTAAGGCTCTGAATCTTATGAATTTATTCAACTTTTGAACCTTTCAACCACTTTTTTACCCAAGCTCGGTTAGCTGAAAGATTATGTAATATGCCTTCGCTTATTGGTAATGGCTCGCCATAAATGATTGAAGCTAAGGTTTCGCCTAATAGTGGAGCAGAGGTAAGCCCGCGAGAACCTAAGGCTGCGATTAAGAAAATATTCTGAAAATTGGCCGCACTTTGGATAGGTTGTTTACGGCGGCGGAGGTTAAATAGATTGTAATAATCCGCTTGTTGCTGTTCAAAATGAGGCACGTTTCCCACCATTGGGGCAAGATCTCTTACAGAGCAGCGGATGCCTACACGAGCGAGATTATCTGATGTATTCACATCTTGAGTCCAAGGTTGGGCGATATTTTGTTGGAGTTTTTGTTGGTTTTCTTGTTGTTCTTGTTCACTAAAGTGGCGATCAACATTATCACGAACATGGCTTGCGCCGATGCAATGTGAGGTTTTTAATTGATTGGCTGGAGTAAGATAGCCATCATAACAAAGCACAGATTTCAGTTTGAGTAAGTTTTCTGATGTTGGAATTTGGCTGACTTGCCCGCGGATAGGGTAGAGCGGTAGCTTTTCTGTTTGAACAAAATCAGTAATTTTATATCCGTTCGCCAGAATGACGACTTCATGACAGTATTTTTGACCTTGCATATTTTTTAGTTCCCAACCTTTTTCTAGCTGAGAAAGTGCGGTAATTTTTTGTGAGGTTTTAATGATGACACCCTGCTTTTCAAGAAATGAAAAGGCATTTTGAACAAATTGTCTTGGTGCAAGCCAAGCCCCTTGTTCAATCCAACCGCCTTCGCAATTAAGCGGTAATCCCACTTTTTCACTGAGTTGTTCAGCATTCAGCATTTGGAAGATTTCGTTCGGCAAACCAAGCTGAGAAATCTTTGCTAATTTGACCGCACTTTTTTCGTTGTAAGCACATAGTGCCACGCCACAAAATTCGTGTTCAAACGCTATGTTTTGTGCGATTGCCCAATCAAGTAATTGGCGACCGTAACTGAAAGCGTGTAGGTAAAAATCAACGGTGAGCGCATTATCATCGCTAAGTTGCGGATAAAATGCGCCTTGTTTATTGCCTGAGGCATTGAGAGCGAGCGCATCATCTTCACAATAAATAGTGACTTTTGCCCCGCGTTTTACTAAGGAAATGGCTGCACAAAGAGAAGCAATACCACCGCCGATAATAGCGACATCTTGTTTTTCCATTTTCGCAGGCTGAGCAAGATACCAAGGTGTGGAAAGTGCGGTAGATTTTGATTGTATTTTTAGCCCACTTAAACATTCCCGTTTTTTGCCGAAGCCTTTACGTTTTGTCACATTAAAGCCTGCGGATTCAAGTCCTTTTCTGACCGCACTTGCTGCGGTGAAGGTAGCAAAAGAACCATTGGGTTTCGTGAAACGAAACATTAAGTTATAGAGATCATCATTCCACATTTCAGGATTTTTACTCGGCGCAAAGCCATCTAAAAACCAAGCATTAATACGTTCATTCATATAATCGCCAAGTTGTGGCAAGTTTTCTGATACATCACCAAACCATAAATCTAAGGTTGTCTCTTCAAAATGAATACGATGACAACCTAGAATCAATGAAGGCCAATAACGTTGCAAATGAGCACTTAAATCTTCAAACTGCGGATAGGCAAGATGCGCTTGCAAAAGTGCGGTGATTTTTAGCGGATATTTTTCAAAGGAAATAAAATTTAGGCGTTTTAAAGGATGATTCTCGTGTTGCTGGCGAAATTCACGGAACAATTTGGTTACCGCAAAGAAATTTAATCCTGTACCAAATCCTGTTTCAGCGATGACAAAATTAGCTTCTTTGTGTGTTATCCAACGTTCCCAAAGTTGATTACCTTGTAGAAAAACATAATCGGTTTCTGCCAATCCATTTTCGTTAGAAAAATAGACATCATCGAATTGATCTGAGACGGGAATATGGTTTTGGTTGAAGTGAATCTCTGCATGTTGGACGCTAAAGGTCATTTTTTATTCCTTTCTTGCCTAATGAAATTTGCGTATAATAACGCGATTTTCTGAACTGGTCGAACAAATGAATTATTGCTTGAAATATTTTTATTTCATAGTAATTTTGAGTCGTTATTTTTACATATAAAACAATAAGGAAGAAGCAATGAGAAGAACTGTAATTACAGGCTTTGGGATTATTTCAAGTATCGGTAACAACAAAGAAGAAGTATTGGCTTCATTAAAAGCAGGGAAATCAGGTATTGAAGTTGTGCCTGAGTTTGTAGAAATGAATATGCGTAGCCATGTTGCCGGAACAATCAAATTAAACCCAAGCGAGCACATTGATCGTAAAGTGTTCCGTTTTATGGGTGATGCAGCGGCTTATGCTTATCTTTCTATGCGTGAAGCGATTGAAGATGCAGGCTTAACAGAAGATCAAGTTTCTAATGATCGTACTGGTTTAGTGATTGGTGCAGGTACGGGCTCTGCACATAATCAATTAGTGGCTTGTGATGCGGTTCGTGGCCCTCGCGGTGTAAAAGCGATTGGTCCTTACGCTGTAACGAAAACCATGGCATCAAGTGTTTCAGCTTGTTTAGCAACACCTTATAAAATTCGTGGTGTGAATTATTCTATGAGTTCTGCTTGTGCAACCTCTGCACATTGTATTGGTCATGCGGTTGAATTAATTCAATTAGGCAAACAAGATATCGTTTTTGCTGGTGGTGCAGAAGAATTATCTTGGGAATGTGCTACTGAGTTTGATGCAATGGGTGCAGTTTCAACTAAATACAATGAAACGCCAGAAAAAGCATCTCGTGCTTATGACGCAAATCGTGACGGTTTCGTTATTGCAGGTGGTGGTGCTGTTGTGGTTGTGGAAGAATTAGAACATGCACTTGCTCGTGGTGCAAAAATCTACGCTGAAATTGTAGGTTATGGCGCAACTTCTGATGGTTACGATATGGTTGCACCAAGTGGTGAAGGTGCAGAGCGTTGTATGAAACAAGCAATGGCAACTGTCGATACCCCAATTGATTACATCAACGTACATGGCACATCTACACCAGTAGGTGACGTGAAAGAATTAGGTGCAATCAAAAATGTATTTGGTGACAAAATTCCAGCGATTTCTTCAACTAAATCAATGACTGGTCACTCTTTAGGTGCGGCGGGTGCACACGAAGCAATTTACACGTTATTAATGTTGGATAATGATTTTATTGCACCAAGTATTAATATCGAAACCTTAGATGAAGCCGCTGAAGGCTGTAACATCGTTACTGAGACGAAAGAAAATGCAGGATTACAAACTGTCATGTCAAACAGCTTTGGTTTTGGTGGTACAAATGCGACATTAATTTTTAAACGTTATAACGGTTAAAACTCTTCTATGAAAAAAGCCACTTTCGATTGAAAGTGGCTTTTTTGTATAAATTAAAAAGAAAAATTAAGCAACGATACCAAATTGTTCTTTCATTAATGCTTCAAAATCAGTGCAACCACCAATTGGTTTTTCATCAATAAAAATTTGTGGTACGGTTTCTACTGGTTTACCAACAGATTTTGATAAATCTTCCTTAGTAATGCCTTCTGCGTGAATATCCACATAACGATAGTCAAAATCAGCAACTTCGCCTTTTAATTTTTCAGCAAGGTTTTTTGCTCGTACGCAGTAAGGGCAGCCAGGACGACCAAAAATAACAACGAACATAAGATTTCCTTTTTTGAGTTAAAATTCTAGGTAATTCTACTGATTTTTATCATCTACATAAAGCGTTTTTATTCGTGTAATATACGGAACATCGTAGATAATAAATTAAATGTTATGAAATTATTAATGCTTTGCCGAGAACCTCGTCTTTATAGTTGCCAACGCTTAAAAGAAGCGGCTAAACATCAAGGGCATGAGATGGATATTTTAGATCCGAATCACTGTTTCTTAAAACTCTCGCAAAATCCACCGCACTTTCAGATTTTTTATCAAGAAAATTCTGAGTCGAAACCTTATTTATTGTTTGATTATGATGCAGTTTTGCCTCGATTTGGCACAACGAGTACGCAAATGGGATGTTCAGTCTTACAGCATTTTGAAGGCAAAGGGACTTTTTGTTTAAATTCATCTCAGGCATTTTTAAATGCACGTGATAAGTGGAAAAGTTTGCAACTTTTGCTGAAGGCTGGTGTTCCTGTTCCCAATTCACTTTTAAGTGGTGGTGAAGTACAAGCTCAGGCGACGATACCTCATATCAGTTCGCCGACAATTTTAAAAACGCTAAATGGTTCACAAGGAATTGGGGTAATTTTAGCTGAAAAGCCACAAAGTGCGGTGAGCATTATGGAAGCTTTTAAGCAAACCAATATATCTATGCTACAGCAAGATTTCATCGAAGAAGCGGGCAATGCGGATATTCGTTGTTTTGTGATGGGTGATCAAGTGGTAGCAACGATGCAGAGAATTGGGCAAAATGGTGAGTTTCGAGCGAATTGTCATCGTGGCGGAAAAACCGAAAAAATTACCCTAAGCGATGACGAGAAACAGATAGCTATTCGAGCTACAAAAGCTATCGGTTTAGATGTAGCTGGCGTGGATTTAATTCGTTCAAAAAATGGATTATTGGTTTTAGAAGTGAATGCAAGCCCAGGCTTAGAAATGATTGAAAAAACAAGTGGGATTGATATTGCAGCTGAAATAATTGATTATATTGAAATAAATGCCTTTATCAATTCAAGATAAAGGCATTTCTCTAAAACATTGTCAATTTCAACCGCACTTTACGCGAGCATATTTACAACTGCAAATGAAACTTTTAATAGCGCAGCGTTGATTAAGTCGATAAAGAATGCTCCGACCATTGGAACGATTAAAAATGCTTTGTGCGATGGCCCAAAACGGCTGGTGACAGCTTGCATATTTGCGATTGCTGTTGGGGTTGCACCTAAACCAAAACCACAGTGTCCAGCACTTAATACGACGGCATCGTAATCTTTACCCATTGCTCGATAAGTAATGAAAATTGCAAAGGCAGCCATAAATGCTACTTGAATAGCCAGAACAATTAATACGTCAATTGCTAAACCTGCAAGTTCCCAAAGTCTTAATGACATTAAAGCAATTGCTAAAAAGATGGATAAGCCTACGCTACCTAATACGTCAATAGCGGATTCTGCTACTTGGAAACGGAAAATGTTGGTTAAAATATTGCGGACAATAACACCAGTGAATAAACACCATACGAAAGTTGGTAATTGGAGTGCAGTACCTTTTGTTTGTACATCTAAATATTGACCAATTAATAAACATACTGAAATCATTGCAATTGTTTCAATTAATGAACGTGCAGTAATTTTACGTTTATAAGTTGGGTGTTCAAATGCTTCTTGAATGTCATCAACTTCATCATTTTCAGGATTTTCGCCTTGTTTTTGGCGATTTAATAAGAAACGAGCGACAGGACCACCGATGATACCACCGAATACTAAACCGAAAGTTGCACAGGCAATGGCAATTTCAGTTGCACCTTGTAGATTAAATTGATGTGCAAATGTATCCGCCCAAGCAGCTCCAGTGCCGTGACCACCTGTTAAGGTTACTGAACCTGCAAGTAAACCATAAGCGGGATGGATTCCTAATGCCATTGAACTTGCAATGCCAATAACGTTTTGTCCGAAGATTAATAATGCAGCAATGAATAAAAATACAACGAGTGGCTTTCCGCCTTTAATTAGACGGGAAAAGTTGGCACTTAAACCGATAGAAGTAAAAAACACTAACATCATTGTGGTTTGTAGATTTTTATCAAAGTTAAAGGATGTTCCATCAATTTTGTGCCAAATTAAAAGACCAATGGCAACAATAAAGCCGCCAACAACTGGCTCTGGAATGTTAAATGTTTTTAATACATTAATGCGTTTAACCAAAAAATAGCCCAATAGCAAAACTAAGCTTGCTAATGCAAGGGTTTCATACGTGCTAAAAGTATAGCTCATAAATTGGATCTCCCTAAGTTATGTTTAAGTGATGTGTTGTGTTACGGCTCGACTACCATAATTTCAAGATTGGTATGTAATCCACGTGGTAATGTCGAACCTTTTCTGCCTCGTTCTGCGCGGAACTTTTGCAGATCTTCTGGTTTTAATACAATTTTTCGTTTTCCAGAATGAAATTCAAGACTTGCTTGATCTGAAATAAGCAATAATTTTGTCAATAGTTCGCTACGATCTTTTGCATTCGCTGCGGGAATAGTGATCATTTTATTGCCTTTACCTTTTGATAATACCGGTAAATCTTGTGCTGGAAAAATCAACATTCTGCCTGCTGATGTGATTGCGACAACAAGTGCGGTAGAATTTATCAATGTTTTAGGCTTCAACACTTTGGCATTTTCTGGTAAAGAAATCAAGGCTTTTCCAGTCTTGTTACGTGCAATTAAATCTTCAAATTTACAAATAAAACCATATCCCGCATCAGAAGCCATCAATAATTCTTGCTGTTCGCTGGCCATTACAACATATTCAATGGTCGCACCAGTGGGTAAATTGAGTTTACCTGTAAGTGGTTCGCCTTGGGAGCGAGCGGAAGGCAAGGAAAGCGGATCGAGTGCATAACTCCGCCCCGTGCTATCAATGAATACAACGGCTTGATTACTTTTGCCACAAGCGTGAGCTAGATAGCTATCGCCAGCTTTGTAGCTTAATGATTTAGGATCAATATCGTGTCCTTTTGCACAACGTACCCAGCCCATTTCTGATAAGATGACAGTAACTGGCTCTGCTGGCGTCATATCATTTTCAGAGATCATTTTGGCTTCTTCACGTTCGACCAGTTGAGACATACGTGGACTGGCATATTTTTTCGCATCTTCTTGAATTTCTTTTTTGATAAGCGTATTCAAACGGCGTTCTGATCCTAAAATTGCTTCTAAATTTAACCGCTCTTTTTCAAGTTCATCTTGTTCTGCTTTGAGTTGGTTTTCTTCTAATTTCGCTAAATGACGTAAGCGTAAATTTAAAATGGCATCGGCTTGTTCATCGCTTAAATTAAAGCGTGCCATAAGCTCTGCTTTTGGATCATCTTCGTGGCGTATAATTTCGATAACTTCATCAATATTTAAAAAGGCTATCATCAAGCCTTCTAAAATATGCAAGCGAGAGAGTACTTTATCTAAGCGATATTGAAGGCGACGAGTGACCGTTGTGCGACGGAAGTCAAGCCATTCATTTAAGATTTCTAATAAGCCTTTTACCGCTGGTTTATGATCAAGCCCGATCATATTCATATTTACACGGTAGCTTTTTTCAAGATCTGTGGTCGCAAATAAATGTGCCATTAAGGCATCAGTATCGACGCGATTTGAGCGAGGAACTAGCACAATGCGAATTGGATTTTCGTGATCGGCTTCATCTCGAATATCTTCTAGCATTGGCAGTTTTTTTGCCGTCATTTGTTCGGCTATTTGTGCAATAACTTTTGAGGGAGAAGATTGATGTGGAAGCGCAGAAATAATGATCTCGCCGTCTTCTTTTTTCCAAATTGCACGCATTTTTATTGAGCCACGGCCTTGCTCATAAATTTTACGAATTTCTGATTTTGGCGAAATAATTTCCGCTTCTGTTGGAAAATCTGGGCCTTGAACAATTTCAAGTACATCATCTAATCTCGCTTTAGGATTATCTAGCAACATTACTGCCGCATCAGCAATTTCGTTAATATTGTGTGGTGGAATATCTGTAGCCATCCCCACCGCAATACCTGTTGTGCCGTTCAATAAAATATGAGGTAAACGAGCAGGTAAATATTGTGGTTCAGCTAAGGTTCCATCAAAGTTTGGTTGATAATCTACTGTTCCTTGTCCGAGTTCATTCAACAAGATTTCAGAGATTTTAGATAGGCGAGATTCCGTATAACGCATGGCAGCGAAGGATTTTGGATCATCTGGTGCCCCCCAGTTACCTTGACCATCTACAAGTGGATAACGATAAGAGAAGGGTTGTGCCATTAACACCATAGCTTCATAACAAGCGCTGTCACCATGTGGATGGAATTTACCAAGTACATCACCGACGGTACGAGCAGATTTTTTGTATTTTGCCGTGGCATTTAAGCCAAGTTCAGACATCGCATATACAATACGACGTTGAACGGGTTTTAAACCATCACCGATAAAAGGCAACGCACGATCCATGATGACATACATAGAATAGTTGAGATAAGCCTTTTCAGTGAAGGTGCGTAGAGGCATTTGCTCAATGCCTTCATAGTTGATATTTGTCATTTTTGTTTCTGTTAATTGATATATTCTTAATTTATTAAAATTCAGATTTGCTGAGATTAATTTAGTCTAAACAGATAAATCAACCTGATCGCCTTTCGCTTGTAACCAATTTTTACGGTCTTCGGAACGTTTTTTCGCTAATAACATATCCATCAGTTCTAATGTATCTGAGCCTTGATCTTCCCCTAAATCATAAGTTAATTGAACGAGACGGCGCGTATTAGGATCCATTGTTGTTTCACGCAATTGCGATGGGTTCATTTCACCTAAACCTTTAAAACGTTGAACATTCGGTTTGCCTTTTTTATTTTTCAAGCGATCTAAAATCGCCTCTTTTTCACTTTCGTCTAATGCGTAGAAGACTTCTTTATTTAAGTCAATGCGATAAAGTGGTGGCATTGCTACGTAAACGTGACCGTCTTGTACCAATTTCGGAAAATGACGTAAGAACAGGGCGCAGAGTAGGGTGGCAATATGCAGACCATCGGAGTCAGCATCCGCGAGAATACAGACTTTGCCATAGCGAAGTTGTGATAAATCATTGCTGTCAGGATCGATCCCTAGAGCCACGGCGATATCGTGAATTTCTGTTGAACCTAATACTTGATCAGGGGAAACTTCCCATGTGTTTAAAATTTTCCCACGTAACGGCAAAATCGCTTGATATTCGCGATCACGCGCTTGTTTTGCTGAACCGCCCGCAGAGTCGCCCTCCACTAAAAATAATTCCGTTTTTTCTAAATCCTGCGAGCCACAATCAGCTAATTTTCCTGGTAATGCAGGGCCACTAACGAGTTTTTTTCGCACGACTTTTTTGGCGGCGCGTAATCGGCGTTGTGCAGAACTAATGGCAATTTCTGCTAATTTTTCAGCGTCTTGTACGTTTTGGTTGAGCCATAGGCTGAACGCATCTTTTAAAACACCGCTGACAAACACCGCACTTTGGCGTGATGATAAGCGTTCCTTTGTTTGCCCTGCGAATTGTGCATCCTGCATTTTAAGGGAAAGAATGTAAGAACAACGATCCCAAATATCATCGGCGGTAAGTTTTACCCCACGTGGTAATAGATTTCTAAATTCGCAAAATTCACGAATAGCATCTAATAAACCTTGGCGTAGGCCATTAACATGCGTTCCGCCTTGAATAGTCGGAATTAAGTTTACGTAGCTTTCGCCGATTAGTTCGCCACCTTCTGGCAACCAAAGTAATGCCCAGCTAACCGCTTCATTTGTTCCTTTAAATTCGCCAACAAATGGTTTTTCCGGAAGGGTTTCAAAGCCATTTACTGCTTCGATAAGGTAATCGGAAAGCCCATCTTCATATAACCAAATATCTTGAGTATTGTTTACTTTATCAATGAATTTGATTTCAAGCCCTGAGCAGAGTACCGCTTTCGCTCTTAATAAATGGCGTAGGCGGCTAACGGAAAATTTTGCGCTGTCAAAATATTTTGGATTCGGTTTGAAGTGAACAGTTGTTCCAGTTGTGCGTCTGCCACAAGTCCCGATAACTTCTAATTCTTCTACTTTACTGCCGTTTTCAAAGGCAATTTTATACACTTCACCATTGCGTTTAACTTGAATATCCACGCGTTCAGAAAGCGCATTCACCACAGAAATCCCCACACCGTGTAAACCTCCCGCAAATTCATAATTTTTATTGGAGAATTTACCACCAGCATGCAGTTTAGTCAGGATTACTTCTACGCCAGAAACGCCTTCCGTAGGATGAGTATCCACAGGCATACCGCGACCATTGTCCGTTACTTCAATGGATTGATCAGGGTGTAAAATTACTTCAATTTTTGAGGCAAAACCGGCAAGGGCTTCATCTACGCTGTTATCAATAACTTCTTGTGCTAAATGATTAGGGCGAGTAGTGTCAGTGTACATTCCCGGGCGAATTTGCACTGGTTCGAGATCTTTAAGAACGGTAATTTCTTGAGCTGAATAATTGGTTGTCATGGTGAGGTTATTCGTTAATTTTTTAAATTTGAGAAAATTCTATCAAAAAGTGCGGTGATATTCGACCGCACTTTTAATCGTATAAACTAGGCGTCTTTTCATCGGGGCGCGTTTTAAAACGGCGATGTAGCCACATATATTGTGATATCCCCTTCATGATTTCCTTTTCTACGATTTGATTCATTCGCGCAGCAATCGCCGTTTCATCTTGTAAATCCGTAAAATCAACAGGCGCTGAAATACTCACGGTATAGCCTGAACCATCTTTATTGCGTAATGGCGCAAATGGAATCACTTTGCTGTTTTGTGAAGATTTCAATAAATAATAACTACCAGTGGTTGTGCAAGCATCGGGTACCGCAAAAAAGGGAACAAAAACGGCATTTTTTCTGCCGTAATCGTGATCAGGCGCATACCAAATGGTTTCTTCGTGGCGTAAAGCTTTGATCATTCCGCGTAAATCTTTACGATCAAGCATATCTTTATTAGAGCGTAAACGACCTTGCGTTTGTAGCCAATCAAGCAAAGGATTATCATTTGGACGATAAACGCCAATGCCGGGATGATGCAAACCAAGAATGCGCGCGCCAAGTTCTAGCGTTAAGAAATGAACACCAACGAGAACAATTCCATCTTTTTGATTTTCTTTTAGATAATGTAAGCCTTCAACTTTTGACCATTTTTTGATACGTGAATCCGACCAAAACCAAGCCATGCCAGTTTCGATAATTGCCATGCCTACAGAGCGGAGATTTTCTTGCAAAATCGCCTCACGGTCGTTTTCAGACATATCAGGAAAACAAAGTTCAAGATTACGACGTGCAATGGCTGCTCGACGTTTACCCACTTTTAAATGTGAAAACAGCCAACCGAGACCATGACCAATATGGCGCAAAATAGGATAGGGAAGACATAAAATACTTCGCCAAATTGCCACGCCTAACCAAAAAAGCCAGTATTTTGGGGCTAAAAAGTGCGGTTGAAATTGAGGGAGTTTTTCGTTTTTCATTGTTCTTTCCACGTAAGTTAGGGGCGTAGTTTATCGTAAATTTGAGTTGTGGTAAAATTGCCACAATTTTGGTTATTCAAATAGAGAGATTTTAAAATGGCTCAATATTCAGCAGAATTTAAGCAAGCAAAAGTACTTGTATTAGGCGACGTGATGCTTGATCGTTATTGGTTCGGCGCAACCAACCGTATTTCACCAGAAGCACCAGTGCCAGTAGTTCGTGTACAAGAAAATGAAGAACGCGCGGGTGGTGCAGCAAATGTGGCGATGAATATTGCTTCACTCAATGTATCCGTTCAGTTAATGGGATTGATTGGACAAGATGAAACTGGTTCTGCACTTTCCCTCTTATTAGAAAAACAAAAAATTGATTGTAATTTTGTTGCATTAGAAACCCATCCAACTATTACTAAATTACGTATTTTATCTCGTCACCAACAGTTACTCCGCCTTGATTTTGAAGAAGATTTCAATAATGTAGATTGCAAGGATTTATTAGCGAAGTTAGAAAGTGCGGTGAAAAATTACGGTGCTTTGATTCTTTCTGATTACGGCAAAGGCACGCTTAAAGATGTTCAGAAAATGATTCAAATTGCACGCAAAGCGAATGTGCCTGTGTTGATCGATCCAAAGGGAACTGATTTTGAACGCTATCGTGGTGCGACATTATTGACACCCAATATGTCTGAATTTGAAGCCGTTGTGGGTAAATGTAATACAGAAGAAGAAATTATTAAGAAGGGTTTAAAATTAATTTCTGATATTGAATTAACCGCACTTTTGGTAACGCGTTCTGAAAAAGGCATGACATTATTACGCCCAAATCAAGAGCCTTATCATTTGCCAACCGTTGCAAAAGAAGTGTTTGATGTGACGGGAGCCGGTGACACTGTCATTAGCGTATTAGCAACCGCATTAGCAGATGGACGTTCTTTTGAGGAATCTTGTTACCTAGCCAATGTAGCCGCTGGAATTGTGGTGGGTAAATTGGGGACTTCAACGGTTTCGACCGTGGAACTTGAAAATGCGATTCATGCTCGTCCTGAAACTGGATTTGGCATTATGAGTGAAGCAGAATTAAAAGATGCTGTCGCACAAGCTAAAGCGCGCGGTGAAAAAATTGTGATGACTAATGGCTGTTTTGATATTTTGCATCCAGGGCATATTTCTTATTTAGAAAATGCACGCAAATTGGGCGATCGTCTAATTGTTGCGGTAAACAGCGACGATTCTGTTAAACGCTTAAAAGGCGAAAGTCGTCCAATTAATAATCTTGAAAACCGTATGGCGGTATTGGCTGGTTTGGCATCCGTGGACTGGTTGGTGCCTTTCACTGAAGATACACCACAACGTTTAATCGGCGAAATTCTACCAGATCTTTTAGTCAAAGGTGGCGATTACAAACCCGAAGAGATTGCAGGCAGTAAAGAAGTTTGGGCAAACGGTGGCGATGTTAAAGTGCTAAACTTTGAAAATGGTTGTTCAACAACAAATGTGATTGAAAAAATTAAATTATTGAAAGATTAAGTGAAAGGTTAGGGGCTACTTGTTTATCATAAAAAACAACGAAATATAATGGGAAGTGGAATATAACCAGATGGTTATCCACAGTTTCGTGGATTAAAATTAGTTTAGTGTTTTTTAAGTAAGCTTGGTTGCTTGTGTTAAAGGCTCTATCTGAAATACAATATCTCTCGTTTTTTATTATTTTAATTTTATATGTCATTAACTTATCTCGATTTATTTTCTGGTGCTGGCGGTCTTTCTCTAGGATTTGATTATGCTGGATTTCGCCAGTTACTTTCCATTGAGTTAGAGCCAGTATATTGTGAAACCTACCGCGTTAATTTTCCGCATCATCGATCTTGCAACAGGATCTAACTCAGTTATCTAATGAACAGGCAAATCTTTACCGTAGCGATATTCCCAACCGAGGGATTGCAGGCGTTGAAGAGTGAGTTGTTCGATATCGTTTTCGTTGAGCATGATGAGTTCCTTAGTGTGTGGTTTAAATCTCCCCTAACCCCTCTTTACAAAAGAGGGGAATGGTCTTGAGCGTAGTTTTAGTTTAGGTGTTTTCATGAATAATTTTTCTGTTAATTCGACCGCTTGCAGCTAAACATTCCAAATAGTCCCCCTCTTTAGCAAAGAGGGGTTAGGGGAAATTTGGCATAGGTGAAATGAACCTTGTAAGAAATTAGAGCGTGTCCATCAACCGTTCATATTCTATTTGCTCAAACTCCAATACCATTTCTCTATAGGTATCAGGATCTTGAGCAAATAATGCTTGTGAATATGAAATTTTATATATTGTTTCCATTTCATACGCCTCATCAATTAATTCGTTGATTCTTTGATTATCTTCATATTGTATCCTTTCACTTCTACGGTAATCATTTGTAGCAATGTAAAAGTGTAGAATAAATCCTAAAATTGCATTGGTTGAATGAAGTACAAATAAAGCAAGATCACTACTTATTTGTTTGTGTTCTATATCTTGACCGTGAGAAGCATAACTACCACATTCGTTTCTAATTTCTGCAATATAATGCAAAATCGAACCACAAAATTATCCGCACTTTCGGGCGGTTGGTTACGCAAAGCGGCACTAGCACGTGCATTGGTATGCGATCCTGATGTGTTATTACTTGATGAACCAACCACTTGGATGTGGAAGTTATTGAATGGCTGGAAAATTTCTTACTGGATTTCCAAGGTAGCATTGTATTTATTTCCCATGACCGTTCTTTTATTCGCAAAATGGCAACACGCATTGTGGATTTAGATCGCGGTCAATTGCAGTCTTATCTAGGCAATTACGATTTATATTTAACCACGAAAGAAGAAAATCTACGCGTTGAAGCCTTGCAAAATGAATTATTTGATAAACGTCTTGCACAGGAAGAAGTGTGGATTCGCCAAGGTATCAAGGCTCGCCGTACAAGAAATGAAGGGCGAGTGCGAGCATTAAAAGCGATGCGTGAGGAACGTCAGTTAAAGCCTTATCGGGGGGAGAACGAAATCGTTTATTACTCGCAAAATTGTTGCTCAAACCAAATAATTTATTGATTCTTGACGAACCGACCAATGACCTTGATGTAGAAACATTGGAGCTTTTAGAAGAAATTTTGACTGATTATCAAGGCACATTGTTAATTGTGAGCCACGACCGTCAATTTATCGATAATACTGCCACAGAATGTTATTTATTCGAAGGTGAAGGGCATTTGAATAAGTATGTGGGAGGATTCTTTGATGCGAAACAGCAACAAGCCAATTTCTGGGCAAGTAAAGCAGTGGAAGAGCAGGCTAAAGCGAAGAAAACTGAACCGCTAAAAGAAGAAAGTGCGGTGAAAAATGACCGCACTTCTAAGCCGAAATCCGTGAAACTTTCTTATAAAGAACAACGTGAGTTAGAACAGCTGCCACAACTATTGGAAGAGTTGGAAACTAAAATCACCGTACTTCAAGCTGAAATAGCCGATCCAGCATTTTTCCAACAGGCTCACGATATTACCGACGCTAAATTAAAAGCATTGGCGGATACTGAAGCCGAATTAGAAACAGCATTTTTACGCTGGGAAGAATTAGAAGAAAAGAAAAATTTGGCTGACGGTAAAGCTTAAAAAAATAACGCCCAAAAGGGCGTTTTTTTATGTATTTTCAAGATGATCTTTTTTCAAAATATTTTCTTCATCAAGTATTGATAAACGAGCGATAGCGTTTCGATAAGAAATTTCAAGGGTTTCTCTGCTGGTTGCCATTACGCCTTGATCCACTAAAAATCCATCATTTACATCATATACCCAGCCGTGTAATGAGAGTTTTTGTCCGCGTTCCCAAGCACTTTTTACAATTGATGTGCGCCCTAGATTGTAAACCTGTTCCGCTACGTTAATTTTAGTTAGCATATCGGCACGTTTTTCTGGAGAAAGTTTACCGAGAAGATGACCGTGTTTAAACCAAATATCACGAATATGAAGAAGCCAGTTGTTGATAAGCCCTAAATCTTTATCTGCCATAGCAGCGTGAATTCCCCCGCAGTTGGTGTGACCACAGATAATAATATGTTCAATTTTAAGCACATCGACGGCATATTGCACAACAGAAAGGCAATTAAAATCTGTGTGAATTACTTGGTTAGCAACATTACGATGTACAAAAAGCTCACCTGGTTCAAGATTCGTCAATTTCTCAGCGGGTACACGGCTATCAGAGCAACCAATCCAAAGGTAATGTGGCGTTTGATGATCCGCAAGTTCTTTGAAGTAAGTAGAATTTTCTTCTTTCATTCTTTGTGCCCAACTGTAATTGTTGGCAAAGAGTTGTTTAATTTTATCCATTTTACTTTCCTTAAAATTCTGAAAAAATTAACCGCACTTTGGCGTAAGTGCGGTCAATATTAAAGTTAAATTGAATTAGAAATTCGCATTTCTTGGCGCGCGTGGGAATGGAATTACATCACGAATATTTTGAACGCCAGTTACATAGACGATTAAACGTTCAAAACCAAGACCAAAACCAGAATGTGGAACACTGCCGTATTTACGAAGATCGCGATACCACCAATAATCATCTGGATTTAATCCCATTTCTTCCATGCGTTTATCAAGCACCTCTAAACGTTCTTCACGTTGTGAACCACCGATGATTTCACCAATTCCTGGAGCTAACACGTCCATTGCCGCCACAGTTTTTCCATCATCATTTAAACGCATATAGAATGCTTTAATGTCTTTTGGATAGTTTTTCACCACAACTGGTGATTTGAAATATTCTTCCGCTAAGAAACGTTCGTGTTCAGAAGAAAGATCAATGCCCCAAGAAACAGGGAATTCAAATTTCTTACCAGATTTTAATAACACATCAATGGCATCGGTATAGTCAATTTGCGCAAAATCTGAGTTTACAAAGTTTTCTAAACGAGTAATAACATCTTTATCTACATGTTTTTCAAAGAATTGTAAGTCGTCTTTACGCTCTGCTAATACTGCACGAAATACGTATTTCAACATATCTTCTGCAAGTTTTGCGTTATCCGCTAAGGTTGCAAATGCAACTTCAGGTTCAACCATCCAGAATTCAGCTAAGTGACGGGTAGTATTCGAGTTTTCTGCACGGAATGTTGGGCCAAAAGTATAAATTTTGCTTAATGCACAAGCATAGGTTTCGCCGTTTAACTGACCTGAAACCGTTAAAAATGATTCTTTACCGAAGAAATCTTGGCTGAAATCCACTTTTCCATTTTCACTACGTGGAAGATTTTCTAAATCAAGTGTAGAAACACGGAACATTTCACCCGCACCTTCAGTGTCTGATGCAGTAATTAATGGGGTTGCCACCCAGTAGAAACCTTGCTCATGGAAGAAACGGTGAATTGCTTGAGACAAGCAATGACGAACACGCGCGACCGCGCCAATAATATTGGTACGAGGGCGTAAGTGAGCTACTTCGCGTAAATATTCGATAGAGTGGCGTTTTGCTGCCATTGGGTAAGTATCTGGATCTTCAACAAACCCTGTCACTTCCACTTTTTCTGCTTGTAATTCAACCGCTTGTCCTTCAGAAGGTGATTCAACGACTTTACCAGTTACAATCACAGAACAGCCTGTTGTTAAACGTAAAATTTCGCTTTCGTAATTTTTAATATCGTTATTAATAATTGCTTGAATTGGATCAAAGCAAGAACCGTCATAAACCGCTAAGAAAGATAAGCCTGCTTTAGAATCGCGACGGGTACGAACCCAACCACGCACAGTGACGGTTTCACCAATCGCCACTTTCCCTTGTAATACATCAACAATTGATGCCACTTTAGACATATTAAACCTCTGTAACTGAATGTAATTCACATAAAATTGCCGACAGTTTACCTTAATAAAGGAAATTTTCCATAAAAATATAGTGTTGGTGCGGGCTATGAACAATAAAATCGCCTTAAAAATGAGCCCTAAATAAAATAGGGTAAAGCCTCATTAATATTGAATATACGCGATTTTATGTTAAAATCTCGGGCCAAAATCATTATGGCTAATAATAGGAAAAAATATGAAAGTTTTAGAAGGCTCAGTTGCAGCACCTAATGCAAAAGTTGCAGTAGCAATTGCTCGTTTTAACAGTTTTATTAATGAAAGTTTATTAGAAGGCGCAATTGATGCATTAAAACGTATCGGCCAAGTGAAAGATGAAAATATCACTATCGTGCGTACCCCAGGCGCGTATGAGTTGCCATTAGTTGCTCGTCGTTTAGCTGAAAGTAAAAAATTTGATGCGATTGTGGCATTAGGTACAGTTATCCGTGGTGGTACAGCACATTTTGAATATGTAGCAGGGGAAGCAAGCAGCGGTTTAGGAAAAGTTGCAATGGATGCTGAAATCCCTGTCGCTTTTGGTGTATTAACTACAGAAAATATTGAACAGGCGATTGAACGTGCTGGTACTAAAGCAGGAAATAAAGGTGCAGAAGCAGCCTTAACCGCACTTGAAATGGTTAATCTTATTCAACAAATTGATGCGGCATAAATCATGACAGAACAAAAACAAGTGAAAAAGCCTTCTGCTCGTCGTCGTGCGCGTGAGTGTACTGTTCAAGCCTTGTATTCTTGGGCAGTATCCGGCAATACTGCAGAACAAGTGGAATTAGCCTTTGTGTTAGATCAAGATATGGATGGGGTAGATAAACCTTACTTCCGTAAATTATTTCGTCAAACAGTAGAAAATATTGAAACCGTTGATTTTTCAATTTCGCCTTATATTGACCGCGCTTTTGATGAGCTTGATCCTATTGAAACGGCAATTTTACGTTTGGCCGTTTATGAATTGTGCTTCGAGTTAGATGTGCCATATAAAGTGGTTATCAATGAAGCGATTGAAGTGGCAAAAGTATTCGGTGCAGATGAAAGCCATAAATATATCAATGGCGTACTTGATAAAATCGCACCAGCATTAGGGCGTAAATAATCCTTTTAAACTGAGAATGGCGCGCGTTTTTAATGCGTGCCTTTTCTTTTATAAGATAGGTGAAAAATGGCAATGGGTGAATTTGATTTAATTAAACGATATTTTCAGCAACAAATATTAGTTGATGATTCCGTTCAATTATCTATTGGCGACGATTGTGCGCTGGTTTCCGTGCCAGAGAATTATCAGCTTGCCATTACGACCGATACAATGGTGGAAAATACGCATTTTTTACCAACCATTTCACCTGAGGACTTGGCTTATAAGGCGGTTGCAACAAATTTAAGTGATCTTGCTGCAATGGGGGCACAGCCAAAATGGGTTTCACTGGCATTAACTTTGCCAAATGTAGACGAAAATTGGATTTCAACATTTAGCCAAAGTTTATTACACACGTTAAAACAATACAACGTCACATTAATTGGTGGCGATACTACAAAAGGTAATTTGTCTATTACGATTACGGCACAAGGTTTTGTCGAAAAAAACAAAGGAATTTGTCGGCATAAAGCACAAATCGGTGATTTAATTTATGTTTCAGGCACTTTAGGCGATAGCGCGGCAGGTTTAACACAAATTTTATTGGGCAAAAGTGCGGTTGATTCTGATGATGTTTTTTTGCAACAACGACATCTTAGACCCACACCTAGAATTGAACTTGGGCGGGCGTTAATTGATATTGCTCATGCTGCCATTGATCTTTCCGATGGGCTAATATCTGATTTAGGGCATATTCTTGAACGAAGTCAATGTAGTGCTGAAGTTGAACTGACTGCATTACCTCTTTCATCATCGATTTTAAATAAATATGATCGCACTCAAGCGGAACAATTTGCCTTAAGTGGTGGCGAAGACTATGAACTTTGTTTTACCATACCGCCCGAATATAAAGATGAATTAGAATTACGCTTGAAAAAACTGAACGTGCCTTGCACTTGTATTGGTAAAATTAATGAAAAGTGCGGTGACTTTTCTCCCCGTTTTTTACGGGATGGAAAACCTGTGAATATAATTTTTTCAAGCGGTTTCGATCATTTTAAGGAATCAAAATGACAGAAAATAATCCTCTTAAAAAAATCTCTCTTTTAAATCCTATTCATTTGCTTGCCGTTGGTTTTGGCTCGGGTTTAATTTATCCAGCACCCGGCACTTGGGGGAGCTTAGCTGGAACAATTTTAGGTGTGATTTTACTTTCCTTATTAGGCGTAAAAATCTTTTTAATTTTCACCGCACTTTGTTTTCTACTCGGTTGCTACCTTTGCCAAAAAACTACTGCAGATATGGGCGTACACGATCATGGTTCTATCGTCTGGGATGAATTTGTCGGCGTATTTATTGTATTAGCAGCGATACCGTCATTATCTTGGCAATGGATTTTGGCTGCTTTTGCGTTATTCCGCTTTTTTGATATTTTAAAACCGTTTCCAATTCGTTATTTTGACGAAAAACTCGAAAATGGTTTTGGCATTATGATCGATGACGTTTTAGCGGCAATTTATGCTGTGATTGTTGTATTTGCTATTCAATATTGGATGTTGTGATGCTAAATTTAATCATTGTGCATTTATTTGGATTAATGACGCCAGGGCCTGATTTCTTTTATGTAAGTCGAATGGCGGCAAGTAACTCTCGTCGTAATACAGTTTGTGGCATTTTAGGCATAACGCTTGGTATCGCTTTTTGGGGAATGCTTTCTATGTTGGGATTGGCGGTGTTGTTCGTTACCATTCCAGCATTACATGGCGTTATTATGTTGCTAGGCGGTAGTTACTTAGCATATCTCGGTTTTTTAATGGCTCGCAGCAAAAAATACGCTCAATTTGAACCGCACTCTGATACTGAATTTAATCAGCAAACCACAATCAAAAAAGAAATTTTGAAAGGGCTTTTAGTGAATTTATCCAATGCAAAAGTCGTGGTGTATTTTAGTAGCGTGATGTCGCTTGTCTTAGTAAATATCACTGAAATGTGGCAAATTATCTTGGCTTTTATGGTGATTGTGGTAGAAACATTTTGTTATTTTTATGTGATTTCATTGATTTTTTCACGTAATATTGCCAAGCGTTTATACAGTCAATACAGCCGTTATATTGATAATATGGCAGGTATTGTATTTTTATTTTTTGGTTGTGCGCTTGTTTATAACGGCATCAACGAAATAATTCATTAATAGAAAAGGAAGTAACATGACATTAAAAATTGCAATCGCTGGTGCTGGCGGAAGAATGGGGCGTCAATTAATTCAAGCGGTTCATTCTGCGGAAGGCGTAGAACTAGGTGCGGCTTTTGAACGCAAAGGATCATCTTTAGTTGGGACGGATGCGGGAGAATTGGCAGGAATTGGTCATCTTGGCGTTGCAGTTTCAGACGATCTTGAAAGCCAAAAAGATAAATTCGATTTATTAATCGATTTTACCCGACCAGAAGGCTCCCTTGAACATATTGCATTTTGCGTAGCGAATAATAAAAAAATGGTGATCGGTACAACGGGTTTTGATCAAAATGGTAAAGCAGCGATTAAAGCAGCTTCAGATAAAATTGCTATTGTGTTTGCATCAAATTTCAGTGTTGGCGTGAATTTAGTCTTCAAGCTTTTAGAAAAAGCAGCAAAAGTGATGGGGGATTATTGCGATATTGAAGTGATCGAAGCTCATCACCGTCATAAAGTTGATGCGCCATCTGGCACTGCACTTTCTATGGGCGAACATATCGCAAAAACCTTAGGTCGCGATTTAAAAACGCACGGAGTCTTCTGCCGTGAAGGAATTACAGGCGAACGTAAACGGGATGAAATTGGTTTTTCAACTATTCGCGCTTCGGATGTGGTGGGGGAACACACGGTTTGGTTCGCAGATATTGGCGAACGTGTAGAAATTTCCCATAAAGCATCAAGCCGAATGACTTTCGCTAATGGTGCAGTGCGTGCTGGTAAATGGTTAGAAAATAAGGCGAATGGCTTATTTGATATGACCGATGTATTAGATTTAAATAATTTATAAATCAATTTCAAGGTCACTTTCTACGTGACAGCAACATAATAAAATCTCATCAGGTTGAATAAAGGCAAGAGGCATTTCTTTATAAGACACCTTGCCTTTTTTGATCTTAACGCGACAAGAACCACAATAGCCACTACGGCATTGATATTCGTGATGAATATTATTTTTCTCGAGATGATCAAGTAAACTTGTTTCATTATTGAATTCTAATGTGGTGTTATGGCGGATAAGGTGGATTTTCATAATAACGATATGTTGTAATTTGTCGTACTATTATATAAGGAAAAGATGAAATTATTGATAAAAACTTCACTTAGTCAGTGGATTTGCTTGAATTTTGCCAAAATTCCTATTTTTAAAATGCTAGGTTTTATAACCGCACTTTTTATTACGGCTTGTAGTTCTATTAGCAAAGAACCAGTGAAGACTGTGGATATTTATATTAAACCTTATTATTCTGCTGAAAATGGAAAAGCAGAAAATGTATTTGTACATAAAGAAATTGATCCTATGTTACGTGAAAATACGCTAAAAGGTTATAAAAGTACGGTAAAATTTTTAGAAGAAAATCCAGCTCGCATTTCACCAATGACAATGTTTACCTTAGCCGCTCGGGCTTACGATTTTGGCTTAAGAGATGAAGCGGTTACTTGGTTTTATCGTGGTCAAAATCGTTTGATCACCGCACTTTATGTGTTGGATTTACCAAAACAAACGGTGCAGGATAATACAGGGTTCAGCCATGTTGTAGGGCAGTTTGTTAATGCTTATGCGTTTTGTGATTTTGATAAACAAAGTCGTGCTGCCGAAAATGCGGTGAAATGGACAATTGCGCATCCTTATGAAGTGGTTTTCTTACCAGCATTACCCGCAAAATTTGCAGATCGTCAAAAAGCGTTAAAAGAATCGGAAGAAAAATTAGTTCAACGTTTACAGGAACAAGCCCGTTTTTTTGCTAATCCAAAAAATAAAGAAAAATGGCAAAAAAAGCGGTCAGAAAATTTTGTGAATGAACGATTTTGTTGGTAACAAGAAAAAATGGAATAGCGAATACGTTATTCCATTTTTATTTTTGATAAGCCAATGATTTTTCGCATTATTCTTTTACTTTTTAAGGACTTGGTATTATCATTACTCGGTTTTTTATTTTATAGAGAAAAGAGAAGCAGGGGAAACTATGCAACATCTGAACGAGCTTGTTGAGAAAGCGAAATTAGCGATTGAATCCATTCAGGATAAAAGTTTAACGGCTTTGGATGAAATCCGTGTCGAATATTTTGGTAAGAAAGGGTATTTTACGCAATTAATGCAAGAATTGCGTAACGTGTCAGCAGAAGAACGTCCTGCGATGGGCGCAAAAATTAACGAAGCAAAACAAGCTGCGTTAGAATTTTTAAATGCAAAAAAAACGGAGTGGGAACAGGCTGAACTTAACGCAAAATTAGAAAAAGAACGTGTAGATGTCAGTTTACCAGGTCGCAAAGTTGAAACTGGTGGCTTACACCCAGTTACCATGACGATTAATCGTGTAACAAAATTTTTCTCAGAACTTGGCTTTTCAGTTGAAAATGGCCCTGAAATTGAAAGTGATTATTACAACTTTGATGCGTTAAATATTCCTAAACATCACCCAGCACGTGCCGATCACGATACTTTCTGGTTTAATCCAGAATTATTACTTCGTACTCAAACTTCTGGCGTGCAAATTCGTACTATGGAAAAAATGCAGCCACCAATTCGCATTATGGCTCCAGGACGTGTATATCGTAATGACTACGATCAAACGCATACGCCAATGTTCCATCAAATTGAACTACTTTATGTGGATAAAAAAGCAAATTTCACCGAATTGAAAGGTTTATTGCACGATTTCTTACGCGCTTTCTTTGAAGAAGATTTACAAGTGCGTTTCCGTCCATCTTATTTCCCATTCACAGAGCCTTCAGCGGAAGTGGATGTGATGGGTAAAAATGGTAAATGGTTAGAAGTGTTGGGCTGCGGTATGGTGCATCCAAATGTGTTGCGTAACGTTGGTATTGATCCGAATGAATATTCTGGTTTTGCCGTGGGAATGGGTGTTGAGCGTTTAACAATGTTACGTTATAACGTAACAGATTTACGTTCGTTCTTTGAAAACGACTTACGTTTCTTAAAACAATTTAAGTAATTTCTCGGATTTGAATTAAAAGGATAACAACAAATGAAATTTAGTGAACAGTGGGTAAGAGAATGGGTGAACCCTGCGGTGTCCACCGAGCAATTATGCGAGCAAATTACCATGCTTGGCTTAGAAGTAGATGGCGTGGAAAGCGTTGCGGGTACATTTAATGGTGTCGTTGTTGGTGAAGTAGTGGAATGTGCACAACATCCAGATGCAGATAAATTACGTGTAACTAAAGTGAACGTAGGCGGTGATCGTTTATTGGATATCGTGTGTGGCGCAGCAAATTGTCGTCAAGGCTTAAAAGTGGCTTGTGCAACAGAAGGTGCGGTATTACCTGGCGATTTCAAAATTAAGAAAACGAAATTACGTGGTCAGCCATCAGAAGGGATGCTTTGTTCATTTTCTGAATTAGGTATTGATGTTGAAGCGGATGGTATTATTGAATTGCCACTTGATGCACCAATTGGTACTGATTTACGTGAATATTTAGCTTTAGATGATAATGCCATCGAAATTAGCTTAACGCCAAACCGTGCAGATTGTTTGAGCATCGCAGGTATTGCGCGTGAAATTGGTGTGGTAAATAAACAACTCGTAAATCAACCGCACTTTGAAGCAGTGCCAGCAACAATTTCTGATAAAGTTCAAATTGATTTACAAGCACCAGAAGCTTGCCCGCGTTATTTATTACGTGTGATAAAGAACGTCAATGTAAAAGCACCATCGCCAATGTGGATGCAAGAAAAATTGCGTCGCTGTGGTATTCGTTCTATCGATCCTATTGTCGATATTACTAACTATATTTTGCTTGAGTTCGGTCAGCCAATGCACGCGTTTGATGCAGCTAAAGTTACACAACCTGTTCAAGTTCGTTTCGCGAAAGAGGGGGAAGAATTAGTATTATTAGATGGCTCAACCGCAAAACTTCAATCAAATACGTTATTAATTGCTGACCAAAATGGGCCTTTAGCAATGGCAGGGATCTTTGGTGGTGCAACCAGTGGCGTGAATAGTGAAACGAAAGATGTGATTTTAGAATCCGCATTTTTCGCTCCATTAGCGATTGCAGGCCGTGCAAGACAATATGGTTTACATACTGATGCATCGCACCGTTTTGAACGTGGTGTGGATTTTGAATTAGCCCGTAAAGCAATGGAACGAGCAACCACATTATTACTTGAAATCTGTGGTGGTGAAGCGGGTGAGATTTGTGAAGCAAGCAGTGAAACTCATCTTCCTAAAGTCAATACAGTTCAACTTCGCCGTAGTAAATTAGATGCACTTTTAGGTCATCATATTGAAACAGGAAGCGTAACGGAAATTTTCCACCGTCTTGGTTTCGATGTTACTTATGCAAATGATATTTGGACGGTAACTTCTGCAAGCTGGCGTTTTGATATTGAAATCGAAGAAGATTTAATTGAAGAAGTGGCGCGTATTTATGGTTATAACAGCATTCCAAACAATGCGCCATTAGCGCATCTCCGCATGCGTGAGCACAAAGAATCTGATTTAGATTTAGCTCGAATTAAGACCGCACTTGTGGATGCAGATTATCAAGAAGCTATTACTTATAGCTTTGTGGATCCAAAAATTCAAAGTTTATTACATCCACATAAAGAAGCACTTGTATTGCCAAACCCAATTTCTGTGGAAATGTCCGCAATGCGCGTGTCTTTAATCAGCGGTTTATTAGGTGCAGTGCTTTATAACCAAAATCGCCAACAATCCCGTGTTCGTTTATTTGAAACAGGATTACGTTTTGTGCCAGATGCCAATGCTGAATTTGGCGTGCGTCAAGAATTTGTTTTAAGTGCGGTGATTACTGGAACGGCAAAATCTGAACATTGGGCAGGTAAAGCAGAGTCTGTAGATTTCTTTGATCTTAAAGGCGATTTAGAATCAGTACTTTCTTTAACAGAAGGTGGTAATAGAGTTCGTTTTGTTGCAAAACAATTTGATGCATTACACCCTGGCCAATCTGCTGCTATTGAATTAGATGGTCAAGAAATTGGTTTTATTGGTGCAATTCATCCATCTATTAGTCAAAAACTTGGCTTAAATGGCAAAACGTTTGTATTTGAAATTCTTTGGAATGCAATTGCGGCACGTAATGTGGTGCAAGCAAAAGAAATTTCTAAATTCCCAGCAAACCGTCGTGATTTAGCTTTAGTCGTCGCGGATAGCGTACCAGCAGGGGAATTAATCGCAGCATGTAAACAAGCAGGTGGCGAAAAATTGGTGCAAGTGAACTTGTTCGATGTATATCAAGGTGTGGGCGTCGCTGAAGGCTATAAGAGTTTAGCGATTAGCTTGACTGTCCAAGATAATGAAAAAACACTTGAAGATGAAGAAATTAATGCAGTGATTTCAGCAGTATTAGCGGAGGTAAAACAACGCTTTAATGCTGAATTAAGGGATTAATATGGCTACGATAACTAAACTTGATATTATTGAATATTTAAGCGATAAATATCACTTATCTAAACAAGATACGAAAAATGTGGTGGAGAACTTTTTGGAAGAGATCCGCTTATCGCTAGAATCTGGTCAAGATGTGAAATTATCAGGATTTGGTAATTTTGAATTACGCGATAAGTCATCTCGCCCAGGGCGTAACCCAAAAACAGGTGATGTTGTGCCAGTTTCTGCTCGCCGAGTAGTGACATTTAAACCTGGGCAAAAGTTACGTGCCCGTGTAGAAAAAACTAAATAGTAAGCAACAAAAAGTGCGGTGAATTTCTACCGCACTTTTTATATGAAAAGGTATGAAAGTATATAAATCATTTTTAATCGCTACTGCCTCGCTGTTTTTATTCGCTTGTTCCAGTTTTCAAAACGATGATTATGCGATGAACTATAAAGGTCAAATCGGCGATCCTATTATGGCCATAGCCATGTTGAGCGAACAACAACATGAATGGGCTGGTACACCTTATGTGCTCGGCGGCGTTTCTCGTCGTGGGGTAGATTGTTCTGGTTTTGTGCAGAAAACTTTCTTCGATCGTTTTAATCTTCGTTTGCCTAGAAGCACTGTTGAACAAGCTAATTATGGTAAACATGTACGCAAAGAACATATTCAAACTGGCGATTTAATTTTCTTTAAAACTGGCCGAGGTCCTAATGGTTATCATGTGGGGATTTATGTAAAAGAAGATAAATTCCTTCATGCTTCCACCAGAGGGGGAGTCGTCTATTCTTCAATGAATAACCCTTATTGGTCGAAAGCCTTCTGGCAAGTCAGACGGATTTAAAAAGTATAATGCTGGAATTTTCCAGCATTTTTTATAATGATTTTTTTCAAATTAGGGAGATAAAAATGCCCTCAAACTTAACCGCACTTCAAATTCAACTTGAAATTTTACGCCTTATTCCAAAAACTCGTTTTATTACCGCAGAAGAAATCTTACAAAAACTTGCTGATATTGGTGTTCAACGTGATATTCGTTCAATCCAACGCCTGCTAGAAAGTTTGTCTCAACAGTTTGAAATTGAGCGAGATATGCGTGATAAACCTTATGGATATCGATGGAAATCAAATGCTAAAGGCTTGGATTTACCGATTTTAAATGAACAGCAATCACTTGTGCTTATGCTTGCTAAACAATATCTCAATGGCATTTTGCCTTCTAGCATTATGAACTCAATGGAGGCGTTCTTTCAACAGGCCGAATATAATTTGGTTTATGACAGCCATAAAAAATCAGGGGCAGAATGGCTTAATAAAGTTGCTATTGCACCAACTAGTCAGCCGTTATTACCTGCCAAAATCAATCCAGAAATTTTTTCTCAAATTAGTACCGCACTTTATCAAAATCGATTTTTACAGGTGCATTATCGGAGTATTCACGGTAAAGAACATAAGGCACAGGTCAAGCCATTGGCTTTGGTTCAACAAGGACCAAGTAGCTATTTAGTCGCACAATATGAGAATGGCGATATTTTACACCTTGCTTTGCATCGCTTGCTTAAGGTAACAGTGAGTACAATGATATTTGAACGCCCTGATTTTAATTTGAAATCTTATGTAGAAAGCCAAAAGTTTGGTTTTACCTATGGTCGAAAAATTCGATTAACTTTCCGCATTAATAAAGATATTGGTGGATTTTTAACAGAAACACCATTATCAATGGATCAAACAGTAAAAGATTGTGGCACTGAATATGAAATTTCCGCTACCGTGATTAAGAGCGCTATGCTGGAATGGTGGATAGCCCATTTTGGTGAAGATTACCAAGAAATTGACCGCACTTATTTAGACGAAAATGCCTAACGACATAAATTGTCGCTTCATCTTTTATCATTAAGCCATCAACAGAGAGGGCATTAAAATGAAGAAAATTGTTTATATTGATATGGATAATGTGATGGTAGATTTTCCATCAGGTATTGCAAAACTAGATGATAAAACCAAGCGAGAATATGAAGGTCGATATGATGAAGTCGAGGGCATTTTTAGCTTAATGGAACCTATGCCGAATGCGATTTCTGCGGTGCATAAATTGATGAAAAAATATCATATTTATGTGCTTTCTACTGCGCCTTGGCATAATCCTTCTGCTTGGAGTGATAAAGTAAAATGGATTCAACATTATTTCGGTGAAGAAAAAGGTTCAGCCTTATATAAACGATTGATTTTATCCCATCATAAAAATCTCAACCAAGGTGATTATTTAATTGATGATCGTACTAAAAATGGTGCTGGCAAATTTCAAGGCGAGCATGTTCATTTTGGTACAGAACAGTTTGCTAATAAAAGGAGCCTGAAAAATGACAGAGAAAAATAAACCAATTTGCGTGGTATTAACGGGAGCTGGCATTAGTGCCGAAAGTGGAATTCCAACTTTTAGATCGGAAGATGGTTTGTGGGCAGGGCATAAAGTAGAAGAAGTTTGTACGCCCGAAGCCTTGCAAAAGAACCGTGCGAAAGTGCTTGATTTCTATAACCAACGCCGTAAAAATGCGGCAGCAGCTAAGCCAAACGCTGCGCATCTCGCCTTAGTTGAACTAGAAAAAGCCTATGATGTGAGAATCATCACGCAAAATGTGGATGATTTACATGAACGTGCCGGCAGCTCGAAGGTGTTGCATTTACACGGTGAATTAAATAAAGCTCGCAGTAGCTTTGATGAAAGTTATATTGTGGATTGTTTTGGTGATCAGAAATTAGAAGATAAAGATCCAAATGGACACCCAATGCGCCCTTACATCGTCTTTTTTGGTGAAATGGTGCCGATGCTAGAACGAGCGGTTGATATTGTGGAACAAGCAGATGTTGTGTTAGTGATTGGCACTTCTTTACAAGTGTATCCAGCCAATGGCTTAGTCAATGAAGCCCCAAGAAAAGCGCCAATTTATCTGATTGATCCTAACCCAAATACAGGATTTGTTCGTAAGCAAGTTATTGCAATCAAAGAAAAAGCAGGCGAGGGTGTGCCAAAAGTGGTGGCAGAGTTATTAGAGAACACCAAAAACTCATAGAAAAATGACCGCACTTTTTAAACAAATAGCGACTTCGGTCGCTATTTATCATTTTTTCTCTTGCTTAAGCATATGCATAATAAGCCTAATAAGCGTTTCTTTTTGTTTCGGATCAGATTCAGCAACTAATAAAGTGAGCGCGGCAAGCCCAGTATCATTGATAACTGGGTATCCATTATGATCAAACAAACGCCCATTTCTATGTAAGAAATCTACAAATAAAAATGCGCCGCTACGTTTATTACCATCTGAAAAAGGATGATTCTTGACGACAAAATAAAGTAAATGCGCCGCTTTTGCTTCAATGCTTGGATAAGCAGGTTCACCAAATACACTTTGATCTAAATTACCTAGAATCGCAGATAAGCCGTTATCTCGTTCACGTCCAAAGAGATCACTTGCTTCACCTTTTGTCATCAGCTGTGATTTTAACTCTGCTAGTGCAGAAAAAGCCTCAGCATAAGTCGGTAATGTACCGCCTTGCTGTGTTTGTGGTTCGGCAAGTAAACCTTCATCATATTGTTGTAGCCATAAAAACGTATGCGTATAACGGCTGACAATATCCACTAATCCGCGACCGCTTTCTAGCGTTAATTCCGATGAATTTGCCGTTTTTTGAATAAGCGCAAGTGCTTGTTCTAATTCGTGAGCATTTTGCTGTAAACGTTTTTGGTTAATGGTATAGCCTTGAGTCAGATATTCTTTTAAACGTGCAGTTGCCCAACGGCGGAAACTAATGCCTTGTTTAGATTTTACTCTATAGCCAACAGAGATAATCATATCTAAATCATAATGCTCAATTTCACGATTGACTTGGCGTTTACCTTCTTGGCGAACTATCCGGAATTTCCGGATAGTTGATTCTTTCTCAAGTTCTTCGTCATCAAATATATTGGTAATGTGCTCATTGATGGTGCGAATATCTTTACCAAATAACATAGCCATCTGCGCTTGGGAAAGCCAAACGGTGTCATTTTCAAATCTCACTTCCACTTGCGTTGTGCCATCTTGAGTTTGGTAAATTTCAATCGGGTTTTGGTTATTCATATTATTTTCCTTAATAACTAACATGTATATATAACCAGATAAATATGCATATTGCAATACAGAGCATCTTATTTGCAAAAAATCTTCTAAAAATAACCGCTTTCAATATTCACAAACGACACAAGTTGTCGCTTCCTTTCATATAATTTCTCCATAAAGAGAAATTCTTTACTTCTTACATATTTATAAAGCCTTTAATTAAGAAAAAGGAGCAAATAATGGCAATGAAAGTAATTATGGCAAGAGATCCACTTTTTGAGGATGTAAAAAAATATGTGCAACAACAAAAATTTGCATCTTGCTCAATGATTCAACGCAGATTTATGTTGGGTTTTAATCGAGCTGGGCAAATTTTAGAACAGTTGGAACAAGCGGGTATTATTTCATCAATGAAAAATGGGCAGAGAAAAGTATTATGAAAAATGATTTGAATTATGCAGTGGAACTTATCCGCAAAGCGGATGGCATTTTAATTACAGCTGGTGCGGGTATGAGCGTGGATTCTGGGCTTCCCGATTTCCGCAGCGTTGGCGGATTTTGGAATGCTTATCCTATGTTTAAAGAACATAATATATCTTTTGAAGAGATCGCAACGCCACTAGCTTATAAGCATAATCAGGAACTAGCCTATTGGTTTTATGGGCATCGATTAGTTCAATACCGAAATACTCTTCCTCACGAAGGGTATCAGATTTTAAAATGCTGGGCGGGAGATAAACCTCATGGATATTTTGTTTTTACCAGTAATGTTGATGGGCATTTTCAAAAGGCTGGTTTTAATGATAGCCATGTTTATGAAGTACATGGTACTTTGGAGCGTCTTCAATGTGTCAATAATTGTCGAGGATTAAGTTGGTCTGCATCAAGTTTTCAACCTGTCGTGGATAATGAAAACTTATGTTTAACCAGTGAAAAACCACATTGTCCTTATTGTGGGGGCTTTGCTCGTCAAAATGTACTAATGTTTAATGATTGGAGTTATGCAAGTCAATATCAGGATTTTAAAAAAGTGCGGTTAGAATCGTGGTTAAAAGAAGTGCAAAATCTCGTCGTTATCGAACTGGGAGCAGGAAAAGCCATTCCAACTGTGCGTCGATTTTCTGAACGTACGGCGAAAGCAAAAAAAGGGGGGGTTATCCGTATTAACCCACAAGATGCAGGCGTGCCGAAAATGCACTTTTTAAGTCTAGAAATGAAAGCGTTAGATGCACTAAAAGCGATTGATCGCCTTCTAAATCCTTCTCAACAAGCGGTTGAATAATGGAAAATTTTTGCGAAATTACCTTTTGCCAACAAATTGGCAGCAACAAGCGACGCAACCAAGATGCCCTTTTTAATGGCGAGGCGGTGTTTCAATATAAACTCAAAACGGCTGAAAAACGCCTTGAAAACCGACCGCACTTTATTGTGGGCGTGGCAGATGGTATTTCTAATAGCAACCGACCTGAAAAAGCGAGCAAATTGGCTATGCAATTATTAAGCCAAATGGAAAGTATAAACCGTCAAACGATCTACGATTTACAATCCAGTTTATCAGCAGAATTAGCTGAGGATTATTTTGGTTCGGCGACCACATTTGTGGCTGCCGAAATTGATCAAATAACCCGTAAAGCGAAAATTCTCAGCGTAGGCGATAGTCGTGCTTATTTAATTGATGCCCAAGGAAAATGGCAACAAATCACCCAAGATCATTCTATTCTTTCTGAATTATTGACTGATTTCCCCGATAAAAAAGAAGAAGATTTTGCCACGATTTATGGCGGCGTTTCTTCTTGTTTAGTCGCCGATTATTCCGAATTTCAAGATAAAATTTTTTATCAAGAAATTGAAATTCAGCAAGGGGAAAGTTTATTACTTTGTTCTGACGGCTTGACCGACGGGCTTTCAGATGAAATGCGCGAAAAAATTTGGCAGAAATATCCCGATGATAAATATCGCCTTACGGTTTGCCGCAAGATGATTGAGAAGCAATCGTTTTCGGATGATTTGTCGGTAGTTTGTTGTCATTCTATTATTGAGTAAAAAATATGTTTAAATTGTTTTTTTTTTGCTCAATTATCTATAATTCGGTGAATTTTAACTAGAAATAAGGAAAAACTATGTTTGAAAAAATTGAACCTACTAATATTCGTTTTATTAAATTAGGCATAAAAGGATGTTGGGAAAAAGATTGTATTGATAAAAATAGTACAGCAAGTACAAAAAATACGATTCGTCTTGGCTATGAATCTACATCAGAGATTCACAAAGAATGTTTGAATAATCAATGGGATAGTTGTATTGAATATTGTAAAACTTATTGGAGTGACCATACAGGAACTGTTTCAAATCACTTGAGACAAATTCAAGATTTTTATCAACTTGGGGAAGATACACTTTGGATCACCTTCTTTGGACGTAAATTATATTGGGCTTTTTGCAGTAAAGAGGTTGTTGAGGAAAGCGATGGTTCTAGAACAAGAAAAGTTATTAGTAACAATGGGAATTGGTCTTGCGTTGATGCTAACGGTAAAGAGCTTTTAGTCGATAATCTTGATGGTAGAGTAACAAAGGTCCAAGCCTATAGAGGGACGATTTGTGGTGTTGAGATGGAGGACTATTTAATACGTCGTATAAATGGTGAAGTTATTGAGGAAATTACAGAAGCGAAAGAGGCGTATGAAACATTAATTAAATCAGTTGAAAAATTAATTAAAGGTTTATGGTGGAGTGACTTTGAACTTTTAACGGATCTTGTTTTTTCTAAATTAGGATGGCAACGATACTCTGTTTTAGGTAAAACGGAGAAAGGAATAGATCTTGATTTGTATTCGTCTTCAACGCAGAAGAGAGTATTTGTGCAAATTAAGTCAGATACGGATATTAAACAATTAGACGAATATGTTTCGAACTTTGAAAGTGAATATAAAAACTATGGTTATTCAGAAATGTATTACGTATATCATTCTGGTTTAGAAAACATAGATGAAAAACAATATCAAGCTAAAGGAATTAAGCTTGTAAATGGCCGAAAAATGGCAGAGCTTGTAATTAGTGCTGGTTTAGTTGAATGGTTGATTAACAAACGTTCTTAAAACTATCCTTAACGACACCTTTTGTCGCACTACTCACTAAAATACTCCTTACCAACCCAGTAAGGAGTATTTTTTTATGTCTGAATATAAATTAAACCCACCGACAGTGTCTTCTTATACTGAAAATATGATGCTTAAAGTTTTATTTGAGCATAAAGGTTTTTCCGAAGTGTTTCGGGAGACTAGCTGGCGAAGTGATGAAATTGCCAGTGCATTTGGGCTGCCTGAAGAATTAGAGAATGATAAAAATTTACGCACGGTTGCTCGTCGGCTTTTAAAAGAGCGGTATAAAAAACTCCAAAAATCCACCGCACTTTTACCTGAGTTATGGAAACAGGCGTATGAAAATTTGGCAACGTTGGCAGAATTTTTGCAACTGAATCCCGTTGAACAGGAACTTCTCCGCTTTGCCATGCATTTACGTAGTGAAGGAGCTATGCGAGATTTGTTTGGCTACTTGCCGAAATCGGATTTACAAAGAACGGCTGCGATCATGGCGGATTTACTTAAACAGCCGAAAAATCAGATTCTATCTGCCTTAAAGAAAGGCAGTAAACTCGATGCTTATGGCCTGATTGATCGCGATTATCGCCCCGATAGTGTGCATGATTATTTAGATTGGGGCGAAACCTTAGATTTTGATGAATTTGTGACACAACCATTAAACGAAAACGTCCTATTAAAATCTTGTACGGAAGTCGCTCAAGTGCCAAGTCTGCAACTGGATGATTTTGACCATATTGCCGGCATGAAAGAGATGATGTTGACTTATTTGCAACAAGCACTAAAACATCATCGAAAAGGCGTGAATCTTTTAATTTATGGCGTGCCTGGCACTGGTAAAACAGAATTCGCCGGGTTGCTTGCACAGGCGTTGGGGATTTCGGCGTATAACATTACTTACATGGATTCTGACGGAGATGTTGTGAAGGCAGAGCAACGCCTGAACTACAGTCGTCTTGCTCAAACGCTATTGAACGGCAAGCAGGCGCTTTTAATTTTTGATGAAATTGAAGATGTGTTTAACGGCTCGTTTATGGAGCGTTCTGTTGCACAAAAAAATAAAGCGTGGACAAATCAGTTATTGGAAAACAATAACGTGCCGATGATTTGGTTATCTAACTCTGTTTCGGGCATAGATCCTGCTTTTTTACGCCGCTTTGATTTTATTTTAGAAATGCCAGATTTGCCGTTGAAAAATAAGTCAGCACTGATTACGCAACTGACTGAGGGAAAATTAAGTCCGGCCTATGTGCAGCATTTTGCTAAAGTGCGGTCATTAACGCCGGCGATTTTAAGCCGCACAATTCGGGTGGCAAAGGAACTCAATACATCAAATTTTGCTGAGACTTTGCTCATGATGTTTAATCAAACGTTAAAATCGCAAAATAAACCGAAAATTGAACCGCTTGTTTTAGGCAAAGCCGACTACAACTTGGATTATGTGGCTTGTAACGACAATATTCATCGTATTAGTGAAGGGTTAAAACGGTCGAAAAAAGGGCGAATTTGTTGCTATGGCCCGCCGGGAACAGGAAAAACTGCTTGGGCAGCGTGGCTTGCGGAACAGTTGGACATGCCGCTATTGCTAAGACAAGGCTCAGATTTACTTAATCCTTATGTGGGCGGGACAGAACAAAATATTGCTCAAGCCTTTGAACAAGCGAAAGCCGATAATGCAATATTGGTGCTAGATGAAGTAGATACGTTCTTATTTTCTAGAGAAGGCGCAAATCGAAGCTGGGAGCGTTCGCAAGTGAATGAAATGCTAACACAAATTGAACGCTTTGAGGGCCTGATGGTGGTATCAACAAATTTAATTGAGGTTCTTGATCACGCAGCTTTACGCCGTTTTGATTTAAAATTGAAGTTTGATTATTTAACGCTCAAACAACGCTTAGATTTTGCTAAACAACAAGCAGAAATTTTAGGATTGCCGTTGTTATCGGAAGAGGATTTAAGTCAGATTGAATCGCTTAATCTGCTGACACCAGGGGATTTTGCTGCAGTGGCTCGTCGTCACCAATTTTCCCCTTTTCACAAGGTGCAAGATTGGCTGATGGCACTACAAGGGGAATGTGAAGTGAAACCAGCGTTTTCTGCAACGACAAGGCGGATAGGGTTCTAAACAGCCATACAACATTCCGATGATTATCAAAGATCCAAACTCTGATCGTGTAAATCAAGAAGATGATAACCTTGTTTATCTTCACGACTTAACTTCAACAGTCTTTGATTTAGCCAATCAAAAAGTGCCAGAAAGTTTTGAAGGGCAGAGCATTCTTCCGATTATGCGCCAACACCAAGATAACCAACGAAAAGGTGTACTTGGTCAGCTTGCGGGGCATTTTGTGTATTTTGAACAGCGTATGTGGCGTCGTAAAGATTACAAACTCGTATTTAATGCGACTGATGTTTGCGAACTTTACAACATCCGTAACGATCCAGAAGAAATGCACAATTTGTTTTATGATCCTCAATATAACAGAATCAAAAAAGAGATGTTGGAAGAAATTCGTGCAGAGATGAAACGTCTGAATGACCCACTGGAAAATTGGGTTTATCGAATTATTGACGAAATTTAATCAAAGTCGTAGATTAAGGGCGTATCTGATACGCCCTTTGTTATCTCTGCACCTTATTTATCTTTTAAAATAGGAATAAACATGAAAACAACATTACTAAAAACACTGACACCAGAACTTCATCTTGTTCAACATAATGATATTCCCATTCTTTATCTAAAACACGCTGTTGGAACAGCAAAAATTTCCCTGCAAGGGGCACAGCTTATCAGTTGGAAACCGCAAAATGCGAAGCAAGATGTATTATGGCTAAGTGAAGTAGAGCCATTCAAAAATGGCAATGCTATTCGTGGTGGTGTACCGATTTGCTATCCTTGGTTTGGTGGCGTAAAACAACCTGCGCACGGCACAGCTCGTATTCGTTTATGGCAGTTAAGCCATTATGATATTTCAGCCCATAAAGTGCGGTTAGAATTTGAGTTGTTTTCTGATTTAAATATTATCGAAGCGAAAATTGCTATGGTATTTACAGACAAATGTCATTTAACTTTTACCCATTATGGCGAAGAATCAGCCCAAGCAGCATTACATACCTATTTTAATATTGGGGATATTAATCAAGTGGAAGTACAAGGTTTACCTGAAACTTGTTTTAATAGCTTAAACCAACAACAAGAAAATGTTCCGTCACCGCGTCACATTTCTGAAAATGTTGATTGCGTTTATTCCGCAGAAAACATGCAGAATCAAATCCTAGATAAAAGTTTCAATCGTACAATTGCACTGCATCATCATAATGCAAGTCAATTTGTCCTTTGGAATCCTTGGCACAAAAAGACGAGTGGAATGAGTGAAACTGGCTATCAAACGATGTTGTGCTTAGAAACTGCACGCATTCATCACTTACTTGAATTTGGCGAAAGTTTAAGCGTGGAAATTTCGCTTATTAAAGGCTAAATTTTGTTGCATAAGTGGTGTGAATACTATAGAATTCGTGGGATTTTGCTCGTTTCTCGCGGGCAACAAATTTGAAATCTTTTATTTTTAGCGAAAAGATTTTTACTATTAACCAATAGAAGGAATACGATTATTAAAACCGTAAAAAAAGCACCGGCAGTAAATCGCCCAAACCGTATCAATGAAGAGATTCGTGTAAAAGAAGTTCGTTTAATTGACCAAAATGGTGAACAGGCAGGGATTGTTTCTATTCAACAAGCCCTAGAAATGGCAGAACAAGCAGAGCTTGATCTTGTTGAAATTAGCCCAAATGCAGAGCCGCCGGTTTGTCGCATTATGAACTACGGTAAATTCCTTTACGAAAAAAGTAAAACCGCTAAAGAACAAAAGAAAAAACAAAAAGTTGTGCAAGTTAAGGAAATTAAATTCCGCCCTGGCACAGACGAAGGTGACTATCAAGTTAAATTACGCAGCTTAATCCGTTTCTTAGAAGACGGTGACAAAGCGAAAATTACCGTGCGTTTCCGCGGTCGTGAAATGGCTCATCAAGACATCGGTTTAGATGTATTAGAGCGCGTAAAAAATGATTTAGCTGAAATTTCAGTGGTTGAATCTGCACCAGGTAAATTAGAAGGCCGTCAGGCTGTAATGGTGTTAGCACCGAAGAAAAAATAAGAATTTTGCTGAGATTCTTCAGCAAATCTTTTTGTTTAAGTTTGACTTAAATGAAAAGACAACTGCATGTTAGGCACACTACGCAGCCTAACTGCTTTTGAAAAGGCAATTTAATTTGCCTTATGATGGAAATGATCAGTGCTTCCAAGTAACTTTATAAGTTCGCCTGATTATGTTGTTTTAAACGAAAAATGCGGAGTTATTTTAACAATGCCTAAAATCAAAACAGTACGCGGCGCAGCGAAGCGCTTCAAAAAAACTGCTTCTGGTGGTTTCAAGCGTAAACAATCTCACTTACGTCATATTTTGACTAAAAAAACAACTAAACGTAAACGTCATTTACGTCATAAATCAATGGTTGCGAAAGCAGACCAAGTTTTAGTAGTAGCTTGCTTACCATACGCATAAGCCGTTATTTAAGCAAAACGTACGATTAGTTCATTTTAGAAAAATATTACATAGGAGATTAAATAATGGCTCGTGTAAAACGTGGTGTTATTGCAAGAGCACGCCATAAGAAAGTTCTTAAGGCTGCTAAAGGTTATTATGGTGCACGTTCACGCGTGTATCGCGTTGCTTTCCAAGCGGTGATCAAAGCTGGTCAATACGCATATCGTGACCGTCGTCAACGTAAACGTCAATTCCGTCAATTATGGATTGCACGTATCAACGCTGCAGCGCGTCAAAACGGTTTATCTTACAGCAAATTCATCAACGGCTTGAAAAAAGCATCTGTTGAAATCGACCGTAAGATTCTTGCTGATATCGCTGTATTCGACAAAGTAGCGTTTGCTGCATTAGTTGAAAAAGCAAAATCTGCACTTTAATTTTTTAAAGTTTAGATAAAGAAGAATTAGGACGCTGAAAAGCGTCCTTTTTTTGCATTTGTGACTTCAAATTTTGTAAAATGATGCCATTAGTTCTCATCTGTTAAAATCTATGGCCGAAACAATCCCACTGAATCCCATCACGCTACCTTTAAATCAAATTAGCTTAATCGAAGCATCTGCTGGTACGGGAAAAACCTACACTATTGGTTCTTTATATCTCCGACTTTTATTAAAGGCGGGAGAAAATAATTTTTCACGTCCATTAAATGTGGAAGAAATTCTGGTGGTAACCTTTACGGAAATGGCAACAGAAGAACTCAAGAAAAAAATTCGTGAGCGTATAACAGATGCGATTAATAAACTCACTGCCTTTGCTAAAACCCAAGATAAATCCGCATTTAAAAATGATGAATTTCTTACCGCACTTTGTGATAATTTAGATATTTTTGAGGCAATTCATCGCTTAAAGTTAGCTGAACAAAATATGGATCTGGCGGCGATTTATACCATTCACGGTTTTTGTCGCCGTATGTTGATGCAATATGCTTTCCATTCTGGCATTCATTTCAATTTAGAATTAATAAAAGATCAATCTGATTTATTAGTTCGTTTTGCTAATGAATTTTGGCGAGAGCATTTTTATCCGTTGGATTTTGAATCTGCGAATTTTATCGCGACAGAATTAGTATCACCAGCAAAGGTGTTGTCTTTGTTGAAAGCGGATTTAGGTAAAGATTTGCAGGTGGAGATTGAAAATAAACAGGCGTTATCTGTACCAATACAAATCTTTTTACCGCAATATCTTGGTGGTTATCAAAAGGCGTTGAATGAATTAAAGGCATTTTGGTTAGAAAGTGCGGATGAAATTTTAGCGATTATTACCAATGAACTGGAGAAAGATTATCCAAAAGATCAGTTGAAATCGTTAAATCGTAAAAAGTACCAAGTAAAGCGTTTAGGGGATTGGATTAATAAAATCAATCAATGGTCAAATAATCCTAGAGATTATCAAATTAATACCACATTGAAAGACTATTTCCTACAATCATCTATTGAGAAAAATTGCGAAGAATCAACGGATAAAAATAAAGATAAAAAAACCGCAACGCCTTTTTATTCCCCGATTTTTGCAGAGCTTGAAAAGCGCGTTAATGCCTTAATGACACCAGATTTACTAAGCAAACTCACTCTTTATCATTATCGACAAGGCTTACAACAAAAACTTTTAGACTATAAACTAAATCATCAAGAAAAATCCTTTGATGATTTATTGCGTTTGCTTTGTGAAGCCCTGCAAGATGCGCAAGGGGATGAATTAGCGGAAATGATTCGTTTCCAATATCCTTTTGCGATGATTGATGAATTTCAGGATACGGATTCACAACAATACGCTATTTTTTCAAAAATTTATCGTGATAATCCCGAAAAAAATACTGGTTTTATTATGATTGGTGATCCGAAGCAGGCGATTTATCGTTTCCGTGGCGCAGATATTTTTACTTATCTAAAAGCCTCAGACGAAGCCCAATCTCGCTTTGAACTCACTAAAAATTATCGTTCAGAGAAGCATTTGGTTGATGGTGTAAATGCTTTATTCGATTTTCCTCAATCGCCATTTATTTATCAAAATATTAAATTTACTGCTGTTGATTCTCGTGATGATCATCTGCGATTTTATTTAAATGGCAAAGCCGAACCAGCTTATCGTTTTTATCTAACTGAAAGTGACAAAGTGAATAAAACTGAAATGGCAAAAATATGTGCTATTTCTATTCAACATTGGCTAAAAAGTGCGGCTGAAAATCAGGCAGTTTTTCAAAATGAAGATACTCGTAAAACATTGCAAGCGGCAAATATTGCCGTATTAGTGCGTGATAAAAATGAAGCGGCTTTAGTAAAAAATGAATTGCAAAAATTAGGGATCGCGTCAGTTTATCTTTCTGATCAAAATAGCGTATTTGATAGCAATGTTGCGAAAGAATTAGCTTGGGTGCTTAAAGCCTGTTTGAATGTGGCAGAACGTCCAATTTTGAACGCGATTGCGACCGCACTTTTTGGCTTAAATGCAGCGGATATTCATCAAATTCAGCAAAATGAAGCAGATTGGCAACGTTGGGCAGATAGTTTTGCTCAATACCAACAAACTTGGCAACGCCAAGGAATATTGGCAATGTTACATCAAATTTTATTGGAGCAAGGCATTTCAGAACGCTTATTAAGCCAAGCCACGGGCGAGCGAGATTTAACGGATTTCCTACATTTGGCAGAAATTTTACAACAAGCTGCCACGCTACACGAAAGTGAATCGGCATTGCTCAGTTGGTTTGAAAAACAAATTCAAGGCGAAGGTCGTCAAGAGGCTCAAATTCGTTTAGAAAGTGAACGCCAGTTGGTAAAAATAGTGACAATCCATAAATCTAAAGGCTTAGAATATGATTTAGTTTGGCTACCATTTTTAGCTGTGCCGAGCAAAGATCCAAGTAAAAAAGACATCAATATTTATTATTCTAAAGAACGAGATGAAACCTTATGGGATATAGAAAATCGCAATTTAAACGCTCTTTGTGAAGAAACTTTTGCTGAAGAATTACGTTTACTTTATGTGGCTTTAACACGTGCCAAATATCAAATGGCATTCGCGTTGCCTGCACAATTTGATAAAAAATGGAATGCCTTACATTATGTATTAAGCCAAGGTGAAATAGGCAAGGAAATAAATTTGTCGAATTCTAAAGATACCGAGACGTTGTTGCAAGCCTTTAAAGAAAAAATGCGAGATAATGTGGAAATCTGTACTAAGCCAAATCTAGAGGCTTTTCCGGCTTTATCTATCAATACAAAAAATGATGAGCTTAAAGCCGCAGAATTTACGGGCAATATTGAGCAAGATTGGCGAATAACCAGTTTTACTTCAATTGAACAAGGTCATCGCCGACAAAATTATTTCGCTGAAAGTGCGGAGAAAAAACACGCTGTTTTTGATGACGCAAAAGATTACGATAGTCAAAATGCTATTGAAATATCCACCGCACTTTTAAACGAAAATGAATCAAATATTTTAGATTTACCACGAGGTAAACAAGTCGGGACTGCATTGCATCGCCATTTTGAAAATTGCTATTTTTCTGATTTAGCAAATATAGAAGAAATTGACAAATTAAGACAATCCTTACAGTTAGATGAAACTTTTACAGAGCCGCTACAAAATTGGCTACAACAGATTTCACATACGCCACTTTCTCATGAAATAGGAATAGCATTAGCTGATTTGGCAAATAAAGATTGCATTAAAGAAATGCCATTTTATCTGGCTATTTGGGAACATTTTGATGTTGAAGAGTTTAATCGCACATTGAAAGCCCATCATCATTTACCAAGCGAGCCACTTCAATTTGAGCAAATTCAAGGAATGGTGAGAGGTTCAATTGACTTAGTTTTCCGCCATAATGGAAAATATTATCTTATTGATTATAAATCTAATTTCTTAGGTTCAACCCTTGCTGACTACAATCAAGAGGCATTGAAAAAAGAAATGTTACACAGTCACTATGATTGGCAATATTTAATTTATACGCTGGCATTACATCGTTATTTACAAAGCGTTGTGCCTCATTACGATTATGCACGAGATTTCGGCGGGGTATTTTATCTTTTCTTACGTGGAATGAACGGTGAACCACAATCTGGCGTATTTTACGATCGTCCAAGCGTTGAATTAATCACAGAATTAGACGGGGTGTTTTAATGTTATCTGTATTACACAAACTTAAAGAGCAGCGCATTCTTTCTCAAGGTGATTATTATTTTGCTAAGTTGATAGCTGATAAACAATGTCATACGGATTATGCGGAACCAATCAAAAATTTAGCTATATTATTAGCCGCACTTTGTAGTTGGCGTTATACGCAGGGAAATACTTGCAGCCAATTAGATCGCTATTTAGAACATAATTTATTTGGCTTGGCTTATCGCACTACAGAAGAAGACTATTTAGCTGAAATTCGTGAAAAGATTGGTTATTTAGCTGTGGAAGATTGGCAAAATGCGTTGTGCGGGCATATGGCATTTACGCAAGATCCCGTCAATCAAATTGCACCAATGGTATTTCAATTTGGCGCGTTGTATTTCTATCGTACTTGGCAAGATGAATATCGTATCGCGCAATATATAAAAAACACTTTAAAAAAACACCGCACTTTAGCCTTTTCTTATGATGAAATTCATCAAAAATTAGAGAAATATTTCCCTGAAAAACAGGAAAAAACAGATTGGCAAAAAGTGGCAGTGGCGACAGCGATTAAAAGTCCATTTTCGATTATTACGGGTGGCCCAGGAACAGGAAAAACCACGACAGTTACGCGTTTATTGCTCGTTCTACAAGAATTATTTGATTGTAAATTACACATCAAATTGGTTGCACCGACTGGCAAAGCCGCCTCCCGTTTGGAAGAGTCGATTAAAAATGCGTTAGGTTTTATGCAAGAAAAAATGAATGTATCCCATTCACTTTTCAATGCGATTCCACAAAAAGCCAGCACCTTGCATAGTTTACTGGGCGTGAACGCCTTTAATGATTACACGCGCTATAACAGCCATAACCCTTTGCAATTAGATGTGTTAGTTGTCGATGAAACATCAATGATTGATTTGCCGATGATGGTAAAACTTATCAATGCGTTAAAGCCCGAAACCCGATTAATTTTATTAGGCGATCAGGCACAATTAGCCTCTGTTGAGGCTGGGGCTGTATTGGGGGAATTAGCTCAATTTGTTACTCAACCTTATAGTCATGAACAAGTCGCATACTTACTAGCAACAACAGGCTACAAAGTAGAAGGTTCCGATTGTTCAAATCCAATACGTGATTGCTTATGCCATCTAACAGAAAGTCGCCGTTTTGATAAAGATTCAGGCATTGGAAAATTGGCTGAATTCATTCAAAAAGGCAAAGCAGACGATAGCCTTGAGTTATTTGACCATTATCCGCAAGAATTGCACTTTAATGCCCTAAATGATGAAAGCGATGCGGTCAATCAAGTGGTGAAAAGTGCGGTGGAAAATTACCGCACTTTCTTAAAAATGTTGGACGATTTACGTAAACAAAAAATTGATCCTAACGCTAAAAATGAACAAGGCATTTCCTATGCCGAAGCCATTCAAGCGCAATTTAATTCTGTGAGATTTTTAACCGCACTTCGTAATAACAATTTAGGTGTCGAAAATCTCAATAAAGAAATTGCGTTAGCGTTGCGAGAGCAAAAATTGCTTTGGTTCCGTAATGAACAAGATTGGTATATCGGCAAGCCAATTATGATTACTGAAAATGATCATAACGTTCGCCTTTATAACGGCGATATTGGACTATGCTTGGCAAATGGCAAAGTATGGTTTGGCAATCGAGAAGTGCTGACAAACCGAATTCCAGCGCACGAACCCGCTTTTATGATGACGATTCATAAATCTCAAGGTTCCGAATTTGAACACACTGTCATGGTGCTTCCAACAGAAGTAAATCCAGTACTGTCGCGAGAATTAGTTTTCACGGGCGTCACTCGTGCGAAAAAAGAACTCACTGTATTTGCCGATGAAAAAATATGGAAAACAGCGATTCGTCAGACCGTCAAACGCCAGAGCGGATTGGGAAAATTATTGGAAGATTTAAATTAGTAAAAGGCGGTAAATTTGGAAGATAAATCAATCAGATAATCTCCATTTAAAATAACTTTTGGGGAAGATTATTTTAATAAATTCTTCAAACTGGTTTTCATTGCTGCCATTTGATTTTCAAATTGTGCCTTGCTTTCTCTTTCGTCAATCATATAGGTAATTGTTTCCGAAAGTGTCATCTTCATTTTTCGAGAATATTTAGAAAGACGTAGCCAAACAGCATATTCCAAATCAATGGATTTTTTCTTGGTATGTTGTTTTTCTCCATTAAAAAAGCGTTTACGGCGGGCACGAATGGCTTGATCAAGCTTAATTGGTAAGGCTGGAGAAAGATGATTTTTAATCCATTCTTCAATTTGTGAAGGATAATTTTGGGATTCTAATAATTCTTGGGCTTTAGCTTCTTGCAAACTACGTTCTTCGTAGCGAGTAATATTTTCCCCTTCGCGATGTTTACGAATTAGGTAAATCCATTTCCAATTTGATTCTTGATTTTCGAGTTTTTGGTATTTCATTTTTTATCATTGAGTGACGTGGTAACTGCATTAATATACGTGTTTTTATGCCGATTTTCTAGTGGATTTTCACAAGGCTATTAAATATGCGATAATGTGGTCAATTTTTCTAGAAAGAGACCAGCCGTGAGTTCATTATTTTCTCAACAACAAGCTATTGAGCAATCTTTAAATTGGCAGGCATTACAACCTGATTTGGTAATTCAAGATTTTCCTTTAGAACCAGTGGATTTCTGGGCGTTACAACCGAATGCTACACAGGGTATCGATTTATTTTTACGTCATCCGACACGTTCCTTACTAATGATGAAAGTGGGCGAACCTGTTGAATATGCGGAGTTATTACAAAATTTTATATCGCAAAATCATCATAAAGTGCGGTCAATTTTTGGTGTAAATTATGTGATAGAGCAGGGCGACTCTTTTTCTTTTCCTCATGTTTATACTGAGCCAGCAAAATCTTTAGATGATAATTTTGCTAGTCAAGGAGAGGCGTTAAGTGCATTGTATTGCGATCAATTCCAGCTTTTCGGTAGTTTTCGGATTCATCCAAGTTCACAAGATATTCAATTAGTGCCGGGATTGGTGCATAAGGCTAATGGTGGCGTTTTGATTTTAAGTGCGGCAACATTGTTATCTCAATTTGATTTATGGGGGCGATTAAAACAAATTCTGCAAACCCAGACTTTTGACTGGTATTCAGCCCATCCATTTAAAAATTTACCTTGTGATATACCAAGCTATGCGCTGAACTTAAAAGTGATTGTACTTGGTAATCGTACTGAATTAGCCACTTTGGCTGAGTTAGAAGAAAATCTTTATTCTTTCGCCGATTATGCTGAAATTGAAAGTTATATTTCTGTAGCTGAAGTGGAGGAACAAAAAACTTGGGCGAGTTATGTACAACAAATGGCTCAAGAGCAAAATATTGAGCTAGATTTTCTTGCTTTAAATAAACTCTATCAATTATTAGTTCGTGAAAGTGAAAATCGCTTTTTAATTAATGCATCTCCTCTCAAATTAAAAGAAATATTACAGGATGCTTCAACTTTTGCTGAAAAAACTGCATTAAGTGCGGTGGATTTTGAGGGTATTTTTCAACAAAAATTAGCACAATATGGTTTCTTAAAAGAACAAACTTATGCCGATATTTTAAACGAGCAAGTTTATGTCGAAACGCAAGGCGAAATTGTTGGACAAATTAATGGGCTTTCGGTAATTGAATATCCTGGTACGCCAGTATGTTTCGGCGAACCTTCGCGTATTAGTTGTATTGTGCAATTTGGCGATGGGGAAGTGATTGATGTTGAAAGAAAAAATGAACTAGCGGGAAATATTCACGGTAAAGGCATGATGATTGCGCAAGCTTGCCTTTCCAATATCTTAGATTTGCCCTCGCAATTGCCATTTTCTGCCTCATTAGTGTTTGAACAGTCTTATGGTGAAATTGATGGTGATAGTGCATCTTTGGCGATTTTCTGTGTGCTAGCAAGCGCTTTAGCTGATTTGCCTTTGCCTCAACATATCGCAATTACAGGATCGATTGATCAATTTGGACTTGTTCATTCTGTTGGTGGTGTAAATGATAAAATTGAAGGCTTTTTTACTATTTGCCAACGTCGCGGTTTGACTGGAAAACAAGGTGTAATCATTCCAATGACGACTATTCAGCAACTGAGTTTGTCTAATGAAGTGAAAAGTGCGGTAAAAAATGGCGAGTTTTTTATTTATCCTGTGGAAGATATTTATCAGGCTTGTGAATTGTTATTTGGGCGTGATTTGTTAGATGAAAACAAAGATTATACAGAAAAAACTGAGCCTTTATCTCGTCTTATTCAACGTCGTATTGAGGGACGTGCCGATTCTGAACGAAAAAGTTTTTGGCATTTTTTCCGCTCCTAATAGAGAAAAGCGAGCATTTTTTCGCTTTTCTTTTTTTCTATAATTTCTAAGAGTGACTGCTCCGACAAGTTTTGCGAACAAGTGTTAGCTATTTACAGTTTACTGCGTTCATTTTAAAATAGATATATCAGTTATAAACTGGATTTATCATATATAAAGGAATCTGAAATGCAAAACGCTTGTACACTTAATAAAAAAAGTAGCTATTCTTATGATGATTTGCTCGCGTCAGGTCGCGGCGAATTATTTGGTAAAGAAGGCCCGCAATTACCCGCGCCAACAATGTTGATGATGGATCGTATTATTGAAATGAATGAAGAAACAGGTGCTTTCGGTAAAGGATACATTGAAGCCGAACTTGATATTAAACCTGAATTGCCGTTCTTTGGTTGCCATTTCATTGGCGATCCAGTAATGCCAGGTTGTTTAGGATTGGATGCGATGTGGCAGCTTGTTGGGTTTTATTTAGGCTGGATTGGTGGCAAAGGAAAAGGGCGAGCATTAGGCGTTGGAGAAGTTAAATTCACAGGACAAATTTTGCCAACAGCTAAAAAAGTGGTGTACCGAATCCATATGAAACGAGTTATTAATCGTAAACTAGTTATGGGAATGGCTGATGGTGAAGTTGAAGTAGATGGTCGTGTTATTTATACCGCGACAGATTTAAAAGTGGGACTATTCCAAGATACCTCAACATTTTAATTTTTCTTTATTAATTCATACAAAAGTGCGGTGAAAGTTTTTCTTAGATTTTCACCGCACTTTTACTTATTAAATTGTAATAAATTTTTAAAATATCTATAATATTCTTGTTATTTTTTAATTTTATTAGTGGTAAATAAAGTTTATTTTAAAGTTTTTAATAAACGTTATTATAGAAAATATTAAATTAATTTCTATTTAAATTATAAATAATATACTAAAGTAGTGGGAATATGATGGTAAATGATGATTTTCAAGAATATGTGAAGCAACTGGTAACAAAACATCGAGATGAACGAATTTATCCTTTTCAATATGAAGGAAAAAAATATTGGTTGAAGCAACCTGAAAAATTGAAAGGTATTTGGCTATTATTAAAACCCCATCCTAAAAAATCTTTTAAAAATGAATTATATACTTTATTGAAGCTTGCTGAACAAAATGCGCCAGTGCCAAAAGTCTCTTATTATAGTGATCATTTTTTTGTTTTAGAGAATGTGGGACTTACCGTATCACAATGGCTATGTAATAAAAATATAGATGAACAACAGAAATTTTTAATTATTTATGATGCTTGTCTCGCTTTGATTGATTTGCATGCTAAAAATTTGGTGCATGGTCGTCCTGCTATTCGAGATATTACTTGGGATAAAGGGAAAGTTACTTTTCTTGATTTTGAATCTCGTTCAAATAGCCGAAATCAAAATTGGGTAGTTATTCGGGATATGTTATTTTTCTTTGATAGTTTATGTCGAGAAGAAGATATTTCGGACACTTTTATTCAAAAAGTAGCGTTGTATTATCAAACACATTGTGAAGCGAAAAATTGGCAAAATATGATCGTATTTTTGCAACGTTTTAGCTGGGTTTATTATCTTTTATTGCCTTTTAAACCTATTGCAAAGACAGATTTAATTTCGATTTATCGCTTATTTGAAATTTTCTTGATAAAGAAAAAATGATGAAGAAAATATTTTTTATTTTTGCATTATCAGGCATATTAGCTGCTTGTACTGTGGGTGGTGGTGTTAGTGCTGGTGGTGGAAGTAATGGTGTAGGATTAGGTGTGGGGATTGGATCTGGTATTCGCTTCTAATAATGAAAAGTGTGGTAACTTTAATCTTTATCTTGCATTTGAACTTATTCATCGTTAGAATGCGATTTCCTTGTCATCGCTGAGTTAGAGATCGGCGAATGATGTATTAACAACACTACCTTTTAGGAGTAAAAAATGTCTCTAAGTACTGAAAAAAAAGCAGCAATCGTTGCTGAATTTGGTCGTGATGCGAAAGATACCGGTTCTTCTGAAGTTCAAATCGCATTATTAACTGCACAAATCAACCACTTACAAACTCACTTTGCAGAGCACAAAAAAGACCACCATGGTCGTCGTGGTTTATTACGTATGGTTTCTCGTCGTCGTAAACTTTTAGACTACTTAAAACGTACTGATCTTGCTTTATACCAAAGCACTATCGCTCGTTTAGGTTTACGTCGCTAATTTTTATTACGATAGTAAAAAATCAAGCCCTCGAATATCGAGGGCTTTTTTATGGGGCTGTACTAGATCACTAGACCAAACTCCCCTTAACTAATTGTTTTAAAATGGAAATTTGAGATTTTATTTCACTGTTGTTAAAACGCCATTCACATTCTTTTAAATACAGCTCAAAATGCTCTTTGGGAATGCCATTAAACTTCTGTAAATGGCGTTTTGCGTGATTCCAAAAATTCCCAATTCCGTTTATGTAGTTGTGATTTTCAGCAAAATGCGTGCTGTGATTGATGCGAAAATGGCTAAATTCACTGACATCAAGCACATCATAACCACGAAAGGTATCCGTATACACAATGCTATCAGGCTTAACTTTCTCTCGGATAATTGGCAATAATGTCTCTGATTGCGCATTAGGGACAACGACGGTATAAACCTTGCCATTTCATTTGAGAAGCCCGAATACCGCGACTTTCCCTGCAACACTGCGCCCACGTTTGCCTTTTCGAGTACTACCGAAATAGCTTTCATCGGCTTCAATTTCGCCTTCAAACATTTCCAAATGTGGGCTTGTTTGATAAATGAGTAAGCGTAATCGATGAAAGTAATAAGTGGCTGTATTTTTGTTTACATTAACCAATTTACTGGCTGTTCTTGCTGTGACACCTACGGCAAACAGTTCAATGAGTTTATTTTATTTATGCTGGCTTAAGTGACTTTTTCTCATTGGTTTATTCTAACTTAAATAGGATTTTTAGTTGTTATCTACTACAGCACCTTAATATTTATAGAGTTCGTTATATAAATTACGCTCGAATTGTACTAATGGGGCACGTTTTGTTTTGCTTTCCAAATCGCCAGTTGAGTAGCCATTAATAAATTGTACAAATGCCACTTTTTCCCCTCGCGCATTTGTCATAAAGCCAGCTAGGTTATAAACGCCTTTCAAAGAACCAGTTTTAGCAATCACGTTTTTCACTAATGGCGGGCTAATTAATCCACCTCGCCCACTGATCGTGCCATCTACACCTGCGATGGGGAAAGTTTCCATTAAATGTAGTTTATCTTCGTTTTTGGCGATGTATTCTAAAACGGATAGCATCGTTTTAGGTGCCACAAGATTATGGCGAGATAGACCCGAACCATCGGCTAAAATGCTATTACCAAAACGAATTCCTTGTTTTTGCAATATGGATTTAACCGCTAATGTGCCTAATTGAAAGGAGGCGGGGCGTTTATAGTAATTGAATGCCACCGCTCGGAATAATGAATCGGCAATTTGGTTATCGGATTTTTTCATCATTTTTTTCAATAAATCTGGTAATGGTTTTGATAAATGTTTCGCTAATAGCTGACCTTGTTGTGGTTTTTGGGGTAACAAGACTTTGCCATTGAACTCAATACCTAATTGTCTTAATTGACGTTGAATAATCGCGGCAGCATAAGCATCCGTATTTTGCACGGCAAAACTTAAGCCAAAAGGTTTATATTGACGGGCTAAACATCCTTTTACTTGATAGCGATTATTGTCGTGTACAACAACATCGAGCTGACAATAAGGTGCTTCATTGCTATCCGCTACATAAACTTGTCCGAACACTTGAATTGGAAATTGTGCAGGCACATTAATTTTTACTATTTCACCTGGATTTTTATTCGCATCTAGTTCCGCATAAAAACAGTTGTTATCAATATTTGCAGCTGCTGGTGGAGAGTTGAAACACATTGTGAGATCGTTCCAAATCCAACCTAATCCTCGGTCGTGACTAGAAAAAACAGAGGTATCTAATACTAAATCGCCATTAATTTTTTTGATGCCTTGTTTTTTTAATTCGGCAAGTAAGCTATAAAGCTGACCTCTTGTGAGATCAGGATCGCCTGTGAAACGCACGATTAAGTGACCATCTAAATTCCCACTTTGAATTTTCCCATTACTCAAAAGTGCGGTCTCAAATTGGAATTGATCGCCTAATGCAAGTTTAGCGGCAACGGCTGTAAAAACTTTTTGTGTGCTTGCAGAAAGCATAAAGGTTGAGCCATTATAATCAGCAATAATTTGGTTTTGATTTATATTTTTGGCGATGAAACCTACGTTAGAGCCTTCAGGCAGTTTTTGTGTTAAATCTGAAACATTAATATTGGCGAAGGTTGGAAGGCTAAAACTCACTGAAAGTAAAAAGGAACCAAGTGCGGTAGAAATTGAAGATAATTTTTTCATATTAGGTTTGTTATGGTTGCTATTTTTTTTTAGACGAACAATAATAAGCCCCGAATGAAATTGAGTAAATCATTTTCTCATTTCAAGTTTATTTTTGATAATACTGCAGTAAGATTTTAGAATTTTACTGTGGTTTTTGTTTTATTTAGTAAAAGGAAAAACAATGCAACAAATTCCAATGACTGTGCGTGGCGCAGAACAATTACGAGAAGAATTGGATTTCTTAAAAAATGTACGTCGTCCAGAAATTATTAAAGCCATAGCAGAAGCCCGCGAGCACGGAGATTTAAAAGAAAATGCAGAATATCACGCAGCGCGTGAGCAACAAGGTTTTTGTGAGGGGCGTATTCAAGAGATTGAAGGTAAACTTGGTAATGCTCAAATTATTGATGTCACAAAAATGCCAAATAATGGTAAAGTGATTTTTGGTGCAACAGTTGTGCTTGTAAATACAAATACTGATGAAGAAGTCACTTATCGCATTGTAGGCGATGATGAAGCGGACATTAAATCTGGTTTAATTTCGGTAAACTCGCCCATTGCACGAGGTTTAATTGGTAAAGAATTAGATGATACCGTTAATATTACAACGCCTGGTGGTGTCGTTGAGTTTGATATTATTGAAGTGAATTATATTTAAATAAAAAAGTGCGGTTAAAAATGACCGCACTTTTGTTGTTATTTGCGTGGAAGCTGAATTTTTGCTTCTTCGCTTGGGCGATAAAGCACCAAAATATGCCCGATAGTTTGTACTTGTGCTGCTTTAGTTTCACGCACAATCGCATTGATAATAAGTTGTTTTGTTTCACGATCTGCACCAGCAACTTTTACTTTAATGAGTTCGTGATGATTAAGTGCATTTTCAATTTCAGCAAGTACGCCTTCGGTTAAGCCATTTCCACCAAGCATAACGACTGGGTTAAGATGGTGTGCAAGACCTTTTAAAAATTGTTTTTGTTTGGTTGATAAGGTTGTCATAAGGATTCCTAATAAAAAAGAGCGGTTGATTTTCTCAATGTTTTTCATTGATTTCAATCAGCCTCGACTTGAATTTGACAGATTGTACCCAAATATAGGCGAAACGACTACAAAAAATAGAAGATTATGGGAAAGAAAAAACGTTCAGCGAGTTCTTCTCGTTGGCTGAATGAACATTTTAGTGATCAATTTGTGCAAAAAGCACATAAGCAAAAGTTGCGATCACGCGCTTATTTTAAGATTGATGAAATTCAGCAAACGGATAAATTATTTAAACAGGGAATGACCGTGGTCGATCTCGGCGCAGCACCAGGCGGTTGGTCACAATACGTAGTAAGCCAAATTGGTGGCAAAGGTCGTGTGATTGCTTGTGATATTTTGGAAATGGATCCCATTGTAGGCGTTGATTTTCTACAAGGTGATTTCCGTGATGAAAATGTTTTGAATGCTTTATTAGCATGCGTAGGTGAAGATAAAGTTGATGTTGTGATGTCTGATATGGCACCAAATTTTAGTGGAATGCCATCAGTGGATATTCCACGTGCAATGTATTTGGTCGAGCTTGCTTTAGATATGTGTAAACAAGTCTTGGCAAGCAAAGGAAGTTTTGTTGTTAAAGTTTTCCAAGGGGAAGGCTTTGATGAATATTTAAGAGAAATTCGTTCTTTATTTAATGTGGTGAAAGTGCGTAAGCCTGAAGCATCACGTGGACGATCTCGTGAAGTATATATTGTGGCAACAGGCTATAAAGGTTAATTGCTTTGATAGCTTTTCATTGCTAATGATGTGTAGTATCTTGTGACGAAATTTTTTAACTTAGGAAAGGTAGGTTAGACTTTGAACGATATGGTCAAAAATCTAGTGCTTTGGGTGGTAGTGGCAGTCATTATGATGACAGCATACCAAAGTTTCAATTCATCTTCGGTAGAAAATTCTACTGATTATACAACCTTTGTTTACGATGTAAGCAACGGACAAGTGACAGCGGCACGTTTTGATGCCAATGAAATTACGGTAACGAAAACCGATGGTTCTAAATATTCAACCGTAATGCCACCACTTGAAGATAAAAAATTGCTTGATGATTTATTAAGCAAAAAAGTGAAAGTGGAAGGCACGCCATTTGAAAGACGTGGTTTCTTATCCCAAATTTTAATTTCTTGGTTCCCAATGTTATTCCTTGTTGGTGTATGGGTATTCTTTATGCGTCAGATGCAAGGCGGTGGCGGCAAAGCGATGAGCTTTGGTAAAAGCCGAGCCAAAATGTTGAATCAAGATCAGATTAAGGTGACTTTTGCGGATGTGGCTGGTTGCGATGAAGCAAAAGAAGAAGTGGGCGAAATCGTTGATTTCTTGCGTGATCCGAATAAATTCCAAAATTTGGGCGGTAAAATTCCAAAAGGTATTTTGATGGTAGGGCCTCCAGGTACTGGTAAAACTTTACTTGCTCGTGCGATTGCGGGAGAGGCAAAAGTTCCATTCTTCACTATTTCTGGCTCTGATTTCGTAGAAATGTTTGTAGGTGTTGGCGCATCACGTGTACGTGATATGTTTGAACAGGCTAAGAAAAATGCACCTTGCTTAATCTTCATTGATGAAATCGATGCAGTGGGTCGCCAACGTGGTGCGGGCTTAGGCGGCGGACACGATGAGCGTGAACAAACCTTAAACCAAATGCTAGTTGAAATGGATGGCTTTAGCGGTAATGACGGTGTAATTGTTATTGCCGCAACTAACCGTCCAGATGTGCTTGATCCAGCTTTAACTCGTCCAGGCCGTTTTGACCGGCAAGTAGTTGTTGGCTTACCTGATGTGAAAGGTCGTGAGCAAATCTTAAAAGTGCATATGCGTAAAGTGTCTGTTGCGCAAGATGTTGATGCAATGACGTTAGCGCGTGGTACGCCGGGCTATTCTGGTGCAGATTTAGCAAATTTAGTCAATGAGGCGGCTTTGTTTGCTGCTCGAGTGAATAAACGTACGGTAACCATGCTTGAGTTTGAAAAAGCGAAAGATAAAATCAATATGGGGCCAGAGCGTCGCACTATGATTATGACGGATAAGCAAAAAGAATCCACTGCTTATCATGAAGCTGGTCACGCCATTGTGGGTTATTTAGTGCCTGAACACGATCCTGTTCACAAAGTGACCATTATTCCTCGAGGACGTGCCTTGGGTGTGACATTCTTCTTACCTGAGGGCGATCAAATTAGTATTAGCCAAAAACAATTAGAAAGTAAGCTTTCTACCTTGTATGCAGGGCGTTTAGCAGAAGATTTGATTTACGGCGAAGAAAATATCTCAACAGGTGCATCAAATGATATTAAAGTCGCAACTAATATTGCGCGTAATATGGTGACGCAATGGGGATTCTCTGAAAAGTTAGGTCCGATTCTTTATACAGAAGATGAGGGCGAGGTTTTCTTAGGTCGTTCAATGGCGAAAGCGAAACATATGTCAGATGAAACTGCACATTCGATTGATGAAGAAGTGCGTGCAATTGTAAATCGTAACTATGCGAGAGCAAGAGAGATTTTGATCGACAATATGGATATTCTTCATGCGATGAAAGATGCGTTAGTCAAATATGAAACCATTGAAGAAGAGCAAATTAAACAATTGATGAATCGCGAACCTGTCACACCGCCATCAGGTTGGGGAGAGCCGAAAACTCAGCAGGCTGCTTATGCAAATTCAACAACGAATGATACAAAGCCCGAAAGTGCGGTAGAAAATACCGACAATTTTAATGTTTAACTCATCAAAGCCTTTCTTCGGAAAGGCTTTATTTTTTCCTAATGATTTTGTTCTTGGATGTATTTCGCTATAATCGCCCACCAAAATCACTCTAAAAATTAACCGCACTTTATGAAACTTTACGCAAATAATAAATGTCTTGATTTAAGCGTGCCTCAAATTATGGGGATTCTTAATTTTACGCCTGATTCTTTTTCTGATAGCGGACAGTTTTTTAGTCTAGATAAAGCACTTTTTCAAGTTGAAAAAATGCTAGAAGAGGGGGCGACAATTATTGATATTGGTGGAGAATCCACTCGTCCGAATGCGGATGAAGTCTCTGAACAAGAGGAATTGCATCGTGTTGTGCCAGTAGTGGAGGCGGTGCGAAACCGTTTTGATTGCTGGATTTCTGTTGATTCCTCAAAAGCTGTTGTGATGCGTGAAGCGGCAAATGTTGGAATGGATTTGATTAATGATATTCGTGCTTTGCAAGAGCCGAATGCGTTAGAAACGGCGGTAAAACTGGCTTTACCTGTTTGTATTATGCATATGCAAGGGCAACCTCGCACGATGCAAGCAAATCCTTATTATGAAAATGTCGTGCAAGATGTATTGGCTTTTTTACAAAAACGTACTAATGAATGCCTTTCTGCTGGCATTAAAAAAGAAAATTTAATTTGGGATATGGGCTTTGGCTTTGGTAAATCTGTACAGCATAATTATCAATTATTACAAAATCTGAATGAATTTTGTAAGAATGGCTATCCAGTATTAGCGGGATTATCTCGCAAATCAATGATTGGCGCAGTGCTTGATAAACCTGTTGATCAAAGAATAATTGGCAGTGCGGCAGGCGCGCTTATTGCAGTGCAAAAAGGCGCAAAAATTTTACGCGTACATGATGTTGCTGCAACATCAGATATGCTCAAAGTTTGGCAGGCAACAGAAAATGCCTGATGGTTTTATAACGATAAAAAATTAAAGGAATTTTATTATGGCAAATCGTAAATATTTTGGAACAGATGGTGTACGTGGAAAAGTAGGTGCTTACCCAATTACACCAGATTTCGCATTAAAATTAGGTTGGGCTGCGGGAAAAGTGTTGGCTTCTCAAGGTTCGAAAATGGTTTTAATCGGTAAAGATACCCGAATTTCTGGATATATGTTGGAATCAGCCCTTGAAGCAGGTTTAGCCGCTGCGGGGTTATCCGCTGCATTTACCGGCCCTATGCCGACACCTGCTATTGCTTATTTAACCAGAACTTTCCGTGCTGAAGCAGGTATTGTGATCTCAGCCTCTCATAATCCTTATTATGATAATGGCATTAAATTCTTTTCAGCAAAAGGAACAAAATTACCTGATGAAATTGAAGAAGCCATTGAAGCAATGTTAGAGCAACCGATAGATTGTGTGGAATCTGCCGAATTAGGTAAAGCAAGCCGTATTAATGATGCAGCAGGACGCTATATTGAGTTTTGTAAAGGGACATTCCCAGCACACTTAGGCTTGGAGGGTTATAAAATCGTGGTAGATTGTGCAAATGGTGCAACCTACCATATTGCGCCTAACGTGTTTAGAGAGCTAGGTGCGGAAGTCATTGAAATTGGTACGGATCCAAATGGTTTGAATATTAATGAAAAATGTGGTGCAACTGATGTAACTGCATTGCAAGCTAAAGTAGTTGAAATGAAAGCTGATGTTGGCTTAGCTTATGATGGCGATGGCGACCGCATTATGATGGTCGATCATTTAGGAAATAAAGTCGATGGCGACCAAATTCTCTTTATTATTGCGCGTGAAGCATTGCGATCAGGTCAATTAAAAGGCGGTGTCGTTGGCACCTTAATGAGTAATATGAGCTTAGAGATTGCGTTGAAAATGCTTGGCGTTCCTTTCTTACGTGCAAACGTGGGAGACCGTTATGTATTGGAAAAAATGCTTGAAAATGATTGGACGCTTGGGGGGGAGAATTCAGGACATATTATCATTGCGGATAAGAATACAACTGGCGATGGCATTGTTGCGTCATTGGCTGTATTGGCAGCGATGGCGCAGCATAAATTATCATTAAATGAATTAGCAAGTGCGGTTAAATTATTCCCACAAGTGTTAATCAATGTACGTTTTACGGGTGGGGATAATCCACTTGAAAGTGACGCTGTAAAATCTGTTGCCGCAGAGGTTGAAAAACGCTTAGAAGGTAAAGGTCGTATTTTATTGCGTAAATCGGGTACGGAACCACTTATTCGCGTTATGGTGGAATGCCAAGATGCTGAACTTGCACAACAATGTGCAGAAGAAATTGCAGAAGCCGTGAAAAAAATTAATTAATTTTTGACCGCACTTAGTAAAGTGCGGTTTATTTTTATAAAGTTTTTAGGAAAGCAAAATGAACATTTTTATTATGCGTCACGGCGAAGCGGAAGTAATGGCTAATAGTGATAAAGCTCGCCATTTAACTGTTTATGGTTCTAAACAGGCTTTTTTACAAGGGCAGTGGTTAAAACAGCATTTAAGCACGCTAGTAATTAATTCACTAGACCGTATTTTAGTGAGCCCTTATGTCAGAGCTCAAGAAACCTTTCATCAAGTTAATCAAGCGTTTGATTTGGAATTAGAAAATAAATTTGAAATTTGGGAGGGGATTACGCCTTATGGCCATGCGCATTCCGTAATTGATTATTTAGAAGTGCTAAAAGACGAGGGCGTTAAATCTGTATTGATTGTTTCCCATTTGCCCTTAGTGGGAGAAATTGTTGCTGAACTGTATGGAAAACGAAATCCAATATCATTTTATCCTGCAACTATTGCTCAATTATTATGGGATGGTAATAAATCAGAAATATTGATGCATCAAGCATCTCCTGTAATTTATTTAAAATAAACTATTCTTTTTTTACAAAAAATAAAATTTTTATTGGTTTTTTATATAATCTATTAAAAATCAATATCTTAGATGTTGTTTTATAAAGTAATCTTTTTAAAGAAAGGTAAAATTTTACTATTACTGTTTTTCTTTTTATGAAAATTCCCGTAAACTAAACTGCATCAAAGTAATAGGGCTTTGTAATAATCAAATTATTCTATGGAGAAAATAATGAAAAAATTAACATTAGCATTGGTTTTAGGTTCAGCTTTAGCCGTGACAGGTTGTTTTGATAAGCAAGAAGCAAAACAAAAAGTTGAGGATACGAAACAAACTGTAGCATCAGTCGCATCAGAAACAAAAGATGCTGCAGCTAATACAATGACTGAAGTAAAGGAAAAAGCACAGCAGCTTTCTACAGACGTGAAAAATAAAGTAGCAGAGAAAGTGGAAGATGCGAAAGAAGTAATTAAATCAGCAACAGAAACAGCATCAGAAAAAGCAACTGAAATAAAAGAGGCGGTTTCAGAAAAAGCAAGTGAGATGAAAGAAGCAGCATCAGAAAAAGCAAGTGAAATGAAAGAAGCTGCATCAGAAAAAGTAGGCGAAATGAAAGAAGCAGCATCAGAAAAAGCAAGTGAGATGAAAGAAGCTGCATCAGAAAAAGTAGGCGAAATGAAAGAAAAAGCAACTGAAATGAAAGAGGCGGTTTCAGAAAAAGCAACTCAAGCAGTAGATGCAGTGAAAGAAGCGACAAAATAATAGGTTTAATTTAAATAACAAAATCCCTGTTAAAGAAATTTAACAGGGATTTTTTATAGATTAATCCAATTTGATTTTTACAAATAATATCCCGCCATTGAGCTATATACCGCATTTTCACTTTGTAGCACTTGATATTTTGCATTCAAAATCGCAAGTTGTGATGATTTTTCCGTATTGGCTGCAACTAACCATTCGCGCAATTCGGATACGCCCGCATTATAGCGGTTTCGATAATATTGTGTGATACGCTGATTGTAACTATGGGTTTGCTGTAAATTACTTAATGTACTTTGCGCTTGGGTAAAGGCAAAATAGTTGGTATCCACATTATTGAGAGCGGTGGTAATACGTTGTTCGTAATTTAAACGTGCTGTTTCATAGTCAGCTTCAGAAATTTTAACGTTCCATTTTACGGTGTTCCAATTTAAGAACGGTAGGCTAATTCCTACTGTACCAGCAGCCACAGGGTTATGTAACGCCGTACCAACCGTGCTTGCTGTTGAAGAAAGGCTTGCACCTAAATTAACCTCTGGGAACCAACTTTTTTGAGTTGCTTTGGCATTTTTGAATGCACTGCTTAAACGGAATTGTGCTGCTTTTACATCAGGACGATTTGCAATTACAGACACAGGCACGTTTAAGTTTACGCCTGCCGTTTTCACATTCATAATATGTGGGAACGTGATATTTAATGCTTCATTTGGTTTTAGGTTGAGAAGATTACGCAGTGTTTGTTCTGCTGTTTTGCGTTGGGTTTCAAAATTTAATTTGTTATTACGTGCCGTTAATATGGCTTGTTGTGCTTGATCAACGCTGGCTGCATCAGCCACGCCTTGCGCTAAACGCGTTTGCATAATATTGCCAATATCCGTGTAATATTTGATCGTTTCGTTGGTTGTGCTAATTGCATCATTTAAATAAGCAATTTGATAATAAGTTGTTACTACAGAATTGATTAATGATAAACGAGCCGATTCCATATCTTCTGCAGTTGCTTTGTGCGACCATTCCGCCGCATCAACAGTATTGGCCAAACGTTGCCACAGATCTAATGTATAGCTCACATTTAAAGAACCTTTGTGTGAAATGGCAGAGTTTGTACTGATATCAACTCGGCGTTGTGCTGCTGATGAAGTTGAACCATTAAATGCAGGCACTAAATTTGCGCCCACTAAATTTGCACTGTAAAGCGCACGGTTTACCGCCACGGCTGCTTTAGCTAAATCTTTGTTGTTTATTAATGCTTGTTCTACTACGCGATTTAATTGTGCATCATCATATAACGACCACCAATTTTCTTTTACATTATATTGCTTGGTAATTTCTTCATATTGCTTGTAATCTTCAAGGCTAGCTTGATAAGAATCGCCAATATTGGCACATCCCACTAATGCACTAGACATCAACAAAGCAAGCGTGATATTTTTCATTTTAAACATTGAATTTTCCTTTCTACGAACTAAAAAGTGCGGATGATTTTAACCGCACTTTTTTATTTATAAAATAAATATTGTGACTTTTATTTATAATGAATATTTGTTCAGAGGCAAGTATTTTAAAGTTAAATATTGGAATTTGCACGAAAAAATTTGTATTTCCTTTACATATCAATTTATTTAACGTAAAGTCGCGCTTCTTTTTTGTTTTATCCTAGGAGGATATAATATGTTTTATTACAATTCTGAAAGCAAGCAATGCTAATCTTTTCTTTTCATCTGTCAAGCTAACCACGACAGCTTAACTTATCAGCAGTTTGCTAATCTCTTCTCAAGCCTTTGCGGCGAGTGACAATTCAATTAGTACGAATTACGGCATTAAAGAGTTTGGGGCGTATAGCCTGATCATTGGTAATTTAAAGAATAATACAATTAATAGTAAAAAAGCCGAAGACTTTAGGACTTACAAAGATGGTATATATAATACAGTATTGGGGGTGTCAAATAAGGTTGAAGGTTCATATAACATGCTATAGGTTATGAAAGTGAAGCTAAAAATGAAACTGGTACTAATAAAGTAGAAAATGCTATTGCTCTAGGTAACAAAGCAAAAGCTAAATATAACAACTCTATTGCTGTAGGATATAGTTCAGAAACTACAAGAGAAAATGAAGTTTCTTTTGGTAGAGAAGGTACAGAAAGATACATTGCTAATGTAAAAGCAGCCGAAAAAGACACTGACGCAGTAAATAAAAAATAAATGGATGATGGCGATACACAAACTTTACAAACTGCAAATCAATATACCGATCTCAAATTAGGCACGTTGCAAACGCAAGTGCATAATTTCCAATCAGATTTTAACGAGCTAAATGGCAAATTAGGAAAATTAGACAGCAAATTAGAACGTGGTTTAGCGGCGGCTAACGCACTTTCTGGTTTAGTCTTGCCACAAGTGGTCGGAAAAGCGAGTTTTTCTGCTGCGGTGGGCGGTTATGGCAGCCGTAATGCGGTGGCGATTGGTGTAGGCTACACACCAAAAGCGAATATTACATTAAAAAGCGGTATCGCCGTAAATGCAGGCAAAAACAGTAAAATTTCCTATCAAATGGGAGCTGGTTGGGTTTGGTAAGGCTAACACAACTAATCTAATTGGATAAATTAGCATCTAAAAAGAGCATTTTTTGTTTAGTATTAATCTAAATCGAAAATGCTCGTTTTTTGTCTTAATTATTTTTTTCTTAAACACCAGATTTTTCTTAACTTTGCGAAACAGATTTAATGTAAAATTTTTCATTTTAAATTTCCTTTTTTGAGTGTAAAAATAGCTACCTTAGTTTATTAAAGGAAGTGGGTTTCATTTCTTACATAAGTTTTAAAGGAGTTAAAATGAATGTTATTTCTGATCTTGAGCTTCAGCAAATTCGCACTCAAATGCTGACATTTGCACAATTGCAAGTAAATCAAGCCGATCTTGCTGAAGATTTAGTACAAGAAGCTTTTTTAAGTGCATTCAAAAATCTTGATAATTTTAAGCATCAATCTGCATTTAAAACTTGGATTTTTGCGATTCTTAAAAATAAGATTATTGATTATTTACGTCAGAAAGGGCGGTTTGTTTTAGAAAGTGAACTTGAAGATGAAGATACCAATAATTCATTTTTTGATGAAAAGGGGTATTGGAAACCAGAACATTACCCGAGTGAATTACAAGGCGAAGAAGAAACGGTTTATTCCGATGAATTTTGGCTGATTTTTGAAACTTGTTTGACTTGTTTACCCGCCAAACAGGCAAAAATTTTTATGATGCGAGAGTTTTTAGATCTTTCATCTGAAGAAATTTGTCAAGAAACGCATTTAACTTCGTCTAATTTACATACCACCCTTTATCGGGCTCGTTTACAGTTGCAAAACTGTCTTTCAAAAAAACTTTAGGAGAGATTATGCGTTGTCGCCAAGCCACTCGAATGATTTCCGAATCGCACGAACGTTCATTAGATATACAAGAAAAAGTAGGGCTAAAAGTGCATTTAGCTATGTGCTCGCGTTGTCGTCGTTTTCAAAGAAATTGCAAAACCTTAAGTATGATGATGAAGAAATTTAAAGATTCACATTAAGAGTGATGAAAGTATTAAAAAATCCGCTATTTTGACCGCACTTTATAGCGGTATTTCTAACTTATCCATACGGCATTTTGTAATCTCAAAGGTTTTATTTCTTCAGCTTCGCCAATAAACTCACTGCGCCCACAATTATAACTGCACCGAGCCAAAAATAGAGGTTAGGCGTATGATGCCAAAAGAGCCAGTCGAAAACGCTAGAGAAAACCACGCCAGTGAAAGCAAAAGGAGTAATGATATTGGCGGGTGCGTATTTAAAAGCGCGCGTGAGTAATAATTGGAAAATCAATCCGAAACCGCCCACCAATAGTAATAAGCCAAGCTCGTATAAATTAGGGATTTTCCATTGGTTAATAAAGAAGACTGGTAACATGAACGTACCAATCAGATGAAAATAAAATACGATATTTTTTGGTGTGTTGTATTTGTTTAATTCTTGTAAGCCAATAAATGCCATTCCCGCTAATACAGCACCAGATAATCCAATCAGCACATAAATAGGATCAACATTGCCATTGTGATTGGTGAGTAAAATAATGGAAACGCCAAGAAAACCGATTAAGCTACATAAAAGCACATTAAGCGGTGTTTTTTGATGGAAAAAAAGCAATAAAATCGGGATAAATAGGGCAGAGGTATTCATCAATAAGACAGCGATGGAAAGCGGTAAGAACTTCACGACATAAAAGTTAATCAACATATTCGATACACCCGCGGCATTACGCAGGATTAAAAATTTCCATTGACGAGTATCCACTTTAAAATCGCGATCTTTAATCACAAAAGGAAGTAAGAAAAGCAAGCCGATTAAAAAGCGTGAAAATAAGGTTTCACTTGCAGGGATTGTTTGAGAAGCGGTTTTGACAAATACATTCATCAAGGTAATGGAAAAGTACGCTGATACCATAAAACTAATCGCTTTGTGATAAAGTGAAGGAATGGAATGTGATTGCATATAGATTTTTACCTTAGAAAAGAGGGGGAGATTGGGCATCTTAACGCTTTATTATTGGTTATAACAATGGATTTTAATCAATTTCTTTAAAAATTTTGCAAAAATCTGTAAGAAATCGAATTATCCGCCGTCTAACCTTATGTAACGTTAATTTTTACTTCATAAGGAAAAGCAATGAAACTATCAAAAACATTTCTATTTATTACCGCACTTTGCTGTGCAGCACCAACTTTAGCAATACAAAATTCAACATCATCATCTGGAGAACAAAAAATGGTAATGGAAAATACGCAAAACATCCGAGAAATTTATCTTGCTGGTGGTTGTTTCTGGGGTATGGAAGCATATATGGAGCGTATTCACGGTGTGAAAGATGCGATTTCTGGCTATGCCAATGGTAATACGGGGAAAACCAGTTATCATATGATTGGGCTAACCGATCACGCAGAAACGGTAAAAGTCACTTACGATGCAAACCAAATTTCGTTAGATAAATTGCTTAAATATTATTTTAAAGTGATTGATCCAACGAGTGTAAACAAACAAGGTAACGACCGTGGTAGACAATATCGCACAGGGATTTATTATCAAGATGGGGCAGATAAAGCAGTGATCGAACAAGCTCTCGCCCAGCTTCAAACCAAATATAAAAAACCAGTACAAATTGAGGTGCAGCCGATTAAAAATTACATCGTAGCAGAAGAATATCATCAGGATTATTTGAAGAAAAATCCAAATGGTTATTGCCATATTGATATTACCAAAGCAGATGAACCTGTGATTGACGAAAAAGATTATCCGAAACCGAGTGATGCAGAACTCAAAGCGAAATTGACACCGTTGCAATATTCCGTTACTCAAAATAAACATACTGAACGCTCTTTTAGTAACGAATATTGGGATAACTTCCAACCCGGTATTTATGTTGATGTCACTACAGGCGAGCCTGTTTTCTCTTCAAATGATAAATTTGAATCAGGTTGTGGCTGGCCAAGCTTTACGAAACCGATCATTAAAGATGTAGTGCATTATGAAACCGACAATAGCTTCAATATGCAACGTACCGAAGTGTTAAGTCGTGCGGGCAATGCCCATTTAGGACACGTTTTTGACGACGGCCCGAAAGATAAAGGTGGTTTACGTTATTGCATTAACAGTGCATCAATTAAATTTATTCCGTTAGCTGAAATGGAAAAGGCAGGATACGGATATTTGATTCAATCCATTAAAAAATAAGGAGATGTAGGATGTTAGATCAGCAACTCCTTATTGGAACTGTATTTTTAGCTGGGCTTGCTTCTTTTCTTTCGCCTTGTATTTTCCCGATTATTCCAATTTATTTTGGTATTTTGAGTAAAGGCGGTAAAAAAGTCTTAAATACTTTTTTATTTATTTTAGGGCTTTCCCTTACATTTGTCAGTTTAGGCTTTAGTTTTGGTTTTTTAGGGAATATTTTATTTAGTAACACTACCCGCATTATCGCTGGCGTTATCGTGATTATTTTGGGTATTCATCAACTTGGCATTTTCAAAATTGGTTTGTTGGAACGCACGAAATTGGTGGAAATAAAAACATCAGGAAAATCAACCGCACTTGAGGCATTTGTTCTTGGTTTAACGTTTAGTCTTGGTTGGACACCTTGTATTGGCCCGATTCTGGCTTCCGTGTTAGCTTTATCAGGCGATGAAGGCTCTGCACTTTACGGTGCATCAATGATGTTTGTTTATGTCTTAGGGCTTGCGACCCCGTTTGTACTGTTTTCGTTCTTATCTGACAGCTTGCTCAAACGTGCCAAAGGGTTAAATAAACACTTAGACAAATTTAAAATCGGTGGCGGAATTTTAATTATCGTGATGGGTATTTTATTAATTACGAATAATTTTTCGTAAAACATAACCTCAACAAAAGAAATTTATAAAAGGAAAAAAGCAATGAAAAAACTATTATCAATATTTCTAATGGCATTCAGCCTAAACACTTTTGCACAAACTAATTTGGCGGATGTGCAACTCAAAGACTTAAACAATCAGCCAGTTACTTTAAGCCAATATAAAGGCAAACCTGTGTATGTAAAAATGTGGGCATCTTGGTGTCCAATTTGCTTGGCTGGCTTAGCTGAAATTGATGATTTAAGTGCAGAAAAAGATCGTGGATTTGAAGTCATAACCATTGTTTCGCCCGATCACAAAGGCGAAAAAGACACCGCTGATTTTATTGAATGGTACAAAGGATTAGAATATAAAAATATCACGGTGCTTTTAGATGAAAAAGGCGAAATCATTGACAAAGCAAGAGTGCGTGGCTATCCGTTCAATCTCTTTTTAGATAGCGATCTAAACCTGAAAAAAACCGTACCAGGGCATTTAGGTGCAGAGCAAATTAAAGTTTTTGCAGGGAAATAATGATGAAAAGCGGCTTATTTTTTAGCCGCTTTTTTATATCCTCGTTTTTACATAATAAAGAGATAAAATATCCTACATAGAAAGTTTGTTCATTGAGCGTTTGGTAGATTGATAAAAAATATATATTATAAGCGGTATGATTTTATTGCTTGTATAAGTAATTTTTATTTTTACTGCAATATTTATTCAAATTATCTTTGAAAATTAAATAAAGTGCAGTGATCTACAAAAAGGAAAATAATGGAAGAAATTATTAACGGATTGCTTATCGTACTTGTGCCGATGATGTTGGGGTATTTAGTCAAAATACAGAATCAAAATACCTTGGCATTCATAAATAAAATAGTGATGTTATTACTGTACATTATTTTATTTATGATGGGGTTTATGCTTGGTCAGCTAGAGCATTTAGAACAAAAATTGCCAATTATTGGTATGACCGCTTTAGGGCTATCGGCTATCATTCTGACTTGTAATATCCTAGGTTTGGCTATTTATGACAGCACTTTGCCTAAGCCTGTTAATTATTTACAGGGAGAATTGCCATCTCGTTGGCATTCGTTAATAGACTCAATTAAATTATTAAGTGCGGTGATTATTGGCATCGTTTTAGGTTGGCTGTGTAATGATTGGTTGCATTTCCCACATGGTTCCAATCTTTACGTGCTTATTGCTTTGATCTTTTTTGTGGGAATTCAACTTCGTAACAATGGCATTTCCTTGAAAGAAGTCTTGCTAAATAAGCAAGGTTTAATGATGGGAGCGATTTTTACCCTAAGTTCTTTAGTTGGTGGTGTTATTTCGGCATTTTTTCTAAGTATTCCGATTACTCAAGGTTTAGCCTTTTCATCGGGATTTGGTTGGTATTCTTTATCAAGCGTCGTGCTGACAAATGCTTGGGGGCCGATGCAGGGGAGTATTGCCTTTTTTAATGATTTATCGCGTGAAATTTTGAGTTTATTTTTAATTCCACTGTTTATGCAACATTATCGCTCTACAGCTATTGGGATTACAGGCGCAACAGCATTAGATTGTACATTGCCGATTATTCAAAAATCAGGCGGAATTGAAGTAACGCCTATCGCCATTTCTTTTGGTATGGTCACAAATTTATTACCACCGCTGTTATTAGTCTTTTTCTCGAGTTTTCCAATTTAATGTGCGTTAATTTTAAGCGAAAAGAATAAGGGAAATCAGATGATTTCCCTTATTTTTACATTATCGTTACTTTTTCCAAATAACGTGAAATTCACGATCTTCTTCTCGGTGAGAAATTAAGAATTTAGCAAATACATCATCCATTTCATCTTGCTCATTGACTAATCCCACCCACACTTCAGCGTATTCTTCAGGATCAATCAGTACACCAATTTCTTCTTCCCAATCATCGGCAGTTTCAACAAATTCCACACCACCGCGTTCTTCAAATTGTAGGTTGAATAAAAGAATGTCGGCAGGATCTAAATTTTCTCCAGCCATTTCTAAGAAAATATCGTAAGCAATATCAATGGCTGTATCGGGATCAAGTTTTTTAATTTCTGTTGTCATAATGTTTGTCGTAAAGGTTATGATTAATAAAAAGTGCGGTTAAAATTTTTCTCTTTTTAAGGGTTTTATTCCACATTGGTTGGAAGTTTAATTTCTCGGATATTCATCGAAAAACCATCAATCATCAATAAGCGGCCACATAAATTCTTACCGATTTTTAACCGCACTTTAATTGCTTCTAAGGCTTGAATGGTGCCCACAATGCCGACGATTGGTGCAAGCACGCCAGCTTCTACACAGCTTAATACATTTTGTCCAAATAATTTACTGAGATCACGATAAGTAGGCGTATTCGGTTCATAAGTGAAAACGGAAACCTGACCTTCCATTCGAATCGCCGCACCTGAAATCAATGGAATTTTTGCATGATTACATTGGCGATCCAATTGATTACGGATTTCCACATTGTCTGTACAATCTAAAACAATATCAAAGTGCGGAATGATTTCTGCGAGTTTTTTTTCGTCTAACTTAGCATTAATCGTCTCAATGTTTATATGTGGATTGATTTGTTCCAGTGCAATTTTAGCTGATTCTACTTTGGGCATATTCAAGCGAGCATCGCAGTGCAAGACTTGTCGTTGAAGATTCGAAAGAGAAACTGTGTCGAAATCCAACAGTGTTAAATTCCCAACGCCTGCTGCTGCGAGATATTGGCTGGCTGCACAACCTAAACCGCCAAGCCCAACGATCAGCATTTTGCTTGCTTTAAGTTTTTCTTGCCCGTCAAAATCTACGCTTTTAAGAATAATTTGACGGTTATAACGCAATTCTTCTTCGTGACTAAGTTCGATCATTTGTTATCCTAATAAATGATTGAAAGGCTCAATTATCACTGTTTCGCCCGCAGAAACATTGCCACGTTCTTGTTCTAACACGATAAAACAATTGCTTTTTACAAAAGCACTAAAGAGATGAGAGCCTTGAAATCCCACTGATTGTACTTCAATTTGACCTTGTTCATTGATGTGATAAAAACCTCGTTGGAAGTCTAAACGTCCCACTGCTTTTTTCAAATTCATTGTGGCAATGGCTGAAAAGTGCGGTGGATTTTTCCATTGTTTTTGCCCTTGCAGTTTAGCGATTAATGGCTGTACAAGTTGATAAAATGTCACTAATGCAGAAACAGGATTACCGGGTAAACCACAGAACCAAGCGTTTTCTAATTTACCAAAAGCGAATGGTTTGCCCGGTTTGATTGCGATTTTCCAAAAATTTACTTTGCCGACTTTTTCCAATACCGCTTTAGTGAAATCCGCTTCTCCAACGGAAACACCGCCACTGGTAATCACTAAATCGGCTTGGCTTTGTGCGGCAATAAATGCTTTTTCAAATTCAGCTTCGTTATCAGGTAATAGCCCTAAATCAATGACTTCACAGTTAAGTTTTTCAAGTAATAATTTTACAGTGAAACGGTTGGTATCATAGATTTGTCCACTTTGTAATGGCTTGCCGACTTCCACAAGTTCATCGCCAGTTGAGAGTACGCCGACTTTTAATTGGCGATAGCATTTTACTTCTGCAATGCCTAGAGAGGCTAATAATGGCAAGGAAACAGGAGTAAGCGGTGCGCCTTGTTCTAATACCACATCGCCTTTTTTTACATCTTCGCCAATACGACGGATGTTTTGATTTGGTTTAGGTAATTCACTAAAAGTGATGGTGCCGTCTTCATTGAGTGTCACTAGCTCTTGCATTATCACTGCATCTGCGCCTTCAGGAATCATCGCGCCAGTCATAATTCTGACCGCACTTAGTGATTGCCATTCCTCTTGGAATGGATTACCTGCAAAAGATTTTCCTGCTATCGAAAGCGTTAAAGATTGTTGTAAATCCGATAAACGTACAGCATAGCCATCCATTGCTGAATTATCGAAAGAGGGAACATTGATAGGCGAAATAATATCTTCTGCACAAATTCGATTGGCGGCTTCTTGTAAATTTAAGCTTTCAGTTTGAGTTGGGAAGGGAATCTGTTCGAGCATTTTCGAGCGAGCTTGATCCAATGTAAGCATAGAAAATCCTTATTTAATAAAATAAGTCGGTATTTTATCTCTAAAGACTTATTCATTCAAATTTGCAATTTTTATCATTTTACCATCCTATTATCCTTTGTTAGAATAGCCGATTATTTTTTCAGGAAAGACGATGATGAATAAAATTTCACTGGATGCGCAGAATGTAAGAAATGCCTTGATTGAGAAAGGCATTGAAACACCCATGATTGATCCAACGCAGGCTAAAAATGAACGCCGAGAAAGCATTGCAAAACATATGAATGAAGTAATGAAACTGATTGGATTAGATTTGCGAGATGATAGTTTGGAAGAAACGCCAAATCGTTTAGCTAAAATGTTTATTGATGAGATTTTCAGTGGAATGGATTATGCCAATTTTCCTAAAATGACGAAAATAAAAAATCAAATGAAAGTCAGTGAAATGGTGCAAGTGAATGACATCACGCTAACAAGCACTTGTGAACATCATTTTGTGACGATTGATGGTAAAGTTTGTGTGGCGTACTATCCAAAAGATTGGGTAATTGGTCTTTCTAAAATTAATCGAATTGTCTCGTTTTTTGCTCAACGTCCACAGGTTCAAGAACGCTTAACCGAGCAACTTTTGACGGCATTTCAAACCATTCTTGAAACCGATGATGTCGCGGTATATGTGAAAGCGACCCATTTCTGTGTGAAAGCGCGTGGTATTAGAGATACAAATAGTTATACTGTCACATCTGCTTATGGTGGCGTATTTTTAGAAGATAGAGATACTCGTAAAGAATTTTTAGCCACAGTTCAAAAATAGGAAATGATAAATTGTAATCCGCACGTAAAATGTGCGGATTTTTATTTCGGGAAATTAAATATGTTATGTGCCATTTATAAAAGTAAAAAGAAGTTAGGAAGCTACCTTTATGTTGCCGATAGAGAGGATTTTTCTTCAGTTCCCAGCGTTTTACTCGAACATTTTGGTAAACCAGAATTAGTAATGATGTTTAATCTGCTTGGGCGTAAAGCATTACACAATGTAGATTGTAATGAAGTATTGGAAACAATTAAACACCAAGGATTTTATTTACAAATAGCAAAACAAGATGATGGTTTATTTAATAGCTTGAGTGAGATCAAATAATTTGTCTATTTCTAAGATAAAAAAGTGAAAATTTGCGTTATCTCAAATTATTAAATAAAAAATTCCTTTAAAATCCACCGCACTTTTTAAAGGAGAAAAAAATGAGTAGCTTTTTTGTCGCTGGGACAGATACGAATGTGGGGAAAACAACAGCAGCACGCGCAATGATTCAAGCCTTGCAAGGGCAGGGAGTGCAAGTTGTCGGCTATAAACCCATTGCTTGTTGTGGAGAAGAGAGTATTTATCCTGTTGCGCAGTCTGAAAATACATCTGATTATGATAATTTCGTAAATGCTGATGTATTAACGCTGATGCATTCAACAAAGGAAAATGTGTCTTATCAGGATATTAATAGCTATACTTTTAGTCACTGTGCACCAATGCTCACGCAAGATAAAATGCGAATTAAATTAGATAAAATTAATTGTGATTTAACGCGTTTGAATCAAACTTATCAATCTGTTGTGGTGGAAGGATCTTTTGGTTTAATGACACCAATGGCAGAAGGAAAAAGTTTTGCAGATTGGATTACTCAACGAAAAATGCCAGTAGTACTTGTAGTTGGAATTAAAGATGGTTGTGTAAATCACGCTTTATTAACGGTAAAGGTTATCCAACAGTTGGGTGTGCCATTATTAGGTTGGATAGCAAATCGAATTAATCCATTATTAAGCCATTATGCAGAAATTGTTGATTTACTTGTTGAACATATTGATGCGCCGCTTTTAGGTAAAATTCCTTATTTACATAAACCCGAAGAACAAGAATTAGGGCATTATTTAACGAATATAGATCGATTAATGTATATGCAAACTGAATTAGTAAAATAACGAAGTGCGGTTGAATTTTTTTAGTTTTGTATAAGGGCGAAATATCGCCCTTATTTTGTGTTGAAAAGAAATATATTATTGTGATAATTAAGGTCTTACACCTAACATATGACAGATAGCATAAGTTAATTCACTACGATTTAACGTATAAAAGTGGAAGTCATTCACGCCTTCGCGAGATAAAATTTTTACCATATCCATTGCAACACTTGCTGCTACAAGATTACGTGTAGTTGGATCATCATCCAAACCATCATAGGCTTTAACTAACCACGCTGGAATTTTCACATTAGTGAATGATGCCATTTTTTGGAGTTGTTTAAAATTAGTAACAGGTAAAATACCGGGTACGATTTCAGTATCAATACCAATTGATGCACAACGATCACGAAAACGCAGGTAGTTTTCAATATCAAAGAAAAATTGCGTAATCACGTGATTTGCACCTGCATCAATTTTACGTTTTAAATTAATCAAGTCTGCTTGTGCGGATTTTGCTTCTGGATGAACTTCAGGATAAGCGGCTACAGAAATATCAAAATCAGCGACAGAACGGAGTAATTCAACAAGATCTGACGCATAAAATGGTTTTTTCGCGTAACCTTTAGGTTCGTCACCGCGTAACGCAACAATACGGCGAATACCACTATCCCAATAATCTCTCGCAATTTGTTTTAATTCTTCAGGTGTGGCATCAATTCCAGTTAAATGTGGTGCGGCTTCTAAGCCCGTTTCTTGTTTAATGGCTTTCACAATGCCGTGAGTGCGGTCACGTTCTCCCGAATTTGCGCCGTAAGTGACTGACACAAATTTAGGCTTTAAGACTTTTAAACGATGAATGGAATCCCATAGAAGGGTTTCCATTTTTTCGTTTTTAGGAGGAAAAAATTCAAAAGAGACATTAATTTTTTTATTAAAATCTGCAATATGTTGATTTAATGTATCAATTTCTTTCGCGTAGCTCATAAGGCTTCCTTTAGGATTCTAAAATAGTATTTGTACAATAAAATAGGTTTTAATATGAGTCAATTTCAATTTATTCATTAAAAGTATGATTATTATTAATAATTCAATAAATGGATAATGATTGTTCAATAATAATTAATTTTTAGATCAAAACGTACCCAAAACTACCGCACTTTTGTTAGCAATGATTTATCCTATTTTACAATGAAAAAAAGTGCGGTAATTTTTTTGTATATTTTTATAGAAAGATAAATGCGTGTTAAATAAATACAATAGATTTATTTTTTAGTGCAAAAAATTAGCATTTTATGAAAAAACGAGTATAATACGCCGACCCTGTAAATGTGCGAATTCCCATCGTACATTATTTTATCGAGATCACACTCGAAGGGGTGATGATTAAGATTAATGGTTGTGTTCATAAGAACACTGGGTATCAAACTAATTTTTGGTAATTAATTAATGAAAACTTTTGTAGCAAAACCAGAAACGGTTAAACGCGACTGGTACGTAGTAGATGCGACAGGTAAAACTTTAGGTCGTTTAGCGACTGAATTAGCACGTCGTCTTCGTGGTAAACACAAGGCTGAGTACACTCCACACGTAGATACTGGTGATTACATCATCGTTATCAACGCAGACAAAGTGGCAGTAACTGGTCGTAAAGAAACAGATAAACTTTACTACTGGCACACTGGCTATGTAGGTGGTATTAAACAAGCGACTTTCAAAGAAATGATCGCTCGCCGTCCTGAAGCAGTGATTGAAATTGCGGTTAAAGGTATGTTGCCAAAAGGTCCATTAGGCCGTGCAATGTTCCGTAAATTAAAAGTGTATGCAGGTGCTGAACACCAACACGCTGCACAACAACCACAAGTATTAGATATTTAATCACGAGGTTTAGAAAATGGCAGAGAATCAAAACTACGGCACAGGCCGCCGCAAAAGCTCTTCAGCTCGTGTATTTATCAAACCGGGCAGTGGTAAAATCACTATCAATCAACGTGAATTAGATGTTTACTTTGGTCGCGAAACAGCACGTATGGTAGTACGTCAGCCATTAGAGTTGGTTGAATTAACTGATAAATTAGACCTATACATCACTGTTAAAGGTGGTGGTATTTCTGGTCAAGCGGGTGCAATCCGTCACGGTATCACTCGTGCATTGATGGAATACGATGAAACATTACGCCCAGCACTTCGTGCAGCTGGTTTCGTTACTCGTGACGCACGTCGCGTTGAACGTAAAAAAGTGGGTTTACACAAAGCACGTCGTCGTCCACAATACTCAAAACGTTAATTTTTATTTTCGTTTCCAAAAGAAAAGCAGAGAGAAATCTCTGCTTTTTTATTATTTGAGTTACTCTAACTTATTGATTATAAAACAATAAAAAAGATTATGTTGGCAAATAGGTAATGCTTTATGGTAAAATGTTGCCCCTTAAAAACCTAGAATATTTTTGGATCTTCGGAGGAATAAATGTCCAGCACATCAAGTAAACGTTCAGTAATGACCCTTTTTTCAAATAAAGATGATATTTATTGCCATCAGGTAAAAATTGTTTTGGCAGAAAAAGGTGTGCTTTATGAAAACGCAGAGGTTGATTTGCAAGCTCTACCAGAAGATTTAATGGAATTAAATCCATACGGCACTGTGCCTACGTTGGTTGATCGTGATCTCGTATTATTTAATTCACGCATCATAATGGAATATCTTGATGAGCGTTTTCCACATCCTCCATTAATGCAAGTGTATCCTGTTTCTCGTGCTAAAGATCGACTTTTAATGTTACGTATTGAACAAGATTGGTATCCAACCCTTGCAAAAGCAGAAAATGGCACAGAAAAAGAAAAAACTTCAGCATTAAAACAGTTAAAAGAAGAACTATTAGGGATTGCACCAATTTTTCAACAGATGCCTTATTTTATGAATGAAGAATTTGGTTTGGTTGATTGCTATGTTGCACCATTATTATGGAAATTAAAACATTTAGGTGTGGAATTTACAGGCACAGGAAGTAAAGCGATTAAAGCTTATATGGAACGTGTGTTTACACGTGATTCTTTTTTGCAATCTGTAGGTGAAGCTGCACCAAAAAATTTAATGGATGATAAATAATGGAATATAAATCTTCTCCTAAACGCCCTTATTTATTACGCGCCTATTATGATTGGCTAGTAGATAATAGTTTTACGCCTTATTTAGTTGTTGATGCGACTTACTTAGGTGTGAATGTTCCTGTCGAATATGTAAAAGATGGACAGATTGTATTAAACTTGTCTGCCAGTGCTACGGGCAATTTACAACTTACAAATGATTTCATCCAGTTTAATGCGCGTTTTAAAGGTGTCTCTCGTGAACTGTATATTCCAATGGGCGCAGCCCTTGCGATTTATGCTCGTGAGAATGGCGATGGCGTGATGTTTGAACCTGAGGAAATTTATGATGAACTTAACATTGAGCCAGATACTGAACAACCAACAGGTTTTTATGAAGCAGTAGATAAGCCTAAAAAACGAGAAGAAAAAAAGAAAACAAAATCAGTTTCCCATTTAAGAATTGTGGATTAAGAAAAAACGCGATGAAATTATCATCGCGTTTATTTTTATAAATTACCTTGTTTTGCAATAAAGTTGAGAATTTTTTCTTCAATGCCTTTTGTATCCAATCCTAAATCTGCCAATGCTTCTTGCCGTGTCGCTTGTGGAATAAAATAATCTGGCAAACCAAGTTGTAAAAGTGCGGTTGATTTTCCTGATGAATTTAGTACTTCCGCAACAGCAGATCCCGCTCCACCTTGAATTGCATTTTCTTCCAATGTGACCAAATAATCGTGAGTTTGTGCAAGCACATTAATCATTTCAATATCAATCGGTTTCACAAAACGCATATCGACAACCGTTGCATTGAGTTTTTCTGATGCTTCTAACGCAGATGGTAACAGGGTACCAAAGTTTAAAATCGCAATTTTTTGACCCCCTCGAATTAAACGTGATTTACCGATAGGTAGCATTTCCAAAGGAGTAAGTTTTACACCAACGGCATTTCCGCGAGGATAACGCACTGCCGCTGGTTTGCCACATTGATAACCTGTATAGAGCATTTGACGGCATTCATTTTCATCACTTGGTGTCATGATAATCATATTGGGAATACAACGCATAAAGCTGAGATCAAATGCCCCTTGGTGTGTAGCACCATCTGCGCCAACTATTCCCGCTCGATCAATCGCAAATAGCACAGGGAGATTTTGAATGGCAACATCGTGAATTAATTGATCGTAAGCACGTTGTAAAAATGTCGAGTAAATTGCGACAACAGGTTTGTATCCGCCAATTGCAAGTCCTGTAGCAAAAGTGACAGCGTGCTGTTCTGCAATTGCTACGTCAAAATATTGTTTTGGGAAGCGTTGGGAAAATTCTACCATACCTGAACCCTCACGCATTGCAGGTGTGATACCAATAATTTTGGCATCTTTTTCTGCCATTTCGCATAGCCAATCGCCAAAAATTTTCGAATAAGTTGGTTTACTATTGTTTTTGGGTAATTCGCCACTGATTGGGTCAAATTTTGGTACGCCGTGGAAACCAATCGGATCTTTTTCTGCAGGCGCATATCCTTTACCTTTTTTTGTTTTTATATGTAAAAATTGCGGGCCTTTCAGATTACGCATATTCGTAAGTGTTGCCACTAATTCCTCAATGTTATGCCCGTCCACTGGGCCAATATAGTTAAAACCGAGTTCTTCAAATAATGTACTTTCTGGCGAAAACATTACACCTTTCATATGTTCTTCGGTTTTTTTCATAAAGTTTTTGATTGGAGGAACTTTATCAAGGATTTTTTTACTGCCATCACGAAGTGTAGAGTAGAGAGAGCCAGAGAAAATACGCGCAAGATGATTATTTAATGCACCAACGTTTTCTGAAATAGACATTTCGTTATCATTTAAAATAACTAACATATCTGTATGCAATGCCCCAGCGTGATTTAATGCCTCAAATGCCATTCCCGCCGTAATTGAGCCGTCACCGATGACACATACTGTTTTTCTACTTGCATTTTCTCGTTCTGCAGCGACTGCAATACCTAATCCCGCACTAATAGACGTGGAGGAGTGACCAACACTTAATACATCAAATTCACTTTCTTCACGCCAAGGGAAAGGATGAATACCGCCTTTTTGACGAATTGTGGACATCTGCTCTCGGCGACCCGTTAAAATTTTATGTGGATAAGCTTGATGTCCAACATCCCAAATTAACTGATCAAATGGTGTTTTATACACATAATGTAGCGCAACAGTCAGTTCCACCGTGCCTAAACCTGATGCTAAATGCCCGCTAGTTTGACTAACTGATTCTAAAAGATAAGCACGTAATTCTTGGCAGAGTTGTGGTAGCTGGTCTTTATTTAAAAGACGTAAATCTTCTGGAGAATTAATTAAAGATAAAAGAGGATAATTGTTCATATTGTTAGTCATTTTAAAAACGTTATAAATTTTGACCGCACTTTTGTGAGTGTTTAACTTTTTCTGGTAATAATGAATTCAGCTAATGCACGAAGTGCGGTCGTATTAAAAGGAATTTTTTCTAATTCAGACAAAGCACTTTGATATAGATCTTGTGCTTTTTGTTTTGCACCACTTAATCCAAGTAATTTTGGATATGTGCTTTTATCTAAATCAAGATCGGCACCGACTTGTTTGCCAATTTCTGCACTATCGCCTTCAATATCTAAAATATCATCTTGAACTTGAAAGGCTAAGCCAATGGCTTCCGCATATTGCGTTAAGGATTGTTCTAACTTTTTGTCGGTAAAATGCGGAGAACAAATGAAACCTAATTTCAATGCGGCAATTAGCAATGCGCCCGTTTTGTTACGATGGATTAATTCTAATTCGCTTAAACTAATTTGTTTATGTTCAGAAATAAGATCTAAACTTTGCCCTAAGCACATTCCTTGTACGCCAGAGCCTTGCGCTAAAATTTGAACTAAAGCCAGTTTTTGTTCAGTAGAAATATTCGGTGTTTTGGTTAATATTTCAAATGCGAAACTTTGCAGTGCATCGCCCGCAAGAATAGCTGTAGCTTCATCAAATTGGATATGACAAGTAGGATGTCCACGACGTAGATTGTCATCGTCCATCGCAGGTAAATCATCGTGAATTAAGGAATAGGCGTGAATGGCTTCAATGGCAGCAGCAGCGTAATCTAAGGTTTGTTTCTCTGCACCAAGCATTTGACCTGTTGCGTAAACCAAAAAAGGTCTAACTCGTTTACCACCAAGTAATAATGCGTATTTCATCGCGTCAAGCAAAGGTGCATTATGACTTTCAATGCCCTCAAATTGAGCTTCTAAAAAGCGATTAATACGAGTTTGAACCTGTTGTAATTCTTCAGAAAAGTGACCCATTAAGCATTCCCTTCATAATCATTCCCTTTATAATCATTCAGTGGAGCATCTTCTGTTTTTTGCAATAAGATCTGAATGCGTTGTTCTGCTTGTTGTAAACGTTCTTGTCCTAGCTTGGCTAATTGCACACCTTGTTCAAATTCTTTTAATGCTTCTTCTAATGGTAGATCGCCATTTTCTAAATGTGTAACAATATTTTCTAACTGCGCTAACGTTGTTTCAAAATCTTGTGAAGATGCAGGTTTACGTGCCATTTAATCGTCCTTTTTCACGGTAAAAATTGCTTGCCATTGTACTGTATTTTACTTGAGTTGTTAAAAAATTATTTCAAGCTAGGACCAGTGGACTTTTCACTATCTTTGCGTAAAATACTCGCCACTTTAAATACCCGAGAAATACCTAAGCTATTTATATGAAATTTATCGTTAAACTTTTTCCTGAAATCATGATTAAAAGCGAAACTGTGCGTAAACGTTTCGCAAAAATTTTAACCTCTAATATCCGCAATATTTTACAGAAATATGATGAAGAAACTGCAGTTGTACGTCACTGGGATTACATTGAAGTGCGGTCAAAAAATGAAGAAAATCGTGAAGAATTAATTGCTTTGTTACAACGTATTCCTGGTATTCATCATTTTTTAGAAGTTGAAGAAAAACCGTTTACCGATTTACATCATATTTTTGAATTGACGCTTGCTGATGTCGTGCAACAACTTCAAGGCAAAACCTTTTGCGTTCGAGTAAAACGTAAAGGAAAACATAAATTTAGTTCGATTGAAGCAGAACGTTATATCGGCGGTGGATTAAATCAACATATTGAAAGCGCAAAAGTGCGGTTGAAAAATCCAGATGTGACAGTTCGTATTGATATTGAAGATGACAAAATGATGTTAGTTAAAGCACGTCACGCAGGGATTGGCGGTTATCCGATTGGTACGCAAGAGGATGTGCTTTCTTTGATTTCTGGGGGATTTGATTCAGGTGTATCGAGTTACATGTTGATTCGTCGTGGTTCTCGAGTTCACTATTGTTTCTTTAATCTTGGCGGCGCAGCCCATGAAATTGGCGTAAAGCAAATGGCTTATCATATTTGGCAACGCTATAGCGCTTCACATAAAGTACGCTTTATTGCGATTAACTTTGAAGGAGTTGTCGGTGAGATTTTAGAGAAAGTCGATAACGGCCAAATGGGGGTTGTATTAAAACGGATGATGGTGCGGGCAGCAAGTAAAGTCGCTCAACGTTTTAATATTGAAGCGATTGTGACAGGGGAGGCATTAGGACAAGTTTCCAGCCAAACTTTGACCAATTTACGCTTGATTGATGAAGCCGCTGATGCCTTAGTATTACGCCCGTTAATTACGCACGATAAAGAACAAATTATTGCGATGGCGAAAGAAATTGGTACTGACGATATTGCAAAATCTATGCCTGAATTTTGTGGTGTGATTTCAAAAAATCCTACGATTAAAGCTGTTCGCGAGAAAATTGTTACAGAAGAAAGGTATTTTAATTTTGAGATTCTTGAAAGTGCGGTACAAAATGCGAAATATTTAGATATTCGCCAGATAGCAGAAGAAACAGAAAAAGAAGTCGTGGAAGTCGAGGCAATTTCTGTATTAGGTGAAAATGAAGTGATTTTGGATATTCGTAGCCCAGAAGAAACGGATGAAAAGCCATTTGAATCAGGTACACATGACGTCATTCAAATGCCGTTCTACAAACTTTCTTCTCAATTTGGTAGCCTTGATCAAAGTAAAAATTACGTGTTGTATTGTGAACGTGGTGTGATGAGTAAATTACAAGCCTTATATTTGAAAGAAAATGGTTTTTCAAATGTGCGTGTATTTGCAAAAAACATTCATTAATTAGGATATAAAATATGCGTAATCAAACTAAACAGCATCTTGAACAGCTTCAAATTACCATGCAGCAGCTTAATTTATGGCAAACGATGCCCCCTGCTGCAGAGGCGTTTTTAAGTGAAGAACCTTTTTCAATTGATACGATGTCTGCCGAAGAGTGGCTACAGTGGGTATTTATTCCACGCATGCAGGCATTATTAGAAAGTGGTTCAGCCTTGCCACATAAAATTGCTATTTCTCCTTATATTGAAGAAGCAATGAAGGAATTTGATGAGTTACAACAACTATTAACTCCTTTAGTTGCTTTAGAAGAACTTCTGAACAATAACCAATGCTAGAAATTTTATATCAAGATGAGTTTCTCGTTGCGGTGAATAAGCCTGATGGTATGTTGGTTCATCGCAGTTGGTTAGATCCTCACGAAACTCAATTTGTGATGCAAACTTTACGAGATCAGATTGGTCAGCACGTATTTCCTATTCATCGTTTAGATCGACCGACATCTGGCGTGTTGTTATTTGCATTGAGCAGTGAAATTGCGAATTTAATGTGTGAACAGTTTGAACAAAAGTGCGTTCAGAAATCTTATTTGGCTGTAGTGCGAGGGTATCTACAGGGAAAAGAGCGGATAGATTATCCACTAAAAATTCAATTGGATAAAATCGCAGATAAATTTTCTCAAGAAGATAAAGAGCCTCAAGAAGCAGTGACTGATTATGAAGGATTAAAAATAGTCGAAATGCCTTATCCTGCTGGGCGTTATCAAACGGCACGTTATTCTTTAGTTAAATTAATCCCTCATACAGGTAGAAAACACCAATTACGTCGCCATATGAAACATATTTTTCATCCGATTTTAGGGGATACGCAATATGGTGACTTACATCAAAATCGTGCATTAATGTCACATTTAGGTTGTTCTCGATTATTTTTACATTCTAATAGTTTGTCTTTTATTCATCCAATAACGAAAGAGCAAATAACAATTACAGCAGGTTTAGATGAACAATGGCATCAATTAATAAATCAATTTGGGTGGGAAAATGTTTGATATTAACTTAACACACGAACAGCAACAAAAAGCAGTTGAGCAAATTCAAGAACTTATGGCAAAAGGAATTAGTAGTGGAGAAGCGATTCAAATAGTGGCGAAAGCACTACGAGAAATTCATAAAAATGATAAAAAAACTCCAGATAATTAAATTTTTTGTGATCTACTTATCATTTTTGAATATTGCTCGTTGCATAACCGTTCAAAATATTTAAACATAACGGACCTAATTAGTAGGTGATAAGGCGAGAGTCTTGTTGATTTATTGTTTTAATAGGCTAAGCCTAGAGAGGTCTTTTATGGAAATTGGTATTGTAAAATGGTTCAATAATGCAAAAGGATTTGGTTTCATTTCCGCAGAAGGTGTAGATGCCGATATTTTTGCACATTATTCAGTGATTGAAATGGACGGCTATCGTTCATTAAAAGCAGGTCAAAAAGTACAATTTGAAGTTCTCCACAGCGATAAAGGATCTCACGCCACAAAAATAATCCCAATTGCGGATACTCAAGAATAATAAATACCCTAAATTTTTTTCTATTAATCCTAACTTAAAAGACAAGAATTAAAGTTAGAAAGTCAGTAAAGGACTAAGCTTAGTCCTTTTAGTTCGTATTAAATAAGAAATCCGCCTTTAAATTTATAAGTCCATCACTTATTCATCAACAATATCAGTAAATTCTGCACCTAATACTTTTGCTAAATCTTGTGGCGCAATTTCTACGCTTAGCCCACGTTTTCCGCCTGAAACATAAATCGTTTCAAACTCAAGTGCGGTTGAATTTATCACGGTTTTCACGCGTTTCTTTTGACCTAGCGGGCTAATTCCTCCTACAAGATAACCTGTACTTTTTTGTGCTGCATCTTTATCCGCCATTTCCACTTTTTTCACACCGATAGATTTTGCTGCTTTCTTTAAATTCAGCATATTGGCCGTTGCAAGCACAAAACAAGCGAGTTTTTTCTGATCGCCATTTTCCGCCACAAGTAAGGTTTTAAAAGAGCGGTTAGGATCAATGCCTAATTTTTCGGCTGCCTCATCACCAAAATGTTGATTATTCGGATCATGATCATAAGTGTGCAAGATAAAAGGAATTTTTTGTTTTTTAAGTAAATCAATTGCGGGTGTCATTATTTCGTTCCTGGTTTTGGTGTAAAATAATGCTGATTATTTTACAGCGGAGAGAAAAATGGACGCAACCTTAAATATTGCGATAGCAGCAGAATTTGAATTAAGTGAAAAAATTGTAGAGCGTTTAGAACAAAGTACGCTTGAAATTAGCAAAGTTTCTATTGTTGAAATAATACCTTTTGAAGAAGAACAAAATATTCGTTTTCGCAATAAAGGCGTTGAACAACTTGCGCCAAATGAAGTAGAGTGGGCTGATTTTAATTATGTCTTTTTTGCAGGAAAACTTGAGCAAGTTGCCCATATTGCGCAAGCAGCAGAGCAGGGCTGTATTGTCATTGATATGTTAGGCGTTTGTAGTGCGCTTTCGGATGTGCCTGTTGTTGTTCCAACGGTAAATGAATCACAATTACTTGAATTAAGACAACGTAACATTGTTAGCTTGCCTGATCCTCAAGTAAGCCAACTTGCTTTAACGCTTGCCCCGATTTTACAAGAAACGAATCTCAATCAAGTATTTGTCACCTCTTTATTGCCGACTTCTTATACGGATGCGGAAACCGTGACGAAACTTGCGGGACAAACAGCCCGTTTATTAAATGGTATTCCATTAGACGAAGAAGAAACTCGCTTAGCCTTTGATGTTTATCCGCATCAAGCACCTAATTTATCGAATCAATTACAACGAATTTTTCCGCAATTAGATCGTGCTACATTCCACTCAATCCAAGTGCCTGTATTTTATGGATTGGCACAAAAAGTCACCGCACTTTCAGATTATGATTTCGACTATCAGCCTCAAAATAGCGAGCTTGTCGCTTTAGAAGAAACCTTAATTACGCCTGTGCTTAATGGAGAACAAGAAAATGGCGAAGAATCAGTAAAACTTCATTTAAGTCAAATAAGTGCGGTAGAAAATGGCGTAGAATTTTGGTCTGTGGCAGATGAACAACGCTTTAATCTCGCTTTACTTTCAGTGAAATTGTTGGAAGGAATTTATCAGCAAGGTTATTAATGAAATTAAGGAGAATAGTATGCAAAATATTCTATTTATAATCCATTCAGCCCCTTATGGTGGATGGAAGCTGACAAAGTATTAAATTTTTAATTTTCTCGATAGCTAAAAGAAACCCGCCACAAGTGCGGGTTCTTTTTTGCTTATTTTGTTGCAGCTTTCATCGTTTGAACAAATTCAGCTAATTCAGCTAAACATTGCTCGTGATTATCTAAATTTCGCTCAATAATTTTTACTGTTGCCGAACCTGAAATTGCACCAGCCGCTCCCAAAGCTAAGGCTTCTTTAACTTGTGCAGGCTGTGCAATGCCGAAGCCTTGTAAAATTGGCGGGGCATAGTGGGCTTTAAGTTGTTCTACAAGGGTATCTAAATTTGCTGCGTGAGCTTGATTTTCAGCACTGGTTACGCCTGCACGTGAGACTAAATAGGTATAGCCTTCGCTATTTTTCGCTACGCCTTGAATTGTTTTCTCATCCGCATTTGGCGGGCAAATAAAGACGGGTTGAATGCCGTGTTTTTTGGCCGCTTGTACATAATCTTCTTTTGCGAGTAACGGAATATCTGCTACAAGCACAGCATCAACACCAACTTCTGCACAGCGTTGATAAAAAGCATCTAAACCTTTAGCAAAAATTAAATTGGCACAAAGTAATAAGCTAATCGGAATCTCGGGATATTTTGACCGCACTTTTTCCAATAGTTTAAAGCTATCTTCACTGCTATGACCTGCAGTTAAAGCACGATTATTCGCGGCTTGAATAACTGGGCCATCGAGTAGCGGATCGGAAAAAGGAAAACCGAGTTCTAAAGCATCTGCACCGTTATCCACAAGTGTGCAAATGATCTCAAAAGAGCAGTCGAAAGTAGGGTCGCAAAGGGTAACGAACGGCACGAAAGCCCCTTCATTTTTTGCGTTAAGTGTCGCAAATTGCGTTTCAAAACGGCTCATTAGTTCGTTCCTCCATTTAAAATTTTATCAACAGTAAAAATATCTTTATCGCCTCGTCCTGAAAGATTAACCACTAAAAGTTGTTCTTTTTCAGGATTTTGTTTAATCAATTTCAAGGCATAAGCCAAGGCGTGTGAGCTTTCTAATGCAGGAATAATGCCTTCGTGTTTTGCCAATTCTTGGAATGCGTTAAGGGCTTCTTCATCGGTAATCGATACATAATCAGCACGACCAATCTCATTTAAATAAGCATGTTGCGGCCCGACAGAAGGGAAGTCTAACCCAGCTGAAACAGAGTAAGATTCCTCTACTTGACCATCTTCGGTTTGCATTAAAGGGGATTTCATCCCGAAATAAATGCCCACTTTTGCATGACCTAATGGTGCGCCATGTTCACCGCTTTCAATGCCTTTCCCTGCAGGTTCAACACCAATTAAACGCACATTTGGTTCATCAATAAAATCAGTAAACATACCAATTGCGTTAGAACCACCGCCAACCGCAGCAATCACAGCATCAGGTAAACGACCTTCTCGTTCTAGAATTTGACGTTTGGTTTCTTCGCCAATCATTTTTTGAAATTCTCTCACAATCGTCGGGAAGGGGTGAGGGCCTGCCGCCGTTCCAAGTAAATAATGGGTGGTTTCATAGTTTGCTGACCAATCACGCATCGCTTCACAACAGGCATCTTTTAAAGAACAAGAGCCTTTTTCTACAGGAATTACTTCAGCCCCCATTAAACGCATACGGAACACGTTTGGTGATTGACGCTCAACATCTTTTGCACCCATATAAACACGACACGGCATATCTAACATAGCACAAGCTAGGGCGGTTGCCACGCCGTGTTGCCCTGCACCTGTTTCGGCAATAATACGCGTTTTGCCCATACGTTTAGCCAATAAAATTTGCCCTAACACTTGGTTTGTTTTGTGTGCACCACCGTGTAATAAATCTTCACGTTTAAGATAAAGTTTAGTTTTTGTGCCTTTGGTTAAGTTACGACAAAGAGTAAGTGCGGTCGGTCTGCCCGCATAATTTTTGAGTAAATCAGCAAATTCTGCTTGGAATGTAGGATCATTTTGAGCCTCCACAAAGGCTTGTTCTAATTGCTTCAAAACAGGCACTAAAATTTCGGGTACATACATTCCGCCAAATTCGCCAAAATAAGGGTTAAGAAGTGTGTCTGACATATTTTTTCCTATTATTTTATTTTTCTTTTGAAACGCTCATTCCTGCAAAAGATTGAGCGGTTGGCATTACTTCAATACGATTAATGTTTACGTGTTCAGGTTGTTGATGAAGCCATAATACAATGTTCGCAATATCTTCAGGCTGAACCGATTGCACGTTTTCATAGACTTTTGCGGCTCTTTCATCATCGCCGTGAAAACGCACATTAGAGAACTCCGTACCGCCACATAAACCCGGTTCAACATTGCTTACTCGAATTTTTGTGCCTGCCAGATCGGCTCGTAAATTTAAGCTAAATTGTGTGACAAAAGCTTTAGTTCCACCATATACATTACTGCCCGCATAAGGATAAGTACCTGCAATTGAACTCAAATTGATAATCTGCCCGTGATTACGAGCGACCATATTTGGCAACACAAGGCGAGTGATAGTAACCAATCCTTTGATGTTGGTATCGATCATCTGATACCAATCTTGTAAATCCGCTTTATGTGCTGGCTCTAATCCCAAGGCTAAACCTGCATTATTCACTAATAAATCGACCGCTTGCCAACCTTCAGGAAGGGTATTTAGAGCGTTAATTGTGACTTGTTCATCACGAATATCAAAGGCAAGCGGTAGAAAATTATTGCCCAATTGTGAATGGATTTCTGCCAATCGATCTGCACGTCTACCCGTGCCAATCACTTTATAGCCTGCTTCGATCAATTTTTTACAGATCGCTAAGCCAAAGCCTGCGGTTGCACCTGTTACTAATGCAGTTGTGGTTCTCATTTTTTCTCCTAAATCTTGAGCTTATTTGTACTATTAAGGTAGTACAAATAAGTTTTGATTGCAAGCAATTTCATTTTAATTTTAAAAATGTCATTAAATGAATTAATTTAACAATATCGCAAACGTTTGCTTGATGGTATAATCTGCCCAATTTTTATTTCAACTGATTGAGGTTAATCGTGAGCAACACACAACTGAGCTATAAAGATGCTGGCGTCGATATTCACACTGGAAATGAATTAGTCGAACGTATCAAAGGCGATGTAAAACGCACTCGCCGCTCTGAAGTTATGGGCGGATTGGGTGGTTTCGGCGCATTATGTGCTTTACCCACCAAATATAAAGAGCCAATTTTAGTTTCTGGCACAGATGGCGTTGGCACAAAATTACGTCTTGCGATTGACTTGAAAAAACACGATACCATTGGTCAGGATTTAGTGGCAATGTGTGTGAATGACTTAATCGTACAAGGTGCAGAACCGCTTTTCTTCTTAGATTACTATGCTACAGGGAAATTAGACGTTGATGTGGCAGCAAGTGTGATCAAAGGTATTGCAGATGGTTGTGAAATGTCTGGCTGTGCGTTAGTGGGTGGCGAAACCACCGAAATGCCAGGAATGTATCACGAAGGCGACTATGATTTGGCGGGTTTCTGCGTAGGCGTGGTAGAAAAATCAGAGATTATTGACGGCACAGCAGTGAAAACAGGCGACACGCTTATCGCACTCGGCTCAAGCGGTGCACACTCAAACGGTTATTCGTTAATTCGCAAAGTGCTTGAAGTAAGTGGTGCAAATCCAGCGGATTTATTAGAAGGTAAACCACTTAGCGAACACTTTTTAGCACCAACCAAAATCTATGTAAAATCGATTTTACAGTTGATCAAGCAGACCGAAGTTCACGCCATTGCTCACTTAACAGGTGGTGGTTTCTGGGAAAATATCCCGCGTGTATTACCTGCAAACACAAAAGCAGTGATTGATGAATCAAGCTGGCAATGGCCTGCGATCTTCAACTGGTTACAAGAAAAAGGCAACATCAGTCGTTATGAAATGTATCGCACCTTTAACTGTGGCGTAGGTATGGTAATTTCATTACCAGAAAAAGAGGTTGAAACCGCTCTTGCATTGCTTGAACAAGCGGGCGAAAAAGCGTGGGTTATCGGCAAAATTGAACATCTTGGCGAAGGCGAAGCACAGGTTGAGATTCAATAATAAAATCTTAAATTTAAATTCAGCCCTTTTGGGCTGATTTCTATAAGGAAGAAAATGAAAAAAATTGCCGTCCTTATTTCTGGTCAAGGAACAAATTTACAAACTATTATTGATGCCTGCCATTTAGGCGATATTCCCGCCAAAATTGCTTGTGTGGTAAGTAACAAAGCTGATGCTTACGGCTTAGTTCGAGCCAAACAAGCACAGATTCCGCAAGCGGTCTTTCTTCGCAAAAATTTTTCCAATAACCTCGAAATGGACGACGCCATTGGCGATTATTTGCAAAGCCTAGCCGTAGATTTGATCGTCCTTGCTGGTTATATGAAAATTCTTACCCCAAAATTTACCCAACGTTTTGCAGGGAAAATTTTAAATATCCATCCTTCTCTTCTTCCTAAATACGCAGGCTTAAACACCTACCAACGTGCGATTGAAGCAGGCGACAATGAACACGGTACAACCGTTCATTTTGTCAATGAAGAAGTAGATGGTGGTGCGATTGTCTTACAGGCGAAAGTGCCAATCTTCCCTGAAGATAGCATCGAAGAAGTGGAGGCTAAAACCCGTGAGCAAGAATATCAAATTTATCCGCTTGTGATTAAATGGTTTACCGAAGGGCGATTAAGACTTAAAGATAATTTGGCATATCTAGATGGGAAAGCTCTGCCAAAATCTGGATATGCAAATGAATAACTTAGAATTTAGACAGACTATTTCTGTATTTTTTATTTAATTAGGATGTAAAAGTGCGGTGAAATTTTACCGCACTTTTAAAATTAGTGATGATGGTGTTCTGGTTTTGGAGGTAGTTTAGCTAATCCTTTACCAACCGGTAAAATTAATGTGCTATAGCTTGCAGATTGCTGACAAATTTGTTGATCTGCAAATGGTGTTTTATGAATAACTTTAATTTTCCAAATACCATCAATTAATGGAATGATATTCACACGTCCTTGACTATCTGTTTTACCTGAAAAACCTTGTGGTTCACGATGACCTGTACTTGCTTCAAGATCTTTCACGATAATAGTATCAGCGGTTGCGATGACAGTTTCGCCTGCTAATGGCTGATCTTGGTAGAAAATTTGAACAGGGAACGGTTCGCCTGATTTCGCTTTGCTAGGATCACGCAAAGGAACAATTTCCAGTGGTAAACCAACTCTTGTCATTGCCATTTCTGCATTTAATGGTTTTTTACCAACGGTAACAAGACTTTTGCCAAACATTTGAGTTTGTTCACAATAAGTGGGATTTTCTAATTCTTTCAAATTATCCATTTTCCAACCTTCAGCATTTTGTGACCAAAAAGTAGGTTTATAAGTCGCTGTTACCCAATAAGAACCATCGGACAATGCTTTCTCTGATTGATATTGATAGTTTTCGCCTTTTTGGATTAAGGTTTGTTTTTCTCCATCTTGACGAATAATTTCCATTGGTGCAAAAATTTTTAAACGTGCTTCAGGAATTTTTTCTACATAAGGGTAATCCCCATAAGCTAATTCTGCTTTTAATACAGAACCAGATGTTAATTTCGTCGGTGCTTGAACCCAAACTTCATGAGCTTGTGCTGTGCCAGCTAAAACCAATAATCCTGTAATCAATGTCTTTTTCATATATTTCCTTAATAAGAATGGAGGAGTTAAAAATGAGTGTGAATACTAAATGAAAAGAGCTATCATTTAAATAGCTATTTAAATAAAATTTTAAGATTTGTGATCGAGATCACAAAATGAAAAATACCATAAGAAATAGTATAAAAATACCCTAAATACAAAATATTTAGGGCGTCTTATAAATTGAGGAAAATGTTTTAATCGTCTTTTTTAGATGGTTTAATGCCTAATAAATTACAACTTAATTTACTAATCACATGTTCTGCAGTATTGCCTAATAATGCGGCAGATAAACCTGTTCGTCCCACTGTGCCTAAAATCACTAATTCAGCTTCAATTTCTTTCGCCACTTCAGGAATAACTTCCTCTGGGAAACCTTCGCGTACGTGAGTATGATCTTCATCAATCCCAAACTTCTGACGTAACGCTTTCATATTAATGAGATGCTGACCTCGAATACCGTTTTCATAACCTGAAGTATTAAATTCAGGTAAATCAATCGCCATATTGATTGGCGCGGAAGGGTAGGCTGCCACCAAATGGACATTACCACGATTTAGATTTTCCGCGAGTGAAATACCTGTTTCTACCAGCTCTTGATTAAATTCATCTTGATATTCTTGTTCTCCAGAAACATTCACCGCCACAAGAATACGGCGTTGATGTTTCCAATCGCCATCACGAACCATTAAGACAGGAATAGGGCATTTACGAAGAAGTTGCCAATCAATGGGAGTAAAGATAAGAGACGTCAGTTTTTCTTCGTCTTTAGTATATTTTACGACTAGATCGTAATTATTATTTTCTACTTCTTCGTTAATTGCATCAGCTTCATTGCTATTCCACACAATATGAGATTGTAATTCAATTTCTGGATTTGCATATTTATCTAAGTAATATTGAACCACATGGCGGTGTTTTTCAATTACTTGTTGATGCATTTCTGAACGTTCTTCAGAAGAAAGTAAAGCTGACATTTCATAAGATAAATCATAGACTGATAAAAGTGCGGTGATTTTTACCTTAGTTTCATTTTTTTGTTCTTCAACTAAACGCACTGCACGAGCTAGGGCGTACTGTTTTTCATTACTAGGATTAAGTACAACGAGAATATTTTTAAATTTCATAATAGCCTCCAAAATTGAGGCATAGGATAAAAAAGAATAGCAAAAATGGCAAGGTACAAGATTAATTTGGATAAATTTATTTTTATCAAGCACAAAAAGGCGTGATATTCACGCCTTAAATTTATTTAACTAATGTAATTTTTGTTTTATTCGTACCAGTTAATTCAATTAAACCATTTAAATCATTGATTGTAATATATTTGCCTTGTACGCTAATCACGCCGAGTTTTTGAAAGCGGCCTAATAAGCGGCTGATGGTTTCTACTGTTAAACCTAGATAATTACCAATATCGCCACGTGTCATTGTTAAACGAAATTCTCTTGCTGAAAAACCTCGAGCAGAATAGCGTTTAGAAAGATTATGAATAAAAGCAGCCAAACGTTCTTCTGCATTCATTTTAGATAGCAATAAAATCATCTCTTGATCACTTTTAATTTCACTGCTCATCAAACGTAAAATTTGCTGGCGTAGTTTTGGCATTTTTCCTGCCAAATCATCTAAAATATCAAAAGGAATTTCACATACCATAGCCGTTTCTAGAGCTTGTGCAAAACTAGGGTGTTGCATTTGAGTAATGGCATCAAAACCAACTAGGTCACCGGGCAAATGAAATGAAGTAATTTGTTCTTCGCCAGATTCACTAATCGTATAGCTTTTTATTGTGCCAGAACGAATAGCATAAATTGAATTGAGAGAATCTCCTGCTTTAAACAATACTTGAGACTTTTGAATCGGTTTTTTTCTCTCTATGATATTATCAAGCTGATCTAATTCTTGTTCATTTAAGGTAAAAGGAATACAAAGCTGACTAATACTGCAATCCTGACAATGAATCGCACAACCGCCTGATTGAATTTTGCGCCCTGATTGAGCTCCTGCAACGAAATTTTTCATGTACGTCTCAAATATTGAAAAAAATAGTGTAAAATTGATCTAACGCAAATATTCTACCACTAATTAGTCAGATTAAGAAGAGTAAAGCATTATGGCAGCTGAAAAATTAACAAAAAAACGTTTAGCTCAAATTTTAATTATGTTGTGCATTTTAATTATTGCATTTGTTTGGCGATATTTTTAGAAAACAGAAAATTCTTGCTTATTTTTAAAACAAATGGATTATTTCCAATAAATTTTGCTTGTCACATTCTTATATATACGTATAATTCAACCCCATTAAGCCTGGGTGGCGAAATTGGTAGACGCAGCGGATTCAAAATCCGCCGTTGAATAAACGTGTCGGTTCGAGTCCGACCCTAGGCACCACATACAAACCCTTGATCGTTGGTCAGGGGTTTTTCTTTTATGCATTTCAACCAGTAAAATCAATAAGTTACGTTCATATCCGCTATAAATTCATCACCAATCCCAACCTCAAATATTGCCATTTTTTAAGTATTTTTATGCATCGATTACGCCAAAATTACGCCAATGCAACATGAAATGGGGTGCGGAAGAGGAAAAGAAAATAGAATTGCAAGCGCAAGGATTGCAACCTGATACATTATTTTCTATTTGAACGAAATTACGCCAACAAAGCGTGGAGAAAAGCACGAATTTAATCGGCTGAATCGCTTTTTACGCCATCCAGTTACGGATAAATATATATCTGATGTTAGTCGGATAGGGGATGAGGAATTGTGTTTTGATATTAAGTCTAGTGTGCTTGATGCAACATTCCGAAAACTCAAAAAACTTGCCGAGCGAGAATATTTGCATTTTCACGACACACGGCGTGAGGCATTGACTAGACTATCTAAAAAAGTAGATGTGATGACATTAGCCAAAATATCTGGGCATAAAGATATTTCGATTTTACAAAATGTCTATTATGCCCCTGATATGGCGGAGGTGGCGGAATTACTCGATTAGCTAATATGTTTAGCATTGATCCGCCCCAACGAACAACTTCGCCTGCGATATAGCGTGGGCGAGAATTTTGTTGATCGACTGTAACGGGTTTTGGGAAATTAGGCAGTTTTGAAATAATCTTGGCAACGGTTTGATAGTGTCGCCCAAAATATATTGCGATATCCTCAAGCGTAATTAAATTTTGGCTTTTCTCGGTCAAATTAGATAACGCCGCCATTTTTGCCGCATTCACAATTTCTTCTTCGGCTTTCTGCGAAAGTTTAATTGGTTCCATATTTCCTCCAATAAAAAACCGCCCATAAGAGCGGTGGTTTGTTAATATTGTTGTGTCTGTTCGGCATGACAGATTTTGCCGTCACAGTCTTGATTAAGATTTAGGGCGTGCGCCATATACACCACAAATGCACACACGAGCGTAATGATTAATTTGTTCATTTTCTGTTCCTTTTGTCGGATTTTAGGTGTGAGAATCCGCCGCAGGCTTAAAAAAGTGCGGTCGGATTTTGTGATGTTTTATTGGGCAATGAGGTTTTTCGCTCTTTCCCAATTCATTTGATTAGACGCTTTAAATGGTGCAATTAATTTCTGAGTTCTTTGCCCATATCGAGGGTAATGTGATATTCCTTGCGTGGGCGTCCGTTGGTGCGTTCGGTGATGACGAGGTAGTCTTCATTTTGGATGAAGCCATATTCGTTGATGCGGTTTTTGATCCAATCAGTGTATTGCTGTTTGCTTTCTACGAATGCGTGAAGTTCACGAGCGTTGCAAAGTTGAACGGGTTGATTTTGGATTAAGCCATTAAAAACAGGAATTAAGTTTAAGTGTGTCATTGTGATGTACTCTAAGTTAAGTTTTAAAACTCATCACGAACCACTGCGAATAGTTGGTGATGAACTGAATAGGATTCGCAGTACCGTACTTAGAGCAAAACGGCGGATCTTTCGATCCTCCTAAACAGTTCATCATTGGGCTTTTTCATAAATTTATGAAAAAGGTAGAATAGCTGTTTTGTGGCGATAAAAAAAGACGCATTGAGCGTCTGTCTTTCCACCGCTCCAAGTTATTCAGAAACTGCGACATTCCCGACTTTCTGTTGAAAGTGTGGTTATCTTAATCCGAAGTGAGGGCGGTGTCAAATAAAAAGCGCTGAGAATTTGAGGGAGCGAGTTATTCATCATCAATTAATTCTTTTGTTTTCTTTGGAATGTCATTCACCTCTCCTTTAATACCATCAACAGCTTTATCCAGGCGTTTTCCTACTCCATCGATAATTGTTTCAAGTGGTGTGCTTTTTAAATCTTTGTCAAAGACTTTGGTTGGATTTATCCCCAAATTATCCACGGCAATTTGCAGAAGTTGCTGATGTAATTTAGGGTCTTGTTCTTGTACTTGTTTCTTATAACCTTCAAATGCCATTGCTGAGGAATATTTGTAGTTATAATCCTCCCTTAATCTAAAGAGATAAGCCCGTTCTTTTGCTTTTAACCAGGCGATGACAAGTAACGGGATTGTCACAATGGACTTAGCAAGAAATTGTAAAATATTAAGGCTGTCTGCTGCACTCAGGCTTGTTGAATAATTGAACAATGAAATAACAGATGTTGCAACAAGTGACCCAAGCAAAATTTTATCTACAGCTTTCATTTTACTATCGATATTTTCAGATTGAGTTTTAAACGAACCTGCCATGCTTGCTCGGTTGGCGTCTTCAATAATCATTTCAATCTCCTCTTTTTGTTTATTGAATAATTTAATCATACCTTCAATATCTTCATGATATTTTTCGATTTGGGGTTTATTGGTTTCCGCTGTGGTTGCTAATGTCGTAATTTTAGTAAGATTATTTTGTGCGGTGAATTCATAGTTCGAAATGTCGCCACTTAATTTCTCTGACTGTTCGTGCCACTGGGAAATTTCAGTTATTTGTTCTTGTGCGTCGTTATAAGATTTTTTGAGTGTAATCAGTGAGTTTTTTAAATTTTCGAACTCCTTTTTATTCTCTACTAATTGCTCTTCAAGTGAGATGTGCTCTTCTAAATTCAATTTTGCTTTGGATATATCTGCAGCAATAGCATTGAGTTCTTCTTCTGTTCTTAATTCACCCTTAACTTCAATTAAATATAATTCCTTGATTGTCATTCTTAGTTTGATTAGAGATAAAATAAATGAATTTACATCATATTCATCCCATTTATTACTCGCTCTTTTTTTATTGAGGATGCGAATTATTTTTTTAATTAATTGAAGAGAAATATATTTTGCATAGGAAATTTCAAGACTTTTTCCAGATTTTTCTATTTTCTCTATTAAGGGATAAAGTTGCTCTATTTCTTTGATAATTTCGGGTGATTTTATTTCGCCCATCCACTCATAGTCTTCGTTGATTTTTGTATTAATTAAGTTTTTTAACTCAGTCAGTCTTGCTTTAACGGTTTTCATAGCATTCCCTTTATATATTAAAAATTATTCTGATTGTAAGGTAATTTTTCGGGATAAAAAAGCCCTCGTTTTACAGAGGGAAAAACTAAGGAACCGCATAAGTTTTAAGCCCTCATGCTCGGCTAACTTCGTTTGTCTGCCATTTCAAAGCGCACTCTGTCTTGCATTTGTGTTTCTGTGCGCTTGGATTCACTCTCTGCTGAGTACGCTTTGAAATTTACCGTCTTTCCGGTATGTCACGCCTTTAGCTAACGTTTGCTGTCTGTCGCTTTCCCATTTTTAACCAACTTGAAAACAGACCAAAAGGTGTGGTTCGGTTTACCTGTCTGTTTCCACTTTCGGCAACTGCACCGTTTTTCACAGGCTTCCACTTGGACAGATATTCAAAACACAGTGTTGCTAAGTAGGTTAGGGCTTTCAATCTAACGACCGCCTAGCACCGTTATGCACTGTGATTCTGTAGCCAAATTGTCTAAAACTCAAAACAGGTTAATGATGAGTGCCTTTCTTTATACTTGTAAGGCTCAAGTCCTTATTGTCACCACAACACATAAGGAATATAATTTCCCTCAACCACAACACAAAAAATAAGGAAGCATCATGAAAAAAATAGCAGCAGATAAAATAGCTCTTGTTATGGCAAGAGATATTTTAAAAACAAACTCTCAATATTTGCGAGAAGTTAATGAGTATGTGGCCGAAGATATTGCCAGATTTGTTTCAACATTATCATCAAGATTGCAAGAATCTATTGATGATAGCATTTCCAGTTCAGATATTTTTAACGCCCATAAGAATCAATAAACATCACTGCCGAACATACACTCTCAGCTAATTCACTTGGTGTTAAATTTGTATTTTTATCAGCACTTTCTAATACAGCCTGTTTGATTAGATTTTTATCTTTATCAGATAGGCTTTTTTCTTGTTTTTCTTCCATATTTGAACCTCGTTTGTTTTATGTCTGCCATTTCAAAACACACTTCATCTATCATTCGCAACGGTTTCACATGCCGTTGTGTCTCTGTACTAGCAAATGTGTTTTGAAATATCCACATTGGGATATTCGCCTGCTTGAGCTCCACTTTCGGCAACTGCACCGTTTTTCATTGGCTTTGCATGGGCAGACTTTAAAACTCACTCTTAACTAAGTAGGTTAGGGCTTTCAATCTAACGACCGCTTAGCACCGTTGGGCTTCCGTCTGCGCTTCCGCCGAGTGAGTTTCTTTAACCAAATTGTTTAAAATTTGTGATGAAAGTCACTGACTTACATAAACTTTTTAGCTATTCTTGTAATCAACCTTGATACTTTCGATAGCGGATTTTCAGGAATGTAAACTGAAAGGTGAATCTCGCCGTCAACAGTACCTTGGGACATTGCTTTTAGCTTTTCTTCCGCTTCTTCGAATGAATGGGCGTAAACATCTGTCGCCCACCTTTTGCCGTCGAAGTGATAAGAAATTGCATAGCGTTTCATTTCTTCTTGCATAAGGAACTACCTCTATGTATTTTCAGATATTTCAGGGTGTAAACAATCAGTGGTATTGGCGACTAAAAGCCGCCAATCATGAAACCATTGCAGTTAGCGAGGGTTATACAACCAAACAAAACTGCCTACATTGCATTGGTCTAGTTATGGATACTGATAGAAAGACACCTATTTATGAATCTTAATAACTAAGCCCTGTTCGCAGGGCTTTTTTTCATCACAAATTTTTAAAGAGCATTGAGATTGTGTATCTCGTTTTGATGTGGCTAATTCTACTTAAAGTAGATTTAATTGCAACTAAAATTTGCACAAAAGTAGATTTATTCTCTACTTTAATTTGTAATCCGTTGATTTAAAAAGAAAAGAATTTTGAGAAAAGTTGTTTGATTGCCTGTTTTTTAGGCAAATTAGGTGAGGGAGGTGAAAAGTTCGGTCGATTTTTGAGGTGTTTCGGTGAGTTTTAGGAAAAAGAAAACCGCCACGAAGGCGGTTTAGGTGTCATATAAATTTAGGAGTAAAGAAAGTCTTTAGTGCATCTAACTTATAAATTAGTCCACGCATTGCAGTGTTCCTTACCTCAAGATTATCTGATACAAGATGATCTGTAATTGCTTGTTTTACTTCTCTTAACTCCATTCTAGGGTAACGTTCTGAATTTGATAGGCTTTTAATTTCCAGACATTTTGATTGCAATCTTTTATGAAATGCAATCATAAGGTGGTAATCCATTTCATCACTTAAATTTGATTGTGTCTTTTTGTGGATATTTAACGCTTCTGTAAAAACAAGATCGCACAAATCAGATAATTTTGAGAGCTCTCCATTATAAGCTGTATTTTTTAAACCCCTTGCGCCTAATATATAGCTTATAGGTAACGCAAAGATAGAAACTATAAGCGCGGAGAAAGCTATTAGATCAGAAAGAGTCATTTATTATCCTTCAAAGATAAAATCTCAATCTCTTTTTCTACATAACTTTTAATTTCGTCAATAATATCATGGTCGTCATTTGAAATAAGGTTTTTAACAAGATTTAAAACAACCTCTGGAGAAATACCTTTTCTAATTGCTCCTCCAAAAGTTTCTTCAAGAAATGAAGAGCCATATCCTTCTGTGTCATCTAAATTAAGAATGATATCAGGATCCCTTTTTATTGCTGGGATAAGAATAGAATCTCTAAATTCCTCTCCACTAGCTTTACCATCTTTAATGTAACGTGGACCTGGATATTGGCTGAAATCTTTTACATAAATAGTTTGCATTATTATTCCTTAATTTCTTGTAGCGGAATGTTCCACTGAACAACAGTACCATTAATAGAGTATCTAGATTCTTTGGTTAAATCTGGCTTATCTTTGCCATTATACACATACATTCCTCGATTTGAACGAATTATTAGCCTGCTTCCTGGTGTTTTGTCAATAAATGCTCGAATATCACTTCCCCCTTTTCCTCTATGTCCCAATCCTGTTCGGGTTTCTTTAATGAGGGTAGAGGCTTTTATATATAAACAATCTTTTGTCGGTTTCCCCAGCTGCTTTAGTCTATTCCAAATAGCAGAAAGTACATTTGCTTTCTGTGTTTTTTCTAGGGTATTAGGGATCCCGTGACCCAAATCACAAACAAAAAGTGACAATTTTCCTTCTAGGATAGCAAGCAACATCCACCAACGTTTTATAGGAAATTCTCGTTCACTATAAATATTTTGGGCGTAAGCATGTTCTACCGCATTTGCAATCGCTTCAATGTAACTAGGATATATCCCTTTCACCCCCATACTTTTAAGTTCATCTAATAGTGGCTTTGTGATTTCGCCATCTGCACTATCACTATAAACATAATGCCAACATTTCACATTTTCTTGAGAAGATGAAGATGTATAATTAAACCCTAAGGATTTATATAGTCCTATATGACAAAATATAGCATCAACATCATAGGGAATATGTTTACGATGATCTGCTGGTTTTGATTTTGGTCTTACAATTTGAAATTTCAAGGTTCTATATTGCGATTTTATCGTATCTAAAACAGCTATTAAAACGCTACAAGCGGCAGCATCGATAATATCAGTGTCCCGAAAATTTAGTTTCAGGCGACTTCGACTTCGTGCTGCTAGTTTTGCTTTTTCTTCGAGCTCTTCTTTAAATGCTACAAATTCATACCCTATTTCTTTAGCTAAAATAATTTTATATGGGGCGATAACCTCAAAAAGATTAAAGGATTTATGAGCAAGATGTTTATATTTAGGCTTTCCGCCTCTTTGTCTGATTTTCTTTTCTTTACTTGTGAGAGCTCGTAATGTTCTTTGTCTAACAATAGATCTCCATAATCGAATATCCATAGTTGGTTCCTTGGGTAACTTATGTAGAAGTCGTTTTAGTTATTATGTTTTCTATAATAATACTGAATACCAAAACACTTTCCCTAACACAGAAATATCTTGTAGTTCTGCTATTTCATCAGGGTGTTCTTCGGTGTTATAACTGCGGATTTTCACTTGTTCGTTTGGCATATTGTAAAGTAGCTTTATGCGTAGTAGCCCACCGTGATTTATTGCGTATATTTTCCCATCTCGGATTGTTTTATTACCAAGATCAATGCCAACTGTTGTTCCATCCGGAATAACAGGCTCCATCGAGTTTCCGTCAGCAATCACACATACCGCATTTTCGTACTGTACGCCTTGTTTACGTAGTGTTGATTTGGAAAAACGCAATTTGAAGTTGTTATAGTCCGCTATGTCATCAGCAAATCCGTTTCCAGCAGCAAGGCGAATGTCTTGATAAAACGGAACGGCGTATTCATCGCTATTTAGTGGAGTATTGCGATCCCATAAGTCGAATGAGCCAACGTCTTTCACATTAGAAGTTACTTGATTTTCTAAAGAATCGACTGTTCCGTATTTCAAATGAGCAGGGGTAACTCCAAAGTACTTCGCTATAGCTTCAATTTTATTATCTCTCGGGGTTGCAGTGCCTAAAGTGTAACGTCTAGCCATTTCATAGGTTACGCCAACAGCTTTTTGTAAATCCACAATATTTTTGCCTTGTTTAGCCATTAATTCATTAAGTCGGCTTGCTAAATCTGTCATAGACACTCCTTTATTCTACTAAAGGTAGAAGATACAAAATTAAAATGGTTGATTCAATTCTATTTTTAATAGTAGAATTATACTACTTTAAATAGAATAAAGAGGTTAAAATGCTACCAATCGAAAAAGCTTATGAAATCGTGGGCGGTATTTCGGCTATGGCTCGACATTTCAATCTTACCCCTTGGGCTGTTTCCAAGTGGCGTGAAAAAGTACCTGCGGAACGTTGCGCAAAGATTGAAGAACTTACAGATGGAAAAGTCAAGAAATCCGAATTACGTCCTGATTTGTGGGATTAATTTACCAACCTTTACCAAAAAGAAAACCATAAAAATAAGGCAAAAATTATGGAAATGAAGAAAGTTATTATCGAAATGGTTGATCGGATTCCTGGGGGGAGAAGTGCGGTAGCTGGATTCCTAGGTTTTACCGAAAGTGAATTAAAGAATCGTCTTTATCAAACAAAGGGTCAGCGATTCAAAAATGAAGAATTAATTGCGATTCAGCAAGAATATGGCTGCACGCAATTTATTGATGAACTATGCCGTTTGGCTGGTGGGCGTTTTGTACCTGATGTAGCAGAGAATGAATTAGACAAGGTTGAGCTTGCTAATTTACAACTGCACGAGCTTTCCGCACGAGGCTTGTTATTTGCTGCATTAGAAACAGCGTTAGAAGACGGCGAAATCACTTCGAAAGAAGAAGACAAAATACGTCAAGCATTGAGTAAACATTTGGCAGCGACGCAACATTCGATTGAATGTGCGATTGTGTTACACAAGAAATAAAAAAAGCCACGAGGAGATTTCGTGGCTAATTCATTAAGGAATATACAGATGAATCAATTATTAACGATTTCGAAAGAAAACACAAGCACTTTGACGATGAGTAGTCGTGAAATTGCGGAATTAATCAATAAAAACCACAGCGATCTGTGTCGTTCAATCGAAAGACTTATCGCAAAAGAGGTGATTTGGGGGTATCAGCCAATGGCTTACACCCATCCACAGAACGGTCAGACTTATTATGAGTACCATCTAACCAAACGAGATAGTTTAATTGTTGTTGCTCAGAATTGTCCTGAATTTACTGCGGCAATTGTCGATCGCTGGCAAGCGTTGGAAAATCAACAAAAACCAACCGCACTTATTCCGCAATCTTTTTCTGAGGCGTTGATGTTAGCCGCTCAGTTACAAGCAGAAAAAGAGCGTAATGCGCCTAAAGTCGCTTTTGTTGATCACTATGTGGAAGTAGGGACGAGTAAATCATTTCGTGAGACGGCGAAGATTTTAAAAATGCCTGAGCGTGCATTAGTCAATCGCTTGGTGGAAGATAAATATTTGTATCGTCAATCTGGCGTGCTTTTGCCTTATCAATCGGCACGCACCAAAGATCTTTTTACGGTTAAAACAGGTACCGCTGAACACGGTCACAATTACACACAGACACGTGTAACAAGCAAAGGCATTGAATTTATTGCGTCACGTTATGCTTCGGAGTTGATGTTATGAGTATGCGATTAATGGTTCAAGCAATGAATTGTAAGGTTGGTAATCCTGCTAGAAAACTTGTGCTTTTAAAACTGGCTGATAATGCCAATGATGATGGAATTTGTTTCCCAAGTTATCAATACATTGCCGATAAATGCGAGATGACCCGACGTAGTGCAATCAATCACATTGAATATTTAATCAAAATGGGATTAGTAAGCAAAAAAGAACGTAAAAATAAAGATGGTTCCATCTCAAATTTATACTTTTTACACCTTGAACAAGGTAGTGAAAATTTTGCACTGGGTAGTGAAAATATTTCACTAGGTAGTGAAAATTTTGCACTAGGGGGTAGTGAAAATATTTCACCCAGAACCAGTCACTCTTTAGAACCAGTCAATGAACCTAAAAAAACTACGCAAAAAAGCGAAGCCGAAATGTTGCTTGAGCAGTTCGGTATTACCGGACAACTGGCGAAAGATTTTATCGCACACCGCAAAGCCAAAAAGGGCGTCATTAATCAAACGCAACTCAACCGTCTGCAAAAACAGGCGGACAAGGCTGGGATTTCGATTTGTGAAGCGGTGGAAATTTGCATCGAACGCAACTGGCAGGGATTTAACGCATCGTGGGATTGGCGTGATGAAAAACTGCGACCAAATTCACCGCACTTAGGGCAATCACACCGCAACAAACCCAAATTTGACGATACGCAGACAGGCTGGTCTGCAGGAATGAATTTCATAGTGGACGGTACACAATGGCAAATTCCATAACACAAAACCAAATTAACACGCTCCCACCAGAACGCACACAGCGTGCGGAAGAGACGATTAACTGGCTCTTTCAAGAGCTTAAATCGATTTTTCCTGGTTGGCGTGCAGCCTTTGAAACCGAAGCGGATTATCTCTCTGCTAAAAAAACTTGGTTGCGTGTGTTGGTACGAGAAAAAATTACGAGACCTCAGTTGGAGAATGGGATTTGTGAAGCGGAAAAATCGCTTGATAAATTTTTACCTAGCGTAGGGTTGTTTGTTTATTGGTGCAAAGCCTACGACTATCACGCACTAGGTTTACCGAACGAAGCGGAACTATACCAACGTTATAACACTTTCTTAGGCTATGCCCGATTCAATCGGGATGAATTTCAATATCGTTCAAAAGTGGAATTTTGGTTGCTTAAAAATCTGTACGAAAAGTGCAAGAAAAAATCGGAAGAGGACACGTTGAAAGCTATTCCGAAATTACTCATAGAAGCGGCAGAAAAAGTGCGGTCGAATTTTCCTTTTGAGGATATTCCGAAAATGATTCCAGTAAAACCAAGTTTTTACGATAAAGCGAAGGCTGATAAGGCGCGCGATAGCTTGATGGCAATGATGAAAGGGGTATTGCAATGACAAGCTACAAATGCCCAAAGTGCGGTGCGGAATTAGAGGATTTTTATACGCCAGATTATTTTATATCGAGCAGCGAATGGGATGACGATCGTTTTCGTTGTAACGGTCACTTAATTGAGCCGATACCGTTTCCGCAGGTAAGTAAATACAGCGCAGTAAATCGAACAAAATCTTGCGGTTATTTTGGGTTGGAAGATTTAGGTGTGGAGTATAAAGAATGAGTATTGCGATGTTATTCAAGCGTTGGGAATGATGTTATGAGCCAATACAAACCTTTCTTTTTACGTGATCAACGCATTAAAAATAATTGCTTGGATTTAATCAAAGAGCTGCCAATAGACGATAAAAAGCCGTTGGTAGTCAAAATCCAACCAATAACACGCTCACTTGAGCAGAACTCAAAACTTCACGCACTACTAAGCGATATTAGCAAACAGTGCGAATTTAACGGTAAAAAGCGAGACATCGACACGTGGAAAATGATTATGGTATCGGCTCACAAAATTGCAACAGGCGGTCAGGCTGAAATGGTAATCGGGCTTGAGGGGGAAGTTATCAATCTACGAGAAAGCACCGCTCAAATGAGCGTAAAACGACTAGCAAGCCTAATAGAGTACATTACCAGTTGGGGCGTGCAAAATGGCGTGAGATTTAACGATAGATGGGGGCTTTAAATGAAACGCTTAAATGATGACGAGATCTTAGAGTTAAAAATCGTGCTTTTTATTGTGGCAGTTTGGGTAATTTTTAATATGGTGTTTGGCTAATGGCGAAAGAGTATAAATGCAAAGTTTGTGGCAAAGCGTTTGTAAAAACCTTTAGCTCAACACAAAAAGTTTGCTCGCCTGAATGTGCGATTAAATTAGTCCGAGAACAATCAAGAAAAAGGCAAAAGAAAGCGGAAAAACAAGAACAGATAGAGCGTAAAAAAAGATTACTAGATGGTGAGAGGGCATTGGCTAAAAGCTCTTCAAAAAGAGGTAAATAAATTTATAAGATTGAGAGATAAAGGACAACCTTGTATTGCTTGTGGAACGGTATGGAAACCTAGTTTTCAAGCGTCTCATTTTATTCCGCAGGGAAGAAGCTCATTTTTAAGATTTGATGAGAGGAATATCCATTCTGGCTGTATCAGACGTAGGTGGCGGAAATATACATGGATATAGACCAAGACTAGTCGAGAAGATTGGCGAGCAAGAGGTTGAGTGGTTGGAAGAAAATCAACATCGAATTAAAAAATGGGAAATTTCTGAGCTTAAAGAAATGCTAAAACTATACAGATTGAAGAACAAGGAATTAGAAAATGAAATGCAAGATTGATGGTTGCAACAGAGAGGCTATGTATAAAGCTGATTGCGTTTGCCAAATGCACTATTTTAGATTTATGAGAAACGGAACTTATGATCTTCTTCCGAAACCAATCCGAAAATACAGAAGACACAATGGAAAGGGTTATCAGTTAATTTTCGAACCAAGACACCAATTAGCAATGAGCGATGGGTATGTTTATGAGCATAGATTTGTGATTTATAGCATTTATCAAAATAATTTACCTAACTGCAAGCTTTGTGGCTGCAAGCTAACTTGGAGCAGTTGTCACATCGATCATATTGATAATGACATTACCAACAACACGCTAGAAAACCTTAGACCAATTTGCCGAGCTTGTAACGTAATGAGAAGTCACACATTAATACCTAAATATACACACAAAGGTCATTCTAAAATAACTTTTAATGGATTAACAATGACAGCAGCTGAGTGGGCTAGACAAGATGGCGTAACAGTAGCTGGGAATACAATCTTGAGAAGAATTAGAGATGGGTGGAGCATAGAAATAGCATTATTTGAGACAAGTTCAACACATCCAAATGCAGCAGTTAAGCACACTACTACTAAGTATAAAAATAGATTTGAAGTGAAATCTACTGGAATAAGCTTAGATTTAAGATTGCAAGGCGATGATTAAGCATTACAAGGCAAAAATTAAGGAGCTTACGTGAATATTGATGTGATTTCAGTTGAATTTGGTTATTGGGCTACACCTCGTTATGAGACTGAATTTCCACGTGTAGCCGCAGGGTTTGCAGAGATGAAATGTGATGCTCGTTATGCTGAAAAATATCGTATGCGTCCTATAAGCGATGAATTAGGCATGGAAATTGATGGCTACCTTGGTGTAATTAGAAAAGTCACACCAGAACTTTATGATGTATTCGTTCTGACTTATATCAAGAGATGGGAAAAACAAGAAATTTGGCGATATTTACATATTTCACGGCGTGAATATTTCAATCGATTGAAAACGGTAAAAACATCACTTTTATTGCTATTATCAACAGAAGGCAAGCAATGTTTATTTATTGCCTGAAAAGTGCGGTCTATTTTGACCGCATTTATTTCAAGGGTAGGTATTCTTTCTATTCTTGTCCTTCTTGAAGTGTGAGTTTGGGGTGTATCTTATCTAACATTTCATAAAAATTATCTTTATCTTTAGATAGCTTTAAAAGTGTAACGATAGAAGATAAATGTTCACGCAATTTAGGGTGCCCTACGTCTTCCGTTAAAAACTGGTGTAATTTTACTTTTTTTGCTTGTTTACTTGCCGATTTTTTGAGTTCTGGTAATAACTCTGGAGCGAGTCGGGCATACACGGCGTTGTTTGTAATATGCCCGAAGAATTGTGGAAATTGATTATTATTTTTCGGAGGGAATTGAACGCCATATAAACGACATAATTCCTTGTAATAGTCTAAAGGAAAGGTTTTAACCCAAGGTTGTAATTCTTTTGCGACAAAGGCTTCAAAAATTTTTGCGAGTGCGTCTTTGGCTCGTGCATCTTGATAGCCGGTGACTTCATCCACTAATGCCACAATGCCCACTTTGGCTAAAGAGCGGATTAGAATTTCTGCTTTTTGGGCGGTGTTTTGTTGCTTACCAACCAACGCCCCTTCTTCACGTGCTCGTAGATAAATATCACACACGACAGGTAAAATAGTCGCATCATATCCTTCCTTAATTTTACCGTCTTTGGTGCGATATTTAACCCCTTTGATCACATCTATAACATCTTGATTAATAAATGGTTTTAGATTATTTGCATCCATAAACGCAGGGAGTTTGATCAATTCTTCGTTTTCTGTTATTGCGCCACCACGAGAACCACGATTTGGGCGATCTAATGCTTCAAAAACAGAAGCACTTGAAATAATGCGTAAGTCATTTTGAAGCACTGCCACATCAAGCGATTTATCACCAATGCTTAATACGCCTTCGTGAATAGCTAAAGGGAGTTCTTCTAGTGCTTTTTTATGTTCCCAGCGTGCTAACGCTGCTTTCTCGGCTCGTTCTTTACGTTTTTCAGCCGTTAAGGAGGTAGAAACCATATGTTGCTCCATTGCTTATTTATAACTTTTATTAGCATAATGCTAAATTATATTTAAGTAAAGCATTATTTTATGCTTTACATTCTCAAAATTTTCCTCTACTATTTTATTCAAGGTCTCAAAAGCCTTATCAAGAACGGTAACTCACCCCGTCAGCGTGATTTTTTTATGCGTAAAATTTACCTTGTTTGTTTTATTGCCATTAAGACTTACAACGCATAAAAAGAAAATTATCAATCAATGTTCGACAGTGCGACTAATACAATACCGAAAGGGAATAAGTCCGCTGGATTCTTGACCAGTTTTGAGCTGTCGAACGCCCGATTTATCGGGGGCTTCCATCAAAAGGAAATCAAGATGACTACTCAAATCCAATTCTCAATATTTAATTTCAAAAATTCCCCAGTTCGCACGATTACCGATCCTAATAGTGAAATTTGGTTCTGTGGCACAGATGTGTGCGATATTCTCGGTTATGTAAATGCGCCTGATGCAATGAAAAAACATTGTAAAGAAGCTGGTATAGCAAAACGCTATATCAGCTATCCAAGCGGTAGAAAGGAAGCGATCTTTATCAATGAACCAAATCTTTACCGTCTGATCATCAAATCTCGTAAACCAGAAGCTGAACCATTTGAAGCGTGGGTATTTGAAGAAGTTCTTCCGCAAATTCGTAAAACAGGAAAATATCAACTTCAACCGCAACAGCTCGCCTTGCCAGAACCCGAAAAGAAATTCAGTTTTGAATTTACCGAGTATGAACTTCAACAGCTTGTTTGGTTGTGGTTCGCTTTCATGCGTGGCATCGTCACATTCCAACATATCGAAAAAGCCTTTAGAGTTTTAGGCTCAAATATGAGTTCACAAATCTACGGGCAGGCTTACGAGTATCTAAGCGTGCTACGCTCTACCAATCAAATCTTAAACCGCATCACAAGTGATTTTGACATCGACCAAATGACAAACTGGCGTGTATTAAAACACTTGCGAGGCTTTAATCCAAAAGCAGTCAAAATCGACTTCTAAAAACAACGGAAAATCCGACCGCACTTTACCGTGTGGCGGATTTTTACACCTCAAATTCACGAAAAAGGATACATTATGTTCAGAATTCTCTTTGCGGTGGCGTTGTTATGGGCAGCATACGAACTCAATTTAAACCAAGATTGCGATGGGTATATTTGCGACACGTCATCACTAATTACCGCACTTCATAAACCGCTTGACAGTGCACACTAAAAGTGTATCATATGTACTATATTGCGGTTTTAGTGCATAGCAAACGCAAGAAAGAATTTTACAGCCCTGATCGGAAACGGTCGGGGCTTTTTTATTGCCTAAAGAACAGGCGGGAGAAAATATATGCCAATTAAAGAGCCTGATGTGTGGGCGTTAATATGGTCTTGGTTGCAAACAAATCTTAGTTCTAGCTCAGCACAGAGTGCTTTTTGGGCGTTATTTATTTCTCTTTTAAGATTTGGGTTTATGCGTAAAAAGCCAGCTATTCGTTATGTTTTAATTGATGCGGCTATGTGTGCATCCATTGCGGGTGTTGCAGTGCCAATTTGTACGCATTTATTTGGGCATACAGAATATTCTTCATTTCTTGGCACGATGATTGGTTTTGTTGGTACTGAAAAAATTCGCGAGTTTTTATTTAAATTCATTAATCGGAGAATTGAAAAAGATGACAATGATGATTTCCGAAGTGACATTTAATAAAATTTTTCCACACGCAGTTAAAGGTGTTTATCAAGCTATTTCGGCGCAGATAGAAAAAGCAGGTTGTGTGAATAAGATGCAGCAAGCGATGTTTTTGGCTCAATGTGGACATGAAAGTGGCGGATTTACAAGATTTAAAGAAAATTTAAATTATTCTTGGCTTGGGCTTTCTAAAACTTTCCGTAAATATTTCCCAGACCCTCTTATAGCGAAGAAATATGAGCGCAAACCTGAACTTATTGCCAATCGTGTTTATGCTAATCGTCTAGGTAATGGCGATGAGAAAAGTGGAGATGGTTGGAAGTATCGTGGTCGTGGACTGATTCAGATCACAGGTAAGGATAATTATGCCGCGTTTAGAAAATGGTTAGGTAGAGATATTGAGCCAGATGATGTGGCAGGGAATTTAGATTTATCTGTTAAAACTGCAGTGTGGTATTGGAAATGCTATGAGTTGGCTGAGCTTAATTCTGTGGAAAAAGTTACGCGAAGAATTAATGGTGGACTAAATGGCATTGATGAGCGTTGCAAGCTCTATCGAGCATTAATGGTAACGGATAATGACTAAGTACATTTACATGGCGTTAGCGGGTGTTGTCGTGGTTTTGATTGGTGCATTGCGTTACCAATCTAGCGTTATAGATGAGTTGGAAATAACGACAAAACAACAAGAAAATACTATCCAGCAACAAGAAGATGCTAACAAATCATTAAGTCTTGCGTTACAACAAGAGCGTTATGCCATTATTGAGCAACAAGAGCGTAATAATGAAATAGAAAGGATAGCAACAGAAAATGCTGAATCAGTTAAAACAATCATTAAGACTCAACCTTGTGCTCACACTCGTTTGCCTCAGTCTGTTCTTGACCGCTTGCACGAATAAAATCACGACTAAACCAGAATATATTTATCCGCCTCAAGCCTATACTGCACCTTGTGTCAAAACAGCATTTACTGGGGAAACATACGGCGATGTAGTCATACAGTTAGTTAAGGTAACCGCAGAGCGAGATAAGTGCGCAAGCCAAGTAGATCATCTTAATAAGTGGATTAATCAAGCAAAAGGCGGTAAATAGATTAAAAATCTAATTGAGCGGAATTAATGCCAAGTGCTGTCGCTATTTTAATGCGAGTGCTTTTACGCAAGGTCTGTGAATTTTCGTGTTGTGAATAAGCAGCTTGAGAAATGCCTAAACGGCTTGCCACTTCCGCTTGTGTTAAACCTAAGTGTTCACGCCAAGCACGCAATGCAGAATAATCGTTCAATAAAGCTAATTTGGCAACCGCTTCTGGAATACCTGTCTCAAGTGGATTGGTAAAGATGATTTTTTCATAAAATGTTAATAAATGGTTCATCTTTCTATTTTATAAGTTTTATTCAAGTATTTTAAGGATTTCCTATGTCAGACGTGAAAGGAAAATCTACGTCTGGTCGTGGATTAACACCTAAACAAGAAAAATTTTGCCAGCTTTATATTGAGCTGGGGAATGCCAGTGAAGCATATCGGCAGAGTTATGATTGCCAAGATATGAAGTCCGAAAGTATAAACCGATTGGCTAAAAAAGAATTAGATAAGATCAAGATTAGATCAAGGGTTGATGTGCTTCAACAAGAGCACCGACAACGCCATAATCTTACCCTAGATAATATCATTGCGGACTTGCAAGAGTATCGTGATATTTGTATGGGAAGAAAGCCACTTACTATTACCACTGTGGTAAAAAATGCTCAAGAAGGAACGGCACAAAGCGTTAATACCGAATGTTTCGTTTTTGAACCGACAGGTGCAAATAAAGCCCTTGAATTGCTTGGGAAGCATTTAGGGATGTTTACCAATAAAGTTGATGTAACAACTGATGGCAAGCCCTTACCTACTGTGATTAATGTGACATTTAGCGATGAGCCAGCTTAATATTCAATTTCCTACGAAATTCCGACCGCTCTTTGAATCTATTTGGCCGTTTATTATTTTCTACGGTGGGCGAGGTTCAGGTAAAAGTTTTAGTATCGCTAGAGCATTAGTATTGCGAGCCTATCAATCGCCTGTTCGAGTTTTGTGTTGCCGTGAGATCCAAAAATCCATTTCTGATTCGGTTATTCAGATGTTGGCAGATCAGATTGAAATGTTAGGTCTACAAAATTTCTTCGATGTTCAGAAAACGCAAATTATCGGGCAAAACGGTTCACGCTTCACGTTTGCTGGGCTGAAAACCAACATCACATCAATCAAGTCAATGACGGGCATTGATGTAGTTTGGGTAGAAGAAGGCGAGAATGTTTCAAAAGAAAGTTGGGATATATTGATTCCAACCATTCGTGAAGACGGTTCGCAGATTATTGTGAGCTTTAACCCGAAGAATATTCTTGATGATACCTATCAGCGTTTTGTGATTCATCCGCCTGAGCGGTGTAAATCGGTCTTAGTGAATTGGCAAGACAACCCATATTTTCCGAAAGAATTAATGGAAGATATGGAGCAGATGCGTGAGCGTGATTATGAACTTTATCGTCACGTTTATGAGGGCGAGCCTGTGGCTGATTCCGATTTAGCCATTATTAAGCCTGTATGGATTGAATGTGCGGTGGATGCGCATCTCAAGCTCGGTTTTACCGCTAAAGGAATGAAGAAAGTTGGCTTTGATGTGGCTGATGAGGGTGCGGATAGTAACGATAATGCATTTGTTCACGGTTCTGTGGTGCTTGACATTGAAGTTTGGAAGAATGGCGATGTGATTGATTCCGCCAACCGAACAAATCAAAGTGCGGTCAAATTTAAAGCTGATTTGATTATATTCGATAGTATTGGCGTGGGGGCGGGAGTAAAAGCTCACTTTAAACGCTTGCCAAAATCTTTACAAGTGGAAGGATTTAATGCTGGTGGTGCAGTTGCTTATCCCGAGCGTGAATATATCAAAGGAAAAAAGAATCAAGATATGTTTTCGAACATTAAAGCCCAATCTTGGTGGGCGTTGCGAGATAGATTCTATAAAACCTATCGAGCAGTAAAGCATGGGGATGTTTACCCTGACGATGAACTGATAAGCCTATCGAGCAATATCAAAGAGCTTGAGTATTTGAAAGCAGAATTATCACGTCCTCGTGTTGATTATGACAATAACGGGCGGGTAAAGGTTGAAAGCAAAAAGGATATGAAAAAACGTGGCATACCTTCTCCAAATATGGCGGATGCTTTAGTCATGTGCTACGCCACGACAAAACCTAAATCACTACTGGATTTATAAGATGAATATTTTAGATGGCATCAAATCACTTGCGTTAAAGTTAGGCAGCAAACAAGACCAGACATATTATGCTCGTGGGCTTAGCTTAACCGATGACTTAATGCAAATCGAAGCATTATGGCGTGATAACTGGATTGCAAATAAGGTTTGTATTAAACGTTCGGAAGATATGGTGCGTAATTGGCGCGATATTTTCTCGAATGACTTGAAATCTGAACAGCTAGACGAGTTCACTAAGCTCGAGCGCAGATTAAAACTGCGTGAGACATTAACTAAAGCGTTGCAATGGTCTAGTTTGTATGGGGCAGTGGGTTTATTACTTGTCACTGACACAATTAACATCACTTCGCCATTGCAGCCTACAGAACGATTAAAGCGGTTGATTATCTTACCTAAATGGAAAATTTCACCTACAGGACAACGAGATGATGATGTGTTTTCGCCAAACTTTGGTCGATATAGTGAATATACCATTATTGGCGGCACACAATCTGTTTTAGTGCATCATTCACGTTTATTAATTATCAATGCCAATGATGCACCTTTATCTGATAATGATGTTTGGGGTGTGTCAGACTTTGAAAAGATTATTGATGTACTTAAACGCTTTGATAGTGCCTCAGCGAATGTCGGCGACCTTATTTTTGAAAGTAAAATCGATATTTTCAAAATTGCAGGGTTATCTGACAAGATTTCAGCTGGGTTAGAAAATGATGTGGCTCACGTTATTTCAGCGGTGCAGTCGATTAAATCAGCAACCAATAGTCTGTTGCTTGATGCGGAAAATGAGTACGACCGAAAAGAATTATCTTTTGGTGGGTTAAAAGATTTATTGACAGAGTTTCGCAATGCGGTGGCAGGTGCGGCAGATATGCCAGTCACCATTTTGTTTGGGCAATCTGTTTCGGGATTGGCAAGTGGAGATGAGGATATTCAAAACTACCACGAATCCATTCATCGATTGCAAGAAACAAGATTGCGTCCTGTGCTTGAAGTGCTTGATACATTACTATGCAATGAATTATTTGGTGGGCAACCTGATGACTGGTGGTTTGAGTTTTTACCATTGACGGTGGTTAAACAAGAACAACAAGTCAATATGCTTAATACCTTTGCTACAGCGGCAAATACGTTAATTCAAAATGGCGTAGTAAATGAATATCAAGTAGCAAACGAACTGCGCGAAAGTGGCTTGTTTGCCAATATCTCCGCTGAAGACATTGAGGAAATGAAAAATGTTAATGAATTTGCCGGAAATTTTGAAGAGCCAGAAAACACGGAAGATGCGCAAGTTCAAGCCAGTGAAGATGAGCAAGAGAACGGAGCTTTGGTATAGACAACAGCTTAAACAGTTCGTCAAAACGATGACCGATGATGTAGAAAGAGCTATGCAACAACCGCAAGGCTCTTTTTTTATGGATGATGCGAAAGGGTTCCAGGCGATTAGTGCGAAAGCGCTGATGAAAGTATTAGAAAAGTACGAAAAATCTGACCGCACTTCTCAAGCTGAAAATATCGCCAATGGCTTCGTTGGTCGTGGTGATGCACAAAACCATGCTGAAGTATCAACCAATTTGAAAAACCAAACTGGCATCGATTTATCCGCTTATTTACGCAATAGTCCAAATATTGCTGAAAGAGTGAATGCATTGACCGCTGGTAATATCCAGTTAATCAAGTCTATTCGCTCGCAATATCTTGATAAAGTGCAAAATACCGTCATGCAAGCAATGGTTCGGGGTTCTTTAAATAAAGACCTTGCAGCACAAGTAAAAGACTTAGGTAAAACAACCGAAAAACGAGCGATGTTTATTGCTCGAGACCAGTCCTCAAAATTAAATGCCGCCTTAACGCAAGCGAGACATGAAGAGGTTGGTATAAAAAAATACATGTGGTCAACATCGGGTGATGAGCGTGTGCGAGAAAGCCATGCGGAAAAAGATGGGCAGATATTCGAATATGCCAATCCGCCTGCCGATACTGGTCACCCTGGTCATGATGTTAATTGTCGATGCGTTCAGATTCCAGTGCTTGATGATGTAGTTAACTTAAAATCAGAAGAAACCGAATTAAGCTACCAGGCCGCAGAACCTAATAAGACAGGGAAAATGGATCTCGATGAGTTATTTGAAAGCTCTATCGGTGGAGGTGGTAATAAGTCATTTTCTAACTTTGGTGGGGTTAATTCTGAATTAATTACGTTAGCGAAAGAGAGTATTGGTTTGGATATTACAGATTGGCAACACAGTATTGATGAATCAAGCATCCGACACATATTGAAACAACATGGAAACGAAAAAGCGGAAAATAAACGAGGGCAAAGAGCCGTTACAAAAAAAGACATTTTATTATTGCCTTTGGTTGTCTCCGCATTTGATAGCATTGAGTACACTGGGACAAGCGATTCAGGGAATGAAACGTTTTTGATTAAAAAAGAGATTGATGACGAAATATTCAGCGTGCAGGAAGTTAGGAAGAGACACAAGAAGATTGCAGTTAAAACAATGTGGATTAAAAGGAAAAAGAAAGCCACAAGCTCCGCATAGTGCTTGACTCACAAATGGCGTCTGCTTAACGTCCGAAACGTGCTATGCCCTATTGCCTGTGGCTTGGCTTATTTTATCACTCTTAAGATACTAAATTCAACTCGGCCTGAAATTGCCGAGTTTTTTATTGGGGTAAATAAATGAAATTTACAGACAAAACCACTCAAGCAGCTACACAAAGAACCATCACTAAAGATGGTTTTTTAGTTGTGCCCGCAACCATTTCTAAAGTTGGGGTATTTGATTACCTTGCTACAGAACTAGGCTTAAAAGAAGACGGCATTAAAAAGGTCGCTCGCACAGAGAAATCGTTGTAATGCTCGTGTAGAGCTTAATTTTACAATATTTTCCATTAATTATTTCTTTATTATTTGCACATCATTTTTGTTCCTCGTAGAATACGAGCAACCTTACCTTTAAAGTGCGGTGAAAATTGACCGCACTTTTCTTACAGTAAACTATCCTGAGAGATAAACGAGTATGTATCAATTATTCCGTCACGGCATTTTCCAAATGGATGCTGAAAAGGCTCATGATTTCACGATTCAATGCTTGAAATTAGCAGGTAATCCTTTATTTCAACCGATCTTAAAATCTCTTATTCATGCTCCAAAAGGCTTTCCGAAAACGGTAATGGGTGTGAATTTCCCTAATCCCATTGGATTGGCGGCAGGGGCAGATAAAAATGGCGATGCGATTGAGGGCTTTGGTGCATTGGGTTTTGGTTTTTTAGAACTGGGAACTGTCACGCCCGTTGCACAAGATGGGAATGCAAAGCCACGTCAGTTTCGCTTGATTGAAGCTGAAGGCATTATTAACCGTAATGGTTTTAATAATAATGGTATTGACTATCTTATAGAAAATGTGAAAAACGCCCGTTATAAAGGTGTGATAGGCATCAATATTGGTAAGAATAAATTCACACCTTTGGAACAAGGCAAAGATGATTATATTTTCTGTTTGAACAAAGCCTATAACTACGCAGGTTATATTACGGTGAATATTTCATCTCCCAATACACCAGATTTGCGTCAATTACAATATGGTGATTATTTCGATGATTTATTGCGAAGCATCAAGGATCGTCAGACTATTTTGGCAAACCAATACAATAAATATGTGCCGATTGCGGTAAAAATTGCACCAGATTTAACGGAAAGTGAATTAGTGCAAATTGCGGATACGTTGGTTCGTCATAAAATGGATGGCGTTATTGCAACGAATACTACAATTTCTCGTGATACTGTGATGGGGATGAAAAATGCCGAACAGCAAGGCGGATTAAGTGGAAAGCCGTTGCAGCATAAAAGCACAGAGATTATTAAGCGATTACATCAAGAACTGAAAGGTCAGATTCCCATTATTGGTAGCGGTGGCATTGATGGTTTGCAAAATGCGCAAGAGAAAATTGAGGCTGGCGCCGAGTTGTTGCAAGTTTATTCAGGATTGATTTATCACGGTCCAAAATTAGTAAAAGAATTAGTAAAAAATATTAAATAATGGCAAAAAAATACGATTTACATTGCCACAGCACCGCATCAGATGGAGTGTTGAGTCCAACCGAATTAGTGCATCGTGCTTATGCGCAAGGCGTGAACGTGTTGGCATTATGCGATCACGATACGATTGCGGGCATTGATGAAGCTGAGATTGCAGCGAAAGAAGTAGGCATTGAATTGATTACTGGAGTAGAAATTTCGACAAATTGGGAAGGGCGAGGGATCCATATTGTAGGATTAAACTTCGATAAAACTCATCCAAAAATGACCGCACTTTTGCAAAGTCAAAAAGCATTACGGGAAAAAAGAGCGGTGGAAATTGGCGATAAATTAGAAAAAGCAGGGATTCCTAATGCTTATGACGGGGCAAAAGCCTTAGCTGATGGTGAAGTTACGCGTGCTCATTACGCACGTTATTTGGTGCAGATTGGTAAGGTATCTAATGATGGTCAGGCTTTTAAACGCTATTTAGGGCAAGGAAAATCGGCATTTGTTAAAGCTGAATGGGCTGATATTCCCACAGCGATTGAGACAATCCATGCCGCAGGCGGTGTAGCCGTTATTGCGCATCCATTACGTTATAACATGACGGGGAAATGGGTGCGTAAGCTGATAGTCGATTTTAAGGCTTGGGGCGGTGATGGAATGGAAATGGCGGATTGTGGTCAAACAAAAGATCAGCGTCAAATGCTTGCTCGTTGGGCAAAAGAATTTAATCTGCTGGGATCCGTTGGCTCCGATTTTCATTTCCCTTGTGGCTGGATTGAGTTAGGAAAAAATTTAGATTTAGTTGATAGCGTTATCCCAGTTTGGGAAAAATTTTAGTCAGATAGAGAATGTTCAAATAATAAATACCGGTTTCCTTGATAATAATTTATTGGGAAACAGGTATTTTTTATGGCACAAAATATAAAAAACTGAATTTATCCTTGAGATTTTTTCTGACTATCTAATAAATAATTTGGCGGTAATTCAGGTGTAGAATCTTGTTCATCAAAGGATTCAATTTCAGGTTTGAGATAAAACTCTGTCGCTTCATGATTGCTTTTCGTTTTGCCTAATAATTGTGGCTGAAGTTTTACAAAAGTACTATTCGGTGCAAGCCAAATGCCGATAAATGCTTGATTAAATTTAGCATCAAAATCGTGTTCTAAAACTGTATCATTTAAGACGAAGTAGCCTCTATCGGGTAAGGCAATATAGTTCAAAATATCGTTTGGTGAGAAATCAGGAAAGGTCGCTTGCATTTCTTTAAGCCAGCTTTGAGTATCGCCATCATTAAGTTTTAAGGTTTCGATTTCTTTAATGAGCGTAATCGCAAAATTTTTTCCTTCAATGGGTTTTTCATATTTGAAAGAGAGCATTAATGGACGTTCATTTTCTTGATAAGTGCCAGTTTCAGAAAACAAACCAATGGTATAAACATGGAACGGCCCCCAAGTGTATTCGGCATTTCCGATGGGTTGCCAATGAGCAAAAGGTGCGGCAGAAAAAAACGTTATCATTGCCACAAAAAGGGATTTCATTTTCATAATAAATAGCCGTGAATAAAATTTTGTTGATTATAACAAACCGCATCAAAAAGCAAATTAGAAATCAGTAAAAAGGCGAGTAATTTTACTCGCCTTTGATCGTTGTAATGTTAATTTGTGCGATGAATTATTTTAAGCTACCCACCATATCTTCTGGGCGAACCCATTTATCAAAATCTTCGGCAGACACTAAACCTAAATTAATCGCTTCTTCACGTAATGTGGTGCCATTTTTGTGTGCGGTTTTTGCAATTTTAGCTGCATTTTCATAACCGATATTCGTATTAAGTGCGGTCACCAGCATCAATGAATTTTCAAGTTGTTGTTTAATGCGTGGATAGTTTGGCTCAATACCCACTGCACAGTGTTCATCGAAAGATACGCAAGCATCGCCCAATAATTGAGCAGATTGTAAGAAGTTTGCAATCATCACAGGGTTGAACACATTTAATTGGAAGTGACCTTGTGAACCCACAAATGCGATTGTAGTGTCATTACCAAATACTTGTGCACAGACCATTGTCATCGCTTCGCATTGAGTTGGGTTTACTTTACCTGGCATAATTGAAGAACCTGGTTCATTTTCAGGAATTAAAATTTCGCCAATTCCCGAACGAGGGCCTGATGCTAATAGACGAATATCGTTCGCAATTTTAAATAAACTCATTGCTAATTGACGTAATGCACCGTGAGTTTCAACAATCGCATCATGAGCGGCTAATGCTTCAAATTTATTATCTGCAGTGACAAACGGAAGTGTGGTGAATTTTGCAATGTAATCTGCCACTTTAACATCATAGCCTTTCGGCGTATTCAAACCTGTGCCAACCGCAGTTCCACCCAATGCTAATTGGCTTAAATGTGGCAGCGTATTTTTTAATGCTTTTAAGCCGAAATCTAATTGAGCTGCATAAGCCGAAAATTCTTGACCTAATGTGAGTGGCGTTGCATCCATTAAGTGAGTGCGGCCAATTTTTACCACGTTTTTGAAGGCTTCAGATTTTGCCGCAAAAGTTTTTTGTAAACGTTCAACACAAGGAATGGTGTGCTCAACTACTTTTTTATATGCCGCAATGTGCATTGCCGTTGGGAAAGTATCATTTGAAGATTGTGATTTGTTCACATCGTCATTTGGGTGAATAATAGATTTTTCACCTAATTTTCCACCGTTTATCACATGTGCACGATTGGCAACTACTTCGTTCACATTCATATTAGATTGTGTACCAGAACCAGTTTGCCAAATAACAAGTGGGAATTGATCATCTAATTTATTTGCTAAAATTTCGTCACAAGCCAGAGCAATTAAATCACGTTTTTCAAGAGGTAATACACCTAAATCATGATTAGCAAATGCGGCTGCTTTTTTCAAATAGCCAAAAGCTTCGATAATTTCATGTGGCATTGATGCGGCTGGGCCAATTTTAAAGTTATTGCGTGAACGTTCAGTTTGTGCAGCCCAGTATTTATCTGCTGGAACTTGAACTTCACCCATTGTGTCTTTTTCAATACGAAATGCCATAAAATACTCCGTTAGTTTTGAAAAGGTGGAATAACAAAATTTAGGGTATATAGTAGCGATTTTGTTTTGTTCAAGCGATAATTTTATGTTGGTTTTATGATGTAGATCACAAAATGCTAGGTAAGATATGGATTAAATATAAAATAAACTCAATGTAATTTTCCTTCCAAAAGAAAAAATGCGGTCAAAATTAACCGCACTTTGACATACAAGGCAATTGGGTTATATTTTTCTGTCTGTCTGTCTGTCTGTCTGTCTGTCTGTCTGTCTGTCTGTCTGTCTGTCTGTCTGTCTGTCTAAGATTATCCCAAGAAAGATGATGATAAAACAAGTATTCTTCATTATAAAAACGAGGAGAGTTAGCTGAATGTTCCTTTAACCAAGGTTTGTTGCTACCAATGTAGTGAATAATATGCGGAGTAAATTTTATTTTCTCTTTATGTTCCATCCATAAATATTCAATAAATTTAACCTGAATATTAAATTTTACAGGTAATAATTTAATCAAATTCGTAGGTATGCTAAAATTAATAACATCTTGATCTCCATACACAAAAAATTCACCATATTTGGCAGCGTACTCAATAAAATACTGCTCAATGTTATTTTCTCGCCATTTATTTAGATTAATTAACATCACTCCCGTATTAATATATTGCTGTTTTTCATAAAATGGATGTTCCCATAAATATTCAGAAAAAAAGTCACTCACACCCGCAATTAAGCTATCTTCTAAATTAATATCCCATAATTCGTCTATAGCCTGATGAATAATAAGATCCATATCAAGATAAATAACTCGTTCAATATGCTGAGGTAAAATTTGATGAAGATATAAACGGAATAATGAAGCAGTGCTTTGGATGTGAGCAGGAGATATTACAGTTGGAAATGAGAATTGATTAATATTAAATTGAATATCGTACAGTGTGTTATCAAATTTAGCACAATGCATTTTTAATTTTTCTAAACTTTCAGCAGGAATACCATCGTGTATTACATAAATATTGATGTTATTATGATGGTAGCAAAGGGATTTTAGTACGGTGTCTAAGTGACTAGCAAAATTACAATCTAGTGTAAATACAATGTTCATTATTACTCCTCAATTTTAATGTTGATTATTCGGATCGTGATTATAAGTATACAAGTAAAAGCAATCTTTTGTTTTTTCAGTAAATCAATAATTGCTGGTGTAATTATTTCGTTCTTGGTTTTGGTTAAAACAAAATAATGCAGGTTATTTTATAGCATAGAGAAAATAAAGTAACCTTATTTGTGATATCAGTAGAATTGTCATTTATGTGTTAGGCGTTTGTAGTGCGCTTTCGGATATGCCAGTTGTTGTCCCAACGGTAAATGAATCACAGCTTTTAGAACTAAGACAACGTAACATTGTTAGTTTGCCTTATCCATAAATAAGCCAACTTGCTTTAACCCTTGCCCCTATTTTACAAGGGACTAATCTTAATCAAATGTTTGTTACCTCTTTATTGCCAGCGTCTTATACAGGTGTGGAAACCGTAACTAAACTTGCTGGACAAACAGCCCATTTATTAAACAGTATTCCATTAGACGAAGAAGATACTCGCTTTGCATTTGATGTCTATCCGCATCAAACACCCTGTTTATCTAATCAATTACAATGAATTATTTTTAATAATATCTATTTAATTATTTATCTTCTAAGGTTTTTTCGTTAAAATTCTCAGTTTTATATGGGGCAAGATTGAGAAAATAACGGGGCTAAAATGGCAAAAACTGCACAATTTTATATTCTTACGGAAAATTGTACTTTAACTGTCGAAGAAATAGCCTGTAATCTTGCTGCTTCAATATGGCGTTCAGGGAAAAAAGTACTAATTAGTTGCGAAAGTGAGAGCCAAGCATTAGAAATTGATGAACTTTTGTGGCAACGAGATCCCAATGAATTTGTTCCGCATAATTTATCAGGTGAGGCAACACAATATCCCACACCGATTGAGATTTCGTGGCTTGGAAAACGAAATTTACAACGTCGTGATATGTTAATTAATTTGCAACAAGAAATTCCAGATTTTAGCCACAGTTTTACCCAACTTATTGATTTTGTACCGAAAGATGATGCGTTAAAAACACAAGCCCGAGAACGTTATAAACAATTACGTCTGCAAGGTTGGAATCTTTCTACTGAAAACGTGGGTTAATAAATGAATGACATTACCTTTTATCAACGCTTTCAATTTTGAGTATTGAGCAGTAGGTTTTGAATTAATTAAAGAGGATAATTGATGACTGAACGTGAGAAAATTATTCAACAACAGAAACAACTTAAAGCGTTATTTTCAGTTTGGATGAAAGAAAAAATGAATCACGAGGTGGTTACCTTTCAAAAAACTGATGGCAAGATAGTCGAGCATTATCCTGATGGTTCGGAAAAAATTGTGGGTTATGCAAAATAAAGCGATTTTTTATTGTGGAACAAATGGTTCGGGAAAAAGTACTTTACGTTCTTTTAACCAAGATGCTGTGCAAATTGTGATTGATTCTGATCATATTGCAATGCAGATTAATCCTCAAAATCCAAGACTTGCTGATATTGATGCAGGCAGAAAAGCGATAGGGCTATTTCGTTTTGCTATTAAGCAACATATTGATTTTTCCATGAAATCGACACTTTCAGGTAATTAAATTATTCAAAGAATGAAAACGGCGAAATAAAGTGGCTTTTATGTGCATTTAAATTATATTGGCTTTAATAAAGTTTCTATTAATTTAGATCGTGTAAAAGCAAGGGTTAAAACAGGTGGTCATTTTATTGATGAGCAAACCATTCGACAACGTTTTAATATCAGTCGAGAGAATTTAATAACAGCCCTTTTATCTTGTGATGAAGCGTTAATTTATGATAACTCGGGTGAAATGCCTGGAGTTATTTTTCATTTTTATGATAAGAGAATTACGCAAATTGCTGAGGAATTAGTTGAGTGGTATAAATTGTTATTGATGAGATTTTATTGTTAGGGTTTAAAATTAGTGAGTAAAGAGATTTCATTTTATGCAAACTACACGAATAAAATTTTATTAAATAGTTCTTTGAAAGAAAAATAAAAGATAAGGTAGTAACTTTTCAAAAGTAAGATGAGATTATTATTGAACATCAGCCTTGGTAATTCAGAAAAATTATAGGTATGCAAAATAAAACTATTTTTTAGTTCAGGAGATTTTTAATGGAAAAACTAAGGTTTATTGATTTTTGTGCAGGTATTGGTGGGGGGCGATTAGGCTTAGAGTTTAACGGAATGGAATGTATTGCTCATAGCGAAGTCGATCTTAATCCTGCAAAAACATATGAAATATTTTTTAATGATAGTCGTAATTTAGGTGATTTAACTCAACTTGCTCCAAAATCTTTACCTGATTTTGATTTAATGATTGCAGGATTTCCTTGCCAAACATTTTCTATCATTGGGAAAAGAGATGGTTTTCTAGATAATAGAGGGCAAATAATATATTATTTAAGCAATATTTTGAAAGTGAAAAAAGTACCATTTTTTATTTTAGAAAATGTTAAGGGATTAGTAAATCATAACCAAGGTGAAACTTTAAAATCAATCTTAGAAATATTAGAAAGTTGTAACTATGATGTGTATTATAAAGTATTAGATAGTCAATTTTATGGTACGCCACAAATGAGAGAAAGGATCTATTTTGTTGGAATAAGAAAAGATATACATCATTCTGATTATGTCTTTCCTGAGCCTAAAAGCAATAATGAAAATGAGTTGTCAAATTATTTAATTGGGGATGGTAAATATAAATTTTTGATAAATAAAACTTTTGAAAATTATATTAATAATAAATACAATAAGGATAGAATAAGTTTAGATCAAATATATGAGAAAAATTATCAGGTAATAGATTGGAGACAGTCAGATTTACGGATCTATGAAAATAAAATACCAACGCTTAGAACAGGTAGGCACGGGATTTTATATGTCAAGGATAATCAATTATATAAGTTAAGTGGTTACGAGGCTTTATTATTACAAGGATTTCCGAAAGAGATTGCTCAAAAAGCCATTGATTATAAATTACCCGATAGTAAGATTTTATCCCAAGCTGGAAATGCGATGACGGTTAATGTAATACAGAAAATCGCAGAAAAATTACTAATCTCTATAAATAAAGGTAAATAAAATGAATCTGGTAGAATTAGGATCTAAAACAGCTAAAGATGGTTTTAAAAACGAAAAAGATATTGCAGATAGATTTGAAAATTGGAAAGAGAATTCAGAAGCCCAAGATTGGTTAGTTACAATGGGACATAACTTAGATGAAATCAAATCTGTTAAAGCTGTTGTATTAAGTGGATATAAATCAGATATAAATGTTCAAGTTTTAGTTTTTTATAAAGACGCGTTAGATATTCATAATATTCAAGTTAAGCTCGTTAGTAATAAACGTGGTTTTAATCAGATAGATAAACGCTGGCTTGCTCATTATCAGGAAATGTGGAAATTTGATGATAATCTATTAAGAATATTAAAACATTTTACGGGTGAACTTCCTCCATATCATTCAAATACAAAAGATAAGCGAAGAATGTTTATGACAGAATTTTCTCAAGAAGAGCAAAATATCGTTCTTGATTGGCTAGAAAAGAACAGAGTTCTTGTGCTAACCGATATATTAAGAGGAAGAGGCGATTTTGCCGCTGAATGGGTACTTGTAGCACAAAAAGTAAGTAATAATGCAAGATGGATATTGAGAAATATTAATGAGGTTTTACAACACTATGGTTCAGGTGATATTTCTCTTTCCCCAAGAGGCTCTATTAACTTTGGTCGAGTAACTATTCAAAGAAAAGGGGGAGATAATGCTAGAGAAACCGCAAATATGTTGCAATTCAAAATTGATCCAACAGAGTTATTTGATATTTAGAAATTAGTAAAATAAGTAAAAGAGTAAACAATGACAAAAAACCTCCAAATGGCAGATCGTTTTAATCCGTCTGCGGTAGAACAAGCCCTTTATCAACATTGGGAAGAGAGCGGTTATTTTAAACCGTCTGGAAATGAAAATGCGCCGAGCTATTGCATTGCGATTCCTCCACCGAATGTAACAGGTTCTCTACACATGGGACATGCTTTCCAACAAACCTTAATGGATACCTTAATCCGTTTTAACCGTATGGAAGGACATAACACCTTATGGCAAGCAGGGACAGACCATGCGGGTATCGCAACCCAAATGGTGGTAGAGCGTAAAATCTCCGCTGAAGAAGGCAAAACACGCCATGATTATGGTCGTGAAGCGTTCATCAACAAAATTTGGGATTGGAAAGCCTATTCAGGTGGCACAATTAGCCAACAAATGCGTCGTTTAGGTAACTCTATCGACTGGGAACGTGAACGTTTCACTATGGATGACGGTTTATCTAACGCGGTAAAAGAAGTGTTTGTTCGTTTGCACGAAGAAGGCTTGATTTATCGTGGTAAACGCTTAGTAAACTGGGATCCAAAACTTCACACCGCGATTTCTGATTTAGAAGTGGAAAATAAAGAGAGCAAAGGTTCTCTTTGGCATTTCCGTTATCCGTTAGCAAATGGTGCAAAAACGGCAGATGGTAAAGATTATTTAGTGGTGGCAACTACACGTCCAGAAACTATGTTGGGCGATACAGCGGTGGCGGTGCATCCTGAAGATGAACGTTATCAATCTTTAATCGGTAAAACCGTGGTTCTGCCATTGGCTAATCGCGAAATTCCGATTATTGCCGATGAATATGTGGATCGTGAATTCGGTACTGGTGTAGTGAAAATTACCCCAGCTCATGACTTCAATGACTACGAAGTGGGTAAACGTCACGGCTTGCCGATGGTCAATGTATTAACCTTAAACGCAGATATTCGTGATGAAGCGGAAATTATCGGTACTGACGGCAAACCACTTGCGGGTTATGAGGCGACTATTCCTGCGGATTACCGAGGCTTAGAGCGTTTTGCTGCACGTAAAAAAATCGTGGCAGATTTTGAATCGCTAGGTTTATTAGACGAAATTAAACCACACGATTTGAAAGTGCCTTATGGCGACCGTGGTGGTGTGCCAATCGAGCCAATGCTAACCGACCAATGGTATGTGAGCGTGAAACCGCTTGCTGATGTAGCGATTAAAGCGGTGGAAGATGGCGAAATCCAATTTGTGCCAAAACAATATGAAAACCTTTACTTCTCTTGGATGCGTGATATTCAAGATTGGTGTATCTCTCGCCAACTTTGGTGGGGACACCGTATTCCAGCGTGGTATGACGCGGAAGGTAATGTTTATGTCGCGCGTAACGAAGAAGAAGTGCGGTCAAAATATAACTTAGATTCTGCGGTTGAACTCAAACAAGATGAAGACGTGTTAGACACCTGGTTCTCATCAGGCTTGTGGACGTTCTCAACTTTAGGTTGGCCAGAGCAAACTAAAGAGCTCAAAATGTTCCACCCAACGGATGTGTTAATCACAGGGTTTGATATCATCTTTTTCTGGGTTGCGCGTATGATTATGTTTACGATGCACTTTGTGAAAGATGAAAACGGCAAACCACAAGTACCATTCAAAACGGTGTATGTAACAGGTTTGATTCGTGATGAGCAAGGTCAAAAAATGTCGAAATCGAAAGGTAACGTGCTTGACCCAATCGATATGATTGACGGCATCAGCCTTGAAGATTTACTTGAAAAACGTACTGGTAATATGATGCAGCCGCAATTAGCAGAGAAAATTGCTAAAGCAACACGCAAAGAATTTGCGGACGGTATTGCCGCTCACGGTACAGACGCATTGCGTTTCACATTAGCTGCGTTGGCTTCAAACGGTCGTGATATCAACTGGGATATGAAACGTTTAGAAGGTTACCGTAACTTCTGTAACAAATTGTGGAATGCAAGCCGTTTCGTATTAACGAATGACAAATTAGATTTCAGCGAAGGCGAGATCGAATTCTCATTAGCCGATCGTTGGATTCAATCAGAATTTAACCGCACAGTGGAAACGTTCCGTAATTCATTAAGCCAATATCGTTTTGACCTTTGTGCCAATGCGATTTATGAATTTACTTGGAACCAATTCTGTGACTGGTATTTAGAGCTTACCAAACCAGTATTTGCAAATGGCAATGCAGCACAAATTCGTGCAGCAAGCCAAACTTTGGTTCACGTATTAGAAAAATTATTACGTTTAGCACATCCGCTTATTCCATTTATTACCGAAGAAATTTGGCAAAAAGTGAAAGGTTTTGTCGGCATTACGGCTGACAGCATTATGTTGCAACCTTTCCCACAAGTGGAAGAGAATGGCTTTGATCCAGAAGCAGAAGCTGAAATTGAGTGGTTAAAAGAAGTGATCGTTGCGGTGCGTAATATTCGTGCAGAAAGCAATATCGCACCAAGCAAAGGCTTAGATCTGTTATTCCGTAATTTAAGTGCAGAGAATGCAAAAATTCTTGAAAAACAGACCGCTCTTTTAAAAGCCATGGCGAAGTTAGACAACGTTCAAGTGTTAGCGGAAAACGAAACCGCACCACTTGCGGTAGCGAAACTCGTTGGCAATACTGAATTGCTTGTGCCAATGGCTGGCTTTATCAATAAAGAAGCAGAGCTTGCCCGTTTAACCAAAGAGATTGAAAAATATCAAAACGAAGTTAAACGTATCAAAAACAAACTCAGCAACGAAGCTTTTGTGGCTAAAGCACCTGAAGCAGTGATTGCGAAAGAACGCGAAAAACAAGCGGAATACCAATCTGGATTAGAAAAAATCCAAGAGCAGTATAAGGCGATTGAGGCATTGTAACAAAACATAAAAAGTAGGCATTATGCCTACTTTTTTATTTTTGATTTAATCCTAAAAAATCTCCAACTTCGTGTTCGAGTTGGCTCATTGTGATCAGAGCCTCTTGGGTTTTCTTGGCTTCATCTTCATCAATAACACTCATTGCAAAGCTCACATGAACAAGCACCCATTTGCCAAGTAAATCGGCTGGATTTCCCAGAAATATTTACTTCACGTTGTACGCTACATACATCTACTGTGGCAAGTTGAAGATAATTTGTATCAATTTTGACAATTTGACCCGGAACGCCTAAACACATAATATTTTTACTCCTATTGGCATTTAAGCTGAAATACAGATTTATTTTACTATTAGATAGAATAAATTATTACAATCTGGATCAATAGTTGCGCATTTCGGATTATTTAGTGATTTCTATGTTATTAAAATTAATAAATATTATTAAAAACTAACCGTACTTTTTCTTGATCTTTTACGCCCGCGGAACTTTCTACTCCTGAATTAAGATCCAAGCCTAAGCAATTTTGTTGAATGGCTTGTTCTACATTATTTGGCGAGATACCTCCAGCTAAAATAATCTTGTGCTTAAGATGTTCGGGAATTAATGACCAATCAAAGGTTTTACCCGTGCCGCCTTGTTGGTTCGCTGTCTGGCTGTCAAAAATATAACGATCCACATTCAAATCATCAGTAAAATCGACCGCACTTTGGGCTTCAGTATTGACCGAAATCGCTTTCCAAATTTGCGTGTTTTTGGGTAGTTGCTGGCGAAGTGCGGTAATAAATTCTTTGGTTTCTGCACCATGTAATTGCACCGCATAAAGCTGTAACTGGTTGGCTATTTTTACGATAAAGTCAATTTCTTGATTCTGAAAAACACCAACAAATCGAAGTGGAGCGGCAGTTACCAATTCTTGCGCTTGGCGTAAACTCACACAACGTTTTGAATGTTCTACGAAGATTAATCCACCGTAAAGTGCGCCGTTTTCATAAACGATTTTGACATCTTGCACGCGCGTTAAACCGCATACTTTATTTTCTCCAAAAATCACCGAGCGAACCGCATTATTCAAATCTTGCTTGCCCATTAAGCTGCTCCCAATTAAGAAACCATGCGCCACTTTTTGTAAGTGACGAATTTGGCTGTGATTGTAAATGCCTGATTCGCTAATAATACGTACATCAGCAGGGATTCGGTCGGCGTATTTTTCAGTGAGTTTAACAACACGATTTAAATCCACAGTTAAATCGTGCAAGTTACGATTATTAACACCAATGATTTTCGCACCAAGCGCAAGGGCGCGTTCAAATTCTTCTTCATTGCTGGTTTCTGTCAATACGCCCATGCCAAGAGAATGTGCAAGCTCTGCCAGCACACGATAAGTTTCATCATTTACCACAGAAAGCATTAATAAAATCGCATCCGCTTGATAGTAGCGAGCAAGGTAAACTTGATATTCGCTAATCATAAAATCTTTGCAAAGCACAGGTTGGCTCACGATACCGCGAACTAACGGCAAGAACTCAAAATTGCCTTGGAAGTATTTTTCATCTGTCAGAACAGATACAGCAGAGGCATAATGTTTATAGACATTGGCGATTTCTTCCAAATTAAATTCAGCACGAATTAATCCCTTAGAAGGGGAGGCTTTTTTACATTCCAAAATGTAAGCGGGCTTTTGATGCGTACCTTTTGCTAACGCATCATAAAAAGAGCGGTCAGAGTTTTGAATGTTTTGTTTAAATTGTGAAAGGGGAAATTCCTTTTCTTTTGCTTTAACCCATTGTGCTTTATCAAGCACGATTTTTTGTAGCACCGTAGCGGAATCAATGGGTTTGGTAAAATCTTGAGTGATCATCATTTTTCTTCTTATTGTGGTGTATCAAATTAGCTTTTTATTAATATGTGGTTAATTTCTGTAATGTTTTAAAGGCGTTACCTGATGCAAGATGCGCCAATACATTTTGCACATTTTGTTTTAAATCATCGTAACCGAATAATTTCAATAATAATGCCGTATTTGCAGCCACCGCATTAGCATGTTCAGCCTTTCCTTTGCCTTGTAAAAGTGCGGTCAGATATTGGGTATTTTCTTGTGGTTCACCACCGCGAAGACTTTCGAGGGATTGCGTTTTTAAGCCAAAATCTTCAGGCGTTAAAGTGAAATATTCAATTTTGCCATTTTTAATTTCTGCCACTTGTGTTTCGCCGTGCAATGCGACTTCATCTAAGCCAGAACCATGTACAACAAAGGAATGTTGATGTTCTAAGGCAACTGCGGTTTCAGCATAGGTTTTTACTAATTCAGGCGCATATACGCCAAGTAAATGATAAGTTGGGCGAGCAGGATTGATAAGCGGCCCTAAAATATTAAATATAGTATGCGTTTTTAAAGCGGTACGGACTGGTGCAACATGACGGAAGCCAGAATGATATTGTTGAGCAAATAAAAAACAGACACCAATTTCATCTAATGCTTGTCGAGCTTGCTCTGGTGTGACGTTCACATTAACGCCAAGTGCGGTAAGCACATCGCTAGCACCTGATTTACTCGACACGCTACGATTGCCATGTTTTGCCACTTTTGCTCCCATTGATGCCGCAACAATCGCACTGGCTGTGGAAATATTAATGGTGTTTTGTCCATCACCACCCGTTCCTACAATATCCGCAAAAGGATAATCTGGACGTGGAAATACTTTGGCATTTTGTAATGAGGCGGCAACCGCACCCGTAATTTCCTCAGTATTTGCTTCCCGCACTTTTAAAGCAATAAGCATTGCAGCAATTTGTTCATTGGAAAGCTCACCTTGGATGACTGCATTAAAAAGTGCGGTGCTTTCTGAGGTTGAAAGTGAATGTCCGCTATAAAGTTGCTCTAATAATTGGTTGTGTTGCATAGTTTATTCCTGTTTTTCTTTGTATATGGATTTGTTAATTTTCTATATTTTATTAAACATAAATATCGTAATCTAAATCGCGTGCCTCATCGCCTGTCATTCCTCGGAAACCCCAGCAATGTGCCGGTTGTTCTTTAATCGTAATTTCCACATCGTGAGCTCGAATACCGAGTTTGTACTCTAATTCGCTAAATAGCATTTTTATCAAGCGTTTTTTTGTACCTTCCATACGACCAGCCATCAGGTTAATTTCGATGACGGTGTAATCATCGCTACGATCAAAAGGGTAGTAAAAATCTTCTTTTTCTAAACACAAAAAGCGAATCGCGTGCTTGCCTTTTGGAATGTCTAATCCGAGATGAAGACTGTTATAAATTACTTCCGCGAGTTGTTCACGACGTGGTGCGAGTTTGGATTTAAGTCCGAATACGGTGATCATTTTTTCTCCTTTAAAGTGCGGTTAAAAATCACCGCACTTTTTTCTGTCTTATCTATTTAACAACCATTCAATTGATTGTTGTAATAATTGCGAACCTTGCACAGTTAAAATACTTTCAGGGTGAAATTGGAATGCGCAAATGGGTAAATCACGATGACGAATTGCCATGATAATGCCATTATATTCCGCATTGACGATAAATTCTTTTGGTAAATCTTGTCCCATTAAAGAATGATAACGCGCCGCAGGCATTGGATTAGCAAGATCTTTAAACATAGCTTCGTTATCATGGGATATACGAGAAACTTTACCATGCAACACTTCGCCAGCGTGAACAACCTTACCACCAAAGGCTTGAATCAACGCTTGATGGCCTAAACAAATTCCAATAATCGGCACTTGATTTTTTAAGCGTTCGATCAATGGCAGTAAAATCCCCGCTTCTGATGGTGTTCCTGGCCCTGGAGAAAGTGCAAGAATGGTATCAAGTGTATTGATATTGAGTGCGGTTTCTACCAGTTTTTCTAAGTCGCAGTCATTACGATAAATTGTGACGTTGTGACCTAATACACGAAATTGATCCACAAGATTGTAAGTGAAGGAATCGAAGTTATCTAAAAATAAAATATTAGCCATAATAATTCTTCCTTATTTTGCTTGTGTATTAACTTGACGAATTGCTTTTAAGACAGCCGCTGCTTTATGGCGTGTTTCATCGGCTTCCATTTGTGGATCAGAATCCAATACTTCACCGCAACCTGCTTGTACATGGGCTATCCCATTTTGTACGAAAGCAGAACGAATCACGATACAGGTATCAAAATGTCCATCAGACGTGAGATAACCCACCGCACCACCGTAACTATGGCGTTTTTGTTGCTCAAATTGATAAATAAGCTGCATCGCTTTAATTTTTGGTGCACCAGTTAATGTGCCCATATTCATACAGGCTTGATAGGCGTGAAGTGCATCTAATTCAGGGCGTAATTTACCCACCACACGAGACACTAAATGCATAATGTGAGAATAGCGATCCACTTGCATTAATTCTGCCACTTTACGGGTACCATTTTGGCAAACTCGAGCAATGTCGTTACGCGCTAAATCAACTAACATTAAATGTTCCGCTTGTTCTTTATGATCAAGACGAAGTTCCAGTTCTAAACGTGCATCTAATTCAGGATCAATGTTGCCGTGAGCATCAAAACCACGAGGGCGTGAACCTGCGATTGGGTAAATTTCTAACTGACGATTTTCTGGCGCATATTTCAGCGCACTTTCTGGCGATGCACCAAACAAAATAAAGTCTTCATCATTCATATAGAACATATAAGGGCTTGGATTATTTTGTTTGAGTTGAGCATAACTGGCTAATGTATTAGGGCAAGCAAGGGAAAAACGACGAGAAGGCACAATTTGGAAAACATCTCCAATATTAATATGGTGTTTTAAGGCTTTTACGATACCAGTAAATTCAGGATCGTCAAAGTTTGTTTTAACTTCATCACTTGCCGATTTAATAGAAAGAACGTGATCAATATTTTTTAGTTTTTGTGCGATAGAAAGCGAGGTTTTCGCAATATTGACTTGTTCTTCTTGAGCAAAACAGAAACTTTTAAGTGTCGCTTGTTGATTTTGATGGTCGATAGTAATTAAGTGTTCGGCAAGATAGAAACTGTAATCAGGGCAGTTGATACCATCATTTTTTAATGTAATGCCATCCATTGGAATGAAATTTGCGACGAGATCGTAAGCAAATAATCCGCCTAAAAAAATAGGCGTTTGGCTATGTTGATAAAGAGTAGAAACAACACGCAACCCATCAAAAATAGTAGCAGACTGTAATTTATTATCTTCATCGAGTTGATTATCAAGTGGCGAAAATTGTACAGAAAATTCGTCTTCAAAATTGACCGCACTTATTTTTCCAAGTGCGGTTAATTTTGGATGAATTTCTTTTAAAACTTGTTTTCCATTCTTATTTAAAGCTTTAAATGTGACGTTGTGACCTAAGCACGTTATTTTAACCGCAGCATTAACTAAAATAAGACTTTGTAAACTATTTTTACTCCCTATTTCGGCAGAGTCGAGTAGAAGAGAATTTGAATTAGGTTGGCAAAGTGTATTAAAAATAGCGGTGGTATCAGCATAATAGGGAATTGATTGAGCTGTCACCGCAATAAAGGCTTGAGTTTGAATGTTCATATTTATCCTTTTGGAAAATTTTGTACTATTAAACTAGTACAAAAGAAATAAGTCAAGCCTGATTTTTATTTTTTATACTTTTTGATTAAAAATTGTATTTTTTATTCCTTTGCCCAAGGGCGACCTCCATAATATTCTATATTTTGCTGATTTATCACTTCTAATATTTTTGCAGAAATATTATTGTTATCTTCATCTGACAAGGATAATTGAGGAAAAACACGACGAACAGCAATTAGTTTATTGAAATCAGCTCTGTATTTAACGGTATATTTTCCTGAAGTTTGACCTATTAACCCCAAACTTTTTAAGGCAGATAAAAAGCTGCGATCACCAATTAATGGTGTGTTCCAACTATATGAAGTTTTTTGTGCAATCTCACGAGGTACGGCGTAACAATTAGTATCAATATGTCCATTAACTTCATTAAAAGTAAAATGTATTTGTTTCTGAATATCTTCTATTTTAACATCTACGAAAATATCGCTTTTTGTATTCCAATTTCCGAGAGAGTCAAAATCATCATTGCAAATAAATTGATGATTTGAATCGTAAAAAGATCGCAAGGAATAAGCAAAATCAGCACCTTGCTCAATCACGTTTACTAAGCTTTCCACGTGATCTTCTCGTAGCTGATTGTCATCATCTAAATAACAAATAATGTCTTCTTCAACAAGAAAAGCTGCTACTGCGTTAATTGCACCGTTAAGTATTCCATTTTTTCCTGTATTCATTGGCAAATAAATAGGAATTACATCAGGAAATTGTTCCAATATAGATTTGGCTTTATCCCAGAAAATATTGCCATCAACAAATACATAATGCTTACATGGATAAGTTTGATTTTGTACGCTTTTAATAGCCAAAGATAATTCTGGACGACCTATTGTTGAAGTTACTACCGCAACGGTTTTATTATTTTGGTTGGTTGGTTGGTTGGTTGGTTGGTTGGTTGGTTGGTTGGTTGGTTGGTTGGTTGGTTGGTTGGTTGGTTGGTTGGTTCATCAGTATAAATCCTTTTCATTTTTATAATACCTTGATTAACTCAAAATATGCAATAGAAAATATTTTGGAAAATTTGGAATAAAATAATCTGGCAGACACATTATTTTAAATAAAAGATCTGCCAGATTTGATAATCTATAATTAGGCTTTAGTAGAGAGATTACCTAAATCCTTATCAATTAGGAACAAGCCTTTGCCATCTTCTCCAAGAAAATTTAATTTATCTAAAATACTACTAAATAATTTTTCTTCTTCATGTTGTTCTTCCACATACCATTGTAAGAAATTAAATGCAGAGTAGTCTTTTTCTTCAAAGGTTTTACCTACTAATTCATTGATTTTACTGGTAATTAATTTTTCATGCTCATAGGTAGCTTCAATTACTTCTTTTAATGATTTATATTCATGTGCAGGTGCTTCAATTGCAGAAATTACAGCAAGTGAGCCAGTTTCATTTAAATAAGTAAATAATTTACGCATATGTTGCATTTCTTCAGCAGCATGAACTGATAAGAATTTTGCAGTGCCTTCAAAGCCTTGCTGATCGCACCAAGCACTCATTTGTAAATATAAATTAGAAGAATAAAACTCTAAATTCATTTGATCGTTTAATAGTTTTACTACATTTTCTGATAACATACTATTTTCTCCTATCTATTCCAAAGTTGCGAGTTCACGATCAATAAAGAATAATCCTTTACCATCTTCGCCAACAAGATTAAATCTATCAATAATTCCACTAAATAATTTTTCTTCTTCATGCTGTTCTGCTACATACCACTGTAGGAAGTTAAAAGTAGAGTAGTCTTTGCTTTCAAAAGTAACTTCAACTAATTCATTGATTTTTGACGTGACTAATTTTTCATGTTCTAAAGTTATTTCAAAAACTTCTCTTAATGAAGAATAATCATGTTTAGGTGCATCAATTTTTCCTAAAATAGGCATACCACTAGTTTCACTTACATAATTAAACAGTTTTTGCATATGTTCTAATTCTTCATCAGCATGACGAAGTAAGAAGGTAGCAGCCCCCTCATAACCGTGTTTTGAACACCATGCACTCATTTGTAAATAAACATTAGAAGAGTAGAACTCTAAGTTAATTTGGTCGTTCAGCTTGTTTATGATTATTTGATTAAGCATAACTAATTCCTTTCCATTTTGATTGATAAAATGCAATAAAGCGTAATTTGCGGCAATCATTTTAAATTCACAAATGATAATTGCAAGTTTTTTTATCAAAAATTTTGATATAACTAATTAATTTTAAAAAGAAAAATAAAAAACAATTATTATCATTTACATAATTCTATAAATTAAATATGACGTTGTCACAATAAAACTAACAAATTTTAAATTAGTATTAGATATGTCTTTACTTTCCTCCTTAGATTTGGATGAAAATTTAGATTATCGAGTAAACATGAAAACTTACCAACTTTTATTAAACCTAAAGATCGTTATCAATTAATTGACAAATGTAATATCATTCTGCTAGAAAAACACGGTCAAATTTACCTGTACTTTTCTTATAACTACTTTCTTTTGATTATCCATTTAAAATTTTTCATATTGTCATCAAACTGTCACAATTATTTTCTACACTTCGCTACGCAATCTAAATAACACTCAAGGAGAATTTGTTATGTTTATGCATAAAATGAAAAAAAATCTTATTATCGTTTTAACCTTAGGTACGTTACCTTTTGCTCAAGCTAATAGCATCACTGGTGCTGGAGCGTCTTTCCCTTATCCAATTTATGCGAAGTGGGCATCTTTATATGAGAAAGAAACTGGGAATAAAGTTAATTATCAATCCATCGGTTCGGGCGGCGGACAACAGCAAATTATTGCAAAAACGGTTGATTTTGGTGCCTCTGACGATCCAATGAAATCCGAATTATTACAACAACACCAACTAGTCCAATTCCCTGCGGTTATCGGTGGTATAGTGCCTGTTGTTAATTTGCCTGAAATTAAACCTGGTAAATTAAAGTTATCAGGTAAGCTGTTAGCAGAAATCTTCCTTGGTAAGATTAAAAAATGGAACGATCCTGACTTAGTTGCATTAAATCCAACGCTTCCTTTACCAAATAAAAACATTATTGTGATTCATCGTTCAGACGGCTCTGGAACAACATTTGGCTTCACTAATTATCTATCTAAAGTTTCGAACGATTGGAAAAATCAAGTTGGTGAAGGTAAATCAGTGAAGTGGTTAACAGGTCAAGGTGGAAAGGGGAATGAGGGAGTTGCTTCTTATGTTCGCCAAATGAAATACAGCATTGGTTATGTAGAGTATGCCTATGCCAAACAAAATCAGCTTGCTTGGATTTCATTACAAAATCAAGCAGGGCAATTTGTACAGCCTTCTAATGAAAGTTTCATGGCAGCTGCAAGTCACGCAAAATGGCACGAAAAGGCAGGAATGGGTGTTATATTAACCAATGAAACGGGGGAAAAATCTTGGCCAATTACGGCGGCGAGTTTTATTTTATTAAATAAATATTCTGACAATCCTGAAACAACTAAAAATGTATTAGCCTTTTTTGATTGGGCATTCTCAAGAGGGCAAGATGCGGCAACTGAATTAGATTATGTGCCAATTCCAGCTGATGTGGTGTCTACCATTAAAAGTCAATGGAAAACAGAGCTAAAACAATAAAAATCTCTTTATTTTATACCGCACTTTATACAAAACCTAGCACTTAACATTAATAAAGTGCGGTTATCTTAAATAATTTTGGAAAATACTTATGCTCACAAAAAGTCGGAAATATTTTAATCAAACATGGATTGAATCATTATTCAAACAGACTACGGCATTGTTTGCTTTGCTTGTGTTTATTTTACTTGCTGCTATTTTAATTTCTTTAGTCATAGGAAGCTGGGAAAGTATTAAACGTTTTGGTGGGAGTTTTCTATTAGAAACATATTGGGATCCTGTACAAGAACAATATGGGGCAATTATTCCTATTTTAGGTACGCTTATTACGGCGGGTATCGCATTATTTATCGCAGTACCCATTTCATTTGGTATTGCTATTTTTTTAACGGAGCTAGCTCCCAATTGGCTAAAACGTCCTATAAGCATTGCAATTGAAATGCTAGCTGCAATTCCTTCTATTATTTACGGAATGTGGGGGTTGTTTGTTTTCGTTCCATTATTTCAAGAACATATTCAGCCAGTACTAATTGACAATTTGGGGAATTTACCTGGATTAGAATTATTTTTTTCTGGCGTACCTTTTGGTGTTGGTTTATTTACGGCAGGATTAGTGCTTGCCATAATGATCATTCCTTTTATTGCATCCGTAATGCGGGATGTCTTTAGTATAGTACCACCAATGTTAAAAGAAGGTGCTTATGGATTAGGTGCAACCACTTGGGAAGTGGTTCGACAAGTGATTGTACCACACACTAGAATAGGGCTTGTTGGGAGTGTGATGCTAGGATTGGGAAGAGCATTGGGCGAAACAATGGCTATCACTTTTATTATAGGTAATTCGTTTCAATTGCCTAATTCCTTATTTTCACCTTCTACCTCAATCGCATCTGCTATTGCTAACGAATTTAATGAAGCAGGTGGATTACAAAAATCTGCATTGATGGAATTAGGATTACTTCTCTTTGTTATCACAACTATGGTATTGATTTTATCAAGATTAATGATTACAAAAATGCAACAAACAAAAGGGAAATAAGATGAAAACTAATCAAAACTTGCGTTTTTATTGGCGTAAAACACACAATAAATTAATGTTAGGGCTTTCCTATATTTCAGTCATTATCGGCTTATTTTGGTTGTGTTGGATATTATTCACTCTAATTACCAAAGGCATTCCAGCTTTATCAATTGATTTATTCACACAATCTACCCCTGCCCCTAATGAAAAAGGGGGATTGTTAAATGCACTGATTGGTTCGTTTTTTATTGTCGGTGCGGGTACATTGATAGGCACGCCTATAGGGGTATTGGCAGGAACGTATTTGGCAGAATATGGTCGTTATAGCCGTTTCGCACAAATTACCCGTTTTCTTAATGATATTCTTCTTTCTGCCCCTTCTATTATTATTGGTTTGTTTGTTTACAGCTTATATGTATCAAAAATCGAGCATTTTTCAGGGTGGGCTGGAGCATTCGCATTAGCTTTATTGCTTATTCCTATCGTGGTACGCACTACGGACAATATGTTATTACTTGTACCAAATAATTTACGTGAAGCAGCGGCAGCTCTTGGTTGCTCTCAATGGCAAGTTATTATGATGATTTGTTATCGAGCAGCTAAATCAGGGATTTTAACTGGCGTGCTATTAGCAGTTGCCCGAATTTCAGGAGAAACTGCACCGCTATTATTTACCGCTCTGTCTAATCAATTTCTATCTTGGAATATGAATGAACCTATCGCAAATTTACCTGTAGTTATTTATCAATATGCAGCAAGTCCTTTTACAGATTGGAATAATCTAGCTTGGGCAGGTGCAGCTCTAATAACATTATTTGTGCTTTGCTTAAACATTTTCACTCGACTCTTCTTTCAACATAAAAAATAATGAGGCAATATGATTAGTCTACAAGAAACCAAAATAGCTGTGCAAAATCTAAATTTCTACTATGAGGATTTTCATGCATTAAAAAACATTAATTTACGTATCGCTAAGAATAAAGTGACCGCCTTTATTGGTCCTTCAGGTTGCGGTAAATCTACTTTATTGCGGAGTTTTAATCGGATGTTTGAACTATATCCAAATCAAAAAGCTACTGGTGAAATTAATTTAGACGGTGAAAATTTACTCACAACAAAGATGGATATTTCTCTGATTCGTGCTAAGGTTGGTATGGTTTTCCAAAAACCAACGCCATTTCCAATGTCGATTTATGATAATATTGCATTCGGTGTTCGTTTGTTTGAAAAATTATCAAAAGAAAAGATGAATGAACGAGTAGAATGGGCATTGACTAAGGCCGCTCTTTGGAATGAAGTGAAAGATAAATTACATAAAAGCGGAGATAGTTTATCTGGCGGACAACAGCAACGCTTGTGCATTGCTCGAGGGATTGCTATTAAACCTAGTGTGTTGTTGTTAGATGAACCTTGTTCGGCATTAGATCCTATTTCGACTATGAAAATTGAAGAACTCATTACGGAGTTAAAACAAGATTATACTGTGGTTATAGTAACTCATAATATGCAACAAGCTACACGTTGCTCCGACTATACGGCATTCATGTATTTGGGTGAATTAGTTGAATTTGGTCAAACACAACAAATTTTTGATAGACCCAAGATACAACGTACAGAAGATTATATTCGCGGTAAAATGGGGTAGTTATTTTGAGCTCACTCTTATTAAAAAGTAAAAGTTTGGTGAGAATGTATTATTTCTCACTTCACTTTTATGCCATAAATCAAATGAAGGAGTATTATGACGAGAAAAATTCTGATAGTTGAAGATGAATGTGCAATCCGTGAAATGATCGCACTGTTTTTATCTCAAAAATACTATGATGTGATTGAAGCGAGCGATTTCAAAACAGCGATAAACAAGATAAAAGAAAATCCTAAACTAATATTATTGGATTGGATGCTACCTGGTCGTTCAGGTATACAATTTATACAGTATATTAAAAAGCAAGAAAGCTATGCTGCGATTCCCATTATTATGCTTACAGCTAAAAGTACAGAAGAAGATTGTATTGCCTGTTTAAATGCAGGGGCTGATGACTACATCACTAAACCCTTTTCACCTCAAATTTTATTAGCTCGCATTGAGGCAGTATGGAGGAGAATTTATGAACAACAAAGTCAATTTATACAAATCGATGAACTTTCCATTGATGAAAATGCTCAGAGAGTGTTTTTCCAACAGCAGGAAATTAATTTAAGTAGTACAGAATTTAAATTGTTACATTTTTTTATGAGGCACCCTGAAAAAGTTTATTCTAGAGAACAATTGTTAAATCGTATTTGGCATAATGATCTAGAAGTTGAATATCGCACTGTTGATAGCTATATTCGCCGTTTACGCCGTAATTTAGCTCCTTTTCAATGTGAACATTATATCCAAACAGTTCGAGGATCTGGTTATCGATTTTCTAGTTATTTACGAGATAAACAATGAAAAAAATATTGAATTTTATTGTTGAAATAAATTTGGCAATCATTATTTCCTTATTTACTTCTGATTTTATTCTTTGGTTTGCAATAATACTTTTATTAATTTTAGCTTGGCATCATATTAATGAATATCGTTTACTCAAATATCTCAATTTAAAGCAAGATAATAAATTCTCTTTATTACAATTAGGAACATTCTCTCAAACTGAAGCCTACCATCGTCATCAAATTTACAAAGAAAAATGTGCAAGTTTACGTTTGTTATCTCAAATAAATAAAAATATTAAGTATTTACCAGATGCAATTATTATCTGTCAGCATAATGGTAATATTTCTTGGTGTAATTCAATTGCGCAACAGATGTTTGATTTTTGTTGGAATAAAAAAGTCCAGAAAAATATTTTTGATGTTATTTTTTATGAACAATTTAAACATTATTTTTTCAGTCAAAAAAAAAGACGACCGTTAGTACTATTAACTTATAATCAACGTTATATTGAGGTGCAGTCGCACGCTTATAATTCTCATATGATTTTAGTTATCGCTCGAGATATTACAGATATGATTCATTTACTTAATTCACGCCAAAAATTCTTGAGTAATATTAATCACGAGCTACGTACTCCATTAACCGTATTACAAGGTTACTTAGAAATTCTTGCAGATAATAATATTCAGAACCCTCTACAAAAAAAGGCTATTTTTGCAATGCAAGAGCAAAGCCAACGAATGGAACATCTATTACAACAATTTAATTTTTTAGCAAAAATAGAAACAACTTCAGATAAGGATTTTCGTAAATTTGATATGTCAGCCATGATAAATTCTTTAAGAAAAGATACAGATATATTAAATACTTATAATCATCATATTGAATTTATTATTCAGCCTAATATCATTATTTTTGGAAATGAATCTCAACTAAGAAGTGCCGTTTCAAATTTAATTTATAATGCTATTAAGCATTCTGGTAAACAGTGTCATATTCAAATTCAATGGGAAACTTGTGAACAGGGTATTAAATTTAACGTGATAGATAATGGTGTTGGCATATCACCACAGCATATTCCACATTTAACAGAACGTTTTTATAGAGTTGATGAATCTCGTAGCCATTTAACTGGTGGAAGTGGTTTAGGACTAGCTATTGTGAAGCATACTTTATTACAATATCATTCTCATTTAAATATTGAAAGTACTGAAACGAAGGGGAGTAGTTTTTCGTTTATCATACCTAAACGCTTTGTCATATCAAAAAATAATAAAGAAATTCAATGATAATACGCGTTGCAAGTATTAGCTGACACGGTAGTAAATAACACATCAGAAAATCGAAAATAGCGGGCTAGTGGAGAGCTTAGATACATAAAAAACACAGCTTGGTAGTTTTTCACCCATCTAAACTTATATTATTTAGATTATGTAGCAGTTGCTAAATCACCTAAATCTTTATCAATCAAGCATAAATCTTTAAATGCTGCAGTACTTTCACACCCATGAATCGAACACTGTAAATAAACATCATAGTATGGCTCTAAATTAATTTACTCGTTCATCTTATTTGATTAAGTATAACTAATTAAGAGAGGAGAAATAATCTCTTTATAACCTATAATTAAAGTTACTTTGCATTTTTACAATTTAACATAATATACATTATGCGAAATTAGTTATCGGGTTAGCAAAAACTACGGACTAAATAAATCACAGAGTTATACACAAGTCACAGGCACTAGCAAAACAAGACAAAATAAGGCTAGATAACACGTTGTAACGAGTCATTTTATAGAGTTATTGAACGGATGAATTTAAATGTAAAGAAAATGTAAAGTGAAATCTGGAGAATTTCTTGGATATTTTCTTCCCTGAAAAACAACAAAAAAAAGCACGTTTTTATTAAAACGTGCTTTTTGACAAAATGTGACAACGTATCGACTAACCTAGTAATTTTATACCATATTCATATACTTGTTGTAGCAAAGATAGTTTTTCAGAATTATCTGAATGTTCCTCAGCTAAACGTTGTAAACTTGATTCAAACTCTACCGCACTTTTTTCAAGTTTATTCTGTCGGTATTTTTTCCATTTAATTTGTTCAGCGCGTGTGAGGGTTTTATAAAAATGACGAGCGCGATAATGGAATAATAATTCAAGGATACGTTTATCTTCAAAAGCTAAACCATGTTCAGATAATTTTTCTGCAGGTAAACTACGTAAAATAGCCATATTATTTTTATCAGCATTGCTAAAAAAGCCATTGTATAACTCAGTTTCTACATTATCATTCGATGCAAATTGACGTTCTTCATTAAAAATATCCGCCACTTTTTCACGAATATCAAAAGATGCTCGTAATTTTGCAAGATTATCCAAGCATAATTGTCGATCAATACCCAATCGATTTGCTGTTTCTGGTAACAAAGTTTTAGCTGGTGCTAAAATAGGACATTTATTGATATGCACAAGCTTTAACGGAACAGATGAAACTCCTCTTTCTTCTAATTTAGATTTTTTGGTATATAAATCTGTCCGTAATTCATCCGCACTTTTGGCTAATAAATTATCGATATCGCCAGTTAAATCACAAACAATGAGTGCATTTTGATTTGTCGGATGCCAAGCTAAAGGTGCAACCCAAGTGCAATTTCCACGATAATTCCCTAGCATTCCAGAAACATGCACTAAAGGTGTCATTGCGCCTGTATCAACTAATTTTTCGATTTCTTTTTTACCGCGATTTTCAAAGAAATATTGGAATAATTTAGGCTGTTTTTCTTTAATTAATTTCGCCATAGCAATAGTTGCATATACATCCGCCATGGCATCGTGAGCATTTTCATGCTCAATACCATTTGCTTTAGTGAGTTTTTCTAAGCGGAAACTTGGCATTCCATCATCGTCATAAGCCCAATTAATTCCTTCTGGACGCAAGGCATAACAGGCTCGCACTAAATCTAACAAATCCCAGCGTGAATTCCCATTTTTCCAGCTGTATTCATAAGGATCAATAAAATTACGATAAAACGTATAACGCGTCATTTCATCATCATAGCGAATATTGTTATAACCCATGACACAAGTATTGGGTTGGGAAAATTCTGCTAAGATATTTGCGGCGAATTCAGGCTCTGAAAGCCCCTTTTCATTACATTCTTGAGGCGTAATTCCTGTGACCATTACGGCTTCAGGAGCCGGTAAATAATCGTTGGTTTGTTTACAATAAAACATTATTGGTTTACCAATGATATTAAAATCAGCATCTGTACGAATACCCGCAAATTGCGCAGGGCGATCTGTTGCTGGATTTACACCAAAACTTTCATAATCGTAAATAAAAAAGCTGAAATCTTTTGCCATGACTACTCTCTTTTACGCGATAAGTTTATCTAAATAATATAGGCAGAAAATAGCCGATAAACTAAAAATAATACCTAGCCAATTTAGCTTACTGATTTTTTCTTTAAAAACTAATGCGCCAGTTATCGTACCTAGGCAAATTACCCCGATATTCATTCCCGCGAAAACAAGCGTCGGATTTCCAGCAAAACTTTGATGTGCTTTTATATAGAATAAAATATTAAAGAAATTCAATACACCTAAAACGATGCCGCCAATTACACTTGATGATGTCCATTGCGCACGTTTTAAGAATAAATAGATAAACATAACGCAAGCTGCAAGCGAGAAAGAAATAAACAATGTTGCAGGAAATGCACCACCGCTTTTCGCTACTTGTTTGAATAAAATATCAATGATGCCGTAACCAAACCAGACGCCGATTAATCCTAAAACACCTTTAAAATTGACCGCACTTTGCCCTTGAGTTGGCTTAGTTAATAAACAAAATAAACCAATAAAGGCTAATACAACGCCAATGATTTTAGATTGGCTTAGTGTTTCATGAAAAATTAAAAACGCTGCTAAAATGGGAAGAAATAACGAAAGACGTTGCGCTGCATCTGAACGTACAATTCCAGCAAACTCCACTGCTTTTGACATAATAATAAATACGCTAGGTAGCAATAAACCTAGTGCTAAAAAAATGGGTGAATTTTCGCTTTGTGCAATGTAATCAGTAAACTCTAAGCCTTTAAAATCAGGTTTAAGTAAGAAATAACTGAAAGTGATGGCTGTAATGTAGTTGAATGCGATAGCTTGTTCAATAATGATATTTTTTTTACGGGCAATTTTCAGTAAAACTGAAACTGCTACGCTGCAAAGAATGGCAAAAATAAGATTGTGCATTTATTAATCCTTAATAGCTTGTTTAATTAAACTCATAATGTATTCAAGATATTGGGTGCTTTCAATGGTGATTTCATAATCTCCATTCCCCCAGTGACCAGTATTAGATACATTTTTTGCTAAATTTTTAGGATCGTCTAACTCTCCATAAGGAAGATTAATCCAAATTTTTAAATTCTTTTGTTGGATACGAATATCTGCAATATTTCGATCTTTTTTGAATGCAATGTAAAGTTTTCTAGTATTAATTTCGATATTAGGATCTAAATTTAAAATGCCTTGTTTAAAATCTTCGTATAGTTCTTGAATAAAATCTGATTTATCACTTAAGTGATCAGATTCTTGATAAACTTTTATTTCTTTTAATGTAGAAAATTCTTCATTTTTTTCAATAGAAACAGCTTTAATATTCGGTGCTGATTTTGATTTATTAATAATATTGAGCGTAATAATATCATTATCAAAGCGATTAACTTCCCATAATTCAATAGGTAAATCTTTAAAATTTGTGGCTTGAATTTGGAAATCATTAAAAGTAGGTGAAACAAAAATCACCTTAGATTGTGACCAATCCACATCATTTCTTTTAAGTGGGGCTTTTTGCTTTTCATTATATTCCACAATAAAATCAGCTTTATATTCAAGCATCAAATTAAGATAAGAAATCCCTTGATCAACCACACTAGAATTTTGTTGTCTTTTATATTCAATAATGACAAAGGCTTGAGTTTCAGGATCAAAAGCTAAGGTATCAATACGCGAATTTTTAATAGAAAATTCTGAGCGAATAAAAATATAGCCACTTAATAAGGTAAGATTTTCTTCAAATAAACGCTGAATATCCTTTTCCAGCTTAAATTTTTGCTGCTTCAGCTGTGATAATTGTCCTTTTTTTGATGTAAAGATTTTCATTATTCCTTCCTTAAAGGCTTAAGTGCGGTCAAAAATCTTAAAATTTTAACCGCACTTCCCTTCTATTTTTTATTCTGTCGCACCGAATCCTCGTAAACCAACAACGTGTACATGCTCTTGGTTGCCTGCGATTTTACGCACGAGTTTATAGGTTGTTCCTTTTTCCGGGCTAATGTTTTCTGGCGCAGCAATAAGCAACTGCATATCCAAACGTTCGCAAAGTTCGAATAAGGTAGAAATAGATTTACCGTCTAAACGCGCTGCTTCATCTAAGAACAACAAGCGACAAGGCACAATATCTTTGCCTCGAATTCGACGACTTTCTTCTTCCCAGCTTTGAACAACCATTAAGAGAATTGACATACCTGTACCGATAGCTTCACCAGTAGAAAGAGCGCCACTTTCAGCGCGTAACCAACCATCAGCGCCACGGAATACTTCCACTTCAAGTTCAAGATAATTACGGTAATCTAACAATTCTTCGCCGATTGTTTGTGCTGTGCGTTGTCCCATATCAATATGTGGATTGATACGTTGATAGAGCTTCGCCATAGCTTCAGAAAAGGTGATGCAGTTGTCGTTAAATAAGTCTTGATATTCATCTTGCTGACCAGAAAGTGCGTCCAACAACATGGCATGGGTATCACGAATATTCACTACCAAACGAACAGATTTTACTTGACCAAACGAGATGTTTTGCAAACCTTGATTGAGCATACGAATACGATTTTGTTCACGCTGAATCGTTTTACGCATAATATTTGCAACACTTTCAGAACTGATAGCCAATTTTTTCTCACGGCCAGTTAATTCAGCCGTTAAACGAGAAAGCTCAATTTCCATTTGTTCAATGGCATCAATTGGATCATCGGTTTTAATGATGTCTTGACGAATACGTTCACGTAGATGCTGATACACCGCAATAAAGAACCGCACTTTATTTTCAGGTTTACGACTATCTTCAGACACTCTTAGACTATCACGTAGATATTCATTATCTGCCACCGCTGTACGCAATGCCCCTAAGGCTTTATCCGACATTGAACGTAATTCATCTGCAGATAAATAAGCGAGCTCTCGACGATTGAGGCGTTTTTCCATATCAGAATTACGTGATAGACGTAAAACTACACACCAACTCACTTTCGTTGCCACCACTAATTCACGTTGAGTCTTATAATCGCGTTCAGTTTTGCGGATTAGACGATTTAAGTTGTCCGCTTCGCTTTCAATTAATGTCAGTTGTTTTTCTACATAAGACCGACGCTGACGGCTCGTTGAAAGTTGTTGATGTAATTCATCACGACGGATACGCGCGCGTTCTTCAGCACCATCATCAGCTCTCACGCCAAGATCGCTAATCTCACCAATCAATTCATTTAAAAGCTGATATTTACTATCGTAAGAACTTTGTAACTGAATTAATATGCGGTTATATTCAGCAAATTGGCTTTGTTTTTGGCGAACTTGCTCACGTTGCATATCTCGCTGAGCCTGCATTTGTTCTAAACGTTGGCGAAGTTTTTCGTTAAGTTCAGAAGTTTCAGCCTGCCCTGCATCTTCATAACCAAAATGCGGTTTACGTTGTACAACATCAGCTAACGCAAATACACGTTGTTGAACTTGTTTTTGACGCTCAATCGCTTGAGTTAATTCATTTTTTAAGCCTTCGTAATTTTCTGGATCACTTTGTAAACTATTGGCAATCGGCTCTAATTGTGACAACGTTACGCCATACTGACGAATAAAATATTCATCTTGCTCTGCAATATCTAATTGCTCGCGACATTCTTCAATACGATCAATTAAATCTTCATCAGTCAATACATTGAGCTGTGGAATTAACTTGTTGAGTAACTGTAGTTTTTCTTTTGCATTATCTAATTGAATGCGTAATTGTTGTTCGCCGTTATTGAATTGATTTAATTCACGATCAATTTCATTGCGTTCGCGATTAATTTCAGACATTAACGCTTCTGGATTTGGCTGGAACGCAAGTGACAAATGCAACCCAACAAATTGGCTGAAATGTTCGTGTAAACGTTGGCATTTTTGTACATCAAATGCAATTTGGGCATGTTGTTCTGCCACTTCATCACGTTCAATTTGTAATTCTTCTAAACGTTTTTCACGTGCTGCGCGTCCAAATAACGGGATTTCAGGGAATCTTGAATAGCGTAATTCACGATCTGAAACTTGCACGACAACACCTAGCTCAAGTTCTTGTGCGGATAATACGCTGTCGTCAAATGCGGTAGGATCGCCTTCAATTAAATATAAATCATCAGGGCAATCTTCTAATTGCGCAAGTTGTTCACGCACTGCATTGAGATCACGCACAACAATAGCATGACGTGCAGGTCCGTAAAGTGCGGAGAAATAAGGCGCATCTTCAATGGTTACGTCATCGTAAAGCTCTGAAAGCAGTACACCACCAAAACGTTCTGCCAGCATATTTAAACGCGGATCTTCTGAACCATCTGGCTGACTTAAACGAGAAATTTGCTCATCTAATTGCAAACGTTTTTGTTCAAGTTGATCACGTTGCATCGTGAGTTCACGTTCTTTCACAAGTTGTGATTGCATAAAGTTCATCACATCTTGGCTATGTTCAAACGTCTCGCCACTTTGTTGCTCTAAACGTTCTAATGCAGCTTGAGCTGTCAGCCATGCTGGTGCTTTACGCGCATTTTCATCATAAAGTGCGGTTAAATTTTCACGTTTTTGACGAAGCGTAGAACGGTTTTCCACTTGTTCTGAAAGTCTTGCTGAAATATCTTCAATCAACGCTTCTTGCTCTGCGTGATAATCCTCTAATTCTTCTGCCGTTTGTAAACTTAAATTAGCACGTTGATTAAAATCATTAAGTAATTTGACCGCACTTTGTTGTTGTGCATAACGTTGCTCAAGTTCATGTAATTTTGTGCGAAGTTGTGGCGTTTGTTGTGCCTGCAATTTTTGGCTTGGATATTCACGTAATAATTCTTTCGCACTTTCCCACGCGCTCGAGCGTGGAATTTCGCCGGCAATTTTGCATACTAATTGGTACGCTTTATCGAACTGAGATTTTGCCGCTTCAGAAATAGACATTTTGTGCTCAAGTTCAAGCACAGTTTCCGTTAAACTTTCAGCATGGGCTTCAAATTCTGCGTGATAATCTTCTACATTTTTAACACTTAAATCAGCTAAGCCACACAAGGTTTTAGCCTTTTCGAGTGCAGTAATGGCTTGTTGATATTGAAGTGCGCGAGTTTGTTGGGCATCTAATGCTTGTTGATAATCTGCTAATTGCGCTCGTACAGCGTCAATTTCAATTTCAGTTTGCTCAAATTGGGCTTGGCTTTCTTCTAACGCATCATTCGCATCTTCAACCACTATTTTTTGTTCTTCTAAACGCTCGGTGAGTTCTGCAATATCTTCTTGATAGCGCGTGATTTTTTCTTGGTGACGCAAAGCGTTTAACACTAAGTTAAGATGATCAACCGCACTTTGGTGATCAACTTCTAAAGTACGTTCATTTTCTGCCAATTCAGCCGCTTCTCGACTTAAATCAACTAAACGATGTTGAGATAAATTCTGCTCTGCTTTTGCTTTATACCACTCGCGACGAGATTCTAATGCAGCCTCAATATTGCCACGGCGTTCATTCGCATTACGCATATAATCCGAAGCAACATAATTAGTGGTTTCAGTAATTAAATGTTTAAATAAATTGCGATCTGATTGCGTGACCTTAATCGCCTCTAAAGTCATACGGTTCTCACGCAATGCACTTTCCATATCTTGGAAAGCTTTGCGCACACCTAAATTTTCTGGCAATAAATAGTCACGTAAAGAGCGTGTGATTGCACTGGAAATACCGCCGTATAAAGATGCTTCGATAAGTTTATAGAATTTGCTTCGGTCTGATGCTGAACGTAAACGTTTCGGAATAATACCTAAATCGAACATCATGCCGTGATAATCGGTGATGGAATGATATTGTTTAAATTGTGCACCGATATTTTCAATTTTATCTTTGAGTTCGTTTAAATTAAGGACGCGAGCTTGACGTTCGCCCACGGTTTCTGTGAAAAGTGCGGTCGGATTTTGAGATAATTCTACACCTTGAATTGAAAACGTTTTTAAATCAACCTTTTTATCACGACCCGCAATTTGCTGCAGACGCACACCGACAAGAATACGTTGATGACGTGAGTTAATGGTATCTAATACCGCGTAACAAACACCTGGACGCAATTTACCATGTAAACCTTTATCGCGAGAACCGCCTGTGGAGCCAGCCTCTGTTGTATTACGGAAATGTAAAAGGGTTAAATCGGGAATTAATGCGGTCACAAATCCAGCCATTGTGGTTGATTTACCTGCACCGTTACCACCAGAAAGCGTGGTAACTAATTCATCTAAATCGAAAGTACGGGCAAAAAAACCATTCCAGTTAATTAAGGTTAAAGAACGGAATTTACCACGCTCTACACCATTATTTGTCGTCATGCTAAAAGGCATAGGTGCGTCAACGATTTCTTCGACGTTTTCATTTTCCATAATGACTTCATCGCTCTCTAATTCGATTTCATTTTCTAATTCAAAAACATCAGACATTATTCTTGTTCTCCGTCAAATTCTTCGTCAATTTCATCCGCACTTTCTGTATCGTTTTCCACTAATTGTGCTTGTTTTTCCAACGATAAGGATTCAGGTGTTGCCGCTTCCCCATCACGAATGAGTCTAGCTTGGGCCTCTAATGGATCATCTCCGCTACGCACTTCCGCCCCAAAACGAAATACAGATTCAGAAATAGTAAATTTCCCACTATTTTGTTCGCCAACGGTTTGAATCATACCTAAACGACGTAAACGACCAATTGCAGCTCGCACTTTTTCTGCCAATTTTTGTTTATCTAAGTCAGAACCACTTGAACGCTGATTAACTGCTTTTAATAATTTTCCTTCATCAGCAAGATTTAATAATTCATCATACACTTCTTGCGTGCTAAAAATACCTTGTTGGGCTAAACGTTCTGGGCTTAAATAAAGATAACAAAGCACTTTACCAACAAGCATTTCCAACTCAGAAAGTACTGAACGTGCAATTAATGTCGTTGCTTTCGGGCGAAGATAGAAGAATCCTTCTGGCGCACGAATTAGTTCCACGTTATAGCGACGATAAAATCCGTCTAATTCATTTTGGAAATCCATTAAAAATGCGTGATTATCTAAATGCTCCGTGCTGATATGGCGACCCGAGCGCAATAGACTATCTACCGCTGGAAATATTGGATTTGCAATCGCCACAGCGAGTTTTGGGGAAATTACATCTTGAAGGTTGTCTGTCATAGGTTATTTCTCAATATCTAATGCTTTATTGTATTCACATTCATGAAAAAAGTGATTGAAATCTACTATATCGGTTGCAGGAAATTCTAAACTTATTTCATTTCTGATATGTTCTAATATCTTGCTTCCCACTAAATATGCAGATTTCCCGCGCAATGCTTTATCGTACCATTTTATTAGATCTGCCTCAGTGATAATACTCTGAATCTTAGAACGCCAACCAATTTGATTTAATAAAGACAAAATAAGTTTTTCTTCACTCTCTTTACATACAATAACTATTCGGTCAGATGAAACTGAAGATACAATGTTTTCAGCTAATTCTTCAGTTAATGATAAATGTTTTATTTGAATTGCCATACCAAAATTAGCCCACATATCCAAACCCCGATCTGAAGCATTTGTTACACCAACTCTATTAATTTTTGCATTAAGTTCCAAACTAGTATTCTCACTATCAAGAGAAATAATTTGACGAGTAAAATCTTCAAACTCCTTTAACAAATCAATATTCGATAAATCTAAATCAATTTTTACTTTAACGCCTAAAGCCTCTATTAAAGATGAAAACAACGCATAAACAACTATTTCATAAACTTTATCAATACTTCGTTTTAAACCGGGTTCTAACCAAAAAAGAGCAAGAAATTCACTTAGATGAAAATTATCTGGAGTACGAGAATAACTATACTCTAAGGCTGATGACATCTGATTAAAGCGTTCAAAAAACTTTTTATAAATATAACTTTCTACTCCACCATTTGTTTTTCTATTCATTTCTCCTAATATATTTAAATGTTTGGGAGGCATAGCGTTATCATTAAATAAATCGTCTTGATATTTAGCTGACGATGTTGATACTCTTCCTAAAAAACGGATACAAATAACATCCCGCCATTTTTTAGAAATATTTCGATATGTTTCTTTATCTAATAAATTAATATTTTTATTAACTCTATCTTGATAAAGAATTTCAGCAATTTGTATAGGCTTGTATAAATGTACTCTTGCTTTCTTTATAATTTTATCTAAAGATTCTTTTGCTACTTGAATATCGTTCATTTTTAGTCCAATAATGAAAGTTGAATTGCTTGATTTATTTTAGGCGTTGCCATATTTAAACTATTAATCATTGAACCAGCAATAGCCCTAATTACAGGAATACTAACTGAATTGCCAGCAACTTTACGTACCTGAGAATAAGGTATATTAATTTCAAAAGTATCTGGAAATCCTTGCAATCTTAGCATTTCTCGCCCAGTTAATCGACGTACCCCATTTACAACTAGATAATTATAACTTCCCCCAGCTCTTAATGCACAAGAGTATGGAAGAGCAGAAACATTTCCTGAAATATTTTCATGCCAAATTGAAGGATAAGGCACATCTTTAGTAATTGAACTTAATCTTTTCCGTTTTAGTTCATCTGAAAGAAAATAATTATTAGGAACAACATCATCACTCTCTAATATATTAGAAAGTTCTTCATACTTTCCTATAGGCTTTGGAAATTCAAAATGCAATTTATCTAAAAAACCCACAATGTAAATTCGCTCTCTTTTTTGTGGTAATCCAAAATCAAGGGTATTTAATACTTTATGATATACCGTATATCCTAACTTATTTAATTTATCGTTAATAACTTTAAATGTATTACCATTATCATGTGTTGTTAATATTTTTACATTTTCCAGCAAAAAAGCTTTTGGTTTTTTAGCTTTCAAAATTGCTTCTATATTAAAAAATAATGTTCCTCTAGTATCAGCAAAGCCCAATCCTTTACCAGCAATACTAAATGGTTGGCAAGGAAATCCAGCAAGTAAAATATCATGATCTGGTATATCGCTAGGAGATATATCATTAATATCTCCAAAAGGTTTTTCGCCAAAATTTACTTCATACATACTTTGAGCATACTTATCCCATTCTGATGAAAATACGTTTTTACATCCAAATGCTTCAAAACCTAGACGAATGCCACCAATTCCAGCAAACAAATCTATTGTTTTATATTCTTTCATACTTATTACTAATTAATACTTATCAATCACATGCGCTTGCACTTCAGCACCACGTTTATTAATTGCTTGCCAATCTGGATAAATACCCGATAAATCATCATTCGCCATACCAAGGCGTACTGCTTGATCAACAATGATTCGAGCCACATCAAAATGACGAGAAAGTGGATAATTTTCCAGTTGTTCTTTTAACACTAAACTCAAATCAATCGGACGGTTATTTTCACGATAAGCAATCAGTAAGCCTTGCATATGCTCTACAATTTGATCGTGTAAATCAGAAAGGGATTCGTATTGCAATTCTTCTGGTAATTCACCTAAAGCATCATCTTCACGCAACACCATTTCTTCATCGCGCAGATCAACTAAACGCTCGGCTTGCGCCGTCCACAAGAACCAAGGATGATCAAAATAATGATGAATAGAATTACGTAAACGTTGTGAGAACACGCGATTTTTATCCATATCAATGGCAGTACGAATAAATTTATGCACATGGCGGTCATAACCAATCCATAAATCAATGGCTTGTTGCCCCCAGCTGATAATACGGTCAAGTTTAGATTGTAAATCCGTAATCAACTGATCGATAAAGTACAAGTCATCACGCCCAATCACACAATCTTGAATACGCAATAATTGCGCTTGAAGTTTATCCCCTGCCGCATTTAGCGTATCTTGCAATTCGCGCAAATTCCCAGATGTTTCATCTAATAAACGTTCACAGCTTGAAATTGCCGCTTGCCAATCTTTAGTAAGAAGCTCTGCAATTTCATCTTTAATACTTTGCTGGTTTTCATCCATAATGCGTTGTGAAAGATCGATGCTATCAAAAATCTCTGCAACGGAATATTTTAATGGTGCAAACACATTACGACGCCAAAAATGTTCGCTTTCGTTATTCTCCACGCCCTCTTCTGCTGAATCAGAAGCGCGTTGAATTTCATCTGCCACAATGGAAAGTTGTACAGAAAGACGCAATGCGGAAAATTCACGCTGACGAATGTAATAATCAGATACGCCAACACCTAATGGCGTTAAACGATAAATCGCCAAGCCCTCAGTAAATTCGCTACTAAAACGGTTTAACAAACGTTGTTTCACTAATTCATTAATTGCATTATTCGCTCGTGTTGCAATGGCATCCGTGGATTGCTCAAAAGCATTCATCGTGTGGCGGAAAATATCCACAAGATCGGCTTCTAACATTTCGCCGTCTAAACGTTCGTTGTTATAAATTGCAATCGCCAGCAGGAAAACCAAGCGCTCGGTAGGTAAATTCAAAGAAAACTCGCGATCTTTTGCCCAAGAGACGAGTTCAGGAATAGTTTGGGATGTTTCAATCATTGAATTGCAAAGCGTTAAAATTGAACAAAAAATTGGAAAGATTATACAGGATTTTTTACGGATCTTAAAAATCTTCTTTTGAATTGACCGCACTTTTCCTATTTTTCACGTATAATGTGCGCCTTTCATGAATAACCAAAGATAACAGAATGAGCGAATTAACCCAGTTAGCCCAACAAGAGAAAAAACAAAGCTATAATTTCAATAAATTACAAAAACGTCTTCGCCGTAACGTAGGCAACGCTATTTCGGATTTTGGGATGATTGAAGATGGCGATAAAGTCATGGTGTGTTTATCCGGAGGCAAAGACAGTTATACGCTTCTCGATATTTTGTTGAATTTACAGCAAAGTGCGCCGATTAAATTTGATATTGTTGCGGTGAACCTTGATCAAAAACAACCAGGGTTTCCAGAACACGTATTGCCTGAATATTTGGAAAGTATTGGCGTAGATTACAAAATTGTACAAGAAAATACTTACGGCATTGTGAAAGAAAAAATTCCAGAGGGAAAAACCACTTGTTCGCTCTGCTCTCGCCTACGCCGTGGAATTTTATACCGTACTGCCACAGAACTTGGTGCAACCAAAATCGCTTTAGGACACCACCGAGACGATATGTTAGCGACGCTATTTTTAAATATGTTTTATGGCGGCAAAATGAAATCAATGCCACCTAAATTAATTTCTGACGATGGCAAACAAATTGTGATTCGTCCGCTTACTTACTGCAAAGAAAAAGATATTGAGAAATATGCCATCGCGAAAGAATTTCCGATTATTCCTTGTAATCTATGTGGCTCACAACCAAATCTTCAACGCCAAGTTGTAAAAGAAATGCTCAATACTTGGGATCGCCAATATCCTGGACGCTTAGAAACTATGTTCAGCGCAATGCAAAACATTACATTGTCACATATGAGTGATCCAAAATTATTTGATTTCAAAGGAATCAAACACGGACAAATGATTAATGGGATTGAAGGCGATACCGCATTTGATGAAGAACAAATCACGCCAATGCAATTTGAGGACGAAGATCAAACTGATTTTTCAAACAACGAAATGATTAACTTTAAAGAAGTGAATTAATATGTTGAATATCAATGGAATTGAAGTTGAAACTGACAAAGACGGTTATTTGCTTAATAGCCAACAATGGAACGAAGATGTCGCTCGCTCTATTGCACAGCTGGAAAGTATCGAATTAACAGATGCCCATTGGGAAGTGATTTACTTTGTACGAGACTTTTATCAAGAATATAACACCTCCCCAGCCATCCGTATGTTGGTAAAAGCCATGGCTGAAAAACTGGGTGCAGATAAAGGTAACAGTCGTTATTTGCAACGCTTATTTCCTGAAGGCCCTGCAAAACAAGCCACAAAATTAGCAGGTTTGCCGAAACCTGCAAAATGCCTATAAAAGTGCGGTCAATTTTTTAAAAGTTTTAAACGCTTAGTTTATTTACGACTTGTTTTTTGTAAGGTAAAACACAGGCTCTTTTAAACCCTAACTAACAAGGAAATGTTATGAAAATTAGTGCAAGAAACCAATTAAAAGGTAAAGTTGTTTCAATCGGAAACGGTTCGGTAAATGCAATCGTTCACATTGATATCGGTGGCGGTAACGTGCTTTCTTCTACTGTATCTTTAGCAGCAGTTAAAGAATTAAACTTAGAAGTTGGTAAAGAAGCATACGCGATCATCAAAGCAACTTCTGTAATGGTTGGGGTAGAATAATTTCTTCCATAAAACAGAATTGAATATAACCGCACTTTTAAAAGTGCGGTTTTTTTATTTCTTTGATACCTATTTTAAGTCGAATCCCCCTTGTATTCATAAATTTTAAAAATATAATGATAATCATTCTTATTTCTATCTTTTATTTTAGGGAACTATACTATGTATCAAAAAAAGCCATTAATGTTGTTATTCTGCTCAACATTTGCCAGTCCATTTATTATGGGGCAAACTGCTGAAACAACCAACAACCAACAACCAACAACCAACAACCAACAACCAACAACCAACAACCAACAACCAACAACCAACAACCAACAACCAACAACCAACAAAAATATATTGCCCGAAATTGTTGTTTATGGCGACAATAATAAATCGCTTTCTTCCGTTAAAACGCTCTCTTCTGACGAGATAAGTAAAACGCCTACATCAAATGGTAATATCACTGATTACCTTCGTTCTAATCCCCATATTCGTTATGAAAATAGCGACCAAAATGGTTTTCAACGTGGTGAAATCAAGCCTGAAAATATTTCAATTAACGGCGCCGATCCAAATCAAACCGCCTACTTTGTTGATAATGTCAATATAAATAATGATCTTGCTATTGATAGCAGTATTTTTGACGGTGCTATGCAAGTTGTGCCAGGAATTAGTCACACTCAAGCTTATTTTTTTGATGCGACTATGCTTTCTAAAGTAGAAGTACAAGATAGTAATATTTCTGCTAGCTTAGGGGGATTTATGGGAGGGGCAGTTATCGCCAAAACAAAACAATATAGCGGCACTGATAGCATAAAACTTAAATATCGCACGACAAATTCCTCTTGGGCAAAAATGGAAGCTGGAGACTCAGTACAAAAAATACTTAAACAAGTAAGACCCGATGATTCTGGTGCGGCAGAGTTACAACCTAAATACAATAAACAAACATTCAATATTTTGGCTGAAAAAAGACTAAATGATAATTTAGGAATGGTTTTTGGCTATAGTCGCAGAACATCATCTATTGAACAAAATCGTTTAATTGGCTTTGATAAAAATGCCAATAACAAAGCGCAACTAGACAAACAAAATCATCAACGACTTTCCGATAATCTTTTATTAAATTTCAATTGGACACCGCAAGAAAAAGAACGTATTGAACTCGGTTTACGTTATTCAAATTATAAAGAATTGAAATATTTCAAGGAAAATATAGGTAACAATGTAAGCGATTATCATCAAGCATTGGGATCAACGCTTGCTTGGGTGCATTCATTTGACTCTGGCGTTTGGACAAATACTTTAGCATACGATCGTTTTAAAGATAAGCGTAAATCATCCTCAAATAATGTTGAAACAACATCTGTGTCAAATCAAGATGGTGAGCCACTGTATAATTTCGAAAAAGGCGGGTATGGTAATAGCCGTTTAACCCAAGATAATTTACATTTTTCTACTGAATATGTGATGGATCCTTTTTATTTAGCTTCTACCGAGCATTCTATTTCTATTGGTGGAATTTATCAGGCAACTAAATATCAATTCTATCGTCCACAGGATGTTCATTCAAAAATAATATTATCTACTTTGAAAAATGATGGGACTATAGATCCTTTTTCTTTATCAGAAAGCACAACATCAAAAGGTCGTGTTAAAACCAGCTATCAAAATATCGGTATTTACGCTGAAGATTTAATTAAATGGCGTAAATTTGAGTTTCGACCAGGCATTCGCATTGAACGTGATGATTATTTAAAAAATAATAATATCGCCCCGCGCTTTGTTGCACGTTATCACCCTTGGGATGATACAGGATTTACACTAGGTTTAAATCGTTATTATGGTCGTTCTTTTGCTTCTTTAAAATTAGCCAATAGAATCTTAAAGATTAATGATGATTCAACACGTCAGCATCAAAACTTTTCATCTCTAAAAAGCCCTTATGCAGATGAATTAAGTTTAAGTTTTGACCAAAATATGGGTAATTTAGCACTGAAACTCGGTTATATTCATCGTGATAATAAAAATCGTATCATATTGAAACGAGGAGAGACTGTAAGGGGAATAAAGAAAAGTAGTTATATTAATGGGCGTCCATTCGGTGTTGATATTTATACTTTCCAGCTTAACAATATAGAACCTTGGAAATTAGGTAAAACTTATTGGACTACGTCACTTGGTTTTGATTGGTTAAATACAAAACGAGCTGATGTAAGTAATGAATTTAATCCAAATGAACCCGTCTATTTAGACGGAAAATTAATGACTCGTAGTCAAATGCTACAACAAGTTAATAGTAACACGGAAGATTGGATTGCTCGTCTAGGTATTGATATGACGATACCAGATTACGATATTACTTGGTCAAATAAAGTGTATATGAAAGCACCAATTCGTAGCTATGAAGAACTTGATAGCGATAATAATAATGATGATATTTCACGTTTCCGTAGCTATCACTATGGCAGACATACACAATGGGATAGTAGCATTCGTTGGCAACCCACCATTCGTGGTAAACATAGTGTCTATTTGCAAGTAGATATTTTAAATGTTCTCAATAAAACACGTAAAAATAAAGTCACTACTATTTCCACCAACGATGAATATGGTGTTTATACGCCTGGGCGTGAATTTTGGCTAGAAATTGGCTATCAATTCTAATTTTTTTCAATGTATAGGGCTTGTGGGCTTTTGAAATATCCACCAGCCCTACTCTACGCTTATTTTATTTAGCGTAGAGTTTTCTTTTTTCTAGGTAAAAATAATGAAAAAAACAACCGCATTTTTTTTGCTTATCTTTTCACTAATTGCTTGTCAATCCTTGGAACTATCGCCCAATAGTGATTTACCTTTTGATCCAAATATTCAGCACGGTAAACTATCAAATGGTTTGCAATACTTTGTATTAAAAAATACTGAACCCAAAGAACGCGTTTATATTCGATTAGTAATTAATGCAGGCTCAATGCACGAAGATGATGATCAAAAAGGCATTGCCCATTTAGTTGAACATATGGCATTTAATGGCTCAAAGAAATATCCAGAAAATCAAATTATTAATGCGTTAGAAAAACTTGGAATGAAATTTGCACGAGATATTAATGCTTTCACCGATTTTGAAAATACAGTCTATACTTTAAATTTAGATAGCAATAATCAGCAAAAATTAGAATTAGCTTTTGATGTCATCAATGAATGGATGAATAATATTACTTTTTTACCTAAAGATGTGGATGGCGAACGTGGTGTAGTACAAGAAGAATGGCGGAGACGTTTAAGCCCAATGTTACGTATTGGCAATAAGAAAAGTGCTATTGAAATGGCAGGATCTCGTTATGTATTGCGTGATCCTATTGGAGATATGGATATTATTAAAACAATTTCAGCTAAACGCGTCGCTGATTTTTACCACAAATGGTATCGACCAGATAATATGTCAGTAATTATTGTAGGCGATATTGATACAAAACAAGTAGTAAAACTATTAAAACAAAACCTATCCCAAGAAAACCCAATTACTAAAACAACATTGGAAAAAATTGATTTTAATATTCCGCTTATCAACAAGTGGCGATTAGATTCTATTTCTGAACAAGGCACAACAATTCCAAGTATTGAATTAAGTTTTTTTGAAAATACAATTGAAACCAATACATTAGCGAGTTATAAACAAGAATTAATTCAGCAAATTACCACTCGATTGCTTAACTTACGTTTACAGAAATGGGAAAAGGAAACAGAAAATGGCGTAGATTCTGCAAATTTTTATCGTACTCATTTAGGTAAAGAAACACTACAAAGCATTTTTTCTCTCCAGCTTATAGATACACAATATTCAAAAACGATAGATAAATTATTTGCCTTTATTGCCAGTATAAAACAACAAGGTTTTACTCAAAATGAATTAAACGGCGAGATTAAACGCTTAACTCAACTCAATGAAAAACAATTAAATATTCGTTCTGGTAGTTTAAAAATTGCCGATGATCTCATTACTTCTGTGGCAAATAAGCAAGTAGTATTGAGCGTAAATGATCGTTATGAACTCAATAAACGTTTTTTATCTCAAATTACATTAGCTGATTTACAACGAACGTTAAATCAAACCTTAGTATTAAAAGCAAAATTATTATTAATCACTCAACCTTTGCCACAAAAAGCCTTGCCTTTTGATGTAGTAGAAATAGAAACTCGTTGGAACAATGCAATGAAAATGCAACAACATCAATGGGATGAAAAAAAACAACTCGAAAAATTACCGCACTTAACATTTAACACAGGCTCACTTTCCCAAGAAAAATACTGGGATCGCGGCGATATTTATGAATTTCGTTTAAGTAACGGAAGTAAATTGATCTATCACTATAGTGACAAAACTCCAAATCAAGTACATTTTCGTGCTGTTACTAAAGGTGGTTTACGTTCTATCCCAGATAAGGACTATCACTTATTGCGTGCTGCCGTTAGTGTAGTTGATGAAACAGGTGTTGGAGAACTTTCTCTTTCTGCAGTTAATCAAATTTTTTCGCGTGATCCATTGGTAATTGCAACTGTGATTGATGATGATAAACAAGGTTTTACTGGTGTATCTAAACCTAAAGATTTGGAAAATTTACTGACATTGTTCCGCTTAAAATTACGTTCTTCGCCTATATCCGATCTTGCCTTAGAAAAATATCGACGTGAAACCCGTGATTATTTCAAACAAATTGATTTAGAAACACAATTTATGCAAGCCGTTTCAAAACTACGCTTTCCAAATATTGAAACTGTCTATAGTCAAAAACAAGCACAGCAATTAGCATTTGATAAAAACCAATTAAGTAACGCTTATCAACGTTATATTTTAAATAAAACAGATTTTACCTATTTTATTATTGGCGATATTGAACTTAATCAAGTAAAGAAATTGGCAGAACGTTATTTAGCTTCAGTTGAATCAAAAACTCAGATACGTCACTTTGTCCCAACTATTATTCATACACCAACTCAATCATTTATTATGAATGGCTTGAAAGAACCGAGAGCTGATGTAGAAATATACCTTACCGCAGATAATACTTGGCGAGCGGAACAAAAATATTTATTCAATATTCTTGCTGATATTGTGCAAGAAAAATTACGCTTAATTCTACGTGAAAAAGTTTCAGGGATTTATTCTGTAAATAGTTGGTTTATGCAAGATGTTCATACACCACAAATTGAGGGAAAAATTGAATTTAGTTGCGATCCTAAGCGAGTAGAAGAACTTACGCATCTTACAAATCAGGTGCTAGATGATATTGTAAAAAATGGCATTGATGAAAATTTATTACGTAAAAAACTAGCGGAACAACATACTCAGATTCGACGTGAATTTGATTCTTTAGTTTCAGTTGCTTCGATTATTGAAGAAAGTTACTGGCAACAAGATAATCCAGATGCCATTTATACCTATCAACATTTAGATCAGTTAGCGACAAAAGCCACAATAGATGCGTTGGCGCAAAAAGCTCTAAAAAAATCAGGCAGATTTGTCAGCATATTAAAAGCAGCTTCTTATTAGAAAATAAATTAAATCTCAATAGATATGAAATAGATAAAAAGAACGGTGATCGCTTAAACGATCACCGTTTGAACTCACTATTTAAACAGTAAATTATATTGGTTATTTTCGAAAAGTATTACTCTTCATTCAATAACGTTAATTCACGGCTTCTTACTTGATTTTTCAAGATTTCCGCAAATTCTTCCACTGTAAATGTACCTAAATCAGCACCTTTACGGGTACGTACTGCCACTTTGCCTTCTGCGATTTCTTTATCGCCACAAACGAGCATATAAGGCACACGGCGTAAAGTATGCTCACGAATTTTGAAGCCCACTTTTTCGTTACGTAAATCAGTTTTCACGCGTAAACCTACATCGGAAAGCTGTTTTGCAACTTTCTGTACATAGTCAGCTTGGCTATCGGTAATATTCATTACAACCGCTTGGGTTGGTGCTAACCATGCAGGGAAGAAACCTGCATATTCTTCAGTAATAATACCAATGAAACGCTCAATAGAACCTAAAATCGCACGGTGAATCATGACAGGGGTTTTACGGCTATTATCTTCTGCCACATAAGTTGCATCTAAACGACCTGGTAATGCGAAGTCTAATTGCACTGTACCACATTGCCATTCACGACCTAAACAATCTCGTAGTGCAAACTCAATTTTCGGACCATAGAATGCGCCTTCACCTTCTTGGATTTCATATTCAAGACCGTTGTGTGCTAATGCTGCTGCAAGACCTGCTTCCGCTCGATCCCACATCTCATCTGAACCGATACGATTTTCCGGACGAGTAGAAAGTTTCACTGCGATATTAGTGAAACCAAAGGTGCTATAAATGTCGTACACCATTTTGATACAGCTAGTTACTTCGCTCTCAATTTGATCTTCAGTACAGAAAATGTGCGCATCATCTTGAGTAAAGCCACGAACACGCATTAAACCGTGCAAAGAACCTGATGGTTCATTACGATGGCAAGAACCAAATTCCGCCATACGGATTGGTAAATCACGGTAAGATTTTAAACCTTGATTAAAAATTTGAACGTGGCCAGGGCAGTTCATCGGTTTAATTGCGTATTCACGGTTTTCAGATTGAGTTGTGAACATTAAATCTGCGTAATTTTGCCAGTGACCTGTTTTTTCCCACAATACGCGATCCATCATAAATGGGCCTTTTACTTCTTGATAATCGTATTGTTTTAATTTAGTACGCACGAACGTTTCAAGCTCACGGAAAATTGTCCAGCCATCATTGTGCCAGAACACCATACCTGGTGCTTCTTCTTGCATATGATATAAATCTAATGCTTTACCAATTTTACGGTGATCGCGTTTTGCCGCTTCTTCTAAGCGTGTTAAATATTCAGCAAGTTGTTTTTTATCCGCCCAAGCCGTACCATAGATACGTTGTAACATTTTGTTTTTGCTGTCGCCACGCCAGTACGCACCAGCGACTTTTTGTAATTTGAAATGCTGACAGAAACGCATATTTGGCACGTGTGGTCCACGGCACATATCAATATATTCTAAGTGATGATATAACGCAGGCGTTGCAGTACGTTCAATGTTTTCATCTAAAATTGCCATTTTGTATGGCTCGCCGCGTTTTTCAAAGGTATCACGCGCTTCTTGCCAAGTAACACGTTTTTTCACGACGTCATAATTTGTTTTTGCCAATTCCAACATACGTTTTTCGATTGCATCAATATCTTCTTGGGTTAAAGAGCGATCTAAATCTACATCATAATAGAAGCCGTTTTCAATAGTTGGACCAATTGCCATTTTTACATCTGGGAATAATTGTTTAATAGCGTGTCCGAGCAAGTGAGCGCAAGAATGGCGGATAATCTCTAAACCGTCTTCATCTTTTGCAGTAATAATTTCTAACGTTGCATCTTGCTCGATAACATCGCACGCATCGCGACGTTCTCCGTTTACACGGCCTGCGATAGTGGCTTTAGCAAGACCCGCACCAATATCTTGTGCGACTTCAAGAACAGAAACAGGACGATCGAATTGACGTTGGGAACCGTCAGGTAAAGTAATAATTGGCATTGTTTTTTCCTTATACAGTGGTCACCCATACGAAAGGTGACGTGTTCATTTAAAATTCTATCAAAATTAACCGCACTTTTGCCCTACTTGGCTTCATTCCTACCATTGAACGAGCGAAATTAGGCAAAAAATGCGTGGCGAATTCTATCACTTTCTTGAAGTATTGTTAAATAAATGCCCATATTTTACAAAAAGGAAATAATGTTTTTCTGACTAAAGGCTTTATCTCTTAAAAATAAAGACTAGAATAACCGCACTTTTAACTAGGTAGCAAGGAATAAAAATGAGCAACGTATTAGTATTAAAATCTAGCATTTCAGGAAATAACTCGCAAACTAATCAATTAGCTGATTATGTTATCGAAAAATTACAAGGTAATAACATTGTAGTACGCGATTTATCCCAACAACCTCTTCCATATTTTGATACCGCAGCTGCAATTGCTGTGCGTGGAGAACCAAAAACAACAGAAGAAAAACAACTTCTGGCGTTGTCTGATAAACTAATCGAAGAATTAAAAAACGCACAAACATTGATAATTGGTGCGCCGATGTATAATTTAAACGTTCCAACACAATTAAAAAGCTATTTTGATTTTATCGCACGTCCGCGCGTTACTTTCCAATATACAGCAAACGGCTCTGAGGGTTTATTAAAAGGCAAAAAAGCCATTGTGTTATGTGCATTTGGTGGATTGTATGATGAAGAAAATCTAGTGACACAATATATGAAATCAATTTTAGGTTTTATTGGCATCACAGATGTGCAATTTGTTTATGCACAAGGCATTGGATTCGGGCCAGAGGCGATTGAAAAAGCCCAAGCGTCCGCAAAAAATAAAATTAATGAAATTGTAGCAGCCCTTTAATCCTCAGATAATCTAAAAAATATAAGAAAATGTATTAAAAACAAAAAAGTGCGGTGATTTTACCGCACTTTTCTTCTTATTTCTTTCGTTCAACCCATTTTCCATTGGTGAAATCAACAATCCATTTAGTCGCTTTTCCCTCTTTTTCAGAAGTGACATATTGTTTTTTCTCTTTGCGACTAAAACGAACAATCGCTTCATTCTCTTCTGGGTCTTTTTGTGGAGCATCGGCTAAATAAGCTAATTTTTCAGGTAAACGCTCGCGATATTGCACAAGTTCAGCGATTTTAACTGGGCGTGTTTCGCGGGATTTTGGGAAGTTATGTGCTGACATAAATACCCCACTCGCACCATCACGCAATACAAAATATGCATCAGATTTTTCGCATTTTAACTCAGGGAAATGTACTGGCTCTTCTTTCGGTGGTGCGACCTCGCCACTTTTCAAAATTTTGCGCGTGTTATCACAATTTGTACATCCCATATACTTGCCAAAACGACCAAGTTTTAAATGCATATCCGCACCGCATTTATCACACTCAACAACAGGGCCATCATAACCTTTAATTTTGAATGAGCCTTCTTCAATTAAATATCCATCACAATTTGGATTATTACCGCAAATATGGATTTTACGATGTGCATCGATTACATAGCTGTCCATTGCCGTTCCACATTTTGTGCAACGTTTACGATCCATTAATGCTTTAGTTTCTGAAGATTCATCTAAAACATTTAATAATTCCGCTTCAGGAATTAAATTAATCGTTGTTTTGCACCGCTCTTTTGGCGGCAATGCATAACCCGAGCATCCTAAAAATACCCCCGTACTTGCCGTACGAATGGCCATATTTCTGTCACAGGTTGGGCATTTAATATCGGTTTCCACGAGATTATTCGGACGCATACCGCCTTCAAGTTCATCTAATTCAGCTTTAGAAAGCTGGCTAGAAAAATCCTTAAAGAATTGATTCAATTCAGTTTTCCAATTTACTGAACCAGAGGCAATTTTATCTAAAGTATCTTCCATATTCGCGGTGAAATCGTAATTCATTAATTCGCCAAAAGACTCATTGAGGCGATCAGTCACAATTTCGCCCATCTTTTCTGCATAGAAACGACGATTTTCAGTACGAACATAACCACGTTCTTGAATGGTGGAAATAATTGCCGCATAAGTGGAAGGTCTGCCAATACCACGTTTTTCCAATTCTTTTACTAAAGCCGCTTCAGTAAAACGAGCAGGTGGTTTGGTAAAGTGTTGTGTTGGTTGCACTTCTTTTAAAGCAAGTTTTTCTGACACAGTAACTGAAGGCAATTCTTGATCTTCAGGATTTTTACCTATCTGTGGCAATACTTTTGTCCAACCATCAAAACGTAAAATTCTTCCCTTTGCTTTCAAGGTATAATCGCCAGCGGTAACTGTCAATGTACTACTATCATATTGTGCTGGCGGCATTTGACATGCTAAAAATTGACGCCAAATTAAATCATAAAGGCGTACTGCGTCTTTTTCCATTCCCTCTAAGGATTCAGGCAATGCTCGAATATCTGATGGACGAATAGCCTCATGAGCCTCTTGCGCATTTTCTTTACTAGAATAGAAATTTGGTTTTTCTGGTAAATATTGTGCACCAAAATGATTTTCAATATAGCTACGCGCCATATTAAGCGCATCTTGACTCAAATTGGTTGAATCCGTACGCATATAAGTAATGTAACCCGCTTCATATAAACGTTGGGCTAACATCATTGTCTTCTTAACGCCAAATCCCAAACGAGTACTTGCAGTTTGTTGAAGTGTTGATGTAATAAATGGTGCGCGAGGGCGAGAACTTGTTGGCTTAGTTTCTAAATCTGTGACAACGTAATCTGAAACATTCAGAAAATCTACCGCACTTTGTGCTTCTTTTTGATTTTTTGGATCAAATTTCTTGCCTTTATAATCCGTAACATCCAAGCGTATAGCTTGTTTATTTTGATTATTCGTAAGGACGGCAACTTCCCAATATTCTTCAGGCTGGAAAGCTTTAATTTCACGCTCGCGTTCGACTAATAATTTAACCGCAACTGATTGAACTCGACCAGCAGAAAGCCCGCGTGCCACTTTTTTCCAAAGTAATGGCGACACCATAAAGCCCACTACTCTATCTAAAAAACGACGAGTTTGTTGAGCATTAACACGATCCATATTTAATTGTTCAGGCTTTTCAAAAGCCTGTTTAATGGCATTTTTAGTGATTTCGTTAAACACCACGCGACTAAAACGATCATCGTTACCACCAATCACTTCACGTAAATGCCACGCAATCGCTTCCCCTTCTCTATCCAAGTCGGTTGCGAGATAAATGTGATCTGCTTTTTTAGCAAGCGACTTTAATTCGGAAACCACTTTTTCTTTACCAGGCAGAATCTGATAATTTGCTTTCCAATCGTGATAAGGATCAATCCCCATACGTTTAACTAAGGCGTTACGTTCCTTTTCTGCCTTAATTTTTGCTTTTTCTTCGGCATCCATACCTTTGGTTGAAATTGGTTTAGCTTTTTCACCTGTACTAGAACCAACCGTCGGCAAATCACGAATATGTCCCACGCTCGATTTCACGACATATTGGCTACCTAAATACTTATTAATAGTTTTTGCTTTTGCTGGCGACTCCACAATCACCAAGGATTTACTCATTTGATTACCTAATATTACTAGAATTTTGTAAAATTGGCGGTATAGTGCAAAGTTATGTTGGCAAAATCAAGCATTTTTTCAAAAAAGGTCTATAAATGGATAAACTCAACGCGATTTCTATTTTCTGCAAAGTCATTGAAACCCAAAGTTTTACATTGGCAGCAAAGCAACAAAATATTTCTGTGGCGATGGCAAGCAAATTAGTTTCACAATTAGAAGAACATTTAAAAACACGATTGTTACAACGTACCACCAGAAAAATTATGCCTACTGAAGCTGGAATGATGTATTACCAACGCTGTCAAGGCATTTTGCTTGATTTAGATGAAGCAGATTCCAGCATTACTCAGCTTACCAGTTCATTACAAGGAAATTTACTGATTTCCGTTCCTCGTGATTTTGGTTTACTTTTTATTGCACCAAATTTACCCACTTTTATGGCTAAGCATCCTCATTTGCATATTGAAGTTGAATTTAATGATAAGAAAATCGATTTATTATCCGAAGGCTATGATCTTGCTCTTCGTATTGGTTATATGGAAGATAGCTCGTTGGTTTCACGTAAAATAGGAACTACTACTGTTCATTTTGCAGCGTCGCCTAATTATCTTGAAACGAATGGTATTCCACAAACGCCTGATGATTTAGAACATCACAATGGCTTACTTTATAAAAATGCAATGAATCAGGTAAATTGGGTTGGTTCACGTATAAATCAAACCCAACGTTTCAAAATCCAATCCAAAGTGGTAAGTAATAGCGGTTTTGCCTTATTAAATATGGCAAAAGCGGGACTCGGTATTGCTAATTTACCAAAATTTATTTTAGGTAGAGCCTTTGAAAAAGGCGAGCTTATTGAAATATTGCCAGAATATAAACAACAAAAATTAGAAATTCATGTGGTCTATCCAAACAGAAGACATTTACCAATAAAAGTACGGGCATTTATTGAATTTTTATCTGGATTGGGCTTGTGTTCAGAAATTTTGGAAAATCATGAAGATAATATTTAAATGCTATAAATAAAAATACCGCACTTAAGCAACCCAAAGTGCGGTTATTTTTATGCGTGTTTTTTATAATGCTTTTAAGATATCTTCAACGCGATCTTTTGCATCACCAAAGAGCATTTGCGTATTCTCTTTGAAGAATAATGGGTTTTGTACGCCAGCGTAACCCACTGCCATTGAACGTTTGAACACTATCACATTTTGTGCTTTCCATACTTCCAACACTGGCATTCCCGCGATTGGGCTATTTGGATCTTCCATCGCCGCTGGGTTTACCGTATCGTTCGCACCTATAACCAATACCACATCGGTATCAGCGAAATCATCATTGATTTCATCCATTTCAAGTACAACATCGTAAGGTACTTTCGCTTCAGCTAAAAGCACGTTCATGTGGCCCGGTAAACGTCCTGCAACAGGGTGAATACCAAAACGAACGTTCACACCACGTTCACGCAATTTTGCCGTAATATCAGCGACTGGATATTGTGCTTGTGCAACAGCCATACCATATCCCGGCGTGATAATCACAGAACTTGCATTTTTCAACAATTCAGCCACTTCTTCCGCTGTAGTTTCACGGTGTTCGCCTTGTTCTTCGCTTGAAGAAACTTGAACATCGTTACCAAAACCACCAGCAATGACGCTCACAAATGAACGGTTCATCGCTTTACACATAATGTAAGAAAGAATTGCACCAGAAGAACCAACAAGCGCACCTGTAACGATGAGCAAATCATTATTCAACATAAAACCTGCTGCAGCTGCTGCCCAACCAGAATATGAGTTAAGCATTGATACCACAACTGGCATATCTGCCCCACCGATTGATGCCACTAAGTGCCATCCAAATGCAAGCGCAATCGCTGTCATTAATAACACAGGGAAAATGCTTTCTGGATTATTCAAGAATGCAACCATCAATAATGCAGATACCACAAGTGCGGCTAAATTTAATTTATGGCGATGCGGTAACATTAATGCTTTTGAATTAATTTTTCCGCTTAATTTACCAAATGCGACAACAGAACCAGTGAAAGTGACTGCACCGATAAAAATACCTAAAAATACTTCGACATTATGAATATTCGTTAATACTGCTTGTTCAGCTACAAATGCGGCTTGTGCTGCTGCATCTAACCCTTCTGGCATTAATGCCTCATGGTGTAAACCATAGCTATTAAAGCCAACGAGTACAGCCGCTAAACCAACGAAACTGTGAAGAATCGCCACAAGTTCTGGCATTTCAGTCATTTCTACTTTTAATGCACGTTGAACACCGATTACTCCACCAATGATCATCGCAATAATGATCCAAAATGTTCCTTCAGAATGAGGGCCAAAAATGGTTGCGATAAGGGCAATGGTCATACCAACAATACCGAACCAACAACCTGCTTTAGCAGTTTCATGTTTAGAAAGTCCTGCCAAGCTCATAATGAAAAGTAATGCTGCTAAAATATACGCAGCCTGTACTAAACCTTCAGACATTGTGCGCTCCTTAACCTTTTCTAAACATTGCTAACATACGTTGTGTGACACGGAAACCACCAAAAATATTGATGCTTGCCACCAAAATCGCCACAAAAGCTAACGCATCGATAAATAGATTGCCTGTTGGCTGACGAATTTGTAATAATGCACCTACAATAATAATGCCTGAAATTGCATTTGTTACTGCCATTAATGGTGTGTGAAGTGCATGGCTAACATTCCAAACCACGTAATAACCTACCACACAAGCTAAAACAAATACGGTGAAATGTGATAAAAATGCAGCGGGCGCCACAGAAGCTAACCAAAGGAATAACACGCCAACACCAGCCATCACACCGTATTTCACACGAGGATCTGTTGGTTTAGACTCTTTTTTCTCTGCCACTGGTGCAGCTTTGGTTTCTTGTTTTGGTTGTGCAGACACTTGAATTTGTGCTGGTGGAATTTCTTCCCCATCACGAACAACAGTTACACCACGAAGAACCACATCTTCAAAATCAATATTGATATTGCCATCTTTCTCTTTACACAAAAGTTTTAATAAATTGACTAAGTTTGTGCCATAAAGTTGAGAAGATTGCGTCGGTAAACGGCTTGGGAAATCTGTATAACCAATCACTTTCACTTGGTTTTCAGTTGTAACAACTTTCCCTGCTTGTGTATATTCACAGTTACCGCCAGTTGCAGCTGCTAAATCCACAATCACCGAACCTGGTTTCATTGAATCCACCATTTCTTTGGTGATTAAACGAGGCGCTGGTTTACCCGGAATGGCTGCCGTAGTAATAATAATATCGACTTCTTTAGCTTGTTCTGCATAAAGCTCCATCGCACGACGGTTAAATTCTTCCGACATCACTTTCGCATAACCATCGCCACTGCCACCTTCTTCTTTGAAATCAATTTCTAAGAAGCTCGCGCCCATACTCTGAACTTGCTCTTTCACTTCAGGACGAGAGTCAAAAGCACGAACAATCGCCCCAAGGCTATTTGCTGCACCAATTGCCGCCAAACCAGCCACACCCGCACCAATAACCAACACTTTTGCTGGTGGAACTTTACCTGCAGCAGTAATTTGCCCAGTAAAGAAGCTACCGAATTCATGCGCAGCTTCAATGACAGCACGATAACCAGAAATATTCGCCATAGAAGAAAGCGCATCCAATGCTTGCGCACGAGAAATACGAGGCACCGCATCCATTGCTAACACATTAATTTTCTTCGCGGTGAGTTTTTTCATTAACTCAGGATTTTGCATGCGCCAAATAAAGCTCACAAGCGTTGCGCCTTCCTTCATTTGAGCGATTTCTTCATCTGTCGGTGCATTTACTTTGAAGATAATATCCGATTGCCAAATTTCAGCCGACGTACCGATCTTCGCGCCCGCGTCTAAAAATGCTTGATCTTCAAAACTAGCTTTAAAACCTGCATCGTGTTCCACGATCACGTCAAAGCCCAATTTCAATATTTGCTGAACCGTTTTCGGCGTTGCCGCCACACGGCTCTCATTCTCAAGCAGCTCTCTAGGTACACCAATTAACATACTGTTTCCCTCTGATTGATGATTGGGTTAATGAAATTAATGAACAAACCTTCGCCTATTCATCGTTAAAATGACAAAAAGTCAAACGGATGCAAATGTATCATTAATTGAATGAAAATAGGTAACGTTTTTAAGTGGTTTTACAAGATATTGTGATAGGGATCACGAAAAATCCCACATAAAAACATCTCAAAAATTTACCGCACTTTCCATAAAAAAACACCACAAGTAAAAAACTTGTGGTGTTTTTAATTTTATTATTAATCATCTAATTGAACAGGCTCAACTTTCCAAATTCTCTCCGCATACTCTTTAATTGTGCGATCAGACGAGAAGAAGCCCATATTCACGATATTTTGAATAGTGCTTTCAATCCATTGGTCGCGTTGTTTGTATTTTTCATCTACGGCTTTTTGAGTTTCTACATAACTACGGAAATCAGCAAAAGCTTGATAATAATCGTGGTATTGCAAGCCTTGTAATAATTGATGATAACGTTGAGGATCTTCGGGTGAGAATTTACCCTCAATAATTTGATCCACGACTGTGCGTAATTGAGCATCGTTTTGATAGTATTCAAATGATCGATACCCTTCTCGACGAAGTTGTTCAACTTGTTCCACTGTGTTACCGAAAATAAAGATGTTATCTTCACCCACGTTTTCCAAGATCTCTACGTTCGCACCGTCAAGTGTACCGAGTGTCAATGCTCCATTTAAGGCAAATTTCATATTACTGGTGCCTGATGCTTCAGTACCAGCAAGGGATATTTGCTCAGAAATATCTGCTGCAGGAATAATCAACTGCGCAAGGCTTACGCTGTAATTTGGAATAAATACAACTTTTAAACGGCCTTTCAAACGCTCATCATTATTGATGACATTAGCAACATCATTAATTAAATGGATCGTTTGTTTCGCAGCATAGTAAGCCGAAGCTGCTTTACCTGCTAAAATAAATACGCGCGGTTGCCAATCTTTTTCAGGGCTGGCAAGCATTTCATTGTAGCGAGCGATAATATGTAATACGTTCAACATTTGGCGTTTATATTCGTGAATACGTTTTACTTGCACGTCAAATAAGGCGTGCGGATCAAGCTCTACCCCTAACTCGCGTTTTACGTATTCCGCTAATTTCACTTTATTAGCAAATTTAATGTCAGCAACAGCCTCTTTAAATGCTTTTTCTTGCGTAAATGGTTTAAGTTTTTCGATTTGACTTAAATCACAACGCCATTCTGAACCGATATATTTATCAAACAATGCGGCTAATTGTGGGTTCGCCACGGCTAACCAACGACGCGGTGTGATACCGTTTGTTACGTTGGTAAAGCGTTCTGGGAAAATACGAGCAAAATCTGCAAAGGTTGAAGTTACCATTAAATCGGAATGAATTTCGGCAACCCCGTTGATTTTGTGTGAACCTACTACGGATAGCCATCCCATACGCACTTTGCGTTGGTAGCCTTCTTCGATAAGAGAAACACGGCGGATAAAATCGTTGTCAGTCGTTACATAAGTGCGGACATATTCTAAGAAGTGATCGTTAATTTCAAAAATCATCTGTAAATGACGTGGCAAGATTTTTGCCATCATTTCCACAGGCCAAGTTTCTAACGCTTCGGACATTAAAGTATGGCAGGTGTAAGAGAAAATGTTACGCGTCATCTCCCACGCTTTTTTCCACTCGAAACCTTCATCGTCCACTAAAATACGCATTAATTCAGGAATCGCTAACGCTGGGTGGGTATCATTTAAGTGGATCGCCACTTTATCCGCCAAGTTTTCAAGGCTGTCGTGGGTGCGTTTGTGACGGCGTAAAATATCTTGAAGCGATGCAGAGACTAAGAAATACTCTTGACGTAAACGCAATTCGCGACCATTCCAAGTAGAATCATCAGGGTAAAGTACACGTGATAAATTTTTATTTGCGGAGTGCTCTTCTAATGCGGCTAAATGTTCGCCACGGTTGAAGTCGGCAAGGTTAAACACTTCGCCTGCGTGTGCCGACCATAAACGTAATGTTGCTGCAGAATTATTTTGATAACCTGGGATCATTTGATCGTAAGCAAGTGCGGTTACTTTTTCGGTATCTTGCCAAATACATTTTTTGCCTTCGAAATGAATGTTTCCACCAAATTCTACGGTAAAGCGTTTAGATGGACGAATAAATTCCCAAGGTGCTCCTTTTTCAAGCCATGCATCAGGACGCTCGACTTGCTGACCATTTTCAATTTTTTGGCGGAACATACCATATTCATAACGAATACCGTAGCCCATACCCGGTAAACCAAGGGTCGCAATAGAATCCATAAAACAAGCGGCTAAACGACCTAAACCACCATTGCCCAAGCCAGGATCTACTTCTTTTTCTAAAACTTCTTCTAAATCCACATTTAATTCAGAAAGTGCTTCCTGTGCTAATCCATAAATGCCTTCTGCAATCATTGCATTAGATAGCGTACGCCCGATTAAAAATTCCATTGAAAGGTAGTAAACACGGCGAGAATCTTCTGCTCGAGTTTGGCGAGCAGTAGTGATCCAACCCTCTGTTACTAAATCACGCACAGCGTGAAGTGTTGCATTGAGCCAATCGCGTTGGCTGGCTTCACGTGGAGAGCGACCGATTAAGAAAATAAGTTTGTAAACGATTGATTTTTTAATCGCTTCAACGGTCATTTCAGGACGATTATATTGGAATGGAGAATCAAAGTTATCCATTATCATAGGTAAAACCTCTATTAGAATGCTAAGAAATGATTAACGTAGGGTGTGTGAATTTTCAAAATTCACGCACGTTTGCAAAAATCAATCAAAATTTGACCGCTCTTTGAATGCGTGAATGTTGTTTACACAGCCTACAAAAGTAGTTCGAATTTTATGCTTATCTTTGCAAAAAACAAGCACAACCACACCGCTTGCAAAATATTCTTTCACAAGCGGTGTGATTGTTAAGAAAGTTTACGAATAAAACTACAAGCGTTCATAAAGTGTTCTATATTGCTCTGCAGCCTTACGCCAGCTGAAGTCTTGTTCCATTGCATCTGTACGAACCATCGCCCATGCACGCGGTTTTTGCCATAAGGCAAAGGCACGTTGCAAGCAATGGCGGAGAGCTTCAGGCGTTGCACTTTCAAACACAAAACCTGTTGCGGTGCGAGCTTTGATGCTTTCTGAAGTGCTATCCACCACCGTATCCGCTAAACCACCTGTTTTACGAACAAGTGGCAGTGTGCCATATTGCAAACCATAAAGTTGGGTTAAGCCACAAGGCTCGAAACGACTTGGCACTAAAATCACATCGCCACCTGCCACCATTAAATGCGAAAGGGCTTCATCGTAGCCGATTTTTACCGCAATATTTTGCGGATAACGTTCAGCAAGCTCACGAATACCTTGTTCAAAGTGCGGTGCACCTGAACCTAAAATCATCAACTGACCGCCTTGTTTGACGATTTCGTCTGCACTTTCGATTAATAAATCAACACCTTTTTGCTCGGTTAAACGGGTAACCATCACAAATGCCAAGGCAGATTCATCTTGTGGCAAATTGAAATAGGCTTGCAGTTCGGCTTTGTTTTTCTTTTTGCCTGCCATATATTTGAGCTTGTAATGGTGCGGAATGTATTGATCCACGTTCGGATGCCAAATATTTTCGTCCACACCATTTAAAATCCCCACCAAACGACCTTGAGCTTTTAAGCCAGAAAGCAAGCCTTGCAAACCGTAGGCAAATTCTGGTGTCGTGATTTCTTCTGCATAAGTTGGGCTAACTGCCGTGCTTGCATCAGAATAGAACAAACCTGATTTCAAGTAAGAAATCTGCCCAAATAATTCCAAGCCTTCTACGTGGAACATCCCTGTCGGCAAGCCGATTTCATACAAATGATGATAAGAAAACTGCCCTTGATATGCCAAGTTGTGAATGGTGAACACCGATTTCGCAGGGCGACCTTTGTTGAACAGATATGCTGCACACAAACCTGCGTGCCAATCATGAGCGTGTACCACTTCTGCACGCCACCAGCTATCTAAACCTGTGGCTAATTCTGCCCCCACCCAACCGAGCAAAGCAAAACGTTTGTAGTTGTCGCCGTAGTCGTTGTAATAGGCATCGTGATAAGGATTGCCTTCGCGACCGTATAAGTGCGGTGCGTCAATCAAATAGATCCCGACACCATTATATTCTCCATAACGCAACACCACGTGCCCAGCGAAGTTGTCAAATTCGGCAACCACTTGAGTATTCTGAATGCCTGCTATAATTGCGGGATAAGCAGGCAATAAAACGCGAGCATCTAGCCCAATTTGGTTCTGTGCTTGGGGTAATGCCCCTAAAACATCGGCAAGCCCGCCTGTTTTTAAGAGCGGATAGAGTTCCGAACAAACGTGTAGTATTTTCATTGAGTTTTTTATTTTCCCTATAAATATGAATAATGCTCGATCAGCCCCCCCTCTTTGCTAAAGAGGGATTCAGAAAGTGCGGTTAATTTTGACCGCACTTTTCCTAACTAATCTAAATGACCTTCTTCGCCAATCTCGTGTCCCTCAAGTATCTTTAGCATTTTCGGGGTTACAAGAATGACTTTGCCTGTTGAGCTAATACGGAAGCGATTTTTATCTTCTTCCATATCCACACCAATTTGCATACCATCAGGAATTTCGCATTCGCGGTCGATAATACAATTTTTCAACACGCAATTTTTACCGATTTTAACTTGTGGTAACACCACGCAGTGATCGACTTTTGAAAAGGAATCAATTTTAATGCGATCAAAAAGCACGGAATTGCTGATCGATGCATCGGTAATCACACAGCCCCCGCCAATCAATGAGTTATCTACTGGGTGCACGTTAGAGTGTTTATAGAAGAATTTAGACGGATAAGCCTGAACCGGATTACCACGAATTGGCCAGCTTTGGTCGTAAATATCTAATTGTGGATTTTCAGAGACTAAGTCGATATTAGATTGCCAGAAGCTATCAAGTGTCCCTACATCACGCCAGTAAATTTCGCCCTCGGTGTTGCGTCCCATGCAAGAACGGCTAAATGGGTGAGCATAAAGCGCGCCTTCTTCTAAACATTTTGGCAATACATCTTTACCGAAATCGTGGCTGGTGTTCGGGGTGCCAACTTCACGATCTAACATTTTGTAAAGATAATCCGCATCAAACACATAAATCCCCATTGAAGTAAGCGAAACATCAGGTTTACCCACCATTGCTGGCGGATCTTTTGGTTTTTCCACGAAAGCTTTTACTTTCAAGTTTTCGTTTACAGCCATTACGCCAAATTCGTGTGCTTCAGAACGGGGCACTTCAATGCAACCAATAGTACATTTTGCCCCACTATTGACGTGATCCATTAACATCACGCTGTAATCTTGTTTGTAAATATGGTCGCCCGCTAAGATCAAAATATATTTCGGGCGATAGTGATTTTTAATAATAGCCATATTTTGATATACCGCATCCGCCGTGCCACGATACCAAGTAGAATCGTCAATTTGCTGACGAGCTGGCAACATATCGACAAATTCCCCTCTCTCTTGTGGTAAAAAAGACCATCCTGTTTGCAAATGACGAAGCAAGGAGTGTGCCGCATATTGAGTCACGACCCCAATTCGGTTTAAACCTGAGTTAATACAATTAGAAAGTGCGAAATCAATAATGCGACGATTACCACCAAAATAAAGCGCTGGTTTTGCACGTTTATCTGTCAATTCGTGTAAACGTGAACCACGTCCACCTGCAAGTACAAGCACCAAAGTGTTTTTAACTAAATCATATTTGTTAAGGTCGCCAGATTTCATAAGGATCTCCATAGTCTTATTGTTATTCGTCATTCAGCATACAAAAGCCCATTGAACTAAGTTCGGCTTGTTCTTCAAGGGTTACATTATGTGTGCCGATTTGGGGCTTCCATTTCCCATTAGGCAAGTGAAACACCTGACCTTCGGCTTTGGCATTAATCAACAAAAGCCAACGATTGTCTAAAACCACCTGTAATGCTTTGGTTTGTTGATTTTGCCAATCTTCAACTGTCATCGGTTCGCCTGCAATGTTAAGCCATTGCACATTCTCATCCGACCACCATTGATCTTGGTTTAAACTGCCCATTCTTTTGCGGAGTGCGATCGTTTGCTTGGTCAGTTCAAATAATTCTTCGTTAAAATTTGCCCATTTCAGCCAAGTAATCTCGTTATCTTGGCAATAAGCATTATTGTTACCATATTGAGTGTTGCCGAACTCATCGCCCGCCAAAAGCATAGGTGCGCCATTCGCCAGCAATAAACTCATTAATAATCCACTTTGTGCAAAAGTGCGGTTATTTTCCACCGCACTTTTTTGCGGTTCAGAAAGGGATTCTGTAGAACCTTCTACTCCGTGGTTGTAACTGTAATTTTCGTTTCTGCCGTCGTGATTTTCTTCGCCGTTCGCTTCATTATGTTTTTGGTTGTAACTCACTAAATCTTTAAGCGTAAAACCATCGTGAGCGGTAATAAAATTAAGTGTAGTATGTGGCAAGCGGTCATTTTTCTTAAATAAATCGATAGAGCCTGCAAAACGTTCTGCAAATGCACCGATTTCGCCACTTTTCCATAGCCAGAAACGGCAGAGATCATCACGGAATCGGTCGTTCCATTCGGCAAAATAACTTGGGAAATTGCCGACTTGATAACCGTAATGTCCAATATCCCAAGGCTCGGCAATCAATTTAATATTTTGTAAACTTGGCTCATTTTTTATGTCAGTAAAAAGCTGAGCTGACGAATTAAAATCTGGTGTATCACGACCAAGCACGGAGGCTAAATCAAAACGGAAACCATCAATGTGGCATTGCTCCACCCAATAACGCAGGCAATCCACCACCCACTTTCGCCCTACATCAGAGGATAAATTGAGCATATTGCCGCAGCCTGTCCAATTGATATAACGCCCTTGATCGTTGCGCCAATAGTAAGTTTGATCATCAATACCACGCTGGCAGAATGTTGGGTAAGTTTGCTCTGATTCTGCAGAATGGTTAAACACCACATCTAAGATAACTTCAATACCCTCATTGTGAAACGCCTTTACCATCGCTTTAAATTCAGCTAATGGATTATTTGTTGCCGCATATTTAGGTTCCACCGCAAACATCGCTAAGGGATTGTATCCCCAATAATTTTGTAAGCCTCGTGCCTGTAAGTGCGGTTCATTTATATGGAAATTTACAGGCAGCAACTCCACCGCAGTTACGCCTAATTCTTTCAAATACGCCAAATTCACAGGATGTGCTAATCCAGTATAAGTACCACGCAACGCCGCAGGGATTTTCTCGTTTAACTGGCTAAACCCTTTAACGTGTAATTCATACACAATGGTTTCAGCCCAAGGCGTATTGGGTAAAGTATCATTTTCCCAATTAAAATCTTCCGAAATCACAACCGCTCTTGGGGCAAGATGCGCGTTGTCGCGATTATCCGAAAGCAAGAACCAAGAACAACTTTCTTCGCTACTTAAATCAGGTTTACCATTTACGGCTTTCGCATAGGGATCGAGCATTAATTTATTCGGGTTGGCAAATTCGCCGTGAATACGAAATCCATATTCCGTACCAGTTTTCACGCCAGTTACCGCCAAATGCCACACATTTTTAGTACGCACCATCGGCAAGCGTGTTTCTTGATTTTGTTCGTCAAAAAGGCAAAGTTCTACGCCTATTGCCGCAGCGGAAAACAGGGCGAAATTGGTAATTTGCACGTTGTTTTCGACCGCTTGTGAGTATCCCATTGGAATAGGATTGCCGTTGTTGTAGATTTTGAACATATTTTTATCGCTTTTGTAGGGGCAAATGACATTTGCCCAAAAACATCGGTGGTTTATCAGGGCGAATGTAATTCGCCCCTACAATTTATCTATTCGGATTATTTCGCCTTCAATCTCAAATAAACTGTTGCTAACGGCGGAATGGACACTGAAATCGAATTTTCTCGTCCGTGGCTTTCGATTTTTTCACTTGCGACACAACCAAAATTGCCCACGTTTGAACCTTCGTAATACATCGAATCGGTATTTAAAATTTCTTCGTATTTTCCTGCAACATTCACGCCGATGCGGTAATTGTGGCGAGGCACAGGGGTAAAGTTACTGACGACAATAATACGTTCTCCGTTTGAACTGCGACGTTCAAAGGCGAACACAGAATTTGCCGCATCATCAACGACAAGCCAATCGAAACCCTCTGGGGAGTTGTCGAGCTCAAAGAGCGGTCGATTTTTTTGATAAATTTGATTGAGGTCTTTAACCAGCTTCAATACGCCTTTGTGCCAACCTCCGCCAATATTTTCATCAAGCAAGAACCAGTCCAAACTTTCTTCATAATTCCACTCACGACCTTGGGCAAATTCATTCCCCATAAAGAGCAATTTTTTGCCTGGGTAGCCCCACATATAACCGTAATATGCACGCAAGTTAGCGAATTTTTGCCACGTATCGCCTGGCATCTTGCCAAGAAGTGAATATTTACCGTGAACCACTTCATCGTGAGAAAGTGGTAGAACAAAATTTTCGCTGTATTGATATACCATTCCAAAGGTCATTTTGTTGTGATGATATTGGCGGTAAATGGGGTCAAGCTTCATATAAGCCAGTGTATCGTTCATCCAGCCCATATTCCATTTGAAATTGAAGCCCAAGCCGCCGTCTTCGCTTGGGTGGGTTACGCCTGCAAAAGAGGTAGATTCCTCCGCAATAGAAATTGCTCCCGCCATTTCGCTGTGAATTTTCCAGTTGGTGTGTTTTAAAAACTCAATGGCTTCTAAATTTTCACGTCCGCCGTATTGGTTTGGAATCCACTCGCCCTCCGCACGGCTGTAATCGCGGTAGATCATTGAAGCCACAGCATCCATGCGAATACCATCTACGCCAAAGCGTTCAAGCCAGTAAAGGGCATTGCTGGACAGGAAATTTTTCACTTCGTTGCGTCCATAGTTATAAATCAAGGTATTCCAATCTTGATGATAGCCTTCGCGAGGGTCTTCATGTTCATACAAGGCTGTGCCATCAAATGCGACTAAACCATGGGTATCACTTGGGAAATGCCCTGGCACCCAATCTAAAATCACGTTGATGCCTGCTTCGTGAGCACGTTTTACTAAACGGCGAAATGCCTCAGGTGAGCCAAAACGACTGGTTGGCGAATAAAGCCCAAGTGGTTGATAGCCCCAAGAACCATCAAACGGAAATTCAGAAAGCGGTAAAAATTCTATATGGGTAAAGCCCATCTCTTTTACATAAGGAATTAATTCATCAGCAATTTGATCGTAATCTAGCCAAAAATTGTTTTCTAAATTACGACGCCAAGATCCTAAATGCACTTCATAAATAGAAATCGGTTGATTTGCTTGATTTGCTTGACGACGTTGTTCCGTCATTTCCACCACATTTGGTAATGCACTAATTTGTGAAGCTGTATCAGGGCGAAGTTGCGAACTAAAGGCATAAGGATCCGCTTTCAAACGAAGATTGCCATAGCAATCAATCAATTCAAATTTATAGAGCTGACCAAGGCTGGCTTTCGGCAGGAATAATTCCCACACACCGCTTTTCGGGTGGAAACGCATCGGGTGGCGGCGACCATCCCAATAGTTGAAATCGCCTACAATAGAAACTCGTCTTGCATTAGGTGCCCACAAGCGGAAATTCACCCCGCTCACACCATCACATTCCATAAAATGTGCACCAAGCACTTCATATGGGCGAAGCATAGATCCTTCAGAAAGTAGCCATTGTTCTAAATCGTCAATCATTGGATGAAAACGATAAGGATCTTCGATAATTTGTGCTTCATTACCCCAAAAAACCTGTAATTGATAAGCAAAAAATTGACGACAATTTGGAATAACACCAACAAAAAATCCACGCTCATCGACACAATCCAGTTCCGTTATTTCTTTACCACTTTCACGCTCAATCACCACCATTCGATTGGCATCTGGCAATAACGTACGGATTTCAATTCCTTGCTCGGTTTCGTGCATACCAAGCGTAGCAAAAGGATCACCATTGCTCGCATCAAAAAAACCATCAATAGTTGCTTGTGTTACTGCGGTTGTCATATTTACTCCTTATACATTTCGCCCTTGGTTAATTTGCACAAAGAACGTTTTTAAAGCTTCATTGCTAAAAATAAACGCTAACGGTTGAGCAAGTTTCTTGCACCAGTTTGGGTATTCATTTGAGGTGCCCGGTAAATTAGAACTGATTTCTTGGCTAAGTAAATTTTCTAATTGCACACCAATCAATCGGCTGTTACTTTCCGCTAAATAATAATGGATCATTCGATTTAAATAATCGTGCATCGCCATAGAAAGTGCATCACCTTCATAATGCGGCGGTAAATAATTATCACGATGTAAACTATTTAATAAGGCTTGTTTATCCATAACACGTTGATCATATTTTTGCTTGAGCACTTCCCCATTCAGAATACCGAGTTGATTAAATAATTCTAAATCACGGCAATGCCAAAAACTTTGTAATGAGGGAACATCATGTGTACCAATAGTGGCATAAGCATTTCGAGGATAATCAGATATACGAGGAAATTCGCCATTTCGTTGGGCAAAATACAATACAAAATAAGAGAAAATTTGAAACTCGTTTAATTTCCACCGCACTTCATCAGGCACAGTGCCGAGATCTTCACCAATAATCAAACATTCATTGCGTACACTTTCAATGGCAAGAATCGCCATTAATTCATCAAAAGGATAATGCACATAAGCACCGTCAGCCGCGGTTTTTCCTTTTGGAATCCACCACAAACGGAATAAGCCCATAACATGATCGATGCGTAGCACACCGAAATATTGCATATTGGCACGTAGCATATCGATAAATGGTGTAAAGCCACGTGCTTTTAGCACTGTTGGATTATAAGGTGGCAAATTCCAATTTTGCCCGACTGGGCCTAACGGATCAGGTGGCGCACCAATAGAGGCATTTACACAATATAAATCAGGATCGCTCCATACATCAGCACTGCCACGAGAACTATTTACGGCTAAATCGCCATAAATACCCAACTTCATGCCAGACTGTTTACAAAGATTTTGTAATGCGGAAAGTTGTTCTTCTGTAAGCCATTGCAACCAAGCAAAAAATTGGATTTGCTCATGGTGTATTTTTAATAGGGCTTTTCTTTTTGCCGCACTTAAATGCTGCCATTCCTTACGCCAGCCAAGCCAACCAATGGTATTTTCTTCTGCTTGATGGTCAGCGTGTTCTTGTAAATCCAAGACATTAAATAAGCCCTGTAACAACAAAGGTTCCCCTTTGCTTTTTAAATAATCAGCAAAGATTTTTCGACGTGTCACAATTTCAACGGATTGACTACGCTGAAAGAAATAAAACAGGGACTCAAGTGCGGTTAATTTTAAAGCCAAAATTGAAGAATAATCGACGCAATCACTTTCACGTAAAGCAGCAATTTTTGCTTTAATATCCTCACGCTTAAACCAATTTTGTACTGAACGGCAACGCTTAAATTCGGGTAAATCAGGAATGTCCAAATATAAGAAATTCAACCAACGACGAGAGGATGAACTATAAGGACTAGCCCAATTTGGCACAGCAGGATATGGCAAATGTAATGGATTAATTCCCACATAATCCGCCCCTTGTTTTGCACTTTGTTCAATCAAAGCAGCCAAATCGCCAAAATCGCCAATCCCCCAGTTTTGTTCTGAGCGTAAACTGTAAAGTTGCACATTCACGCCCCACACTTTTTTATTTTTTAATACGGATGGTTGAAAAGCTGTTTTAGGAGAAATAAGTAAACGAACGCGATACTGTTCAGTGTCAGAAAAAATAGATAATTGATAATAGCCAAAAGGAAGTGGAGGCAAAGAAAGTGCGGATAAATTTGAAAGTATTTTTTCTAACAGAATAGCATTAGATTCATCAATCAGCTGATAACGATATTCCGCAGATGGTGGGAGATCTAGACGATTGAGTCGATAATCAATCGGTTCATTTTCAAATGCAGCCAGTACATCGTCAAACTGTCCTTTCGCTTTTGGCGGAGGCTGCAAAAGCTCAACAAAAGTTAAAACCGTCTTTTCATCCGCAAAAATAAGATGCCCATCAATATCATAGTGAGAAAGCGCGATACCGCATTTTTCTGCTTTTTGTTTGAGAGAATCCGAGATTTGCATAGACACCACATGACAACTGTATAACTATTGTTAGGGATTATAGCTAAGCTGAAATTGATGACAACTGGCTTTATTTAAAAGTGTGATCTTCGTCAATAATAAATTCAAACCAATCAATCACATCGCGTTCGTGGATACCATTTTTAATCAAAATATCCGCATTTTTTACAGAATGGGGAGAGCCAGAAATAAGCGGATGCCATTCAGGTAGTGTTTTTCCTTCATAAAGCAAACGATAGGCGCAAGTATCAGGCAGCCAATGAAAATCAGGTAAATTCTTTTTGGTGAGTTTGGTGCAATCGGTTTCAATGTTAAAACGCTCTGAATAATTACCGCACTTTCCTGTTTCCACATCTAAAAGATTACAAGCAATTCGGGTGTAATAGAGTTTTTGGCGTTTACTTCGCCCTTGAATATATTTGCGATAACAGCATTTGCCGCAGCCATCACATAAGGCTTCCCATTCAGATTCAGTCATTTCAAGCAGGGATTTTGTTTGCCAGAAATTGGGTTCAAGTTGCATATTGGATTGCATAGTTGATACAAATAAAAAGTGCGGTCAAAATCACATTTATTTTGACCGCACTTGGTTAATTAAAATTAGAAGCCTTCTTTTAAGCTTACTGTTAAGTTAAATACCAAATGTTCAGGACGGCTATCTTTACTATCCGCACAGAAATAACCTTCACGTTCAAATTGATAACCTTTCTCTGCTTCTGCCGCAGCCAAGCTTTGCTCTACAAAACCTTGTTTTATCACTAAAGAATTTGGATTTAATACGCTTTCAATATCATCTTCAGCCCCTGGATTTGGCACGGTAAATAAGCGATCATACAAACGGAACTCAGCTGGATGATTATGCGTAGCAGAAACCCAGTGAATAACCCCTTTTACTTTGCGACCATCTGCTGGATTTTTACCTAAGGTTTCAGGATCATAAGTACAGAAAATCGTGGTGATTTCACCATTTGCATCTTTTTCGACACGTTCAGCTTTAATCACATAAGCGTTACGTAAACGCACTTCTTTGCCTAACACTAAGCGTTTATATTGTTTGTTTGCTTCTTCACGGAAGTCTGCTCGATCAATATAAAGCTCTTTAGTAAACGGCAATTGACGCTCGCCTAATTCTGGACGATTTGGATGATTTGGGGCAGTTAAAACTTCCACGCCTTCAAAGTTTTCAATTACCACACGAACAGGATCAATCACTGCCATTGCGCGTGGTGCGTTTTCGTTCAAATCCTCACGAATGCAGGCTTCAAGTGCAGAATATTCCACCACGTTATCTTGTTTCGTCACACCAATACGACGGCAGAATTCACGTAACGAAGCAGATGTATAACCACGACGGCGTAAACCTGAAATGGTTGGCATACGAGGATCATTCCAACCATCTACAATGCCGTCGTTTACTAATTTCAATAACTTACGTTTAGACGTCAATGTGCCTTCTAAATTTAAACGTGAGAATTCATATTGATGCGGTAATGGACGTTCAATACTAATATTTTCCAACACCCAGTCATATAAACGACGGTTATCTTGGAATTCTAATGTACAGATCGAGTGAGTAATACGCTCAATGGCATCAGAGATACAGTGAGTAAAATCGTACATTGGATAAATGCACCATTTTTCGCCTGTTTGATGATGGCTGGCAAATTTAATGCGATAAATTACAGGATCACGCATGACCATAAATGGCGATGCCATATCAATTTTTGCGCGTAAACTTGCTTTACCCTCGGCAAATTCGCCATTTTTCATTTTTTCAAATAAAGCTAAGTTTTCTTCAATAGTGCGGTCACGATATGGGCTGTTTTTACCTGCTTCAGTTAATGTGCCACGATATTCACGCATTTCATCTGGCGAAAGTTCATCCACATAAGCCAAGCCTTTTTTAATTAATTCAATGGCATAGCTATAAAGTGCATCGAAGTAATCAGACGCATAACGCGGTTCGCCTTCCCATTTAAAGCCTAACCATTCCACATCGGCTTTAATGGAATCTACATATTCCACATCTTCTTTCACTGGATTGGTGTCATCAAAACGTAGGTTACATAAACCTTGATATTCTTTTGCTAAGCCAAAGTTTAAGCAAATCGATTTGGCGTGACCAATATGCAAATAGCCATTCGGCTCTGGCGGAAAACGGGTATGAACGCTTTTATGTTTACCCGAAGCTAAATCTTCATCAATAATTTGGGTAATAAAATTGTGAGTGCGAGTATTTTCAGCACCCAAAGATGTCTCTGTCATCATTTTCTCTCGTTAAAATAAAAAAATGTTTGGCTATTCTATACAAATCTAAGGGAAAATAAAGGTTCATCTCTTGTTCTTGCCATAGAAATACTGGATTTAAATAAAAGATTGTAAAAACTTGCCATAAAAAACCGCCACGAAATTATCGTGGCGATGTATAAATGCAAAAAGTGCGGTAAGTTTTTTGGCAGTTTAGCTTACCAAACCCAGCCAGCCCCCATTTGATAGGAAATTTTGCTGTTTTTGCCTGCATTCACGGCGATACCGCTTTTTAATGTGATGTAGTGGAGGGAGGCGTATCAACTAAAGCTGCCTAATTTTACGTCATATAGATAAAATATAAAGGAAATATTGTTTTTATAAATAAAAAGTGCGGTGAAAGTCTCAAAAATTTTTACCGCACTTTATTGAAATAGAGTTTACATTACAACCACATCAAACTGTTCTTGGTTATAAAACTGTTCTGTTTTTACTTTTACTCGTTTTCCAATAAACATTTCCACTTCTGGCAGTAAACCGTGAGATTCTTCATTAATAAGATATTCTGAAACTGCTGGCGAGGCATAAACAACAAATTGTTCACTACTGAATAAATGATACACCCGAATAATTTCACGCATAATTTCGTAGCAAACTGTCTCAACAGTTTTCACCCGACCACGTCCATGACAAGTTGGACATTCATCGCATAGCACGTGTTCAAGGCTTTCGCGGGTTCTTTTACGAGTCATTTCTACAAGGCCTAATTGCGTAAAGCCATTCACATTAGTTTTCATACGATCTTTAGAAAGCGCATCACATAAAGATTGCAATACTCGATTGCGATGTTCATCTGTTTGCATATCAATAAAATCAATAATGATTATGCCACCAAGATTACGTAGTTGGAGTTGCTGTGCAATGGCTTTAGTTGCTTCAATATTGGTATTGAAGATGGTTTCTTCTAGATTACGATGCCCCACAAATGCGCCTGTATTAATATCAATGGTGGTCATGGCTTCTGTTTGCTCGATAATTAAATAGCCGCCCGATTTGAGATTAACACGTTTATCTAAGGCTGTTTGGATCGCATTTTCAACCCCGTACACATCAAAGATAGGTTGATTGCCAGAATAAAGAACAAGTTTATCGCTTAATTCAGGCATAAATTCATCGGTAAACTCTTTTACTTCGCCAAAGCAAAGTTTAGAGTCGATACGAATTTTTTCTAAGTTTGTGCCGATAAAATCGCGCAAAATACGTTGTGGAAGTGCTGGCTCGCCGTAAATTTTTGATTTGGTTGGGTACTTAGATTTACGTTCTAAAACTTTACGCCATAAGCGTTTTAAAAATTCAGCGTCTTGACGTAATTCTTCTTCGCTTGCCCCTTCTGTGGCGGTACGAATAATAAAACCGCCGAGTTCATCACAAAAAGGTTCAACTAATGCTTTTAAACGGGCGCGTTCTTCTTCGCTTTCAATGCGTTGTGAAACGCCTACGTGGCTATTTTCAGGCATAAAAACAAGATGACGCGATGGCAATGTGATATCCGTTGTTAAACGTGCACCTTTTGTACCTAGCGGCTCTTTCACCACTTGTACAACAATATCCTGCCCTTCTCGTACTAATTCTGAAATGCTCTTAACTTTAAATTGCTTTTGTTCATTTTCATCTACACATTCTGTATGGGATACAATGTCCGCAGCGTGTAAAAAAGCCGCTTTTTCCAAACCAATATCAACAAAAGCCGACTGCATTCCTGGTAACACTCGAGTGACACGACCTTTATAAATGTTTCCGACAATTCCTCGTTTAGCTTGGCGTTCAATATGCACTTCGCGCAACATTCCTGTTTCTACTAGCGCAATGCGTGTTTCGTTAGGCGTTACGTTCATCAATAACTCGACAGCATCCATTTTATATTCCTAATTTCTTAAATTTCATCAAATATTTAGTCTAAATAGAATAATAGCCCGAAATAAGGTAAAATGCACCCTTTCTGAAATTTTTAACCCATTTTGGACTTATATAATGTTTGGATTCGACCCAAGTCTTATTACTTTTACTATTTATATTTTCGGGATGTTGCTGATTGGCGTACTCGCCTATTATTACACGAATAATTTATCAGATTACATTCTCGGTGGACGTCGTTTAGGCAGTTTTGTTACTGCAATGTCTGCAGGTGCGTCAGATATGTCTGGTTGGCTTTTAATGGGCTTACCTGGTGCGGTATATTTATCAGGCTTAGTTGAAGGCTGGATTGCTATTGGTTTAACTATCGGGGCTTATTTTAACTGGCTTTTAGTGGCTGGTCGTTTGCGTGTTTATACAGAATTAAATAATAATGCGCTCACTCTCCCAGAATATTTTCACAATCGTTTTGGTTCATCACACAAATTATTAAAACTTGTTTCTGCCACTATTATTTTAGTGTTTTTTACTATTTATTGTGCTTCTGGTGTCGTGGCTGGCGCAAAATTATTCCAAAATATATTTTCTGTGGAATATTCCACCGCACTTTGGTACGGCGCAGCGGCAACCATTGCTTACACGTTCATCGGAGGTTTCCTTGCGGTAAGCTGGACAGATACCATTCAAGCCACATTAATGATTTTTGCATTAATTTTAACCCCTGTTTTTGTGTTATTGAGTTTCGCCGATACCGCTCAATTTTCCGCAGTACTAGAACAAGCTGAGGCTGCCGTAAATAAAGATTTCACGGATTTATTTACTTCTACCACACCACTTGGTTTATTAAGTCTTGCGGCTTGGGGATTAGGCTATTTCGGGCAACCGCATATTTTAGCACGCTTTATGGCTGCGGATTCTGTCAAATCACTTATCAAAGCACGCCGTATTAGTATGGGTTGGATGGTGCTTTGCTTAGCAGGCGCAATTGGCATTGGCTTATTCGCTATTCCGTATTTCTTTGCCAATCCAGCTATTGCAGGCACAGTCAATAATGAACCAGAGCAAGTATTTATTGAATTAGCTAAACTTTTATTTAATCCTTGGATCGCGGGCATATTACTTTCCGCTATTTTAGCCGCTGTAATGAGTACATTAAGTGCTCAATTATTAATTTCTTCAAGCTCAATCACAGAAGATTTCTACAAAGGTTTTATTCGCCCTAAGGCTTCAGAAAAAGAGCTCGTATGGCTTGGCAGAATAATGGTGTTAGTTATTGCCGCACTTGCTATCTGGATCGCACAAGATGAAAACAGCAAAGTATTAAAACTTGTAGAATTTGCTTGGGCTGGTTTTGGTAGTGCGTTTGGCCCTGTGGTACTTTTCTCTCTTTTCTGGAAACGAATGACATCATCGGGCGCAATGGCCGGTATGCTTGTAGGCGCAGTGACAGTATTTGCTTGGAAAGAAGTTGTTCCAGCTGATACTGATTGGTTTAAAGTATATGAAATGATCCCAGGCTTTGCTTTCGCCAGCCTTGCAATTATTGTTATTTCATTACTTTCCAATAAACCAGAACAAGATATTCTTAATACCTTTGATAAAGCAGAAAAGGCTTATAAGGAAGCAAAATGATCGACTTTCGCCCTTTTTATCAACAAATTGCTACTACAAATTTATCGGACTGGTTAGAAACCTTACCACTCCAATTGAAAGAATGGGAAACTCAAACTCATGGCGATTATGCGAAATGGAGCAAAATTGTTGATTTTCTACCAGATTTACATGCTGATGAAATCGATCTAAAAAGTGCGGTGAAATCTGACCGCACTTTTCCCCTTTCAGAAGGTGAAAAACAACGAATTATCCATCATTTAAAACAATTAATGCCGTGGCGAAAAGGACCTTATCATCTTTTCGGCATTCATGTAGATTGTGAATGGCGTTCAGATTTTAAATGGGATCGTGTTCTTCCTCATTTAGCTCCACTGCAAGGTCGCACTATTTTAGATGTGGGCTGTGGCAGCGGTTATCATATGTGGAGAATGGTAGGTGAAGGCGCAAAAATGGTGGTAGGGATTGATCCTACCGAGCTTTTCCTTTGCCAATTTGAAGCTGTACGCAAACTGCTTAATAATGATCGTCGAGCAAATCTTATCCCACTTGGTATTGAGCAAATGCAACCATTAGCGGCATTTGACACTGTATTTTCAATGGGCGTACTCTATCATCGTAAATCCCCATTAGATCATTTAAGCCAATTGAAAAATCAATTGGTAAAAGGTGGTGAATTGGTATTAGAAACATTAGTGGTGGATGGCGATGTAAATACTGTGCTCATACCAGCAGATCGCTATGCGAAAATGAAAAATGTTTATTTTATCCCCTCTGTCGCCGCACTAATTAACTGGCTAGAAAAAGTTGGCTTTACCAACGTACGTTGTGTGGATGTAGCGACAACTACATTAGAAGAACAGCGTAAAACTGATTGGTTGGAAAATGAAAGCCTGATTGATTTTTTAGATTCAAATGATCACAGTAAAACCATTGAAGGCTATCAAGCACCGAAAAGAGCGGTAATTTTAGCAAATAAATAAAAAAGGAAATTATTTCCTTTTTATTTTACTCGCGTTTCATATTTACAAAGAATAATACTCTAATTCTACTGAAGTTAATGTGGATAATAAGGTTTCAGCCATCGTTTTATGGCTCAATTTTAATGCTTTTTCAGCCATCACAATTCGCTCAATATCACTCAATTTTTTATCATTTAAATACGCAAAATTAAGTGCGGTTTGCAACGCTGGCAAACTCGGATTAAATGCGGCGTTTTCTGCATAACGTCCTGTCACCACATCACCATTTTTAAATAAAATCGCAATGCCGTGCGGACTATTTGAATAAGGACAATGAGATTGATTTGCCGCTAAAATAGCTTGATTAACCAAATCATCTTGATGATCAGCAACTAAATCATGATTTTCTTCCGCCAAAAGATGTGCTGCAATATCGAGATCTTTTGGCCCAAACGCATCCGGTAAATAAGAATGTAATGGATTATTTTGGCTATGCGGCAAATGAATTGAAATTTTTTCAGCACCGTGCAATTCATTCATAAATTGACGACAATGTCCGCACGGCGTGTAATTGACCACCATATCTGAAATACGGCGTTCATTACGCAACCAAGCGTGAGAAATTGCACTTTGTTCCGCGTGAATCGTTTGCTGAATGGCTGAATTAGCAAATTCTTGATTCGCGCCGAAATAAAAATCCCCTTGTTCGCCAATAGCAATTGCCCCCACATTAAAATGAGAAATAGCAGTATGACTATAACTTGCAGCAAGTGGCAACAAGTGCATAGCCAATTTTAGTGGGGTAAGTTCAAAATTATGACAAAGCTGCTGCACTTGGGAATAATTTAAAAAACCAGCCCAATTTTGTGAACGAAGTTCATTCACAATAGCTTGATTAAGTGCATCATCTTGTGGCAAGGTGCGCTTAATAAGTTCTTGCATAACATATCCTTAGAAAAAATATTAAAAATTATAACTGTACTTATTAAATCAAAATTTATTGTTAGCTGCGATAGTTTGATTAAATATTCATTAAAATTGTGATCTTGATCACTTATTTGATAGCTTCTATTTATTACAATTTCTTAACAAATAAGACTAAGGCTATCAATTATATTGAATAGAACAATTTCACTTCAAATTATAGAAAGGTATAATACCCATATCAAAGGGAGGGCATTAGCTCAATTATTCAACTAGAAAAAGGAAATTATTATGTCAAAAACATCAATCGGACTAGATAAAGTTCAATCAGCAGAATTAGCCGATAAACTTAACGAATTACTTGCAACCTACCAAGTTTTCTATACTAATGTGCGGGGCTACCACTGGAACATTAAAGGCGTAAACTTCTTTGCATTACACGCAAAATTTGAAGAAATTTATACTAATTTAGTTGCTAGAGTAGATGAGGTGGCTGAACGTATTTTAACTTTAGGTTACACACCAAATAATGCTTACAGCCAATACTTAAAAATATCTCGAATTAAAGAAGATATTGCAGTAAGTGAGGCACAAGAATGTTTATCAGGCACATTACAAGGTCTAAAAACATTACTAGATCAACAACGTGAAATTCTTGCTTTTGCAAATAACGCTAATGATGAAGGTACTGCATCACAAATGAGTGACTATATTAAAGAACAAGAAAAATTAGTATGGATGTTCCAAGCAGCGTGCCAAACTTGCCATAATTAATGAATAAATTTCAACGCTAACGAAAACTAACCTGCAATTAATCTAACTCAATAAAGTTAGATTAATTTAATTTGTCTAAGATTAAATTTGATCCAGCAAATTACCTCAAAAGTAAGAGTTTCCTATTTAGAATAAGAATGTCAAATTCAGTCTGAATAAAGGAAACTCTTATACCTATTATTCACAGTGATCTCTTTAAACTAATTTAGTTAATTTAGCCACTAAATTTAACGTTTTTTAAATCAGTAAATAAATCTATAGAAATAAATATTGTAGAGCGTTAAAAATTTTGATTATTAACTATTTTTTTAGTTGATAAAATATATTCTTGAGAATTTAGAGTTAAATTAATAGGATAAAAAATAATTTAAAATGAAGAAATATTAAATTTGTTAGCTATTTTATTATTTCTTGTCCAATTAGATAAAAAAAGCCCCTAAATAATTAGGGGCATTAAAAAGGAATTTATGAATAAAATCTCTAAAGTTTAGCTTCATCAAAGGAATCTCGATAAAACGCCACCATTATATTGAGTAATCTAAAGAATAGCAAGAAAAATCTTTACATTTCTTTACAAATCTTTACATTTCAGCATTTCGATAATTACTTGGACAGTATTTTCCATGCCTTGTAAAGAAACCAACTCGTGTTTACTATGGAAATTATAGCCGCCAGTAAAAATATTTGGGCATGCTAAACCTTTAGAGGCTAAAAATGCCCCATCTGTACCGCCTCGAATCGGCTTATGATTTGGTTTAATTCCCACCGCTTTCATTGCGCGATCAGCAAGTTCAATTGATTGAGGAACGTTTTTTACCACATCATACATATTTTGGTAGCTATCTTGAATTTCTAACTCTATAGGCTTTTTCAAACCTTTTTTAGCATTAAATTTTTCCACCTGATTTTTAATAAAAGCTTTTCTTTGTGCGAAATTCTGTTCGTCAAAATCACGAATCAAATAGGTAAGCTCTACTTGCTCAATATCGCCAGAAAAATCTTCTAAATGATAAAAGCCCGCTTTCCCATCGGTTTTTTCTGGTACTTCATCAACAGGAAAAACTTGCTGAAATTCACAAGCTAAAGTCAGCGCATTCAGCATTTTTCCTTTTGCATAACCTGTGTGAATATTTCGCCCGAAAAACCGCACTTTTGCCGTTGCAGCATTAAAGTTTTCGTATTCTAATTCCCCTACCTCTCCCCCATCAATGGTATATGCCCAATCACAGGAAAACTTTTCCATTGGGAAATAATGGATTCCCAAACCAATTTCTTCATCAGGCGTAAAAGCAACACGAATATTGCAATGGGGAATATTCTCTTTTTGAAGAATGGAAAGTGCGGTCATAATTTCTGCAATTCCTGCCTTATTATCCGCCCCAAGCAAAGTGGTTCCATCAGTAACAATAAGCGTTTGTCCGACTAATTTTTGCATAAAAGAATAATAAACAGGGCTAATAAATTCCTCGCCAATACCTAATGCAATATCTCCGCCACGATATTCTTCTATCACTTCTGGACGTACATTTTTACCACTACATTGCGGAGATGTATCAAGATGCTCAACTAAACCAATGGTTTTCGTTAAGTTAGGATCATTAGCGGGTAAAAATGCTGTTACCACTGCATATTTACTTACTTCAACATTCTCCAAACCAAGTTGGATTAATTCTTTTTGTAACTGCATGGCTAACTTCATTTGCCCAACAGAGCTGGGGGAATGCTTCGCATTAGGTTTTGATTGGGTGTGAAAAGACACATAATGTAAAAATCGTTCTAAAAGTTCTGCTTTATCTATTTGAGAAATCATATTCTCGCTCCTTTTAAAAATATCTTTTTTAGTTTAACGAGAAAAATAGAAAACATCTTGATATATAACAATATTTATAAAATTAACGAAGTAAAATTCATCGAAAGTGCGGTTAAATTTCTCGTTATTTTTATGAACGGCAGTTTTTTTACTTTCTAAGGTATTAAGTCCTTTTCATTATTAACAATTCACTATATCATAGGCGTCTATTTTTATATGTCGCCCCTGCAGTCTTGCAGGTTTTATTTCTACTCAGTACCAAATCATTGGTGAAATTAGGGAGAAAACCAAAGCTAGTGGAAAATCAGCCTCAAAACAAGCCTATTATTGAGCTTCGTTCAATCAAAAAATCCTATGGTTCTAACACCATTATTAACGATTTCAATCTTGCAATTAATAACGGTGAGTTTGTCACTATTCTTGGCCCTTCAGGCTGTGGTAAGACCACAGTTTTACGCTTACTTGCAGGCTTAGAAGAATTGGATTCAGGTAGCATTATTTTAGATGGTGAAGATATCACCAATGTGCCAGCGGAAAAACGTCATATTAATACGGTATTCCAAAGCTATGCGCTATTTCCACATATGACAATTTTTGAGAACGTGGCTTTCGGTTTGCGTATGCAAAAAGTACCAAACGAGGAAATTAAACCGCGTGTTTTAGAAGCCTTGCGTATGGTACAACTAGAAGAAATGGCTGATCGTAAGCCAACTCAACTTTCTGGCGGACAACAACAACGTATTGCTATCGCTCGTGCCGTAGTAAATAAACCAAAAGTGTTGTTACTTGATGAGTCTTTATCTGCATTGGATTACAAATTGCGTAAACAAATGCAACAAGAACTCAAAATGTTACAACGTCAGCTTGGCATTACCTTTATTTTTGTCACCCACGATCAAGAAGAAGCGATTACAATGTCTGATCGTATTGTATTATTGCGTAAAGGTAAAATCGCACAGGATGGTTCTCCACGTGAAATCTATGAAGATCCAGCTAACTTATTCGTTGCTCGTTTCATTGGCGAAATTAACGTATTTGAAGCCACTGTGATTGAACGAAAATCAGAACAAGTTGTACTGGCAAATGTTGAAGGTCGTATTTGTGATATTTATACGGATATGCCTGTGGAAAAAGATCAAAAACTTCAAGTACTCCTTCGCCCTGAAGATATTGTGATTGAAGAATTAGATGAAAATGAACATTCTAAAGCAATTATCGGTCATATTATTGACCGCACTTATAAAGGAATGACATTAGAATCAACGGTAGAGTTTGATCATAACGGAATGCGTGTCCTTGTAAGTGAATTCTTTAATGAAGATGATCCACATATGGATCATAGCATAGGACAACGCGTAGGTATCACATGGCACGAAGGCTGGGAGGTTGTACTCAACGATGAAGATAATCAATAATAAATTCCAGAAAATTACTGTTGCGATTATCTTCAGTTGGCTAATCTTCTTTGTGCTGATTCCAAACTTATTGGTACTTGCCGTAAGTTTTCTGACTCGAGATGGTAGCAACTTTTATGCATTCCCAATTACTATTGAAAACTATACAAACTTGTTTAATCCGCTTTATGCACAAGTTGTGTGGAATTCATTGTCTATGTCGGGCATCGCCACCATTATTTGCTTACTAATAGGTTATCCATTTGCTTTTATGATGAGTAAAATTCATCCTAAATATCGACCGCTCTTATTGTTCCTTGTGGTTTTACCATTTTGGACAAACTCGTTAATTCGTATTTATGGAATGAAAGTGTTTCTTGGCGTGAAAGGCATACTTAACACGATGTTAATTGATATGGGAATTTTGAGTGCGCCAATTCGTATTTTGAATACCGAAATTGCGGTAATCATTGGCTTAGTTTATTTACTATTGCCATTTATGATTTTGCCACTCTACTCTGCCATTGAAAAACTAGATAATCGTTTATTAGAAGCAGCACGAGATTTAGGAGCAAATACGTTCCAACGTTTCTTCCGAGTGATTTTACCATTGACTATGCCTGGTATTATCGCAGGTTGTTTATTGGTATTATTGCCAGCAATGGGAATGTTTTATGTAGCAGACCTACTCGGTGGAGCAAAAGTCTTGCTTGTTGGTAACGTAATTAAGAGCGAATTCTTAATTTCTCGTAACTGGCCATTTGGTTCTGCAGTCAGTATTGGTTTAACTGTTCTAATGGCATTGTTGATTTTCGTGTACTACCGCGCGAATAAACTATTGAATAAGAAAGTGGAGTTAGAATAATGAGTCGTTTACTACGTAATGCATTTATGTTTGTGGTATACGCTTATTTGTATATCCCAATTATTATTTTAGTCACTAATTCCTTTAACAAAGATCGTTATGGTTTGAGTTGGAAAGGTTTTAGCTGGAACTGGTACGAGCGTTTATTTAATAACGACACCTTAATACAAGCTGCGATTCATTCGGTAACTATTGCATTTTTTGCGGCTACCCTAGCTACTATTGTAGGTGGATTAACTGCAATCGCACTTTATCGCTATCGATTCCGCGGTAAACAAGCAGTAAGCGGTATGCTATTTATCGTTATGATGTCTCCAGATATTGTAATGGCAGTATCTTTACTTGCATTATTTATGGTTGTGGGTATTTCATTGGGCTTCTGGTCTTTACTACTTGCCCACGTAACTTTCTGTTTACCGTATGTGACCGTAACTATCTTCTCTCGCTTAAATGGCTTTGATTTCAGAATGTTAGAAGCGGCGAAAGACTTAGGTGCAAGCGAAGTGACTATTTTACGTAAAATTATCCTTCCTTTAGCATTACCTGCAGTTGTATCTGGTTGGTTATTAAGTTTCACTATTTCATTAGATGATGTTGTGGTTTCATCATTTGTCAGCGGTGTAAGTTATGAAATCTTACCATTGAGAATATTCTCTCTAGTGAAAACTGGTGTAACACCTGAAGTTAATGCTTTAGCAACGATTATGATCGTGCTTTCATTAGCTCTTGTCGTTTTAAGCCAGCTAATTACACGAAAAAATAACCATTAATTAACAAAAGGTTTCACAAACCTTTGAATTTAAAATAGAATACGCCTTGACGCACAATCAAGGCGTTTTTTTATGCCTGTCATTCGGCAGGTGGTTTTTTTACGACTCTTTAACAGGAGAACAAACAAAAATGAAAAAATTTGCAGGTTTAATTACTGCCAGCTTCGTAGCTGCAACTTTAACCGCTTGCAACGATAAAGATGCTAAGCAAGAAACTGCAAAAGCTACGGCTGCTGCTAATGACACTGTGTATCTCTACACTTGGACTGAATATGTACCAGATGGTCTTTTAGATGAGTTTACTAAAGAAACTGGCATCAAAGTTATCGTTTCAAGCCTAGAATCAAACGAAACAATGTACGCTAAACTCAAAACTCAAGGCGAGTCTGGTGGCTATGATGTTATCGCACCTTCTAACTACTTCGTTTCTAAAATGGCACGCGAAGGAATGTTAAAAGAACTTGATCACAGCAAATTACCTGTTCTTAAAGAATTAGATCCTGATTGGCTCAATAAACCTTATGATAAAGGTAACAAATACTCTCTTCCGCAACTTTTAGGTGCGCCGGGTATCGCATTCAATACCAACACTTACAAAGGCGAAGAATTCACTTCTTGGGCAGACTTATGGAAACCTGAATTTGCAAACAAAGTTCAATTATTAGACGATGCGCGTGAAGTATTCAACATCGCTTTATTGAAAATTGGTCAAGATCCAAATACTCAAGATCCAGCCATTATCAAACAAGCCTATGAAGAATTATTGAAATTACGTCCAAATGTACTTTCTTTCAATTCCGATAACCCAGCTAACTCGTTCATCTCAGGCGAAGTGGAAGTGGGTCAATTATGGAATGGTTCGGTACGTATTGCTAAAAAAGAAAAAGCACCTTTAAATATGGTATTCCCAAAAGAGGGTCCTGTACTTTGGGTTGATACTCTTGCAATTCCTGCAACAGCTAAAAATCCTGAAGGCGCACACAAGCTGATTAACTACATGTTAGGGAAAAAAACAGCTGAAAAATTAACCTTAGCTATCGGTTACCCAACCTCAAATATTGAAGCGAAAAAAGCATTACCAAAAGAAATCACTGAAGATCCAGCGATTTATCCGTCAGCTGATATATTAAAAAATAGTCACTGGCAAGATGACGTTGGCGATGCAATTCAATTCTATGAACAATATTATCAAGAATTAAAAGCAGCAAAATAATTGATCTATTAGCAAAGAATTAAAATCTGATTCTGTGCAATATTTCCTCTAAATAAAAACGCCCTTTCGGGCGTTATTTTTTAAGCTTTACCGTCAGTCAAATTTTTCTTTTCTTCCAATTCTTCCCAGCGTAAAAATGCTGTTTCTAATTCGGCTTCAGTATCCGCCAATTCTTTTAATTTAGCGTCGGTAATATCGTGAGCCTGTTGGAAAAATGCTGGATCGGCTATTTCAGCTTGAAGTACGGTGATTTTAGTTTCCAACTCTTCCAATAGTTGTGGAAGTTGTTCTAGCTCTCGTTGTTCTTTATAAGAAAGTTTCACGGATTTCGGCTTAGAAGTGCGGTCACTTTTCACCGCACTTTCTTCTTTTAGTGGTTCAGATTTCTTCGCTTTAGCCTGTTCTTCCACTGCTTTACTTGCCCAGAAATTGGCTTGTTGCTGTTTCGCATCAAAGAATCCTCCCACATACTTATTCAAACGCCCTTCACCTTCGAATAAATAACATTCTGTGGCAGTATTATCGATAAATTGACGGTCGTGGCTCACAATTAACAATGTGCCTTGATAATCAGTCAAAATTTCTTCTAAAAGCTCCAATGTTTCTACATCAAGGTCATTGGTTGGTTCGTCAAGAATCAATAAATTATTTGGTTTGAGTAATAATTTTGCGAGCAATAAACGATTTCGTTCTCCCCCCGATAAGGCTTTAACTGGGGTCATTGCACGTTTGGGTGGGAACAAGAAATCTTGCAAATACCCTAGTACATGGCGTTTTACACCATTGACTTCAATATCTTGTTTACCATCCGCCACATTATCCATTACGGTTTTTTCGGGATCTAAATCAGCACGGTATTGGTCAAAATAAGCAATCTCTAATTTAGTACCACAACGAATTTTGCCTGATGTTGGCTGAATTTCACCCAGCAATAATTTAATGAACGTGGTTTTCCCACAGCCATTTACCCCAACAAGTGCAATTTTGTCTCCACGTAAAATCGTTGTTGAAAAATCTTTTAACAAGGTTTTTCCTGCGATTTCATAGCTCACATCTTCCATTTCAAAGACAATTTTGCCAGAACGACTTGAGGTATCTAACTGTAATTTGGCTATTCCCATTACATCACGGCGTTGGCGGCGTTCCTCACGCATCGCTTTTAATGCTCGCACTCGCCCTTCATTTCTTGTGCGGCGAGCCTTGATACCTTGGCGAATCCATACTTCTTCCTGTGCTAGACGTTTATCAAATAATTCATTTTGCAAGGCTTCAACGCGTAGATTTTCTTCTTTCGTGGTTAAATATAAATCGTAATTGCCTAGATAAGACTGCAATTGACCGCGATCTAAATCCACAATGCGTGTTGCCATTTTGCGAATAAAAGAACGGTCATGGGAAATAAATACAATACTACCTTGGAAATCCAGTAAGAAATTTTCCAGCCATTCAATAGCTTCCACATCCAAGTGGTTAGTTGGTTCATCGAGTAATAACACATCAGGATCGCACACCAATGCACGTGCTAGTGCCGCTTTGCGTAACCAACCGCCCGAAAGTGCGGATAATTTTGTGTTTGGATTTAAACCTAGTTTTAACAATACTTCATTGATTTTATTTTCAAATCGCCAGCCATCAGCGTGTTCTAATTTAGCCTGAACTTGCTCTAATTGACTTAAAATTTGATCACTGTAATTTTCTTCCAATTGAACAGAAATATGATGATATTCTTTCAATAAATCCGTTAAATGCCCTACACCTTCTGCGACATAATCAAAAATATTGCCTTGTGCATTACGCGGTGGGTCTTGTTCTAAACGAGAAACCACAAGATCTTTTTCGTATTGGATTTTGCCATCATCCATAAGCACATCGCCTGCGATGATTTTCAATAAAGTTGATTTACCTGCGCCGTTACGCCCAACTAAACAAACACGTTCATTCGGTTCAATATGTAGTTCTGCGTGATCTAACAAAGGCACATCGCTAAAGGAAAGATATCCATTGGTTAAACTAATTAATGCCACAACTGCCCCATAAAAATTCAGTGAAAATTAACCGCACTATTCTATACGGTTTGCATAAAAAATCCCATCAATTCGATGGGATTCTCTCTTAAATCAAACTTGTTGATATACCCGCAATGCGTGTGCATCCGACATACCTGCAATATAATCGCAAATAATCCGCTTCTTCCTTTCTTCAGGGGCATTACGCCAACGATTTGCAGTATTTCTCGGTAATAAACGCTCTGGATCAGATTCAAAAATTTGGAACATTTCTGTTAGCATTCTCTGCCCTTTATATTCGATTCGTTGAGTATCCACATTGCGAATAACATAATCCCAAACAAATTTTTTAAATACACCAAGTGCAATAATCACTTCAGGTGACAACTCTGCGTTATAACGTAACAAAGGTTCATCAAAATTTGCCGTTAATTTCCACCGCACATTAGTAATAAAAAAGTTCACCAATGCACCAATGGCTTGTTTTCGTTCAAAATGTTTATCAGAGAAAAGTCGTTGGCTAATTGAATCAATATTTTCTTGCAACCAAGCTGAAGGAATTTGTTTCAATGCGGAATGTGCCGCTTGCCATTGATGAGGATTTACCACGCCAGTCACAATGGCATCTTCTAAATCATGTACGCCATAGGCAATATCATCTGCCAATTCCATAATGCTGCAATCCAAAGATTTAAAGCTCGTCTGTAAAAATTCCGCAGGATTTTCCCGCACTTTTTTAAATTGACAGAATAAAGTGCGGTCATTTTCAGAAAGATTTTCCAGCAACCAATTAAACATTTTTAAATCATCACGGAAAATGCCTTTTCCTGGAATCCAATCGTGAATACGCACAAAACGAGGATCAATATTGCGAGAAAAATTAAGTTCTGCATATTGAGGCGAAGCCACATCTAACAACGCAGGATATTTCACGACACCCAATAGTGTTCTACGCGTTAGATTCATCCCTGCATTTTCAGTATAAGGCTCAAGTTTCGTTAAAATTCTAAAGGTTTGCGCATTGCCTTCAAAACCGCCCTGCTCTGCCATCATATAATTTAATGCCGTTTCGCCACCATGCCCAAAAGGCGGATGCCCAATATCATGAGCAAAACACAAACTCTCAATAAGATCGTTACTCGGCAATAAAGGTTTTAATTGTTTTTGCAACTCGTTTTTATCAATATTTAATGTTTGCGAAAGGCTTTCAAAGGTTTCTAAAAATTTAAGTTGTGCAACGAGACTACTGCCAATCTGAGCGACTTCTAAAGAATGGGTTAAGCGAGTGCGATAAAAATCATTTTCGCCAATTGCGTGAATTTGAGTTTTCGCCTGTAAGCAACGAAAAGCAGCAGAATGTAAAATTCGCCCACGATCACGACGAAATGGTGGACGATTATCTTTTTCGCGTGGAGGATCAGGAAGAAAACGTTCTGTCCAAGAAGAATCAATGATAAGTGGTTTCATATCGCTTTGTTTTATTTCGTTTTTCTGCATTATCTAATCATTTAGCGCAAAAAACAACCGCACTTTATCTATAACAAACACAATCTAAAATGAATAAAGTGCGGTTGAATTTTTATTGATATTTAAACAAAGAAATAAATCAGCTTAAATACAAATGGTGCGAGAATAGAACTAATAATCCCACAAAGCACAAGAGAAATAGAACTGTAACTTCCCGCTGTTGGATTCGTTTCCATACAACTTACTGTACCGAGCGCGTGAGAAACCGAACCAACAGAAAGCCCAATAGCTTCTTGATGTTTAACACCCAATTTTTTTAATACAAGATAACCAAATATCGATCCTTGCAAACCTGCAACCACAACACCAACTGCAGTTACGGCAGGAATGCCGCCTAAATGACGGGAAACTTCCATCGCAATAGGCATTGTGATGGATTTAGGTAAAACCGTAGCGACCATTTCGGGCGTTGCGCCTAAAAGAAATGCTAAAAGCCCGCCACTTAACATCGCCAAAAAAGAGGCTATAACCACCGTTGAAAGAATAATTTTCCATTGTTTGGCAATTTGGCGAAGTTGTTCATAAAGAGGCAATGCGAGAGCAACGATACTCAAACCAAGTAAATTATTAATAGGTGCATTTCCTGCCATATAATCATCATAAGGAATCTTTCCTATCACTAAAATCGCCGCCAAAATTAATACTGTTAAAACAAAAGTATTAAAAATCATTGACTTCCAACGTTTGCTAATTTGTAGTGCGAGCCAAAACCCAAAAATTGTTAAAAATGTATAAAGATAAATAATGTACTGCTGCATATAAACTTTCCTAACATACTAATTCGCTTGTTTTACCTGATTTTCTCTACGTTTTATTACTTTTTTGCGTTTATGTGTAAAAGATTGCATCTGATACAAATAATGACCTAAAAATCCTATAACAAGTAAAGTGACACAAGTACTCACAATATTAGGAACAAGCAAAATATTAATTTGCTCTATCAATAAATCAGAATATTTGATAATTCCCACGCTCACTGGTACAAAAAGCACCGCCATAAAACGAATTAGCAAACTTGCGCCTAAATAAATCCAATTTAAATGAATCACTCGTGTTGTTAAACCTAAAAAGAGCAATAACAATCCCCAAATACTTCCTGGAACACCTGATGGAATGTAATAAGCAATAAGATTTCCGAGATATAACATAATAGATAAAATGACCAACGAACGAACTAATAAAAATAATTTTTGAATCATATACAACCTTTTCAACTATTTTCATAATATTTCAAAATTATTTTACGCTTTTTTTTGCTAACTTGAGCCATTTTTTCGGTAAAATAACCAGACTTAGATCAAAAACTTTGCAAAATGATAAATCGAAAAATACTATTGACGAGTTTATTACTTATTTTTACCGTACTTTCTGCTTGTTCTCGCGAAAAAAATACTTGTCGTGTGGTTAAAATTAGTGATGGCGATACGCTCACTTGCCTCACTAAAGGCAATAAATCCATTAAAGTTCGTTTAGCCGAAATTGATGCGCCAGAAAAATCTCAAGCCTTTGGGCAAAAATCGAAAAAAACCTTGTCTGATCTGGTTTATCAAAAAAATGTTCGCCTTGCGCGAAAAGGAAAAGATCGCTATCAACGCACCTTAGCGGTGGTTTATTATCAAAAACAAAATATTAATTTAGAAATGGTTAAACAGGGTATGGCATGGGCTTATAAGCAATATTCCCATGATCCGATTTATCTTCAAGCGCAAGAAAATGCACAAGCCAAAGGAATTGGTCTTTGGGCAGACAATAATCCGATTGAACCAAGTCAATGGCGCAGACAAGAGAAAAATTAATATGGCTTTTGATTATCAAACGTTCCGTCAAGAATTTCCCTATTTCCAACGTGAAGATGCGGTTGTTTATTTAGATAACGCCGCCACTGCGTTGAAACCTCAAGAGTTAATTGATCGCACCGCTGAATTTTATGCTTCGGCAGGTTCGGTGCATCGCAGCCAATATGATGCAGCCCAAACTACGCAATATGAACAGGCTCGCACACAGGTTAAAGAATGGGTTAATGCGGAAGATAAACGCACTGTTATTTGGACTTCGGGTACAACTCACGCGATTAACTTAGTGGCAAATGGATTGATGCCGCAATTAAACGCCGAAGATGAAATTCTGATTAGCCAAGCAGATCATCATGCTAATTTTGTCACTTGGCATGAAACGGCGAAAAAGTGCGGTGCAAAAATTCGAGTTTTACCGATTTTAGATAATTGGCTAATTGATGAAAATGCACTGATTTTAGCCCTTTCTGAAAAAACAAAACTCGTTGCACTGAATTTTGTTTCAAATGTCACTGGCACAGAACAGCCGATTAAACGACTAATTCAACTTATTAGAAAACATAGTCATGCGTTGGTTTTAGTAGATGCTGCACAAGCGATTAGTCATATTAAAATTGATTTACAAGATTTAGATGCAGACTTTCTCGCATTTTCTGCCCATAAAATTTATGGCCCAAATGGACTTGGCGTTTTAACAGGAAAATTAACCGCACTTTCTCAACTTCAACCGCTCTTTTTTGGTGGAAAAATGGTTGATCGTGTGTCAAATAATCGTATTACTTTTGCCGAATTGCCTTATCGTTTAGAAGCTGGCACACCCAATATTGCTGGGGTTATTGGATTTAATGCCATACTAAATTGGCTACAAAAATGGGATTTTACCGCAGCAGAACAGCACGCTATATCCTTGGCTGAATCCGTCAAAGTGCGGTTAAAATCTTACGAGAATTGCCGATTATTCGATTCCCCTCAACCTAGCACCGTTGTTTGCTTTGTATTTGATGGCATTGACTGTTCCGATCTTTCTACACTTTTGAGCGAACAAAATATTGCGCTTCGTGTGGGCGAACATTGTGCCCAGCCTTATTTAGCACGCTTAGGCGAACGCACCACATTGCGTCTTTCTTTTGCCCCTTATAATACGCAAAAAGATGTAGAGACATTTTTTACCGCCTTAGATAAAGCATTGGATTTATTACAATGATAGAACAATTAAAACAAGCTAAAAATTGGGAAGATCGCTATCGCCTGATTATTCAAGCAGGCAAAAATTTACCTCGCCCAAGCGATGATGAACTTGCTCAAATGCAGCCTATTACTGGCTGCGAAGCACAAATGTGGTTTCAAATTATGCCTAAAAATGACCGCACTTTTCAATTCAGCGGATTTAGCGAAGCCAGAATTATGAATGGCTTACTTTGGATTTTATTCAATAAAATCAATGGCAAAACAGCGGATGAATTGAATACATTTGATATTACTGTATTTTTTAGCGAACTCGGCATTTCACAACATTTAAGTGAAACGCGTTTAAACGGCTTAAACCAAATCGGACAGCAATTAAAAAATTTATGTATTTAATCGAAACCTATTTTCGCCTGACTGCACTCGAAAATAATATTGAATCACAAAGTCGTTTACTCAATGCAGTGATCGATCAATGGCGGTATAACGGGCAAATTATCGGACGTGAAATTCCTTTATATTTAGCGGAAGAAGATGGTGCACAAGGCTTTGCTATGCGTGTCATTTGCCCAGAGCAAGATAGTCTTTTCCCGCAAAATAATAACGCAGAAGTGAATCGCACATTACAAGAAGCCGAAAAGTGCGGTGTAATTTTTGATGGTTTTCAACTTGTGGGCGATGATTTCAATTCAGATCAAACGGCTGAAAATACATCGCCAACTTGGCAAGTGCTTTACACAACCCATTTACAAAGTTGCTCGCCGATTCATAGTGGAGAAAATTTCGCGCCCATCCCTTTGTATAAACAGTTGAAAAATCAACCGCACTTAAGCCAAGATCTGATTAAATGGCAAGAAAATTGGCAAGCCTGCGATCAACTACAAATGAATGGTGCGGTATTAGAACAACAATCTTTGGCAGAAATTTCCGATCATCAAAGTACGCTTTCAAAACACGGACGATATTTAGCTCAAGAAATAGAAAAAGAAACTGGCATACCGACTTACTATTATTTATATCGTGTAGGTGGGCAATCTTTAGAATCTGAAAAATCCCGTTGCTGCCCTTCTTGTGGTGCAAATTGGGCGTTAAAAAATGCGATTTTTGATACCTTTCATTTTAAATGCGATACCTGTCGATTAGTTTCGAATCTATCGTGGAATTTTTTGTAATTTAAGTCCATGCCTCAACTCTCTGTTGGAATGATAAAGTCTTAACCCCCTTCCGACGCTTCGCGCCACCTTCCCCCGCAAGCAAGGGAAGGCAAAATTATTTTTTAACATATAAGGGAAAAATAAATGAATTACCAAGACAACAGCTTAAAATCCTTAAAACTCGGTCAAAAAACGGAATACGCCTCTCAATATGACCGCACTTTATTACAGCCTGTGCCACGCGCCTTAAATCGTGATGGATTGGGCATTACTCAAAACCAACCATTTACTATCGGTGCAGATATTTGGACGGCTTATGAAATCTCGTGGCTCAACGAAAAAGGCTTACCGCAAGTGGCTATCGCAGATATTTATCTGGATTATCAAAGCCAAAATTTGATTGAATCAAAAAGTTTTAAACTTTATTTAAATAGCTTTAACCAAAGCAAATTTACCGACTTCAACGCCGTTCAACAAACTATGCAACGCGATTTAATCGAATGTGCGCAAGGCGATGTAAAAGTGCGGTTAAATCCAGTGGCAGTTTATGATGCTCAAAAAATTGAGCATTTACAAGGCGATTGCATTGATGAACAAGATATTGAAATTACTAGCTACGAATTTAACGCTAATTGGCTGAAAGATTGCGTATCGGATGAAATTGTCGAAGAAAAATTAGTCAGCCATTTATTGAAATCTAACTGCCTCATTACCAATCAGCCAGACTGGGGCACCTTGCATATTCACTATGTTGGTAAAAAAATCAATCACGAAAAATTATTGCGTTACGTTATATCGTTCCGTCAGCATAATGAATTCCACGAACAATGTGTCGAACGTATTTTTTGCGATTTAATGCACTACGCAAAACCAGAAAAACTCACCGTTTACGCACGCTATACTCGTCGTGGCGGATTAGACATTAATCCATTCCGCTCTAATTTTGAGAATTTACCTGAAAATTTAAGATTGGCGAGACAGTAAAAAACTGCGGTGAAATTTCACCGCACTTTTCTCTACCCTTGTTTCAAATCATTTGCCTGCTGTAATAGCTGACGGCTTTCTTTTAAGAATTGTTCAGAATAATCGCCAAACCAGTCACGCACCTTGTGGAAAGCATCAATAAAACCTTGACGATCATTCTTTTCAAAGAAAGTTAAGGCTTCGTCGTAAGTTTGTTTTAGCGTTTCAATTACCGCTAAATTTTCTGGCTTATCCATAATAATATCTGCGTAAAGCTCTGCATCTTGCGCAAATAAGCGACCGATCATCGCAAGTTCTAAGCGATAAATAGGAGAAGAAAGCGCCAATAAATTAGCGAGATTAATGGGCTGTTTGGAAAGGTGTAAACCATTCGCAAAAGTCGAAAAATGGCGCAAGGCTTGTATATAAGTCATATTGTGATCGTGTTCTGTGGCATTGGTTTGATAAATTTTTGCGCCCCAAATTTGAATTTGCTCAAGTAACCATTCATAACGTTCAGGAAAACGTCCATCACAACGTACAACCACTTGTTTTGCCATACTTGCAATGTCTGCACCAAACATTGGATGTAAACCTAAAACTGCACCAGAATGAACTTCAAGCATTTTCGCTAGCGGTTCACGCTTAACAGAAGTTAAATCTGCAAGCAACATATTTTCTGTTAAATAAGGTTTTAGTCGCTCAATCGTTTCCAAAGTAATATTGATGGGGACGGAAACGATCACGACATCAGCATTCGCTAAAATACTTTCAGCCACCGCCCAATCTTCGCGATCTAAAATAGAAATTGGATAGCCAGATGCACGTAAATAACGGGCAAATAAGCCACCTAATTTACCATAACCGCCCACGATAACAATTTTGTGAATATCAGAATTGATAGTTTTAAAACCAAATTGGTTTTCATTGGCATAGGATTCACGCATAAAACGGCGTAGAACATCTTCAATTAAATCGGCTGAAATGCCTGCTTTTTCAGCCTCTAAACGACGTGCTTGGAGCATTGCTATTTCACGCTCTGGCGCATAAATAGGTAATCCATGTTGATGTTTCACTTTACCGACTTGAGAAACCAACTCAAGACGTTTAGCAAAAAGTTGGATAAGTTCGCGATCAAGCGAATCAATTTCAGAACGTAAATCTTTAAGGACTTCCATAAAACCCACCTGCAAAATTTAGTTTACATATATTGTAAAAAATTAATTACAGATGAGATTACTAGAATTTTATAAGAAAGGCAATGAAGTTATGCAGATTGTGTAATTAACCGTTGTGGGCGAATAATATTCCCGTCGATTAATGCCACGCCTAAGAATAAATTCTCCGCTGAAAATAACCGCACTTGGCCACCTAATTGCTGTTCATTAGCAAATTTCACTCGCTGACCAAAACCAATGGCTTTACTCTGCTCTACATCCAAATGCAAAGCGGGCAATTTACTTACTGCGGTATCGGTTGGCAGTAATAGACGATCTAATTCACTTAATGGAAAACTTTCAGCGAGCAGTTGTAACTCATTGATTGGTATCATTTCTGCTACGGGGTAATCCGCTACGGCTGTACGGCGTAACATTGTCACATGTGCGCCACAACCTAGCACTTCACCCAAATCATCGACTAAGGTGCGAATATAAGTGCCTTTTGAACAATGTACTTCTAAGGTTAAAAAAGGTGCGTGATATTCAATAAAATTAAGTTCAAAAATCGTAATTGGACGTGCCTCACGCTCAACCGTAATACCTTGACGCGCATATTCATAAAGCGGTTTACCGTTATGTTTTAGTGCGGAAAACATGGTCGGCACTTGCAAAATATCGCCACGAAATTGTTCAAGTGCGGTCAAAATTTGCTGAGTTTCAACATGAACTTCACGAGTTTCCACGACTTGCCCTTCCGCATCGGAAGTATCGGTACGTTCGCCTAATTTTGCCGTAACAAGATAACGCTTATCGGCATCAAGCAAAAATTGTGAAAACTTAGTTGCTTCACCCAAGCAAATTGGCAACATTCCCGTAGCCAACGGATCGAGCGCACCTGTATGCCCTGCTTTATTCGCTTGAAATAAACGCTTCACCTTTTGCATAATGTCATTTGATGACATGCCTTGTGGTTTATCCAACAAAAACACACCATCAACATCACGCCAGCGTTTACGAGGTCTAGACATTAGTTGCTTTCCTCAACGTGTTTTTTCTCATCTTCACGCACAACATTTGTCACAAGATTTGACATACGCATCCCTTCCACTAAGGATTGATCATAAATAAAGCGAATCTCTGGCACGATACGTAAACGCATCGCTTTGCCTAGTAATGAACGAATATAAGGCGATGCTTTTTCTAAGCCTTTCATGCCTTGCTCAATTGCCGTTTCATCGTGATCGAATAAAAAAGTCACAAAGATTTTTGCGTAAGATAAATCGCTCGACACTTCCACATCAGAAACCGTCACCATCCCAATACGGGGATCTTTCACTTCGCGTTGTAAAATGACTGCTATTTCTTTTTGTATTTCTTGAGCGACGCGATCGCTACGTTTAAATTCTCTTGCCATAGTTATTCCTTATTTATAAAAGCACCTCATTCTACTGGAAATCATTGAATTTAGCACGCAAAAATCCCTTTCAACCCGATACTGTTTTTCGATAGAATGACACCTGATAATTTGTTTGAATATTCAAACTTCCGATAAAAATCACTTTACAGAGGGCATAATTTATGCAAGCGAGACGAGACACCAAGATTGTCGATGAAAATCACACATTACAACAAGCATTTTTAAACGATTTAGACGAAAAACTTTGGTCATCTGCGGATAAACTCCGCCAACAACTTGATGCCGCCAACTATAAACATATCGTTCTTGGTCTCATCTTCTTAAAATACATTTCTGATAATTTCACTCATCAACAGGAAAAAATTCAGGCAGAACTTTCTGATGCTGAAAATCCCCTCTATCTTGACCGCACTTTTTTTGATACTGAAGAAGAATATCAAGAAGCTTTAACCGCAGAACTAGAAAACCGTGATTATTACACCGCGGATAACGTATTTTGGGTGCCCGCTTCTGCACGTTGGCAAGCCTTACAAGAAGTCTCTATTCTCAACACTGGTGCAGAATTACCTTGGGGTGGTAAATTCTCAGGCGTGGCAAAACTGATTGATGATGCCTTTGATGCCATTGAAAAAGACAACGAAAAACTCAAAGGCGTCCTCCAACGCATCAGCGGCTATGCCGTAAACGAAGACACCCTGCGCGGGCTGATTATCCTCTTCTCCGATACTAACTTTACCCGCCCGACTTACAACGGCGAGCCCGTACATTTAGGTGCAAAAGACATACTCGGCCATGTTTACGAATACTTCCTCGGTCGCTTTGCCCAAGCCGAAGGCAAACGCGGCGGGCAATATTTCACGCCGAAATCCATCGTTTCCCTGATTGTCGAAATGCTCGAGCCATACTCCGGCCGCGTGTATGACCCAGCTATGGGCAGTGGCGGCTTTTTCGTGCAAACCGAACGCTTTATTACCGCCCATCAAGGCAACATCAACAACGTGTCCATCTACGGGCAAGAATTCAACCCCACCACATGGAAGCTCGCCGCCATGAATATGGCGATTCGCGGCATTGATTACGACTTCGGCAAACACAACGCCGACAGTTTCACCCAGCCGCAACACATCGACAAAAAGATGGATTTCATTATGGCAAACCCGCCATTCAATATCAGCGATTGGTGGAGCGAATCCCTTGCCGATGATCCACGTTGGGCATACGGCACACCACCCAAAGGCAACGCCAACTTCGCTTGGCTGCAACACATGATTTACCACCTCTCACCCAACGGCAAAATGGCATTATTGCTTGCCAACGGCTCCATGAGCAGCCAAACCAACAACGAAGGCGAAATCCGCAAAGCCATCATCAATGCCGACTTGGTGGAATGTATGGTTGCCCTGCCCGGTCAGCTCTTCACCAACACCCAAATCCCTGCCTGTATTTGGTTTTTAAACCGCAACAAAAAACGCAAAGGCGAAGTGTTGTTTATCGATGCCCGCCAAATCGGCTATATGAAAGACCGCGTATTGCGTGATTTCACCGCTGACGACATCGCCAAAATTGCCGACACCCTCCACACTTGGCAAAAATCAGACGGCTATGAAGACCAAGCCGCTTTCTGTAAATCCGCTACGTTAGAAGAGATTAAAGACAACGACTTCGTCCTCACACCAGGGCGCTATGTCGGCACCGCAGAACAAGAAGATGACGGCGTGCCATTTGCAGAAAAAATGCAAAATCTGACCGCTCTTTTGAAGGAGCAATTTGCGAAAAGTGCGGAATTGGAAGCAGAAATTAAGAAGAATTTAGGGGGATTGGGGTATGAGTAAAATTCCATTAAATGAATTTATAACTTTACAGCGTGGATTTGATTTACCAAGTAACAAAAGAATTTCAGGAAGTGTTCCCGTTGTTGCTTCAACAGGGATTGCTGGTTATCACAATGAAATTAAAGTTAAAGCACCTGGAGTTGTAATTGGAAGAAGCGGAAGTATTGGTGGTGGACAATATATTGAAAAAGATTTTTTCCCTTTAAATACAACATTATATGTAAAAGATTTCAAAGGACATTATCCCAGATTTATTTATTACTTATTAAAAAGTATTGATTTCACAAGTTTTAATGTAGGAACAGGTGTTCCTACATTAAATCGAAACCATTTATCAAGCATTTTAATTTCAGATTTGGGAATTGAGAAAGAAAAAGAAATTGCCAACATCTTAGGAAGTCTTGACCAAAAAATCCAACTCAACACCCAAATCAACCAAACCTTGGAACAAATCGCCCAAGCCCTGTTTAAAAGCTGGTTTGTCGATTTCGACCCAGTGCGTGCCAAAGTTCAAGCCCTTTCAGACGGCCTGAGCCTTGAACAAGCAGAACTTGCCGCCATCCAGGCAATCAGCGGAAAAACACCCGAAGAACTGACCGCACTTTCACAAACACAGCCTGAACGCTACGCCGAACTAGCCGAAACCGCCAAAGCGTTTCCGTGTGAGATGGTGGAGGTTGATGGGGTTGAAGTGCCGAAGGGGTGGGAGGTTAAAGCCTTAGATGAAATTGCAAATTATCAGAATGGTTTAGCATTGCAAAAATTCCGCCCTGAAGATGACGAACCATTTTTACCTGTTGTAAAAATTGCCCAATTGAGACAAGGTTATGCAGATGGCGATGAAAAAGCAAAAGCAAATATTAAGCCTGAATGCATTATTGATAATGGTGATGTCATTTTTTCTTGGTCTGGTAGTTTATTAGTAGATATTTGGTGTGGAGGTAAAGCTGCTTTAAACCAACATTTATTCAAAGTCTCATCCAAAGAATATCCTAAATGGTTCTATTATTTTTATACCAAACATCATTTAACCGAATTTCAGCGTATTGCTTATGACAAAGCAGTGACAATGGGGCATATTAAACGTGAGCATTTATCTGCTGCAAAATGCATAGTGCCAAATGACGAATTATTAGCAAATAAAACATTAGAAAATATTTTAGAAAAAATTATTTTTAACAGGCTGGAAAATTTCAATCTTCAAAACACAAGAGATTTATTATTACCTAGATTGTTAAATGGTGAACTCAATGGATAGAACTACCGATTATTTAGAACGACTTTTCATTGAGGAACTAAACTCTGAAGGCGAAATTATTATCAGCGGAAACAGTTTTTTCCGACATGAAATTTTATATACTCTTGATCCTGAAGCATATAAAGACGTTTTTGAATTTTGGAAAACAGAAAGAAAACAAAGAAACTTAAATGAAGCCAATAGAATATTGGATATTACTTCAGATAATCGAAATCGATTTATTCGATTAAAAGAACTCTTCAAAGAGAAAAAGATTATCCCCTTTATTGGAGCTGGGATGTCCATGTCTACAGGTTTAACTTCTTGGAGCGAATTTCTTCGTAGTGTTCAACAAGAAACTAGAACTGATCGTTTCTATTTTGAAGATCTCTTATCGCAAGGTGAATTTGAAGAAGCTGCTCAGTATCTAGATGACTGTAGTCCTTCACACTTACAAGAGCAGTTAGATAATATATTTGGTAGAAAATATCTATTTAATGAAATAAATGGTGTAATTTGCCTTTTACCAAAATTTTTTAATAATACTCCTATTATTACAACAAATTATGACAATATACTTAGTACTGTTTATCAAAAATGCGATTACCCATTTTCTGATGAACTAAATGGATTATACCTAGAAGACCTTTATAATAAACTTCTTGATAAACAAAATTTCTTATTAAAGATACATGGTACTTTTGATAAACCACAAAATCGAATACTAACAAAAAATGACTACGATAAACACTACAATGACCAAACTAGTAAATTGAAAAATTGTGTAGAAAGCTTATTTTCAAGTTCTCTATTATTTATCGGTTGTAGTTTAACTATTGATCGCTTAATTAAGGCGCTAGCCGAGATTGTTCAAGAAAAAGGCAGTGAAAATCTACCTAGACATTATGCTTTTTTATTTTCAGATCCTAAAAAGGACGTGAACAGAATTAACAAAAAAGAAGAATTAGCAAAATCCAATATTTTTCCAATTTGGTATGATGGCGATCATGATGAAAGCATTGAAGCCTTGCTGGAATTATTAAATGATGGAGAACAATAAAATGCTCAACGAAAACGACATCGAACAACTCACCCTTCAACGCCTGCAATCCCTCGGTTGGGAATATCGCTATGGTAAAGATTTGCCTGTTCATGAGGGCGAATTTTCCCGTGGCAATTTGAGCGGTGTAGTTTTTATTGAGCAACTGCGTGAGGCGGTGCGTAAACTTAATCCGCAGCTGCCTGAAAGTGCGGTTGATTCTGTGGTGAAATCCGCGACAAAAAGCGATATTGGCGACTTGGTTGTGCGTAATCAGACGTTTTATAAATTGTTGCGTGATGGTGTACGGGTAGAATATCAAGATGATGGTGAGCAGAAAATCGAGATGGCGCGTTTGGTGGATTTTGAGCATGGGGAAAACAACCGCTTTGTCGCCGTCAATCAGCTGGAAATCCGCAGCCGTAAAGGAGGTAAACGGATTCCCGATATTATCGGCTTTGTAAATGGGCTGCCTTTGGTGGTATTTGAGCTCAAAAATCCGCTGCGTGAATCGGCGGATTTATTGCAGGCGTTTAATCAGTTTGAAACCTATAAAGATGAAATTGCCGAGCTGTTTGTTTACAACCAAGCCCTGATTATTTCAGACGGCATTGCCGCCCGTTTGGGTTCGCTTTCGGCAGATTTTCAACGCTTTACGCCGTGGAAAGTGGTCGATGAAAAAAATAAAAGCGTGCGGTTATATTTTGACGATGAGTTGCAAAGCCTGCTCAATGGCTTAATGCAGCCTGAGGATTTATTGGACTATATCCGCTATTTCGTCTTGTTTGAACGGGATTCCGTTGGCAAAACCATTAAAAAAATCGCGGCATACCATCAATATTACGGCGTAAATGAAGCAGTAGAATCCACGATTTTTGCCACAAGCGAGCAAGGCGATAAACGCATCGGTGTGATGTGGCACACGCAGGGTTCGGGTAAGTCGATTTCGATGCTGTTTTATGCAGGCAAACTGCTTGCACAGCCTGAATTGAAAAATCCTACCATTGTAGTGGTTACCGACCGCAACGATTTAGATGGTCAGCTTTTCCAAACTTTTTCTTCAGGCAAAGATTTAATCAAACAAACACCGCAGCAAGTAGAAGACCGTGATCAACTGCGCCAACTGCTCGCACAAAATGAAGTCGGCGGCGTGTTTTTTACTACGATTCAGAAATTCGCCCTAAATGAGGAAGAAAGCCGCTTCCCTATTTTAAATGAGCGCAACAATATTATTGTGATCAGCGATGAGGCTCACCGCAGCCAATATGGCTTTACGCAAAAGCTGCATAACGGCAAGTTTCAGACAGGTTATGCTCGCCATTTGCGTGATGCTTTACCTAATGCCTCGTTTATTGGTTTTACAGGTACGCCAATTAGCCTTGAAGATAAGGACACGCAAGATGTGTTCGGTCGTTATGTGTCCATTTATGACTTGCAAGATGCGGTGGAAGATGGCGCAACCGTGCCGATTGTGTATGAAGCACGCCAAATCAAGCTAGCGGAGAATGCTAATCACGATGAATTATTTGCAGAAATTGATGAACTGCTGGAAGGCGAAGAAAACCCGAAATTACGCTTGCGAGAAAAATTGCTCGGCTCAGAAGCTCGATTGCATGATTTAGCGATCGATTTTGTGCAACATTTTGCAAAACGCAATGAAGTGGTGGACAGCAAAGCGATGATGGTGGTTTCCAGCCGTCAGATTTGCGTGGATTTGTATAATCAGATCATCGCTCTGCACCCTGAATGGCATTCGGACAATATTAACGAAGGGGCGATTAAAATTGTGATGACAGGTTCTGCTTCCGATGCGTCTGAAATGCAGAAACACGTTTACAGTAAACAGGAAAAGCAAACGTTAGAACGTCGTTTTAAAGACCCGAACGATCCGCTGAAAGTGGTGATTGTGCGTGATATGTGGCTGACAGGCTTTGATGCACCGTGCTGTAACACTATGTATCTTGATAAGCCAATGAAAGGGCATAACCTAATGCAAGCCATCGCACGAGTAAACCGTGTATTCCGCAATAAAAGCCGAGAAAATGGCGGCTTGATTGTGGATTATGTAGGCATTGCTGACGAGCTCGAAAAAGCCACTCGGCAATATACAAACTCACAAGGCAAGGGCAAACTGGCTGATAGCGTGATTGATGTATTCTTTAAAATGAAAGAGCATTTAGAAGTTATCCGCAGCCTGTTTGCAACGCCAGTTGAGGGGAAAACCTTTGATGTTCAGGCTGCCTTAGAAAAAGATAATCCGAATGATCTTTTGATGGCGATTCGTTTTGCCGCCAACCATATTTTAAGCCTTGATCAATTATCGTTTGATGGCAAAGCGCACGAGCAGCATTGGTTTAATAAAAAAGAAACCGAGCCACGCAAAAAAGCCTTTTTGAAAACGGCAGGCTTGGTAAAAAAAGGCTATATGCTGTGCGGCACATTGGCTGAAGTTGAGCCGTATAACCAAGAAATCGCCTTTTATGATGCCGTACGGGCAATTTTAACTAAACGTGAACAAAAAGGCACAGGCACAAATGAAAGACAGATTTTATTGAAAAAATTGGTCAATCAAACTGTGTATTCTGAAGGCGTGATTGATTTATTCGATCTGCTAGAAAAACCACAACCACAAATCAGTTTGCTTTCCGAGGAATTTTTACAAACTGTAAAAAATAGCCCAACTAAAAATTTATGGGTTAGCGCGATGGAGCGTTATTTGGCAAGTGAAATTAAAGTTAAATCAGGCACAAACTTAACCTTGCAAAAAGATTTTGAACGGCGTTTGAAGGAAGCATTGAATCAATACCACAATCACAATTTGACTGTGGTAGAGATTTTGGACGAACTCTTTAAAATGAGCCAAGATTTCCAAGAACGTTTAGCATTAGGGAAAAAACTAGGATTAACCAAGGAAGAACTAGCCTTCTATGAAGCTCTATCTCAAAATCAAAGTGCAAAAGATTTGATGGGTGATGAAGTGCTTTCTAAACTGGCGAAAGAAATCACGGAAACACTTAGAAAATCGGTCACAATCGACTGGCAGTACAAAGAAGCGGTGCGGGCAAGAATTAGATTACTCGTTCGACGTGCCTTACAAAAATATAAATACCCGCCTGATAAACAGGAAGAAGCGGTAACTTATGTGATTAAACAAGCTGAAGAAATTGCTGAGGATTTAACTGGTTTATAATTTTGATGCGGTTTATTTAATAACAAAAGGGCGATTAAAAACACTATGATTTTTAACCGCCCTTTATTTTGTTAAAGGTTAGATTGAACGCTTAACCTCAACCACTTCAAACACCTCGATTTGGTCGCCAACTTTTACATCGTTGTAGTTTTTCACGCCGATACCACATTCCATACCGTTACGAACTTCAGATACATCATCTTTGAAACGGCGAAGAGATTCTAATTCCCCTTCAAAGATAACGACGTTGTCACGTAATACACGGATTGGGTTGTTACGTTTCACTACACCCTCAGTTACCATACAGCCTGCGATTGCACCAAATTTCGGATGACGGAATACATCACGAACTTCAGCTAAACCAATAATTTCTTGTTTAAATTCAGGCTCTAACATACCGCTCATTGCTGCTTTAATTTCATTCAACAATTCATAGATGATTGAGTAGTAACGTAAATCAATGTTTTCAGCTTCAATGACACGACGAGCTGTTGCATCCGCTCGAACATTAAAGCCAACAATGATGGCATTAGATGCGGTAGCTAAAGTTGCATCAGTTTCAGTAATACCACCTACACCTGAACCAACAACTTTAACTTTTACTTCATTGGTAGAAAGTTCATTTAACGCTTGAACAATCGCCTCTACAGAGCCTTGTACATCCGCTTTCACAATAACGTTCAATTCAGCCACATCGCCTTCAGACATATTGCTAAACATATTTTCAAGTTTAGCTTTTTGCTGACGAGCTAATTTCACTTCACGGAATTTACCTTGACGATATAATGCCACTTCACGTGCTTTTTTCTCATCACGTACAACGGTTGCTTCATCACCCGCTGCAGGCACACCTGAAAGACCTAATAATTCAACTGGAATTGAAGGACCTGCTTCATCCACTTCTTTCCCGTTTTCATCACGCATTGCACGCGCACGGCCATATTCAAAACCACAAAGTACGATGTCACCTTTACGTAGTGTACCTGATTGAACCAAGATAGTTGCCACAGGGCCACGACCTTTATCCAAGTAAGATTCAATGACTACACCACTTGCCATGCCGTCTTTTACAGCAGTCAATTCAAGCACTTCAGATTGAAGTAAGATTGCATCTAATAAATCATCAACCCCAGTACCTTTCTTCGCCGATACTGGAACGAATTGCACATCACCACCGAATTTCTCAGAAATGACATCATGTTGTAATAATTCTTGCTCAACACGATCTGGATTTGCTTCTGGTTTATCAATTTTATTTACTGCAACCACTAAAGGTGCACCCGCTGCTTTTGCGTGTTGAATCGCTTCGATAGTTTGAGGCATCACACCATCATCGGCCGCAACAACAAGAACAACGATATCTGTTGCTTTTGCGCCACGTGCACGCATAGAAGTAAACGCTGCGTGTCCTGGAGTATCCAAGAAGGTGATCATTTTGCCATCATCCATTTCTACGTGATACGCACCGATATGTTGAGTAATACCACCCGCTTCGCCTGCAGCAACTTTCGCTTTACGAATATAGTCAAGTAAAGAAGTTTTACCGTGATCAACGTGTCCCATAATAGTTACAACTGGCGCACGCGTTACTTTTTCCGCGTTTACATCGCGATCACCTAATACCGCTTCTTCAAGCTCATTTTCATTGCGAAGAATTACTTTATGACCAAGTTCTTCCGCTACTAATTGAGCGGTTTCTTGATCGATAACTTGGTTGATGGTGACCATTTCACCCATTTTCATCATCACTTTAATGATTTCTGTCGCTTTCACCGACATTTTGTTCGCAAGTTCTGCAACGGTAATGGTTTCGCCAATCACAACATCTGCTTTTACTACTTGAACTGGTTTAGTAAAGGCTTGTTGAAGTGCGGTGCCTTTTTTTCCATTTTTACCTTTACCAAACTTAGCATCTTTTTGATTTTTACGATTAGATTCGCGCTCGTTTTTCGAGTTTTTGCTATTTTCATCGTCACGACCGCCTTTTTTTGCTTTTGCTACTTTATTTTTACCTCGACCACGATTTTCATTACGACGATCTTCTTCATCTTCTGCTTCAAGTGCATATCTTGAACTTAAATTGTAATCAGAATAGTCTTCTGAAGAAGATTCATTGTCTGAATCATCTGCTTCAGCATAACGTTTAGCTTCTTCTGCTGCACGACGAGCTTGTTCTTCTGCTTTTTGACGAGCCACTTCTTCAGCTTTACGACGAAGTTCAGCTTCTTCTGCTTTACGTTTCTCTTTTTCAGGATCAACAAATTTAGCTTTAGAATCTACCGCACTTTTTGCTGGCTTAGCGGTTTCTGCTTTCGCTTTTTCAGCTTTTGATTTTTCATCAGCTTCTTTCTTAGTTGCCGCTTTTTCAGCTTCTAAACGAGCTTTTTCTTCTGCTGCTTTTTGTTCAGCAATTTTTTTCGCTTCCGCTTCTTGCTGTGCTTTTAATTTTGCTTCTTCTTGTTGAGCAATATCAGTTTTTACTGTGCGTTTTTTACGTACTTCTACTTGTACTTCTTTGCTTTTACCGCCAGTTGTGGTGCTGCTCACTGTTGTTTTTGTTCTGCGTTGAATGCTTAATTTTTTTGGCGCATCAGCCTTAACATCTTCAGTCATTACTGCTCTCCTTATTCTTCGCCAAACCAACAAATATTACGTGCAGCCATAATTAAATCTGCGGCCTGTTCTGCGGTTAATTCTTCAATATCAGTTAAATCATCAACGCCTTGTTCTGCGAGTTCTTCAAGGGTGGTAATTTGTTTTTCTGCTAGTTTGATTGCAACGTGACGATTCATTCCCTCTAAATTCAATAAACGATCTTCAACATTCGCTTTTTTCAGTGCTTCTTCTTCAGCTACTGCTGCGGCTGTAATCGCATTTTTAGCACGAGTTTGAAGCTCTTCAACAAGATCTTCATCTTCCAAACCATCAATTGCTGTCAATTCATTCATTGGCACATAAGCAATTTCTTCTAAACTTGTGAATCCTTCTTCTACAAGGATTTGTGCAAATTCTTCATCAAGTTCTAATGCGTTAATAAATAAATTTAACACTTTATTATCTTCTGCTTGATGCTTAGCATTTAACTCATCAGTCGTCATTACGTTTAGTGTCCAACCCGTTAATTGTGTTGCTAAACGCACGTTTTGACCATTACGACCAATGGCTTGAGCAAGATTATCAGCTTCAACAGCAATATCCATAGAATGATTATCTTCATCAACGATAATAGAAGAAACATCCGCAGGTGCCATTGCATTGATCACAAATTGTGCTGGATTATCATCCCAAAGCACGATATCTACACGCTCACCGCCAAGTTCATTCGTAATTGCCTGAACACGCGCACCACGCATTCCTACACAAGCACCAACAGGATCGATACGTTTATCATTTGATTTTACCGCGATTTTAGCACGAGAACCCGCATCACGAGCTGCACCACGAATTTCAATCATTTCTTCGCCAATTTCAGGCACTTCAATACGGAATAATTCGATCAACATTTCTGGTTTAGAACGTGTCACAAATAATTGTGCAGTTTTGCCTTCAGGATTTACTTTATAAAGCACCCCACGAACACGATCTCCCGGACGGAAGTTTTCACGTGGTAACATATCTTCACGTGCAATCATCGCTTCCGCTTTATTGCCAAGGTCTAAAATAATACTGTCTCGACTTACTTTTTTTACGGTGCCTGTTACAATTTTTCCTTCTTCTTCACGAAATTGTTCAACCACTTTTGCACGTTCAGCTTCACGAATTTTAGTGCTAATAACTTGACGTGCCGTTTGCATTGCAATACGGTCAAATGCAATAGATTCAATTTGATCTTCCACATACTCTCCAAGTTGCAAATTTGGATCATCAAATTGCGCCGCTTCCAAAGTAATTTCCTTCGTTGGTACTTTTACTTCATCTACGACTAACCAACGGCGAAAAGTATCAAATTCTCCTGTTTTGGGATTAATTGAAACGCGAATATCCGTTTCATATTCAAACTTCTTCTTAGTAGAGATCGCAATCGCACTCTCTAATGCTTCAAAAATTTTCTCACGTGGTAATAATTTTTCATTGGATACAGCTTCCGCCGCCAGTAAAATTTCTTTACTCATTTCTCTTTTTCTCCTTTTAAAATTTTGCAACAACATTCGCTTTTTGAATGTTTCCGAAGACTAAAATTTGTTCTTGATCATCAACGATTAAAGTAATCATATCCTTTTCAATACGTTCTAACTGACCTTGCCATTTACGGCGTTCCATCACTGGAATTCGCAAATGCACAGCGATATCTTGCCCAATATAGCGTTCAAATTGCGGCAAGGTAAATAGCGGACGATCTAAACCTGGTGACGACACTTCTAGATTGTATTTATCCGCAATTGGATCTTCCACGTCTAAAATTGCGCTCACTTGACGACTTACATCAGCACAATCATCAACCGTCACACCACTATCTTTATCTATAAATAAACGCACAGTCATAAAACGCCCCGTGCGCTGACACTCAATCCCCCACAATTCACAGCCTAAATCTTCTACTGCATCTTGTAGCATTTCTTGTAAATTTTGTTCTAATGTAGCCAATTTCTACTCCTATATAAGGTGCAATTCATCGCACTATATCATAACCTTATGAAACCTTATTCTAAACAATACTTATCTCCTCTATTTTAGTAATAGTAAGAAGATAGTTTATTAAATCTCAGGCATAAAAAAAGGGTTAGGTTCATAAGAACCTAAGCCCAGTTACTAAATTTCTTATAGAAAAAAACCCCAAAACTGGGGTTCTTTTACTGAACTTATTATTGGTTGCGGGGGCTGGATTTGAACCAACGACCTTCGGGTTATGAGCCCGACGAGCTACCAAGCTGCTCCACCCCGCGTCCGAAATATGTGCTACATTATAGTGATAAAAATTTAATATGCAAGAAATTTTATAAAATCATTGATGATAAATACTAGAATAAGATAACATTTTCCAAAAAGTTTAGGAGCTAATTATAGCATATATGCTGTGTTATATTTTTAGGAATTCGTAAATATCTTTAATTTTGCCATAATTTACAAATCTATAGCTCCTATCATCAAAAATAAAGCGTGAAATAATGCCAATTAATTAACGCCATTATCAAGCCTCCCGTCCATAAAAAATCAATGATCGTCTCCAATCAATTTAGAGATGAATTGTTAATAAGGTAATAAGCCAATAATAAATAGACAATATTTAAGGTTATTCTAGCTTTCATACAAAAATTCAATCAATCTCGACTTTCCCTAGCTTTCTTTTTTTGCTAGACTAACACGCAATTTTGGGGCTGATTCTGGATTCGACGGGATTAGCGAAGCCCAAGGTGCACGTCGAGGTGCGGTAGGCCTCGTAAATAAACCGCAAAAAAATAGTCGCAAACGACGAACAATACGCTTTAGCAGCTTAATAACCTGCATTTAGCCTTCGCGCTCCAGCTTCCGCTCGTAAGACGGGGATAACGCGGAGTCAAACCAAAACGAGATCGTGTGGAAGCCACCGTTTGAGGATCGAAGCACTAAATTGAATCAAACTAGCTTAAGTTTAGCGTGTCTGTCCGCATGCTTAAGTGAAATTAAAGACGAGACTAAACGTGTAGTACTGAAGGTAGAGTAATTTCGGACGGGGGTTCAACTCCCCCCAGCTCCACCAAATTTTAAATAACATCGCCATAACAACACCAATAAAAACAATACCTTAGAGGAAATTCACTAACGGCGATATAACTAAATAATAACTTAAAATGATCCGTGAATGAGCCGCGGGCTGTTCTATTCCCTAAGTATTAAATTTCTTGGTAAGAATAATGCGTGAGGCAAAATCATAGGAGAATCTATGAAAACCCTATATTTTTGTTCCCTTGATGGGAATCCAAGAAAAGTATTTCAATCAGAAGAATTAGCTAAACAATGGAAAGAACAGGGGTAACTTTATTTTTCAAGCGAAGTTGTATATGACGAATCAAACAACATTGTGAAAATTGATAATCAGGATTTTATAGACTTTGTTGAAAATTGTTCTGATGAACAGGGAATAGAAGAGTTTGAGCGAGCAAAAGCAATTGTGGAAAAAGACTTCGCTTTTGTAACTGTAACGGACGATTAGATGCGTTAGAATTAATTCAAGTAAACATTAACTTTACTGTTAAACAAGCAAAAGAAGGCGGGGCTAAAACCTCGCCTTTTGCTTTTATTGAAATGCGAAAATCTGACCGCACTTTTTAGAATGTTCGCGGAATGAAAGTTGATGATTGATACTGTGTACGTTTTTGCGCCCAGTCTTTAGCATCCGCTGACGCTTTGGAAAACTGCAAACGAGCGGCATCTTCACTTTTCTGTCTTGCAATATCTGCCGCCTGTTGTGGAGTGAGATTATTTACATCAATCATATTGCGCACAGGAGGAGCGACAGAAGATTTAACATCCTCAGCTACCGTTTCGCGCTCCACTGGTTTCGGATTGTACAAATCCATATTACCACCACCAGTCATATAAAGCGCTTGTCCCATCTGGCCAGCCCCCTTAAATGCAGCGATTGTATCAGGGCGTTTAAGATAATTCTCGCGTTCAGCAGAAACAGCATTGATTCTTGCTGCAATCGCATTTTGTTGCTCTTTATCTTCTGTTGCGGACAATTTTTCTTGCAAGGAATGTAATTGGCTATCATAAATACCAAGCGTTTGAGTTGCGCCAAGAAGATTTTTTTGCGCTTCTGATTCACCACCATGAGAATAACGTGCTGAAATTCGAGCTTTTGCAGCCGCCGCTGAAATTTCATTACGGGTTCTATGATCTTCAAGCTCAAACTCGTGCTTGTATTTTTTATCAAGCAATTCACTATCAAAAGCACGTTGTTTGTCGGCTTCTGCCGTTTTCCAATCTAACAACTTTTGAGTTTCTTCATCTTTCCACCCTTGCTCAACATTTTTGACAATACCAGTTCCCAATCCTTGTGTCATCGCACCTAAAATTCCACCCCATCCCATAAATTATGCCCCTTGTTGCATTGGTTTTGATTGACCGTTTTGCACTTGCGCACGACGTTGGCTTTCCATTTCAGATACTTTGTTGATCATATCAACGTATTGCTGTTCTTCTTCCTGAGGTAACGCACCGTGCGTTGCTTCGCCAAATTGCTCAAGCGCATTCATTAAAATATCAATCAATACATCATCAATTTGCTCTTCTGGCACACCAACTTGCTGTAATAATTGCATAGCTAAATCTTTAGCGACTTGCATCATCACTTGCGGCGGAATAGTTTTTCCATTTTGTTGCGCGGCCTGAAGATTTGAAATCATTGCTTTTGCGACTAAATCGGCAATACCTTCTTCGGGACCTTTTTCTTGAATACGTTGTTGCGCAACATTTGCGATAGCATTAATGGAATTTTGCATCAACATTTGATACATCTGCGCCATACTTCCCTGTTGTTGTGAACCCTGTGGATTTTCGACCGCACTTTGTTCTGTTGTCTGCGGTTGTGATTGTTGTGTCATTGAATCTAAAATGCCCATGAATTTCTCCTATGATACGATGATATTTGCCCAATAATTTCTTAGGTTAGGAACGTCACTCGTTTTGACCTGTTTATCAGGATCTATATTTTGCATACGATTATGCATAGTGTTCAGTATGCCTTTTGGTTGTGTATTGTCACTGCGTAAATCACGCCCAGCCATAAATTCCTTATAGGCTTGACGTTCTTTTTCAGCTAATTCATTTTGTTGTGCGATGTGGTTATTTAATGCGTTAGAGTTAAGCGTCTCTGTTAAATCACGTAATGATTTTGTCATCGTGTCTTTTTTGTTGATCGCTTTACCTAATAAACCAATCCCAGACCCTAGCATTGCACCAGGAGGCCCTAAAGCAGATAAACCGACTTGTGCAGCTGTAATACCTCTATCAATCCATTTATCGTTCGTTTCATATTTTTCCCGAGCATTCTTATAGGACTTATTGATGAAATCTACTCTTGTATCGTAATACGCTTTCCCCTCTGGAGTGAGGCTATCATAATACGCTTGCTCTTGGTTGCTTTTGAATTGTCGAGATAAATCCCCAACGTGGGAAAGCCCAAAATTTGCCGCACTTTCAGCAATTTTGCCAACTGGCGTTGTTGCTGCCCCGCCCACCCCACTAAAAACGCCTCCTACAGCACGACCAATTAAGTTCAATTCTTCGCCCCGTTTAATACGGTCGTAACTATTGATGTCCGCCCGTTCTCGAACGGATGAATATTGGGGATCGCTTGACCATACATCGCCGTTATTTAATGTCATTGAACCACGTATGTTTCTATCAAATATAGAAGGAGTGCGTTCAGAATAAGGCGCATTGGAGTAACTTTTTCCAAACAAACCGCCAGTGAGTGTTTTCTGATCTTTTTCAGGAACGGCGGCGCTCATTTGCCCATTAGAAAGTGAATGATATTTTTCACTAATTGTTCGGCTAATTGCGCTATGACCACCGCTCCAACTAGAGTTATTTCTTCGCTCATTAAATGCATCAGTATAGACTTTGTCTTTTCCGTATCTAGATTTGTGGTCATTCCATCTATCTGACGTACTACGATAACTATCACTACTGTTATCTTCTCGCCAACCACCTCCACCGGAAAAGGATGAATCAGAATCACTAGCTCGCTCATAGCCAGCTTTTTCCATTGACTCACCAAAACTATCATGCAACTCTGCCATTGTTAGCCCCTTTAGTTTCAGAACGTTTCTTCATTTCAGTCAAAATACCGCCATTTGCCAATCCAGGAGAATCATCCACTGTCAAACTTTTATACGACCAATCCGCATCTGGTACGGCTGAATATTTTGATTTCATCTGATCTTGCAGATTTAATAACTCACGTTGCTGATTGATCAAATCTTTACCAGCTTGTTTTTGCGCAAAGTAACCACCAGCACCAGCAATAACATTACCGATAATATTACTTGCTGCTTTATGGTTGTCCATCCAATCCATTGCACTTCCAGCTGTTTCCCCCAGCCATTTACCAGCGCCACTAATTGCATCCCATGCACCATCCCAAAACGCCATAACCTTTCTCCTCTTAACTAATTTGAATTGACGGAACACCTAAGCTAGGAAATGACGACCAGTTTTGTTGCGTGGTCGGAATTCCCTGCATAAACTTACTCATAAATTGAATCTCTGAATCTCGACTTGCTTTTAGCTGCTCAATAGCCTTTGTTTTATCCTCAGCTTTCATATTCGAGTTATTCAAGATCGTGGCTATTTGCGCATCAAAGTTATTGGTGATTTGCATGGTGAAATCAATGGATTTACCAATAGTGTTCGCCGCCACTTGTGCATTTAAGTTCTTCATCTCATTTTGATGATTCAAATTCGCCATATCTTTTTGTTGTTGCCGTTCAAGTGCGGCTTGAGACGCAGTGAATTGATTTTGTGCCTGATTTAATCGACTTTGATTGCTATAAGCTAAATCAGATTGTAATTGCGCCATTCCACGCTGATGACCGCGTTCTAATTCTGCCTGCGATGCGGTGAATTGATTTTGTTGCTGATTGAGCTTACTTTGGTTTTGGAAATTTAAATCAGCTTGTAAGCGAGTTTGTTTTTCCGCAAACGCATTTTGCGTATCTTGGCTTGCAATTGGTATTGCCGCATCAAGCATTGCACGTTGAGCAGATTCCACACCAATGGTTGAATTTTGCAAGCCGCGATTAGCTGCCATACGTTCTCCTTTAGCAGCCGCGCTATTCATTAAAAGTGAATTGCTATTTAATAAATTAGAGACATTACCTGCCATTGTCTGTGATGTATCTTTTGTCGGAGATTGAGTGGAAATTGTTGGGGCTTGCGGTGTTTTAGTTTTATTCACCGCATCCGTCATAGAACCTAGAATTGACATATATTCTCCTAAAAAAAAAAGACCGCTTATTTCGCAGCCTCTTGTTGAAAATTTATTTAATTATTACTTACGGTGGTAAAAGCAACAGCAAGCTGATTCGGACTAAACCGCCAGCCTTCATTGCTATTTTTAATGCAATTAAAACACCATTCACTGCAAAAATATTTTGATCGTTTTTGTTTGATGCCGAGCACAATCCCGACAGCACCCCACCAGTCGTATTTACAGCCCAAAGTGCGGTCAAAATAGGCTTTGATTTGTGCTTCGGTTACACCGTCGAGCGGAATTAAATCCCATTTTTCTCTATCATAAACATCAATTTGCTTGCAACGTACGCCACCGTCTCGAATTGAAGACGAATAACACTCGTACATCACTTCTGTTTCATAGTGATGCCCACTGACAAATACTTCTTTCATTACTGCAATTTCACAATGCGAATACACGCCTTTTGTCAATTTACGAGTGAGCCAGTCACTCAAACGTGCCAAAAGTGCGTTCGGGTTTTTACCCGTTTTTTTACCTTTGTATAATGCGAGATAGATTTTAGTGCCTATCATTGTTGTGCCTCCGCTAGTTGTCGCATTTTTGAAACAATATCGTCATGAATGTTTTTCAGTTCTTCATCACTCAACGCCTCATGCTTTAACTCATACTTACGCATTCTTTGCACTGCTAATTGTTGTTGCAATGCACGTAATCTTTCTGCTTGCTGAAGAATCAAAAGTGACGCAGACTGATTATCAAGACCTGCAACCGTTGCAAAACTGCTGATATAAACGCTTACTTCTCCAGCAAAATTTGCTTCTTTAAAGGCAATAGCGGCAGCTTCTCGCTCCTTATACTCTTCGGCAAACCTTATCCATCTAGAACTGATGTTCGCCGCTGTATCATCAATGCTATCAACTAGATTTTTAATGAGTTCACGCTTAATTTCAGTTTTCTTTTTTTCATCGACAATCCAGCTGTTTCCGTTCCATTTGTGTAATTCTGTTGGTTGTCTATCAACTAGAATGTATTGACTTTTAAAATTAATAAGTTGTTTAGTCTCAAGCTCTGATTCGTTTTCTACTTCCATTTCCACAAAATCATTTAAGTTTTGCGGAATAGGGAAAATTTGATAACTATTCAAATTTTCTTTTAAAAAATAGACTTTCATTTAACGCTCCTTTATCGGATATCGATACGTTTTACAAAATAACCAGAAAGGTCTACAATATTTATTGTTGTACCGTTTCCATCAACAGACACAGAGAATGTATCGACTTCTACATGACTTACCGCATAATTTCTCGAGTTGTATGCAGTTACTTTACGAATAGTCTGCCAATAAGATACGCCGCCTCTTTTACCTTCAATTTCTGCACCCACTTCAAAACTGACAAGTTCAATATTGTTATTATCATCAAGACTGTGGCCTGATGATGACTGAAGATACAAAATAAGTGTTTTACCAAAACACTTTTCTGAAATATCAATACGCCCAGAACTTACATTACCTTGCCACACTGTTTTTAATGTACTAATTTGAGATAAACTCTCTTTCGCCTGCAAAAATTGCTGATTTATATCAGATTTTGCAGTGTTTATTTCTCGTAAAGTATATTGTTTATTTTCTTCTATTTCTTGGTCAACCCTCGCAGATAACGCTTGCATATTTTGTGCAAGTGTACCCGCATCTAAAGCCCCAACATTTTCAACAACACCGAATGCTTTAACCCAAAATTGCACGTCATCAAATGTGTTTTTTGCTTTTATACAAAGTTTGAGAATAAGCGATTTAGGGCGAGTTTCATCTCCACCTGTTGCCATCGGGGTATCTAAAAGCGGATGCATAAATCCATTATCACTGAGATTATCATCGGTTGTAGTTGCAGTGCGTAATCGTGAATCTATAACAGTTTTCGTTTTGTCATAAAAAATACTACTATCAGATGAATCAGCCCAGTGTGTTCTCACTCTGTGAACGTGCTTTTTAATCTCGTCACTTTGTGTCTGACCGATATTTAACCCATTCCCTGTATTTCTAATAAATCGGTCTTCCGCAAGTGGCACATTTGAAATAGAACCATATTTACCGACCAAGTGACGATATAACTCAGGGTAACGTTGCTCGGTAACTTGTGTGGCAATCTCGTCAAAGGCAATCCAGCCTGCAGGGATATTATCCACGGCAAAATAAGCCGTCATCCCCACATCGCTACGGGTTAAATCAGGGAGTTTGTTGCTGTTGCCCAAAGTGCGGTATAAATCGGGAAAGGTTTGTTGGCTGAATGTTGAACCATCAGCACGTAAAAAACCAACGGGATTGGTTACCGCACGAGGGAATGATACAACTGCACCAATAGGCACGCCGTCGCCGCCTGCATCTTTCCATTCTGACCAACTTGAACCATTAAAAAAGCGTGTTTTGATTTTGTTATCATTCGCTTTACGTGCAATTTGACGCACCGCATTTGTTGCCCCACCGCTAACTACTTCAATATGCCATTCCCCATTTTCGGGTAGATTTTGACCGCTTGCTAAGTAATAATTGCCATCGGTTTTATAGCCATTGGCATCGCCCTGCCCTTGTTCTACTTTAAAATTCCCAATACCATAGCCTGCAAGTGTATTAGGCTTGCCTTCAATATCCGTATTAAATTGGGGTTTTGCCCCAGCGTGGTAGATTTTTTGGCGTTTGTAGGTTAAATCGCCGTTAGCGTGCATACGAAGCGTGCCAATCTCTCGGTTGCTTGATTTATATTCGAACCAGCAATCGCCATTGTTTGCCCCGATATTTAAATAGTCTCCGCGTGAAGCATAATGCTGGCTGTCTGAAATACGGATATTTCTTTTTGCCACAATACGATTTTCAAAGGATTTCTCGCCATTAATGCTTTCGTTACCATTTAAACCAACCTTTCCATCTGCGGTAGTTTTGGCTTCTACTGCTTTGTCATAGGCGGTTTTGGCTGCTTTACTTGTCGCTACGTTATCTTCGCTTTCGCTATTTACTGCAGAGGATTTTTTGCTGTTTTGGATGTAATTTTGCGAGACATTTAACTGTAATTGTGTTGTTTGTTGAGCGAGTTTTTTCCCTGCTTTTGCGGTGAGTGCAAGAGATTCACTTTCAAGCCCTGTGTCGTTGGTGAGTTGGACTATACCTTGTTGTGTGGTGCTTGCCTTGGCTATTTGGTGGCTGTGTCCGCTTTCATTAAATCCATTTTGCGTTGTGGCAGTAATGGTTTTTGGTGTCATTTGTTGTCGGGTGACAAAAATCACACTGTTATCAATAGATAATGTCACCGCACTAGAAGATTCTACTTTTAAGATCATCCGCAATACTTGGACTTTACCACTTCCGCTACTTTCTGTCGGTTTAAAACTTTCAGGACAGTTTGCGTAGGCAATGAGTTTGTTTTGTGCGTCAAATACGCCCATTTCTCTTATGTAAAAACCGCCGATATTTTCAGGGATGGTTAATTCAACGATGACTTGTTTATTATTGCGAGGGTCGAGAGAGACGGCACTGACAGGTGCAATGTGCGTTTGATGTACGAGAGCTGTTGCGTTCGCCGTTGGTGTGACCGCTTTCCCATTGCCATCACCCACTGCAAATTGGGTGAGCTGTAACGGTTGCCCTTGGCTTAATGCGTGAGCGATAGCACGTGTTCCGTAGTCGGTTAAGATTGCAAAATATTGTGATGCCATAAATATTCCTATTGTGGATATACCGTGATGATTTCGCCCCATTGCTGACCAACAAAGGCACAAAGTGACCCTGTTGGGGAGAGGGCGATAGCGAGCTGATTGAGATGTCTTGAGACGGGTTTAACATCATTAATCAGTCGCACTAGTTCGTTATAGGTTTGTTCATTCAAGCCACTTTCAGACACTTCTACGGTTAGGCTAAATGTTCCTGGTGTGCCTTGCGGATTTGTTTGAAACCATTCTTTCAGTTCAATAAGATAGCCTATTGGCTCAACCACACGCTTTACTGCGCCAATCGTGCCTTTGTGTTTGTGTACAAAATAAGACTGTTTAATCGCAATGCGTTTAACTTCTTCTGTCCAGTTTTCATCCCATTTATCCACTGAAAACGCCCAAGCTAAATAAGGCAGTAATTCGGTGGGACAACGTTCAGGGTTGATTAAATCTGCAATAACAATGGGATTTTCTACCGCACTTTTTAGAATTTCTGCCGCACGTTTTTCTAATGGAGTTGCGCCTATCGGCAGTAAATGATTAGTAATCATCACTTGTCACTATCTCCAAATTAATTGCCGTGCAGTAGGCTGATTTTGAGCTTGGTAGCACAAGGTCGGCGGTAGGTGAGATAAGCTCTACTCGTTGTACACCTTCCAAGTGTAATGCGGCATAAATACCCGATAGGCTAATATCTCGCCCTAAACGGTGTTTTTCTTCGGTGTAAGTGGTCAATTTTTTTAGAGCTGCAGCTTTGATTGGCTCGTATTCAGGGCCACGATAAAGATGTAATTTGGCGCGGATTTCGTAGGATTGGATCACCGCACTTTGGACAATAACGCGGTCGCCAATAGGGCGAATGTCATCATCATTAAGTTTGGCTCTAACTACATTTAAAAGGTTTTCGTTTGTTTCACCTTGTCCATTACGGCTTAAAATCGTGACGGTGACATTGGCTGGCTGTGGTGATACCACAGACACATCTGCAACATCAGGGTGTGCAGAGAGTGCGTGGAAGATATAAGCAGAGCGAGGACCCGCCACAGAAAGCCCCTCAAAGGCTAATTGCGTGCGCAATCTTAATGAGGTGTCATCTTCTAAAATTTCGGGGATTTTAGGCGTAACATTATTATTCGCCTCTTGAATGACTTGTCTTTTCACATTGTAATTGGCGGCAATCACATCTAAATCTGAACCGCTGGCATAGGCTAACATTGTGGCTTTTGCCGCATTGTTGATGCGGTTTCTTTCCATCAACTGTAAGTAAACCACTTCTTGTAATAATTTCGTGATGGGCTCACTTTCTAAACTTAATCGTGCTTGCCAAAATGCCCTTTCATCTTGTGGGAAAAGTGCGATAAATTCCGCTTTTCTGTCTGCGAGCAAACTTTCAAAATCTAAATCTTCTAGCACTTTTGGTGCATCTAGTTTTGATAAATCGACTAATTCGCTCATTGTTTATGTCCTAAAAATAGTTTTTCGTTGTGCATTTCTTGGTTATCTTTACGACTGCGTGCGACATAACTTGCCACAATGCCACCTTCAACCAATTCAGGTTTAAATTGTGTGATCTGTACTCGAGGTTCCCAACGATTAATCGCAGTGACGGCACAAGCCGCCAGTTGTAATAACAATGTGTGGCTAATTGGGCGGTCTATTAGCATTGGGATTAAACTGCCATATTCACGCCGCTGAATTCGTGAACCAACTGGCGTTAGCAAAATATCGGCGATGGATTGTTTAATGTGGTCGCTTTCGTTTTTTAATGTTTCGCCAGTGTATCGATTCATACTATGCCTTTGCGTTAGAGGTTCGTTGGCCATCGCCTTGTTCAAGGTGGACGTGGTTTTGTAAACTAATTGAGCCACCTTTAATATCACCGCTTGCGGTCACGCTGCCTTGCGTGCTGATATTGCCTTTTGTGGTGCTTGTGCCTGTGGTTGATAAAGAGCCGTCAATATTCACATTACCTTTGATATTGATAGCGGGGCAGTCAATATCAATTTGATTAGCGGCAGTAATACTGGCGGTTTTGATACCTGTCACAACCAATGCACCACTTGATTGGTTGTAAGTGATTTTGGCACCGTCAGCAAATTCAATGACGTGTTCGTCGGGCGATTGGCTTGGGCTATTTTGTGTGTAAAGCCCAACTAATATGCAGGCAGTAGTAAATTCACCGCTAACGGATAACATCACACATTGTTCGCCTACCGTCGGCGGCGACCAAGTTTTGGTTGTACCCGCTCGAAATGTAACGAAGGGTAAAAAATCCGTCAGAATGTCACCGCTCTTTACGCGAGCTCGTGCAGTGGCGTGATTCACTTCAGCGATTACCCCAAAGCGGATAATGTTGTCTAGTTTTCGTTGTAATTCAGCAGACATAGGCATTCACAGTTAAAGAAAATGCCTTATTGTTGGCAATATTGTGCGGTGTGGCGAGTGTGGGAGTGTGTGGAATAGTAGGTAACAAAAAAGGGCTTTCGCCCTTTGATTATGCTCTGTCAATGATTGGGTTTGGAGTGTCCCATTCGCGTGGGAACGGTTCGTGTTGTGGAGAAAAAGCGATAATCACGATATGTTCATCTGATATTTTTTGATAATGAATTACAGGTCCTGATGTTTCTCCATTCAAATTTATTTTTAGCCCACTCATAGGACAATATCTAGATCCTTTATTGTAAGGGCCGCAGTGATAATGCCATATTTCGTTTTGTTGATAAACCTCTGTATTTGGAATGTCATTGAGATTATCATCAAGCCAAGATGGTTTATTTTTACCTCTTAATAGTTTCCCTTGTTTAATGGATTGCATAAAATCAAAGATGAGCTGCAATTCTTCATCTGACATGGCTTGAATGTCTTTAAAAAAGGGCGTGTTTAAACGCCCTTCTTGAAATTGTTTCGATAACTCAATCTTCATTTGTTATCCTACATCATCACTGCTTTTTTAAAATCATCAAAAGAATGTGATGATTTGTAGGTGTACCCTGCATCTTCAGATTTGCGATAAAGGCGTGATAACACTACTTCATCTGATTGTTGCTTGTATTTTTCTGATTTCATCATATTGCAAAGCGTGTGCATTTTATTGCTGAATGATTGTAGCGTTGTTGATAATTCTGGAGTTTTATTATTGACCATAATATTGTTAGCTAGATCATCATATTTATTAATTTTGCTTTCTAGTCTCAGAACGTCACTTAAATCAATATAGCTTAATGATTCTGCCGTAATTGACGCAATAACAAAATCAGTGATAGCAGAAACAGCTTTCACCATATCAATAATCTTTTCTATGTCTTGTTGATTGATCGATTTATTTTCATCTGTTTGAACACTGAAAATATTGACTGTGTGTGTAGTGTGACGAACAGGATGATTTATCGCCAATGGCGCAATAAATAACGCAGACATTGCCACGGTTTTTAATTGCTTAAAAATTGGCGCAAAACTTTCAAAAATAGGATTTAATGATAGATTTGTCATAAGTCACCAAAGAATAAAAGTTTGCGAAGTTTACAACTTTTTGAAGAAATATAAAACTATTTTCTACAATGTGCAACAAAAAAGGGCTTTCGCCCTTTTATTTTTTATTACCTAATTGAATAAAATCATCAATACGTTTACGAATATCTTTCATTCGTTGTTGAATGAATTTTTCTTCTTTTGTCCCGAATAAGGTATCATGATCAACCATAAAACGAACCGACACTGTGGTTTGTTCTGGGTTATCTTCATAATTAAATGTTAGCACCACAAGAGGATCATTTTCTTCATAACTTAATCTAGCGTGATATAAACCAATATAATAAGGCGATGCACCATAGGCTAAACTGCTGTCTTTTGCACGTCCGAATAGACGGTCTTTATTTTCAACATAAACTTCAACAAATTCTTGTTGCTGCCATAATGCGATTAATTCAGCGAGATTAGTCGAATGTTTATCAATATCTTGTTCTGTAAATCCCAATGCAAGACTGATTTGCGTAAAAAGATGATGGATTTCGACAAATTTAATATGTTTGCGTTCTAGCATTTAATTGTGTGGCTCTAAGTTGTGCTTTTAAAATAGTTTGAACATTTGCCTTGATTTCTTTGGCATTGTCACCCTTCACACGTTCGCCTTTTATTTGCGATGTGCGGTCAATAATTTCACGAATAAAAGGTGCATTTTCGTTCATTGATACCCTCCTATTTTTCGCCGATCCTAGCACTTCTGTTTACAATAAACAACAAAAAAGGGCTTTCGCCCTTTTATTATGCTCTGTCCCACATTGAACTTCTTGCTCTGGCTTGGCGTTGGTTTTCAATGCGTTGTATTTGTTTTGCCACTTGTTGTGCAATGGCTCGTTCGTCCATGCCTTGTGCGGCATTGATGGTGATATTTACGCTCATTGGTTGGCTGGTTTGCGTCATCATTGGACGAGCAAAAATTGGTGCACGAGTATCAACTTGCACAGGGGCGGCAGTTGCAACGCTGATCCCCAATCCGCCCGCAATAAGTGCTCGTTTGCCGTAATTAAGGGCGTTGAGCGTATTTACACCAAGGCGTGATGTGGCTTCTTTGGTCATCACGTATTCGCCACCGTGGACAATGCCCATGGGTTCATATTTGCCACCGTTTCCAGTGTAGCCGCCTGACCAATTTTGACTCGGTAATTTTTTGCCATTTGAACCAAAGCCAGTGAAATCCTTAAATGATTCCCAAGCACTTCCTGCCGTTTCTTTTATTGATTGCCAAGCACTTCCTGCCGTTTCTTTTGTTGATTGCCAAGCGTTGCTCGAAGTGTTTTTTGTTCTTTCCCATGCACTAGATACACTATTTTTAATTCCCTCCCAACTTGGCATATTTTCAGAAATCCACTTGATACCATCCATTAATCTTGTTAATGGGGTCAGAATAAACTCAATCGCTTTCGCCATTCCATTTCCGAATCTTTCCCCTGCACTGACTGCAGCATCTAAATCTTCTTTGGTACTTTGTACTGGAGACAATAAATCAGTAAACCATTTCACCGCTTTTTCAATCCAACCGACGACAACACCAAATGCGGTGCCTAGCGGTTGGAATTTTTCAAGGACGGGGGCGAGACCTGATTTTAAACCCTCCCAAAAACCGCCAAAAAAGGCTTTAATAGGTTGCCAGAATTTATAAATTAATGCAGCAACGGACAATAAAGCTATCCCTAGTGGACTGATAGCCAGTGCAATTAATTTTAGCGGAGAAAGTAATCCTCTTAATATTAGCCGCCCTGCAGATGATAAATGTCCTGAAAATTTAGGAATAATTACGTTTAATTTGGATAAGCCTAAAAATAGCCGTGCGGCTGGGTAAAGTATAAAACTTAAAGCAAGGCTTAATGCACCTAATAGACTTAAACTTCCCCCGATTGCAACTGCTGTTTTTGCTATAGTAGAGGTTAATTTAGGATGTTCATCAATCCATGTCTCGATTTTATCAAGCAAATTGCCAACCCCGTCCATTAAGCTAGTCATCGAATCTTTTAAACTGGCTCCTACAGAACTATTTACGTTGAATAAACGATTTTTAAATAATTGCCATTTTGCTGATAAAGTAGTCATTCTGGTTTGAAATTCCCTAGCCATACTATTTTTAGCTTCTTCGCTATTTGCCAGTTCAATTTGTCTGCGCCATTCTTCGGTATTGGCAACAAGCCCTGCTAATTGGGTATTATAATTTCCGCCTGCAATATCGCTAATTACGCCAGCCTGTAAATGTTTAGGCAATTTTTTTATTTTTTCAACAATCATCATTAATGTGCCTTGGGCATCTTTTACCATTGCTTTTTGAATCGCTTTTGGATCTAAACCTAACGCTTTTAGTCCGTTATTAACGGGTTTCATTCTAGTGGCTTTACTTAGACGGTTGAACGTACTTTCGATTGCTTTGGCTGATGTACTGGCTTCGTTTCCTGCCGTTAATAAAGTTGAACCAAGTGCAGCAAGATTCTTTTCACTAATTTTGACTAAATTACCAATTCCTGATGTGTTATTTAGGAAATTAATAATATCTGTCCCCTTTGAAATGGCATTATCATCTAAATAGTTAATAGTATCGGCTAGCTCTTTGGCATCTTTGGTGGTTAATTTAAAGTTTTTCTGTACTTTACCAAATAACTCTACTAATTCATCGGGGTTTTCTGCATCAAATGCTGTTGCCATTTGGGTATTTAAGCGAATAAAATCTTCTAATTCATTTTCCTGAATATCCATTCTCGCTGCAGCAGTAACCATGTCACCAATTTGATTTGTGGTAAGAGGTAATTCAGTTGAAAGCTATTTAATCTTGTTTTTCCATTCATCGTATTTAGGGGTAAATTGCCCAAATTTGTCTTTTAGCCCTGGAACTTGGCGAGCAACCCCCGCCATAACATCTTCAAACGACATAAAATCTCGAATGGAATTGACAATTGGTGCAGTCATTGTTGTACCTGCAGCTGTTGCCTGTGCACCAATGATTTGTGCTTTACCACTGATATCTTTAAGTTTCTCAACTTGCCCACGGTATTGATTATAAGCGGCTTGTTTTGCGTTGAGTTTTTTCAATGCGGCTTCTTGATTTTTAATTTGATCCGTCGCACTTTTGGTGTTTTTCTGTAGTTCCCTTTGCTTTTGCGCGAGTTTTTCTGCAGAAATGCCTGATTTTGCTAATTCTTGGCGTGCTTGCTGTAATTTATTTGCTGCATCAATTTGTTCTTGCTTGAGTTTTTTTACCGCACTTTTTGCTTTCTCTACTTCCTTTTGAAATCCTGCAGTAGGATGTTGAGCGTTCTTCATATATTGAGCATAAGATGCGGCTTTTTGTTTTGCTTGCTCTAATTCTTGATTCAGCGAATCTAATTTTGATTTCAATGGGTTGATAGCAGAAGCATATTGTTTCATTGCAGCTTGATGCTGCTTATTTTGCTGATTTAGTTGTCGATGAATCGATTTGCTTTCTTTTAGTTTTGCCGATAGCTCATGAACGCTTTTAGATGCACTGCGAACTGGAGCAGATATTTTATCAATGGCATTTAATAAGACTGTAAGTTGTAAATTATTCATTTTTATTCACTTTCCTATTGACAAGATTAATTATTTAGCTCAATAATCGAGGAAGAAAAGGGGGAAATATGATTGCAATACTTTCATTATTTATTCTGTCTGTTGGCTTACTTGGGCTTGCAATTGGTTTTGGTGTAATTGCAGTGCCTTGGTTTGTTTCTCTGGTCATTGCTGCTCCAGCTATTTTCATTTATATGTTGATGATTGGCTCAGTATTGTGGCTTGTCGAAGTTAATTTTTTTCTCGGTATGGCTGCATTGGTTGTTTATGCCTATTGGATACACATCATTCGCAAACACCTCAAATCTAAAGGCTTAATTTCTCAATAATTAAATCTTCAATCATTTCTAAATCACTATTACTAAAGCCCAGTAATTCACGCTGGGCATATTGCACTTTGAAATCTTTATTGTTAGATGGTCGTGCCGTTAAACCGTATTGATGCACTGCGAACTGGAGCAGATATTTTATCAATGGCATTTAATAAGACTGTAAGCTCTAAATTTTTCATTTTTACCCACTTTTTCTTGACATTTTAGGAATAAGGAACAAATAATGAACAAACTTAACAGGGAGAGAACGATGGAAATTTTTGTTTTGCTCATTGGTTTGCCAATTATTGTTGGTTTACTTATTGCATTTGGTACTGCAGTATTAGCCGCATTTAGTTATATTTTTGTTGGCGCATTATCTTTAGCGATTAATTTCTGGTATATCACGTTAGCAGTAATGCTTGTTTTGCTTGCACCTCTTATTTATTTAAATAGTTGGTTATTTTGGATTTTGGCTGCACTCGTTATTTTCTTTACTGTTGCTTGGTTTTTTGGTGGCGATACCGAACAAATCAAAGCAGAAATTGAACGTAAACGTATTGCTAAAGAGCATAAATTGTAAATTAACCCAATTAAAATTCTTTACCCGCTATAGCTCTAAGCACAAATCTTTCAATCATTTCAATATCTTCTTCCGCAAAGCCCAGTAATTCACGCTGGGCATATTGCACTTTGAAATCTTTATTGTTAGATGGTCGTGCCGTTAAACCGTATTGATGCACTGCGAACTGGAGCAGACATTTTATCAAGGGCATTTAATAAGACGGTAAGTTGTAAATTATTCATTTTTTCGCCTTATTTTTATTGACAAATAAACGTATGATTGCTAATAATGAAGAAAGAGAATAAGGAGCGGATATGAAAAACAAAAGAACATCTCGCACGTTGATCATGCTAAACATTGCTATGTGGAGCCTTGTTATTATTTCCACCTGTTTACATTATCAATTTAATCCTTTTTCATTTATCTGGTTTGATGTTATCGCACCAGTTGGTCATTTTTTTGCAGTCGTTTTTTCTGCTTTATCTAGTTTTACTGTTTCAATGTATGAACTTTTTAAACCAGAAACATTTTGGGGGTGGGTATGGTTTGTAATGTTTGTCGTGCCAATCATTTGTTTGCCTCTTTATGTGGTTTTATTGGTATTGTTTGCTGGTAAACTTTCACATCATGATACGGTGGTTCCACCTTCTTATTTAAAGTAATTAGCTTTTGCTAATTTGTTCTATCACCAATTCATTCAGCATTGATAAATCCTGTTCTGAAATGCCCAATAGTTCCCGTTGGGCGTATCTCACTTTAAAATCCTTTTCTTTTGATGGTCGTGCCGTTAAACCATATTGATGCACTGCAGCAATGGCAGCACTTGAGCCATTAAACCCCACTGAAACTTCGTTACCATTTGACCGCACTTTTAAATGACGGGCGGTGCGGAGTTTGGCGAACATGGCTTTGCGTTTGATTCGCCCTTTCTTTTTGCCAAATTCTTTACGTGGTTTTCTCGGTTCAAAGGCTGAACCATCGGGATTTTGTTGGCGTGCAATTCGGTTCGATTGGCTTTTTCGTAAGGCTTGCCCGATTTTTCGCCCAAGCTGTCTGCGAGCCTGTGGAGAAAGATTGGCAATAAGTGCGGTCAATTTTGCCTGAACTTCTTCGACTGTTGCCATTAGACTGTATCCCCCTCAAAAATTGGCGAATCCCTGTTTTCCAAATAGACTTTTACTCGGTTTGGTTCATCCCATACGGGTTCTTTTGCGTAATGGATCTGCACGTTATTCCCGTCTTTTTTCGACACGACACGCTCAGTGAGTTGGATTTCAAAACTAATATCTGCGGTGTTGTTATTGTTGTAATCTATCTGGAATTTAAATGCGTTCTCTCGAATTTGTGGATTTTCTAATATTTCAGGTTGATTTGTGCGGAGGTAAGCCATCATTGGCACAATCAAGGTGGCAATATCGCCTGCATAATCAGTCACTACAACATTGAGTGTGTAACGATATTCAAAACTAAATGATGCGGCTCCCGTTGCGACGATTTGCCCACCGTCCACATAAAGTTGTAGATGGTCGGGATTTTTTACAAAATCGGGATGGCTTTGTTCAAGGATTTTGCGCAGTTGGTTGGGCTTTTTCATTTTGCGTATCTCTGCAAATTAATGGTCGGTTGTCTTTATCTACGGCAACAATCAAATGTCCAGTGTCCGTCATCAAATAGCCTACTTGATGAATGCATACTTCTGTTATTCTTCCGTCAGGATAATTTGAATATTTACCAAATGGACCATCTCTAAATGGCACGGTGTAGGTATTTGCTAAACAAGGCAATGCGGCAGCGATAGCAAGGAAAAGTGTGGTTCTTCTCATTTTCTGAAATTCCGTTGTTGTATTTCAAATCTTTGTTGGCAAGTCACGCAACGTGTTACGCCTTGAATCATTTGTCTGCGCTTTTCTGGGATGGGGGCATCACAATCTTCACAATAAAGGCGACTTACTGCTTTAAAAGTGCGGTGTTTTTTGAGGGCGATTTCGCGTTGCATTTCTTCAAGCTGTTGTGCTCGGTCGAATTGATCTGTCATGGCTGTTCCTTTTTATTAAATTCATCTATGCATTTTTTTAAACTTGAGTTCTCGATAATGCACAAATCAAGGTGGTGTTGTGTCTGTAAATAGGCTTCGGCTAATTCGCCATTGGTGCGAATTTGTGGCGAATACGCACTGCACTCTGTGGTTTGTGGACAAAGAATCGGTGATTTAATGACTTCCTGCTGAGTTGAGCACGCGTTTAACATCATCAGGCAAAGGGCGGTTAGCCCAATCTTGGTTTGATTTAAGTACATTTTTTAAATCCTGTGTTTGTTGATTTTGGTTTGCTTTGAGGTTGTTTACGGCTTGGATTAGCTGTGCTTGCTGTTCGGCAAAATTTTGAACGCTATGATTTAACTCAATGTAAGCGTTTTGCCATTTCAGTTTTAGCTGTTCTTCTTTGAGCATTTCTTTTCGCCAATAATTAGCCTTAAATCCCAGAAAAACAATGAGGAGTACAAGCAGTATTGGCCCGATAAGGAAAATGCCTCGTTCTTTGGCGGTTAAGAAATTAAACATAGGTTTTTCTCCTTTTGACGGCGTTCAATTAATCCTTTTAGCGGTTTTCCTGCTGCATAAATCCAACGTTCGAATTGACCGCACATGGCTTTGCTGTAGCCTTGGCGTGCCATTTTAAAAAGTGAGCTATTTTTTAATTTGCCGCATCCTACGTTAAAGGTGATGGAGACGAGGGCATCAAATGCACCTTGTGGCATGGTTTTCCCGTTGGCATATTGATTAACGCATTTTTCTGATTGTTTAATGCCTTTTACGTATAATTCGGCAATTTCTTGCAAGGTGTAAATTTTATTGCGGTCAATTTTTTCAACGGCATCGGTTATGCCTATGCCGACTGTTAAAACATCGGCAGGGCATTGATAGGGCTTTTTCATACAACCTTCTGCATTGCCAATCAGTAACAAGCCTTTTTCGGATGTTCGAATTTCATTTCCATGAGAGGCAATCACAAGTCCAACAACGGCGGATATGGCGCAGATGTATTTGGCGGAACGTTTAATCATGATGATGGATCCGTTGTTTGAGTTCTTTTTCTTTTAATTCAAAATCTTTTTTCTTGTAATACCAATTTACAAGAAAGGTGGCGACACCAATCACAATACCTGTAATCGATGCGACATCAGCCCAATTTACATTTGAGAACATATCGGCAATGCGTCCAATTAAGAAGGCGAATATTCCTGATGTGTAAGATGCTTTTGATGGTGCGTCGTGCATATCAGCTCCAAAGTTGAATTGTGTCATTTGCTACACTGATTTTTTCTGTATCGGCATCTGGCAATATGACAGGGGTACCAATGGGAATAATGGGCTTATCCATTAAATGCGGATTGAGTTCGCATGTTATTTCGAGCAAGCCTTCACTTCGTCCAAAATGTCGATAAAGAATGGCATCTAAATTGTCATTTTGTTGTGCGTAAACTTGCATTAGATTAACTCCGCATCGACGCGTTTTCTGCCCAATATGTCGCTAATCGCAAAGCGAGCATCACGACGTAATTCATCAATGCTGTCTTTGAGTTGCGCCATTTTCTTTTCGCCATCGTTAGTGCTGTCATAGCTTGCATAGCGTTCATAAAGGTTTGCCAGTGCCAAGCAACTTACCGCACGTTTATAGCGATAAATCAGTACGCTTTCGCCATTGATTGATGGGGCGATGATTTGTTCTAAACTGTCACGTTTGCTTTGCGTTTTAAACGTGGAGAGTTCGGCATTGACACTTGCCATGCCCTCAATTAAGGCATCTTGTAAACGTTGTGTAGTAATGGTGCCGTCTGCACGGTATTGATTACGAAATTGGGAAAGTGACATATCGGGGAAGAAACCATCATTACTGATAATGTCATCTGACGTATCGTAATCATTTAACTGTTGCTGCACTTCGCCCATTTCATAATCAGGGGCCAGTTTGACTGATATTGCGCCGTCGCTCATTGATTTACCCTTATAAAAAAAGTCGGGTGAGGATTAAATTAAGCACGGCCAATAAATCCGTCAGAATTTGACCGCACTTTTAATCCGCCCGACGGCTGCGTGGTTTGCTCGGTTTATATTCTTTCTTGTTTGTGCAAGAAAGAACCAAAGAACACACCCCGATTAAATCGCTTTTCTGCCCTTTGTTGTCATTTTCTTAACGGAAAATTTTTAACTCGCTACGCTCAAACAAGAAAAATTTTCCTAAAAATGCCAAGTCGGTCAGGCGATTTAGACGGGGCATTAAAACAACATCAACATTCAGTCGCTGATAATTGTTTTTTTAGTTTCTTGATGTCGCCTTTCACGCCAATTTTTTGATCTAAACCCAAAGCACGTTCTAAATATGCCAGTGCTTGCTCAGGGTGTTTTTCAACCAATAACAAACCCAATTCACGCAATAATCGCGCTCGGCTTTCATCTGGCATATCGCAATCGGCGGTGATGCGTTGGACTTGCTCTAAGTAAGCCACTTCGAACGGTTTATTGGCAGCTTGTGCGGCTTTGGCTTGGTCGGCAAATTCTTCTGCTAACAAGGTGCCAAGTGTTCGAGTGAATGGCTCGGGCAAGCGTAAATCATGAAATACGGCATAATCGGCAATTTGTAAGGCGAGATGATATTCGCCACAGTCAATCGCCCACACGCACCATGTCATCAAGACATTATCTTGTTTACCACTTCCGACCGATAACGCCCCTTCAATCCATGGTAGATAGTCAGGCAAAATTTGCTTTTTAAATGCGCCTTTGCGTTCCGTCGATTGGATGTTTTTCAAATCCTTTCGATGGCGAGCAAGAATACGGCACATTTTTTCATATTCCGTAAAGTCGCTTAGATCTTCGGTTTCTGCCGCATTAGCGATAGCGGCAGAAACTTCCAGAAAGTGGCGTTTAGTTGGGCGCATAATTGATTCCGTTATGCAGCCACTGGCGAAATAGGCGTAGGTGCTTCAAGAATGGTGATATTTTTCGCCATGGCGACTGCCTCGTAGTTTTCCACAACATAGGCTTCGTTTGACGATAAATAATCTTCCACACGATTGCGTTCTGGTACATCTTTTAAGTGACGACGTACTTTGCCTTCCTGCACGTAGATTGACAAGTTATCAAGCGATGTGACTAACACTGTGCCTTTCGGGAAGAATGGGACAGATACGGCTTGTAACCCACCCACACGTTTTTGGCTAATGACGGTATCGCCTGCCAAAATTTCGCTTGGTTTTTCTTGGTTGATTAATGGGAAGTATTTATCGGCTAATAAGTCGCTACCCATAATTGCAACCAGTTTTGTATCGTCACGGTATTGCGCTGGAATGAAATCTTCTTTTAATGCAAAGACAAGGGCATCAAGATTTTTATAGGTTTTACCTGCGCCGATTTCGATTTTGCCACTGCTTTCTTCAATTTCTTTTAACACACGGGCTTTGGCTTTATCTTCGATTTGGACTAACCAACCCTTATTCACATCTTGCAATAATGGATTTGAGGTACGGTTTGTGGTTGTTGCTGCACTTGTGCCATTCCAACCGATCATGATACGGTCTAATGCAATGCGTTCTGCTTTGAGTTTGCCCACACGTGCGGCAAAATCAGGGAATTTCGCCCAACTGTCTAAGGTTGGATAATTTAAATGTGTGTCAAAGTTGGTTTGTTCGCAAGAATAGGTGTTTTCTTGCAAGCTGTGAATGTCTGTGGTTTCACGTGCTTTTGTGTTGGTGTCGGTGCGACTTGCCACTGGTGAAAGCACACCTAAACGCAATGCAGAACCTTTCATTTCTTGCACCATCACGACATTGATGCGTTTCAAGAAATCAGAACTTTCAAGCACGGCATTTTCTAATTTTTGTTGAATAGTTGGCTCAACGGTAAACTGACCGCCATTCGCAACGAATGCCACATCTTCGCCGTTATCTTGTGCAACACCAGCAAGGTAAGCATTAAATTTTTGTTTGGTAAATTTATTCATTTGGTTTTTTCCTACGATAAATTAAAAGAAGCGGCCATCAGTTTCAGGTTGTTCACCGTAAACTAAAGGGCGAGGATTTTCGGGTTCAACAGGCTTTTGGAGTTCTGCGAACGTTGCTTGGATTTCTGCATTACTTGCTTTCATTTCTTCGATTTCGGCTTTTTGTTTGGCTAAATCGTCAGAAAGTGCGGTTAATTTTTCCAAGGTTTCTTTGGTTTGCTCGGCTAAAAGCTCAATGGCTTGTGTTTGATCAGAAAAGCGTTCATCGTCTGATTTTTCTTTTTTCGCAAACAAGCCTTTGATTTTTTCAAAGATGCTTTGTGTTTCTTCCACAAATTCCAATTCAGTTTCAACGGCTGCAGTGAAAATGTTATCGGCTTTTTCTTTGCGGTTGTTGAGAGGATTTGCGCTTGCACCGGCAGAAAATACCAACATTTCTGTGCCAAGACTTGCAGGATTGTCCGTTACAGCCAAACCGACTAAATAGGCTTCACCTGTGTCAGCAAAATTTGGATCGCACTCAATAGAGGTGTAGATTTTCTGACGGTCTTTATTGAGTTTGATTAAATCGTCCGTTGGGTCGATTTGAGCCAGTAATTGCAATTTACCTTCAGCATTTTCTTCCGTTTTTAAACCAATCACATCACCATAGCATTTTGAGTGCGGATCATCGTTCCACATATAACGCCATTTAATGTGTTCAAGATTAACGCGTGCACCGTATTTTTTAGGGTCATAATTTGCCGCCATTTGTTCAATCCAAGTGCGATTGATTGTGCGACCGTCTGTAGTTGCCCCTTCCGTTGCGACTACAAACCATTTTGAAGTTTTTGCCATTGCTTATCCTTTGTTTGGTTTGATTCAAAGATTGCCATTATTCTGAAAGGTTTAATTTTTGCGGTCTATGAGTTGCTTTTGTTGTATGCCGATTCACAGAGCAAGCGGAAAGACTAACATTCGCCCCCTTTCTATTATGCGGTTGTAAATAGAAAGGATTAGGAATGGACGAACAAGTTATTAATCAACCTTCACTCGAAGTGACGGCGGAAATCAAACGTAAAGCACAGCAGATGTATTTTAGTGGTTATAAAATCGCTGAAATATCTCGCCAGCTTGATATTCCTGCATCAACGATTGCCAGTTGGAAAGACAGAGAAAAGTGGGACGATATTGCGCCTGTTGGTCGGGTTGAATTAGCCCTTGAGACAAGATTGAATTTGCTGATTGCGAAAGAAGAAAAGAGCGGTTCAGATTACAAAGAAATTGATTTGCTTGGTCGCCAAATGGAAAGAATGGCGAGAGTGAAAAAGTATTCTTTTGGCGATGGCAATGAAGTGGATTTAAATCCTAAACTGGCGAACCGCAACAAGGGCGAACGCAAGAAAGCCGAACCCAATGCTATTGGCCAAGAGCAAGAAGAATTGCTGATTAATGGCTTTCTTGATGGGATGTTTAATTATCAACGCATTTGGCACAAGGCAAAAGAGCACCGAATTAGAAATATTTTAAAAAGCCGACAAATCGGGGCGACTTACTATTTTGCCCACGAAGCCTTTGTTGATGCTTTGACGACGGGGCACAATCAAATTTTTCTTTCTGCCAGTAAAAAACAAGCCTTACAGTTTCGCTCGTATATTGTGAATTACGCCAAGCAGACGGCAGATGTAGATTTAAAAGGCGAAACCATCAAATTGCCAAATGGGGCAGAATTGATTTTCCTTGGCACGAACTCCGCTACGGCTCAATCCTACCACGGCAATTTGTATTTCGATGAAGTGTTTTGGGTGCCTAAATTTGATGTGATGCGAAAAGTGGCATCAGGTATGGCAGCACAAAAAATGTATCGCCAAACTTATTTTTCCACGCCGACCACAATTGCACACCCTGCTTATGCGTTCTTTTCAGGCAAGGCGTTTAATCGCAATCGTGCGAAATCAGAAAAAATCGAAATCGATATTTCTCACGAAAACTTAAAGAGCGGAAAACTTTGTGCCGACCGTCAATGGAAGCAGATTGTGAGTATTTATGATGCAATGGAAGGTGGGTGCAATCTATTCAATATTGACGACCTAATCGCAGAAAACAGCAAAGAAGAATTTGAACAATTGTTTTTGTGTCAATTTGCCGATGATAACAGTTCTGCTTTCAAGTTTTCGGACTTACAACTTTGCCAAGTGGATAGTTTGGAAGAATGGCACGATTATAAGCCATTTTATCAACGTCCATTCGGCAATCGTGAAGTGTGGTTAGGTTATGACCCTGCTTTTACTGGCGACCGTGCAGCATTAGTGATTGTTGCACCGCCGAAAGTAGAAGGGGGCGATTATCGCGTTTTACATAAACAAACTTTTCACGGTATGGATTACGAAACACAAGCAAGCCGCATTAAGCAGTTTTGTGATGATTACAATGTGACTCGCATCGTGATTGATAAAACGGGTATGGGGTCGGGCGTTTATCAGGAAGTGAGAAAGTTTTATCCAATGGCGCAGGGCCTAGAGTATAACGCCGATCTTAAAAATGAAATGGTGTTAAAAACACAAAACTTAATTCAGAAACGTCGCCTTAAATTTGATAGTGGTGACAATGACATCGTGAGTAGTTTTATGACCGTGAAAAAACGCATTACTGGCACAGGGAAAATTACTTATGTTTCGGACCGTTCGGAAGATGCAAGCCACGGCGATTTATCATGGGCAATTATGAACTGCATTTTAAATGTGCCTTATGGTTTAGGCGGCGATGTATCAAGCAACAAATCAACAATATTTACCTTTGAATAGGATAACCCAATGAGCAAAAAAACAAAAAAATCCACCGCACTTTCTACTGGAAATCAAGCACAGGCGTTCAGCTTTGGAGAGCCTATTCCAGTGATTGACCGTGCAGAAGTACTGAATTATTTCGAAAGCGTGGTGATGTATGAAAAATATTACAATCCGCCAATTAATTTAAGTTACTTGGCTAAAGCGTTAAATGCCTCAGCCCATCATAACAGTGCGATTACGGTGAAGAAAAACATTTTACTTTCAACGTGCAAAACAACCGCACTTTTACCTCGAACCCAATTAGAAAAACTGGTGCAAGATTACTTGGTCTTTGGTAATGCTTATGTTGAGAAAACTGTAAATTCCTTTGGTAAGGTTGTTTCGTTAAAATCCTCTCTTGCTAAATATATGCGTGTCGGTGTTGAAACAGGTGTGTTTTATCAGATTGTGAATGGTTTTGATGAATATGAATTTAAAAAAGGTTCTGTCTTTAACTTGATTAATCCCGATGTGAATCAAGAGATTTATGGTGTGCCAGAATATTTGGCCGCACTTCAATCTGCTTTTTTAAATGAAAGTGCCACATTGTTCCGCTGTAAATATTATCTGAATGGCACGCATGCAGGTTCGATTATTTACATGACTGATCCAACACAAAACAAAGACGACATTGAAGCAATCAAAACACAAATCCGACAAACAAAAGGCACTGGCAACTTTAAGAATTTGTTTGTGTATATTCCAAACGGAAAGAAAGATGGGATGCAAGTTATTCCATTGTCTGATGCTATCGCCAAAGATGATTTCCTAAACATTAAGAACGCAAGCCGTGATGATGTGTTAGCTGCGCACCGTGTGCCACCGCAACTAATGGGCATTGTGCCTAATAATACAGGCGGTTTTGGTGACGTTGAAAAGGCAACGCGAGTGTTTTTTATCAATGAGATAATCCCATTGCAAGAACGATTGAAAGAAATTAATAGTTGGATAGGGGAAGAAGTGATCACATTCTCCGATTACAAATTGCTAAATTAGATCCTTTTCAAAAATAAACAGCCCGCAGAAATTCGGGTTTTTTTTTGCTAAAAGAGCTGTTTTTGTCCTGTATAGTATTAGCACTGTCCCAGTGTATTATATCAAATCAATCAATATGACAAATCTTAAATCCTTATTTCAGCTCGATTTTTCGCCCAATTGTACGCATGAAAAATCGCAGTCAAACCCTCGCCACGCCCGCACACTAAAGATGTCGATTTCAACGCAATTTTAGATCCTTGCCGAAGTCTTTTCAGATCTACCGACATTCAGATCCTTATTATCAAATTCTTTAACGCAAAATTACTCAAGTAAATGCAAATTTTGATGATATAATCATTGTCCCTAAAAGGCAAAAAATCATCTGAATTGGCGTCTTGTTTTTTATGGTAGTAAGCTTGGTAGTAAGCTATTTTTAACTATTTAATATATCTTTTAAAAACAAAGTGATATTTATCTAGATCAGCTTTCCCCAGCAACGCTAAGCCATTGATTCTAATATGATCAAATTGATTAATCCAATGTCACAATGTTCTGCTGGCAAGTTGAAAATGCCTGCAGGGGAATCAACAATTTTTACTATTTTGAAGATAAAACTCAATGACTTGTTGCTTGAAAAAAAATTGTATTTGGTCATAAAAAATCTGCACCTTAGTTGGTTATTTAATCCAACTTTTGGAGTGCAGATCAAAAGTGCGGCCAATTTTTTTAGAATTCTTTTGAAATTAAACTTTCGGCTAATTGCAAATCAAGTGTGGAGTCAATATCAATGGAACGATAAGTTGGCATTAAATAAAAACGCATTGGCGCAATAAAAAAGCGTTTTTCTTCAAAGAGACTTTCGATGTCATTAATATAAATTGCGCCATTTGCACGATAAGATTTGGGTAATTTTTGACGAGGGGCTTCAAAATCCGTTAATTCGTGAATAGGCTGAACTTCGGTACCTTCTAAAGTGAAGGATTTATAAGGATGATGCTCACATTCGCAAGCGGAAACCACTGACTTATATTTGCCGCCAAGGAAAATTTCCATTGCATTACGAATATCTAAAGCATTACGCAATGGGCTGGTTGGTTGCAAAAGTGCAGCGGTGCCTTGTGAAATATTAAGTGTTTCTAAGCAATGCAAAATTGCATCAATGGTGCGTGTATCACTTTGCGCCAAACTTTCAGGGCGTGCCACTGGTTTTGCGCCGTATTTTGTGGCTTCTTTTAAAATATTTTCACCGTCTGATGTCACCACAATTTGATCAAACATACCCGATTCTTGCGCTGCCAAAATCGCACGCCCCACCAAAGAAACACCACCCACAAGCTGTAAATTTTTGTCTTTAATTCCTTTAGAACCCGCTCTCGCAGGAATAATTGCAATTCTTGTCATTATTTTCACTCTCTGTGATAAAAGTGCTGACTATTCTAGAATCTTTCCCTTGTTTTAGCAAAAACTAATCTTTAATATGGCACCACATTTTTGTTTAACAAAGAGGAAATAAAATGACTCAACTTACTCGTGAACAAGTTCTTGAACTCTTCCATCAACGCAGCTCAACACGTTATTACGACCCCGCAAAAAAAATCAGTGATGAAGATTTTGAATGTATTTTAGAGTGCGGTCGATTATCGCCGAGTTCTGTAGGCTCTGAGCCTTGGAAATTTTTAGTGATTCAAAATAAAACCTTACGCGAAAAAATGAAACCTTTTAGCTGGGGAATGATAAATCAGCTTGATAATTGCAGTCATCTTGTGGTAATTCTCGCGAAGAAAAATGCCCGTTATGATAGTCCGTTTTTTGTGGATGTGATGGCACGCAAAGGCTTGAACGCAGAGCAACAACAAGCCGCCCTCGCAAAATACAAAGCCCTGCAAGAAGAAGATATGAAATTACTCGAAAACGACCGCACTTTATTTGATTGGTGCAGTAAACAAACTTATATCGCCCTTGCAAATATGCTTACTGGAGCCTCAGCCCTTGGCATCGATTCTTGCCCAATTGAAGGTTTTCATTACGACAAAATGAATGAATGCCTCGCCGAAGAAGGATTATTCGATCCTCAAGAATATGCGGTTTCTGTCGCCGCAACCTTTGGCTACCGCTCACGCGATATTGCGAAAAAATCCCGTAAAGGGTTGGATGAAGTGGTGAGATGGGTGGGGTAAAAATCCCATTAAAAAAGGGCTGCAAATGCAGCCCTATCTTTTTTGATTATTTCACTTCTTTAAATAAAATCTCGCTTGGGATTACGGAACCTTGCCAGTAAAGTTCTGTAGAGACTTTTTCTGCAAGTTGTAAGAACGCTTGTGAAATTTCATTTTCAGGCACTCGCACAACGGTCGGGTTGCCTGCATCTAAATCTTCACGGATACGAATATGCAGAGGAAGTTGAGCTAATACTTTCACATTGTATTTTTCCGCCATTTTCTCTGCACCGCCTGTGCCAAAAATCGCTTCGTGGTGACCGCACTTACTACAAATATGCATCGACATATTTTCCACAATGCCTAACACTGGTACGGATACTCGCTCAAACATTGAAATACCTTTTACTGCGTCAAGCAGAGCAATATCTTGTGGAGTTGTCACAACCACTGCGCCAGTCACAGGAATTTGTTGTGATAAGGTAAGTTGAATATCGCCAGTGCCAGGAGGCATATCGATAACAAGATAATCTAAACTATCCCATAGGGTTTCATTTAATAATTGGCTTAATGCACTACTCGCCATTGGGCCGCGCCAAATTGTTGCACTATCTTCATTCATTAAAAAGCCAATGGAATTTGCAGATAAACCATGTGCTTTAATTGGGGTGATGTGTTGATTATCTGGCGAAGTTGGACGTTGATTCGCTGCGCCTAACATGTGTGGAATAGAAGGGCCATAAATATCCGCATCTAAAATTCCAACACGTGCGCCTTGTGCTTGTAATGCTAAAGCTAGATTAACAGAAACCGATGATTTCCCTACGCCGCCTTTACCAGAACTCACAGCAATAATATTTTTCACACCTTTTACTGCCGGTTGATTATTTGCACGTTTAAGTGTGGCGATTTGATAAGCCACCGCCCATTTAATTGATTTACAATCTGTTGCTTTCAATAACGCATCTGAAACCGCTTGTTTTAACTGTTCTGCACCAGAATTCCACGCAAAAGGCAATTTCAATTCAATGCGTAACGTATCGCCGCCCTTTTCCACTTTTTTCAAAGTATTAAGCACAATCAGATCCTTTTGCAGAGTTGGATGCTGAAATTGTTGAATAATCTGCTGAACTTGATTTTGCTGGTCGGCAGTCAAATTATCAGAAAAGTAGGTTGCCATAATAACTTCCTGTTTAGTAGAGTAAATTTGTCGGACATATTTAATCACGGAAAGTGCGGTATGTTAAGTTAAAGTTTTTCAAACTAGAAAAAATCCCCTATTTAAAGTAAGATAAGCACAATTTTTGTATGCTAAAAAAGAGAATAATAAATGACAACTCAACCCCGTAAAATTTTAGTCACTTGCGCCTTGCCTTATGCCAATGGGGCAATTCATTTAGGCCATATGTTAGAACATATCCAAGCGGATATTTGGGTGCGTTTTCAACGTATGCGTGGCAATAAAATCCATTTTGTCTGTGCGGACGATGCGCACGGCACGCCGATTATGTTGAATGCTGATAAACTTGGCATTACACCTGAAGAATTAATTGCTAAAGCAAAAGCCGATCACATTCGTGATTTTGCAGGTTTCAATATTAGTTTTGATAACTATCATTCCACTCACAGCGAAGAAAACAAACAGCTCACTGCAGAAATTTACAATAAACTCAAAGCCAATGGCTTTATTAAGAGTAAAGTTATTTCTCAGTTATTCGACCCTGAAAAAAATATGTTCTTGCCCGATCGTTTTGTGAAAGGCACTTGCCCGAAATGTAAAGCAGAAGATCAATATGGCGATAACTGCGAAGTTTGTGCTTCTACTTACAGCCCAATGGATTTAATTAATCCTCGTTCAGCTGTTTCTGGCACAACACCTATCGTAAAAGAATCTGAACACTTTTTCTTTGACTTGCCTGCATTTGAAGGGATGTTAAAAGAATGGACTCGTTCTGGCTCACTTCAATCTGAAATTGCGAACAAAATGCAAGAATGGTTTGAGAGCGGTTTACAACAATGGGATATTTCACGTGATGCACCTTATTTCGGTTTTGAAATTCCCGGCGCAAAAGATAAATTCTTCTATGTTTGGTTAGATGCGCCAATCGGCTATATGGCTTCATTCAAAAATCTATGTGAGCGTGAAGGCATTGATTTCAACGAATTTTGGGCTGAAGGCAGTGATGCGGAGCTTTATCATTTCATCGGTAAAGATATCGTTTATTTCCACAGTCTATTCTGGCCTGCAATGCTTGAAGGCAGCGGCTATCGTAAACCGACTAATGTGTTCGCTCATGGCTATGTAACGGTGGATGGGGCGAAGATGTCAAAATCTCGCGGCACATTCATTCAAGCCAGCACTTATTTGAATCATATCGATCCTGAATGTTTGCGTTATTACTATGCAGCAAAATTAAATGATCGCATTGAAGATTTAGACTTTAACCTTGAAGATTTCGTACAACGTGTAAATACAGATATCGTAAACAAATTAGTGAATTTAGCTTCACGCAATGCAGGTTTTATTGCGAAACGCTTTGAAGGCAAACTTTCGGATAAACTGGAAGACGAAGCATTATTTGCAGAATTTACCGCTCAAGCCGAGCAAATCGCTGCTTATTACGAAAGCCGTGAATACAATAAAGCCATTCGTGAAATTATGGCATTAACGGATAAAGCCAATAAATACATTGATGAAAAAGCCCCTTGGGTGATTGCAAAAGAAGAAGGCAAAGAGGCAGAATTGCAAGCCGTATGTTCAATGGGTATTGAGCTTTTCCGCGTATTGATGTCTTACTTAAAACCTGTTCTTCCAAAACTGGCAGAACGTGCAGAAGCCTTCTTACAAGCTGAATTACGTTGGGATAATATTCATCAACCATTACTTGGTCATACCCTTGCACCGTTTAAAGCCTTATTCTCTCGTTTAGAGAAAAAACAAATTGATGCCGTAGTGGAAGAAACTAAAGCCTTATTTGCCGCAGCCAATAAAGCAGCAGAAAAAACAGAAGCAAAACCAACCGCACTTTCTGCCGTTAAACCTATTGCTGAAACCATCACGATTGATGATCTCGCTAAACTTGATATGCGTGTAGCAAAAGTACTGAAATGCGAAGCAGTGCCAGAATCTAATAAACTTTTACGTTTTGAATTGGATCTTGGCGATCATACTCGTCAAGTCTTCTCTGGCATTAAAGCGGCTTACAATAAACCTGAAGAATTAGAAGGTCGTTTTGTGATTATGGTGGCAAACCTTGCACCACGTAAAATGAAATTCGGCGTGTCTGAGGGAATGATTCTATCCGCAGGAACAGGCGGTAGTGATTTATTCTTGTTATCTGCCGATAATGGTGTCACCGCAGGTATGCAAGTAAAATAATCAATTCAATTAATTAGGGCAACATTACGTTGCCCTTTTATTTTCTTGTTGAAAATAGATGACTTATAACCTACCATAACACTCAACTATTTATCTGTTTGGAGAATATTATGAAAAACGAATTAATCTGCTATAAACAAATGCCAGTGTGGACAAAAGACAAATTGCCACAAATGTTCCAAGAAAAGCACAACACAAAAGTCGGCACTTGGGGAAAATTAACCGTATTAAAAGGTAAGCTTAAATTTTATGAGCTAACAGAAAATGGCGATGTTATTGCCGAGCATATTTTTACCCCAGAAAGCCACATTCCTTTTGTTGAACCTCAAGCATGGCATCGTGTTGAAGCTCTTTCTGATGACCTAGAATGTACCCTAGGTTTCTATTGCAAAAAAGAAGATTATTTCAGTAAAAAATACAACATGACTGCCATTCACGGCGATGTGGTGGATGCAGCAAAAATTATCTCGCCTTGTAAAGTATTAGATTTAGGTTGCGGACAAGGGCGTAATTCACTTTATTTAAGTTTATTAGGCTATGATGTAACCTCTTGGGATCACAATGAAAACAGCATTGCCTTTTTAAATGAAACCAAAGAGAAAGAAAACCTTAATATTTCTACCGCACTTTACGACATTAACGCCGCCAACATTCAAGAAAACTATGATTTTATTGTTTCAACGGTGGTGTTTATGTTCTTAAATCGTGAACGTGTGCCGTCAATCATCAAAAATATGCAAGAACATACCAATGTTGGCGGATATAATTTAATCGTTGCCGCAATGTCCACAGATGATGTGCCTTGCCCACTTCCATTCTCATTCACTTTTGCTGAAAACGAATTGAAAGAATATTACAAAGATTGGGAATTCTTAGAATATAACGAAAATATGGGCGAATTACACAAAACCGATGAAAACGGCAATCGCATTAAAATGAAATTTGCCACCATGTTAGCGAGAAAGAAATAATCTGCTAATTTAAAAAATCACCGCACTTTGTCCTCACCCAATATTAGAAAATATCTTTAGCTTTGCGAAGTGCGGTAAATTCTTCAAGTGTTTTTGCTTGTAAAAACGGATTAATTTCTCGCTCAAGTTTTAAGGTTGTCGGCAAACTTGGTTTATTTTCAGCCCGTTGTGTTTCAACAAAAATACGTTGTTTTTCTACCGCACTTTTTTCCACCAGCACAGTTTCCGCAAATGCTAAATTCCCCAAGGTATATTCATGAGCTGGGCAAACAATCGTCTCGTCAGGCAATGTATTCAAACGCTGCAAACCATCAAACATCTGCGCATAATTGCCTGTAAAAACACGTCCGCAACCTGCAGAAAATAACGCATCACCGCAAAATAAATGATTATCCACTAAAAAACTAACGTGCTGTTTAGTGTGTCCCCCCGTCGGAATGACATCAATTTGATAATGTGCGGTAAGGATCTTCCCTTCGTTCACAACTTGAGTCGCACCTTTTTTCTCACATTCTTGCGGCCCATAAATCGGCACTGTTGGATAACGTTTTTTAAATGCCGACACACCTTGTGTATGATCCTCATGTTCGTGAGTAAGCAACACCGCTTCAATCGTTGCGTTTTGCTTATCTAGCCATGCAAACAGCTTGTCCGTTTCAGGCAAATCGACAATAATAAGCGGCAGATTTTCTCGTTGATAAAGCCAAATGTAGTTATCATTCAGCGCAGGTAAAGCAAATAACATAATCGTCCTTTTAATTAGTGATAGAAAAATAAATTGATTCCACTTGAAACATTAGATGCGATCCACATTCCACCAAATCAACGCCCATTTTTTCTGTCCATGAAAAATTAGTTCGTTATTGGCTTGTTTACGATCGTAAAAGGCTTTCAAACCTTGTTTTTCTTTTTCGGACAGTTCGCCTAAAGAAAATTCCACCGAGGCTAATAAATCCTCGTAGATTTCACCTTGAAAACAACCCGATTCCGTTTCAATAAAATTCAAATTTGCCTGAATGCCTTTTTGATACAACCGATTGAGTAAATAAATATAAGTGGGGAAACCAATATCTTCACGGCCAATTGCCTCAAATACGCCCTCATCTAAGAAATGGCGTTGTGTGACAGAAGTCAAAAACACACGTTTTTTCGCTTTGGCACAGAGTTTTTCGATCATATCGTCCAAATCGTCCACCAACGTTGAATGAGATGCCAACACTACATCAGCTTGTGGCACATCATCCCAATTATCCGTCCAAGATTTATGAAATGTTGTGAGATTATGCAACCCCAATTTCTGTTTGAACTGCGCCAAGCAATCTAACATTCCATTACTATAATCTAAGGCATATACCGTTGAACCTTGTTGTGCGAGCGGTACAGCAAAAGTACCAGGCCCACAGCCAATATCCAACACTGTTTCATCGGTTTGCACATTCATTGCTTGCAATAATTGCTGATTATATGCTGAAGGCTTACCGACCAAATTTTCTGCCATTTTCACGGCTTTTTTATCCCATTTTGTCGGAGGTAAGTTGTAATGATGACAAGCGATTAAGTGTTGTTGATACAGTTCAGCAAAATTGATGTCGTAAATAGTCATAGTGATTTTTCAATGTAATTATTCAAATGTTGATGTAAAAGTTTGGACGAAGTGCGGTTAAAATGGTAAGCGTTTTTTCATTTTAACTTTTTTAAAAACGAGACATTACAACAAATTCTACAGCATCGATATATTAATTCAAATATAACGTAGCAAAAACAGGCAAAATGTTTCTATAATATTTAACGTTATATATTTCCTTATACAGATTTATTTCGTAGAAAAGGATAATTCAATGAAATTTGAAGTAATTTATAAATTTTTCTTAGTGTGGGGACTAGCCTTAAGTTTGCTTTTCGTTGTTGCAAGTGGCATTTCAATGTGGCTAGGATTTCCTTTTAGTCAAGCCTTAGACATTCATCTTTTCTTTGCTGGATTTACCGTATTTGGTTTGTTACTGCATTTTTATAGCCGTAAGAAGAAATGGGTAAAAATCAACACTCAATTTGCCGATCTCATCACAAATAATCGCATGCCTTCTTACTGCAATTTAGATCGCTTGATGATGACTTTCGAACATTTCTCTATTCAACAAATCGCCGAGCAACTTAATCTTTCTCTCCCGATTTTATTAAATGAATTATCGCAAGCTCAAATAAACATAACTGATTCCCACCGCACTTTATGCGAAAACTTTCCTCTCAACGATGAAAAAATTTTCGCCGCAATTACAATTGCCTTAAAAGTGCGGTTCAATCCAACTTTACTTTAACGCCAATCAAATATACGTTAAAAGTGCGGTAGAAAACCCCGAAGTTTTTCGGGATTTATTTTTGCCGAAAAAATCTTGCCCCGCTATTAAAACTCCCCTATTATTCACCGCACTTTTTTCTTATTTAGGAACAAAAATGACAGAACAAACCTTTATTCTCGGCAAAGATGCTGCATTAGAAGATAGTATTGCAAAATTTCAGCAAAAATTGACCGCACTTGGTTTTAATATTGAAGAGGCATCTTGGTTGAATCCTGTGCCAAATGTGTGGTCTGTGCATATTCGCGATAAAGACTGTCCGCAGTGTTTTTCTAATGGTAAAGGGGCAAGTAAAAAAGCGGCGTTAGCCTCTGCCCTTGGCGAATATTTTGAGCGTCTTTCTACTAATTATTTCTTTGCCGATTTCTATTTAGGACAAGAAATTGCAAACGGCGATTTCGTACATTATCCCAATGAAAAATGGTTCCCAATTGAAGACGATGCTTTACTGCCTAATGGCATTTTAGATGATTATTTATTGGATTATTTTGATCCCAATGCCGAGCTTACGCCTGAATTATTAATAGATTTACAGTCTGGCAATTATGATCGTGGGATCGTGGCGATGCCTTATGTTCGTCAATCGGACGAACAAACCGTTTACATTCCACAAAGTATTATTGCCAACCTTTATGTCTCAAATGGCATGTCTGCAGGCAATACGAAATTTGAAGCACGCGTGCAAGGCTTGTCAGAGGTATTTGAGCGTTATGTGAAAAACAAAATTATCGCTGAAGCAATTAGTCTGCCAGAAATTCCAAAATCTGTGATGGATCGCTATCCATCTATTCAGGCTTCCATTGCAAAATTAGAGGAAGAAGGTTTCCTAATTTATGCATTTGATGCTTCACTTGGCGGAAAATACCCTGTTATTTGCGTTGTGCTACTCAATCCGAATAACGGTACTTGCTTTGCCTCTTTTGGTGCGCATCCAAATTTCCAAGTGGCATTAGAACGTACTGTGACGGAGCTTTTACAGGGTCGTAGCTTGAAAGATTTGGATGTTTTCTCTCCGCCCTCTTTCAATAACGATGATGTGGCTGAACACGCTAATTTAGAAACCCACTTTATTGACTCAAGCGGTTTAATTTCTTGGGATTTACTCAAAAAAACGCCTGATTATGAATTTGCTGATTGGGATTTCAGTGGTACCACGCAAGAAGAATACAATAATTTAATGGCGATTTTCCGTGCCGATGAAAAAGAAGTTTACGTAATGGATTACAACCATTTGGATGTCTATGCGTGCCGTATTATTGTGCCAGGTATGTCTGATATTTATCCTGCAGACGATTTAATTTACGCCAATAACAATATGGGAATGGATTGGCGCGAAATTTTACTGGATTTACCAAACTGGCATCACGATGCAGAAACCTATCAAGAATTATTAGATGAATTAGACGGACAAGATATTGACGATGCGACTCGCGTGCGTGAATTTATCGGCATCGTTGCACCTAAAAATAGCGGCTGGACAACTTTACGCGTCGGTGAATTAAAATCTATGCTCCACCTTGCATTAGGCGAATTAGAACAGGCATTAGATTGGGCAAACTGGACGCTGAATATGAACAGTTCCGTATTTACCACAGAACCTGTGAATTATTACCGCGCATTAATTTCCATCATTGAATTACATTTAGATCAAAATCGTGAACCAGCGCAATATCGTGCAGTGTTTGAGAAAATGTATGGTAAAGATGCAGTTAAACAAGCTTGGGCAGCTGTCTCTGAAGGTGGCAATCCGTTCTACAATCTTCCAGCAAGTGATGAAAATTTGGAAAACTTTAAGGAACATCAGGCGTTGTTGGGGGCTTATGGGAAGTTGCAGAAAGCAAAGCGAGCACATCAAAAATAAATTAGGCTTATTTCGTACTTTCAATTCTTGAAAGTACGACCTACTTTTCTTTGCTTCGCCAAAGAAAAGTAGGCAAAAGAAAAGCGCCCCTGCTTTTCCTTATTTCCTTTGTTTCATACAATTTGCTTAACGGAAATTTTCTAAACTCGCCGCAAGCGGCTCAAACAGACGAAAATTGCCTGAAAATTGAAAGTCGCAAAGGCGATTTATATGGGGCCCCGAATTTATCAGAGCATTATTTAAAAAGTGCGGTTAATTTTAAATTCATTTTAAGAACAAAAAATATTTTGAGTTTTGACCGCACTTTAAATCGGATAAAGAACAAATTGGGTTCCCTTCTTTTCCACCTTTGTGGAATTGAATTTGTAGGAAATTTTCGTCTGTTTGAGCGCAGCGAGTTTAGAAAATTTCCGTGAAACAAATTCAATGGAACAAAGGGAATAAGGAAAAGCAGGGTTGCCTTTCTTTTTGCCTACTTTTTCTTTGGCAAAGCAAAGAAAAAGTAAGTCGCCATCAGGCGAAATCCTGATATCAAAAACCACATATCCACAATTTTATGCTATAATCCGCCACAATTTTTGATCAAAAAAGGAATACCAATGACGGATTCAATCCAATCATCTATCACCCCTGTCAATATCGAAGAAGAACTTAAATCTTCCTACCTTGACTACGCGATGTCGGTTATCGTTGGGCGTGCATTACCTGACGTTCGAGATGGTTTAAAACCAGTTCACCGCCGCGTACTGTTCTCAATGGATCGCGAAGGCAATACCGCCAATAAAAAATACGTAAAATCAGCGCGTGTTGTGGGTGATGTAATCGGTAAATATCACCCGCATGGTGACTCAGCCGTGTACGATACCATCGTTCGTATGGCACAACCATTCTCACTTCGCTATATGTTGGTTGATGGGCAAGGTAACTTTGGTTCAATTGATGGTGATGCGCCAGCTGCAATGCGTTATACCGAAGTGCGTATGCAAAAAATTACGCAAGCATTGCTCACTGATTTGGATAAAGAAACCGTCAATTTCTCGCCAAACTATGATGGCGAATTAATGATCCCAGATGTATTGCCAACTCGTATTCCAGCACTTTTAGCAAATGGTTCTTCTGGTATTGCGGTGGGGATGGCAACTAACATTCCCCCTCACAACTTAAACGAAGTATTAAATGGTTGTTTGGCTTATATTGACAACAATGAAATTACCATTGATGAATTAATGCAACATATTCCGGGCCCAGACTTTCCAACCGCTGCATTAATTAATGGTCGTAAAGGGATTGAAGAAGCCTATCGCACTGGTCGTGGTAAAGTTTATGTTCGTGCTCGTGCAACCGTAGAAACCAACGAAAAAGGACGCGAGCAAATTATCGTGTCTGAATTGCCATACCAAGTAAATAAAGCAAAATTAGTCGAGAAAATTGCCGAATTAATTCGCGAGAAAAAAATCGAAGGCATCAGCAATATTACTGACCTTTCAAACAAAGAAGGGATCCGTATTGAAATTGATATTAAACGTGATGCAGTGGGGGAAGTGGTATTAAACCATCTTTACTCACTCACTCAAATGCAAGTGACCTTTGGTATCAATATGGTGGCATTGGATCACGGTCAGCCACGTTTATTTAATCTTAAAGAAATCATTGAATCCTTCGTTTTACACCGCCGTGAAGTGGTGACACGTCGTTCTATCTTTGAGCTTCGCAAAGCACGTGAACGTACGCACATTTTGGAAGGTTTAGCGGTTGCTCGTTCTAATATCGATGAAATGATTGCAATTATTCGCAACTCTAAAAACCGTGAAGAGGCCGCAACAGCAATCAGTTCACGTTCTTGGACATTACATAGCGATATTATTAATCTTCTTGATGTTTCCGCTCGTCCTGATGAGTTAGAAGAAAATCTTGGTATTCAAGGTGAACAGTATTACTTATCGCCAGCGCAAGTAAACGCAATTCTAGAACTTCGCTTACACCGTTTAACGGGCATTGCGTTTGAAGAAGTTATAAAAGAATATGAAGAATTATTAGTTAAAATTGCGGATCTTCTTCATATTTTAAGTAGCGCAGAACGTTTAATGGAAGTGATTCGTGAAGAATTAGAAGAAGTGAAAGCACAATTTGGCGATGATCGTTTAACTGAAATTACCGCTGCTTCTGGCGATATTGATTTAGAAGATTTAATCGCACAAGAAGACGTGGTTGTGACGCTTTCTCACGAAGGTTATGTGAAATACCAACCACTGACTGACTATGAAGCACAACGCCGTGGCGGTAAAGGCAAATCTGCAACGAAGATGAAAGAAGAAGATTTCATCGAAAAATTACTGGTGGCAAATACTCACGATACCATCCTCTGCTTCTCTAGCCGTGGTCGTTTATATTGGTTGAAAGTATATCAACTTCCACAAGCAAGCCGTGGTGCACGCGGTCGTCCAATTGTGAATATTCTTCCGTTACAAGAAAACGAACGTATTACTGCAATCTTGCCAGTTTCTGCTTACGAAGAAGATAAATTCGTAGTCATGGCAACTGCTGGCGGTATTGTGAAGAAAATCGCCTTAACCGAATTTAGCCGTCCACGTTCAAACGGTATCATCGCATTGAATTTACGTGACGAAGATGAATTAATCGGCGTGGATATTACTGATGGCAGCAACGAAATTATGTTGTTCTCATCGCAAGGTCGCGTGGTGCGTTTTGCTGAAAATGCCGTGCGTGCAATGGGGCGTTTAGCAACAGGTGTTCGCGGTATCAAACTGGCTTTAACAAACGATATTTCTGACGATGAAAGTGCGGTAGAAATTGAAGATATTTCTGATGACAACGCTGAAGCATCATTAGACTTAAATATCGATAAAGTGGTTTCTCTCGTTGTGCCAAAAGGTGAAGGGGAAATTTTAACAGCAACACAAAACGGCTACGGAAAACGCACACAATTAAGTGAATACCCAACTAAATCACGTAATACAAAAGGTGTGATTTCGATTAAAGTGAGTGAACGCAATGGTAAAGTCGTTGCTGCAACTCAAGTAGAAGAAACAGACCAAATTATGTTGATCACTGATGCAGGAACGCTTGTTCGCACACGCGTAAGCGAAGTGAGCATTGTAGGGCGTAACACGCAAGGTGTTCGCTTAATTCGTACTGCCGATGATGAACACGTAGTAAGTTTAGAACGTGTTTGTGATGCAGATGAAGAAGATTCTTTGGAAGAAAGCAGTTCTGAAGAATAACTGGTTATAAAAGAAGAAGTGCGGTGAAATTTCACCGCACTTTTTTATGACTAATTAATTACCTGCCAAACCATCTCGAATTCGTTTTTCAAACTGATCATAATCCACTAAAAACGCATCGTGTCCGTAATCTGATGGGAATTCATAAAAATGTAGATCGACTCCACTTTGCTCTAAAAGCTGTTTACTTTTATAAAGATCAATGGGTTTAAAAAGTTGATCCGTTGTCACAGAAACCAACGTATAGCGTGCTTTAATACGTGATAATGCCTCTTTGACATTCTCATACCCCAAACTTGGATCATACATATCCAACGCACGTAACAAATGCAAATAACTATTGGCATCAAAACGTTCTAAGAATTTTTTGCCTTGGTAAGAAAGATAGGATTCCACTTGAAAGTAATCGCCCCAAAAGCTGCCATCTGATTTTGTAGCACGCCCAAAGGCTTTGGCTAGTTGTAAATCGGTGCGGTAAGTCAGCATACCTAGCATACGCGCAATAGATAACCCTTGATCTGGCGGTGTCCCCTCATAATAATCGCCGCCGTTAAAATTGGGATCATTAATTACCGCTTGACGCATAACATGGTTAAAGCCTATGGCTTCAGCACTAAAATAAATGGATGAGCAAAGATTCACGATATTATCCATAAAATCAGGATAATCAATCGCCCATTGATTCGCTTGCATACCGCCAAAAGATCCACCAATAATGGCTTTTAAATGGCTAATACCAAGATGTTCAAGCAAGGCTTTTTGTACTTTAACAATATCTTGCACAACAATATTAGGAAATTGGCTGCCATAAGGTTTACCCGTTTGCGGATTAATTGATGAAGGCCCAGTTGTTCCCTTACACCCACCTAATACGTTCGAGCTAATAAAAAAATAACGATCCGTATCCAATGCTAAACCTGCTCCCATAAAATTCTGCCACCAGCCATCTCGACCATCATCGAAATAAGGCTCAGCATCGCCAGTCAAAGCATGGCAAATTAATACCGCATTATTTTTTTCGGCATTGAGTGTGCCATAAGTTTGATACGCGACATTAATATGGGAAAGTTTGCCGCCAAGCATCAGAGTTAAAGGCTGTGTGTCAAAAAGCACTACATTTTGCACAGACATTGAAAACCTATCGTAATAATCAGAATGGCGTTTAAACTATCAGTAAGTCGATTAGCTTGTCAAGAAATTTTAGCCGTCTAAACGGCTAAATTATCGCACATCAATGCGATTCACAAAATCCATCAAATTCTCCTTGAAGTGCGGTCGATTTTTCATTATGTTTACCGCTATGCTAGTAAAAAAATTATCTCCAAAATTCACCGTACTTTTTCGCGCACTACTCTACGCAATCTTTGCATTGATTATACTTTGCTTGCTAGTGGATCGAGGCGTCAGTTTTTATGTTCGCGATAAAATATTCACAAATATTGATGAACTCCCCTTTCGCCCCTGCGCCCTTGTGCTTGGCACATCAAAATACACCGTCAGCGGAAAACCGAACGTTTATTACGATAGTCGCTTAATGGCAGCTAAAAGCCTAATCGAACAACAAAAAGTGAATTATCTTTTATTAAGTGGTGACAACCGAACTTTGCAATATAACGAACCAAGAGCAATGTTTCGCGATTTACGCAAAATGGGCGTGCCAGAAACTTTAATGTTCCGTGATTTTGCAGGTTTTCGCACCCTAGATTCCGTTATCCGCGCCGATAAAATTTTCCAAGTGAAAACATTTACGATTGTCAGTCAAAAATTTCATTGCGAACGCGCGCTATTAATTGCCCAAGCACATAATATTGATGCCATTTGCTTTGTGGCAAAACAGCCAGAATTACATTTTTCCACACAAATAAGAGAAGTTTTTGCCCGCATAAAAGCGGTTTTTGACTTGATATTAGGTGTTGAGCCTTATTTTTTAGGGGAACCTCAGCCATTGCCAAACAGCACCACATTATAAATATTGTTCTAAATCATATTTCTTCTATTTTTCTAAAATCACACTAATCTAAACTTGTTAAATAAACACAAACTGGTTAAAATCCAACCGATAAGGAAAATACTGTTTTATGCTAAAGGGTTTACTTTAATTGTCGTTGAACTCACAATTGATATAAAAGATAAAACAGAGAAAAAAATAGTCACAAAGGTTACCAAGGCACCGTGGGTGTGAAATATTCTTGGAAATAATATTCCAAAAAATAAGGGCTGATTTTAAATATCAGCCCTTTGCTTTGATGGTACATTTTATTCCACCACAGCCCAAAATTCAGCAACGGTGTGGAAAGATCCAAAGACTAAAACCACATCATTTTTTACCGCACTTTTGAGTGCTGTACACACACCATCCATAACAGAATTATCTGATGTAGCTTGAATATTTGGGAAATGACTTTTCAATTTCTCTGCTAATTCATCGCCTGACTGCCCGCGATAGCCGCCTAAAGTTACACAATGCCATTCATCAATAATAGGTGTTAAATGCTCAAATACCCCATTTGCATCTTTGTCTTTGAGCATCCCACACACGGCAATCATTTTACCCTCGATGCTACGTTTAAGTGCGGTCAATTTTTCAGATAAATATTTTGCAGCGTGAGGATTATGCCCTACATCAACGATAATTGTTGGCAAGGTTTCAACTGGTACGCCAAGATAATCCGCTAATTTTTCACGTTTATCTGTTTTTATAGCTTGAAAACGACCAACCAGTTCTACCTCTTGCAAAGATTTTCGCAAAGTCTGTTCTGAAATATCAAAAGGTAAATATTGAACGGCAGCCAGAGCCGTTGCGGCATTCGCCAATGGAATCTGACAAAACGGCAAATTTTCTAACCGCACTTTTTTATTTTGCCATTGCCAATTTTCAGCATTTTGCTCAAATAACCAATCCACATCACGACGAGCAACTTGGCAATGTAATTTTTCGGCCTGATCTAACATTGTTTGCGGCACATTAGGTTCACCAATCACGACAGGGCAATTTTCGCGGAAAATTCCTGCTTTTTCAAAAGCAATGGCCTCTCTGGTATCCCCAAGAAAATCGGTGTGATCAATATCGATGCTAGTAATCACAGCAAGATGGCTATCCACAATATTGGTCGCATCTAAACGGCCGCCCAAACCCACTTCTAAAATCACCACATCTAATTTTGCTTGCTTAAATAAATGCAATGCAGAAAGGGTGCTAAATTCAAAATAAGTCAGCGATTCTGTTTTGTTTTCATCAATAAAAGCAAAAGAGGCGGTATGTGCTTCATCGGGTAAATCTTGATTTTGAATGCGTACTCGCTCGTTATAACGCAATAAATGGGGCGAAGAATACACGCCTACACGTAATCCGTGATTAAGCAGAATCGTTTCTAACAAGCGACAAGTCGTGCCTTTACCATTCGTCCCCCCCACAGTTATCACATAAGGGGCGGGATGAAGTAAATCCAATTTTTCTGCCACGGATTGAATACGATCTAAACCGAGATCAATAGGTTTAAAATGGCTTTTTTCTAAATAAGAAAGCCACTCAGCGAGTGGCGAAGTGGCTTTAAGTTGCATATTATTCATCTTCTGAAATGAGTTCAGGTTCTACAAAAGGAGAAGGTTGATTCGTTAATTTACTCAGTACACTTGCTAAAGTTTGACGCATTTCTGAACGTTTCACGATCATATCAATTGCCCCTTTCTCAAGTAGAAACTCACTACGTTGGAAACCTTCTGGCAATTTTTCACGCACAGTTTGTTCAATAACGCGTGGCCCTGCAAAACCAATTAAGGCTTTTGGCTCGGCAATATTTAAATCCCCTAACATCGCAAAACTGGCTGATACGCCGCCTAAAGTCGGATCCGTTAATACTGAAATAAATGGCACACCCTTTTCACGCATTTGAGCAAGTACGGCACTGGTTTTTGCCATTTGCATTAAAGAGAATAATGCTTCCTGCATACGAGCACCACCACTCGCAGAGAAACATACAAACGGACAATTCATTTCCATCGCTTTTTCAGCCGCTTTAACAAATTTTGCACCAACTACAGAACCCATTGAACCGCCCATAAAAGCAAAGTTCGATGCAGCCACAACGATTGGCATATTATAAAGTGTACCTGTCATAGTAATTAGCGCATCTTTCTCGCCCGTTTCTTTTTGCGCCGCATTGATACGATCTTTATATTTCTTTAAATCTTTGAATTTTAAAATATCTTTTGGTTCTAAATCTGCCGCAATTTCTTGGCTTGAATCTTCGTCCAATAAATTTAATAAACGCTCACGAGCATCAATACGCATATGATGACCACATTTCGGGCAAACATACAGATTACGTTTGAGTTCTTCACTATAAAGTACTTGTTCACAAGCAGTACATTTTGTCCACACGCCTTCTGGCACATTGGCTTTTCGAGTGGAAGAAGAAGGACTTTTACTAAAAATTCGGTTAATCCAGCTCATTTTTTGACCTTTTTATTGACTAGAAAATTGCGCGTATTAGAACATAAATTTATAGAATTTGCTACTTGTAAGACCGTTTTTGTACTGCTCCGATTTCCTTTTAAACAAGATAATTTGCTCTCCTCTTATTGAACATTTTTTTTATTTTTTTGTCTTACAGACCACGTTATCTGAAATTTATTTTGGAGTATTTATGAAAAAAACACGTTTTGTATTAAATAGTATTGCACTTGGATTAAGTGTATTAAGCACATCATTTGTTGCTCAAGCCACTTTGCCAAGTTTTGTTTCGGAACAAAACAGTCTTGCACCGATGTTAGAAAAAGTACAACCTGCCGTTGTCACTCTTTCCGTTGAAGGAAAAGCTAAAGTAGATTCTCGTTCTCCTTTCCTAGACGATATTCCTGAAGAATTTAAATTCTTCTTTGGCGATCGTTTTGCCGAACAATTTGGTGGACGTGGAGAGTCAAAGCGTAACTTCCGTGGTTTAGGTTCTGGTGTCATTATTAATGCAAGCAAAGGCTATGTTTTAACCAATAATCATGTTATTGATGGAGCTGATAAAATTACCGTGCAATTACAAGATGGGCGTGAATTTAAAGCAAAATTAGTGGGTAAAGATGAACAATCAGATATTGCATTAGTACAGCTTGAAAAACCAAGTAATTTAACAGAAATCAAATTTGCTGATTCCGACAAATTACGCGTAGGCGATTTCACTGTTGCAATCGGTAATCCATTTGGTTTAGGTCAAACTGTGACATCAGGTATTGTTTCTGCATTGGGTCGTTCAACAGGTTCTGACAGTGGCACTTATGAAAACTATATTCAAACCGATGCAGCAGTAAACCGCGGTAATTCGGGTGGTGCATTAGTCAATCTAAATGGCGAACTTATTGGAATTAATACCGCAATTATTTCTCCAAGCGGTGGCAATGCAGGAATTGCCTTTGCGATTCCAAGTAATCAAGCAAGCAATTTAGTGCAACAAATTTTAGAATTTGGTCAAGTGCGTCGCGGATTGCTTGGTATTAAAGGGGGCGAACTCAATGCTGATTTAGCCAAAGCCTTTAATGTAAGCGCGCAACAAGGCGCATTTGTAAGTGAAGTTTTACCGAAATCTGCTGCTGAAAAAGCAGGACTTAAAGCGGGCGATATTATCACGGCGATGAACGGTCAAAAAATCTCAAGTTTCGCTGAAATTCGTGCAAAAATCGCAACCACTGGTGCAGGCAAAGAGATTAGCTTGACTTACTTACGTGATGGCAAATCCCACGACGTTAAAATGAAATTACAAGCGGATGATGGTAGCCAACTTTCCTCAAAAACTGAGTTGCCTGCATTAGATGGTGCAACATTGAAAGACTACGATGCTAAAGGCGTTAAAGGAATTAAAATCACAAAAATTCAACCTAATTCGCTGGCTGCACAACGTGGTTTAAAATCGGGCGATATTATTATTGGTATTAATCGTCAAATGATCGAAAACATTCGTGAATTAAATAAAGTGCTTGAAACTGAACCGTCAGCAGTTGCACTTAATATTTTACGAGGTGACAGTAATTTCTATTTATTAGTGCAATAATCTGCTTGATATATTTAAGAAAAAAGTCCGATCACAATGATCGGGCTTCTTTTTATGCAGCAATCGTTCTTAACAAATCCACCACAAATTCTAACCGCACTTTGTTATCGGATAGATCTTTCATAAACTTAAATTTTAATGGGCCATCAAATCGATACACAATAGGTTCTTTTTGAATTAATTGAATAAATTTATCTGGATTCACTTGTGCTTTTGCTGAAAACTCAATAAAACCGCCTTGTGTTCCAGCATCAATTCGCACAACGTTCAACGGCTCAACCAATAAACGCAACTCTGTAATTTGTAATAAATTTTTCGTTGCATCAGGCAATAATCCAAATCTGTCAATCAACTCAACTTTTAATTCATCTAATTCTGCTTTACTCTCTGCTGCAGCAATGCGTTTATAAAAGGATAAACGCATATTCACGTCTCCTAGATAATCATCAGGCAGTAAAGCAGGCACACGCAATTCAATATCCGCTTGTTGTTGCGTCAATTCTTCTAATGATGGTTCACGCCCTTCTTTTAACGCTTTAACCGCTGCATCCAATAATTCCATATAAAGCGAAAAACCGATGCTTTCAATTTGTCCACTTTGTTCGTTTCCAAGTAATTCGCCAGCACCACGAATCTCTAAATCGTGGGTTGCCAAGATAAAACCAGCCCCAAGATTATCAAGATTTTCCAACGCATCTAGACGGCGTTCAGCATCTTTTGTCATCATTTTAGGTGGGGGCGTAAGCAAATAAGCATAAGCCTGATGATGTGAACGCCCGACTCGTCCACGTAATTGATGCAACTGAGCCAAACCAAAATGATCCGCTCGTTCAATAATAATGGTATTTGCCGTTGGTACATCAATACCCGTTTCGATAATGGTTGAACAAACTAAGACGTTATAACGCTGATGATAAAAATCACTCATCACACGTTCTAACTCACGTTCTCTCATTTGTCCGTGCCCCACAATTACTCGCGCCTCTGGCACAAGCGTGGTCAGTTTTTCTGCTGTATTTTCAATGCTTGCGACATCATTGTGGAGATAATAAACCTGCCCACCTCGGAGAATTTCACGCAAAATCGCTTCTCGTACAACAAGATCGTCATTCTGACGGACGAAGGTTTTAATACTTAATCGGCGAGCAGGAGGTGTGGAAATAATGGAAAGATCACGAATGCCATTCATCGCCATATTAAGCGTTCGAGGAATTGGCGTTGCCGTTAGCGTAAGAATATCGATATTCGCACGAAGCTGTTTGATTTTCTCTTTTTGCCCTACACCAAAACGATGTTCTTCATCAATAATCAACAATCCAAGATCGTTAAATTTTACATCTGATTGAATTAATTTATGGGTACCAATTAATATATCGACTTTTCCTTCTGCAAGGTTTTCCAGAATTTGTTTTTGTTCTTTTGCAGTTTTGAAACGCGATAACACTTCGACATTCACAGGCAAATTCGCAAAACGATCTTTAAAATTCTCATAATGCTGTTGGGCTAACAGTGTGGTTGGCACTAGCACTGCTACTTGCTTATGATTCATCACAGCCAAAAAGGCAGCGCGCATTGCCACTTCAGTTTTACCAAAACCCACATCACCACAAACAAGGCGATCCATTGCCTTAGGCTGACACATATCCGAAATTACCGCATTAATTGCCATTTCCTGATCGTAGGTTTCTTCAAAAGGAAAGGTTGCGGAAAATTGTTGAAATTCTTCACGATCATATTTAAAGGCAAAGCCTTTCTTCGCTTCACGTTGTGCGTAAACATCTAATAACTCTGCCGCCACATCACGAATTTTCTCCGCAGCTTTTTGGCGTGATTTCGCCCAAGCCTCGTTCCCTAATTTATGTAATGGCGCACTTTCATCAGAGCCACCAACATAACGGCTAATCAAATGTAATGAAGTCACTGGCACATAAAGTTTCGATTCATTTGCATAATTTAGTAGCAAATATTCGGCTTTAATGCCGCCTGTATCTAAGGTGACCAAACCGCCATAACGTCCCACACCGTGATCAAGATGCACAACTGGTTGCCCTATTTTCAGTTCGGCAAGATTTCGTACAAGCGTATCAGGATTAATTGTTTTACGTTTGTCTCTAGAACGTTGTTGAATGCGCTCGCCAAGTAAATTAGCTTCGCCAATAATCGCAACAGGAAGCGATTGTTCAATTATAAAACCTTGTTCAAGAGAGCTGACTAACAAGCTAAATTTTTCATTTTCAATCTGTTCTAAAGATTGAATTTGTTTTGGCTTGAGTTTTAACGGTGAAAGCAAATCAAGCAAAGTCTCTCGGCGACCTTCCGTCTCCACAGAAAACAGTACATTTCCTTTAAAATGCTCAATAAATTGACGTAATTGTCCCAATGGTTCTTTTTGCTGGGATTGAATAGTCACTTCTGGTAGAGCGGCAACAGGTAAATTTTTCTGGCGTACCGATGACCGCACTTTTTCCGCTTTAAATGTAATACGTGGATAAGATTTCAATCGGCGATTGACTTCATCTACATTAAGCCATAATTTTTCAGGCGATAAAAGCGGACGCATCGGATCCACTTTACGTTGTTCATAACGCTGTTTGGCATCTTGATAAAAACGCTCGCCTTGCGTTTGATTATTTTCCATATCTACAAACAGCGTTTGCTCCGGCAAATAATCAAATAAAGTTGCCATTTCAGCAAAGAAAAGTGGCTGCCAATATTCAATGCCAGAAATCAAGGTACCTTTACTGATTTGCTGATAAATATGTTCGGGATCTCGGCGAATCTCCCCAAAAGTTTCACGAAATTGCACACGGAAAAATTCAATCCCTTTGTCGTCCGTTGGAAATTCGTGAGCTGGCAAAAGATTAATTGAGTTAATTTCATCAAGAGTGCGTTGCGTATCCACATCAAAAGTGCGAATAGAATCAATTTCATCATCAAAAAAATCAAGGCGAAAAGGCACCGCACTTCCCATTGGGAAAAGATCCAACAAGGAACCACGAACTGCGTACTCGCCGTGTTCTAATACTTGCTCCACAGCTCGATAGCCCGCTGCTTCTAATTGTAAGCACATTTTATCGATGACCAAACGATCGCCTTTTTTAATCAGAAGCACATTGTGTTGTAAATATTGTGGCGGGCAAAGGCGTTGCATTAATGTCGAAATCGGCAATAAGAAAATGCCTTTTTTCGCATTTTGTAAATGGAAAAGCGCACTTAAACGAGAGGAAATAATTTCTTGATGGGGAGAAAAAGTATCGTAAGGTAAGGTTTCCCAATCAGGGAAAAGGCATACATTTTGACTGCTTAATTCCGATAAAACACGTGATAAACGCACCGCACTTCGTGTATCTGGAGTCACCACTACGGTTAAATTTTGGTTTTGCTCTGCAATTTCACTAATCGCCAATGCATCAGCGCCTGGTAATACATTGCCTAAAATTTTGTGATCATTGGGTTGGGTTGGAATATCAGGTTGGAAAAAAGCCGTTTTCATAAATATAAATAATGCGTCAATCTTGTGTAAAATTGAGGCATAGTGTACTGGAATTTGCTCTATCTTTCAATAAGTTCACTGTTTAAAAAAACAGTTAATATTTATTTCTTTAAAGAAGATTCTTTTGTCTTCAAATTACCATTTTCATCTTCTGTTGCTGACATAGGCACGCAGCTACAATTCGGTTGATCTAAACCCCATTCTTTAATGAAGTTGTCATATTTTTCAAGTGCGCGTTTAAACCAGCCTTTTGGTTTTGCGGTTTGTTCTGTCATAAAGTTCCTCGCTCTAAATATTGTTTAATTTCTAAACGCAAACATTCTACGCCTTTTTTCTTGTTAATAGGAAGTTGTTTTTTTGTTAAATAAGCGGAAATTAATGGGAAATTTTCTTTGCCCGCTAATTTTAATAAACGCCTCATCGCAGGAACGCTCGAAAATAAAGTGCGGTGAAAATTAGCGAAGTTTTTTAAGCTCATCCAATCAAAATCATCAAGCTGCCAATCAAGCTGATTTTGCTCAAAATTTATGGCAAACGGATGAAAAGATAAAGGGAGATTACGCTGAAATTGTTTGTACGCAGTATCAACTAAAGCCAAGCCTTCTTTGGAAAGTCCTTTAAGGGCAATCGCTGAATAACAACCACTACTCGCTTCTTGATGCTCGCCTAAATGCACCAAAACAAAACCGCACTTTTGCCAAAATTTTGCCAGTTCGTCGGTGTAGCCAAAACTCACTGAAAGAAAATCCACATCGGCATTTTCCATGGCTTGCATCAAATTTTGCCCAATGCCCTTTTGCTGCCAATTTGGCTGAACCGCTATACGAGAAATACGTAAAGATCGTAATTTACAGGCTTGAGGCAAGTTTTCATAGAAACATAACGCCTGTGGAACAAGATTCCCTTTCGGGCGGCGTTTGCCTTGTTGAATTTGAATAATCAACTCATCATCAGCCATATTTCCTTCTTCTAATGCCCAAATTGCACCGAGCAAATTCTGTTGATATTCGGCAAAATAAAAACGTTGATTTTCTCCATCAAGTAAACGGCGAAGATCGAGTGGCGATGTTCGATAATGCGCCAATGTCATTAAGCCATAAAAATCTCGAAATAAAAATTGACGATTATATTTTCCTTTACTACCCTTACTTGTGAGGGGAGCTTCCAAAGCTTGAGGGAGGCTGGCTATATCTAAATCCCCCTTCCGCCCTTCGGGCACCTTCCCCCGCAAGCAGGGGAAGGAAAGATTTTTAGCGTTTTCCTCTATGTTATAAGTAATATTGTTATAGTCAAAGTGCTGAAAATCATCTTCGGCATTTAGCAACAAAAGATCATCAATAAAATGTTCTAACGGGTCATTTTCTTGCCAACGTAGGGGCTGTTTAAGCTCAAAATGCTGAAAAGTGCGGTGAATTTTCCGTTTAAATTTTAATTCGAAACCACGCCCCGTACCTTCATAGCTATGAATTGTTGTGCTGAAGACAATATGTTGAAAATATTGAGAATATTCTTGCAATAACGGCAATGGGATTACCGCCGCTTCATCTACCAGCAACCAAGCTGATTGACTGAATTCTGGTTCATGTTGTAACCGAATAGCCAGTTCATCAGGCGCGATAAATTCTATCTCTCGTTCTGAAAATTCAATAACGGAATGCACCGCACTTTTATTCGGTGCGGTGAGATAAACTGGTGCTTGAATTTGGTTAGCAAGCATACCCAATAATGCGGATTTTCCTCTTCCCCGCTTGGAGGTTAGAAAATAAATATCCTGCTCGGCTTGTAAAATAGTCTCGATAATTTGTTGTTGCGCTAACGTAGCATTTTTGTGATGTTCGTTAGAATAAAAAACCGTAGGAAATTCAACCGCACTTTCCTCTCTTAAAATGGGGAAATGATAACGTTCAATGCACTGTTTGAAATGATCAATAAAATTAGGCGTGGCGATTGCTGACTGATTTCCATTCCAACGTAAACTATCTTGATCAGGCTGCTGAGATAAATTTTCCCAATCAGATAACACTAAACAAAGTGTGCCGCCCATTTTCAGTGTTCCAGCTGCAATAGCCAGCGCTTCAAGATGAATGCCATTTCGCGCATCAAATAAGATATGTTCAAATTCTTGTCCAAGCAAATTCGTTGCTTTAGAAAAAGCAATGCCACTTTCGCCGATAATTAATACGTTATCAGGCACAAGCGGCAAAGTTTTGCAGATTAAAATTTGAAGCTGGCGAGATGACATCGTTTTATTTTAAATAGGCAATTAACATCGCACCAATAAAACTTACGCAAGCAAGCCAAAAGAAAATGCTTTTGGGTTGAGAAACTTTTTTACTGAAAAATTTTGCAGCAAACACAATATACAAAATCAGTAATGCGAATTTAGCCACTAACCACCATTCAATACCAAAAGCAAAGAGGTATAAAATGACGACGCCAGACACAATCAGCAAGGTATCTGATAAGTGCGGTAAAATTTTTAATAATTTTATCGAACGCCAATTTTTACCATTAAGCTGCATTGCACCACGAATTACTAACAATGCCAAACTTAAAAAGGCGAAAAAAATATGTAAATCAACTAACATAATCACTCCCAAAAAAGTAAGAAAAGTGCGGTCAAAATCCACCGCACTTTCTCAATCTAAATTACTTCGCAATACGTTTATATTTAATACGATGTGGCTGAGTGGCTGCATCGCCTAAGGTTTTCTTTTTCCACTCTTCGTAGTCTGAGAAGTTACCTTCATAGAACGTGACTTTACCTTCATCGCCGTAGTCTAAAATATGCGTTGCGATACGGTCTAAGAACCAACGGTCGTGCGAAATAACCATTGCACAGCCTGGGAATTCTAAGATCGCATTTTCTAAGGCACGCAAGGTTTCAACATCTAAGTCATTGGTTGGTTCGTCCAGTAATAGCACGTTACCACCACGTTGTAGAAGTTTCGCTAAGTGTAAACGACCACGTTCACCGCCCGATAATTCCCCCACACGTTTTTGTTGATCTACACCTTTGAAGTTGAAACGCCCCACATAAGCACGGCTTGGAATTTCAAAGTTGCCGATAGTAAGAATGTCTTGTCCATTAGACACTTCTTCCCACACAGTTTTCTTGTCATCCATTGAGTCACGGAACTGATCTACCGAAGCAAGCACAACGGTTTCGCCCATTGTCACAGAACCTGAATCTGGTTGTTCTTGACCTGACAACATACGGAATAAGGTTGATTTACCTGCACCGTTCGCTCCGATAATCCCAACAATTGCCCCTTTTGGAATACTGAATGATAAATCATCAATTAAAGTGCGGTCGCCATAAGACTTGGTTAAGTTTTGCACTTCAATCACTTTATCGCCTAAGCGTGGGCCAGGTGGAATAAAGAGTTCGTTCGTCTCGTTTCGTTTTTGATATTCGCCAGAGTTCAATTCATCAAAACGAGCCATACGTGCTTTGCTTTTCGCTTGGCGACCTTTTGGATTTTGACGAACCCATTCTAACTCTTTCGCAATGGATTTTTGACGTGCGTTTTCAGTTGCTTGTTCTTGTTCTAAACGTTTCTCTTTTTGCTCTAACCAAGAAGAATAGTTGCCTTCCCAAGGAATGCCCTCGCCACGGTCAAGCTCTAAGATCCAACCAGCCACATTATCTAAGAAATAACGGTCGTGAGTGATTGCTACCACTGTACCCTCGTAGTCGTGTAAGAATCGCTCTAACCACGCCACAGATTCCGCATCTAAGTGGTTAGTTGGTTCATCTAACAACAACATATCTGGTTTTTCGAGTAATAAGCGGCAAAGTGCCACTCGGCGACGCTCACCACCAGATAAATGTTCAATTTTGGCATCCCAATCAGGTAAACGTAACGCATCTGCCGCACGCTCTAATTGGTTATCTAAATTATGCCCATCATGCGCTTGAATGATAGCTTCAAGATTGGCTTGTTCTGCCGCTAATTTATCAAAATCTGCATCAGGATCCGCATAAAGCGCATACACTTCATCTAAACGAGTCAGTGCATTTTTCACTTCAGAAACCGCTTCTTCCACTGCTTCACGCACGGTTTGTTGTGGCTCGAGTTTTGGCTCTTGCGGAAGATACCCAATTTTAATACCCGGTTGTGGACGAGCTTCCCCTTCAAACTCTTTATCTACGCCTGCCATAATGCGTAAAAGAGTCGATTTACCCGCACCATTTAAACCTAAAACCCCGATCTTAGCACCAGGGAAAAAGCTTAAAGAAATATCTTTCAAAATATGACGCTTCGGCGGCACTACTTTGCCGACACGATGCATCGTATACACAAATTGAGATGACATTAATAATTCCTCACAAAAAAATTCGCCCTATTCTACTGGAAAATAGGGCGAAAATATAGGAAACAAGTGGACAGATTTTGCAAAAGTTTGGCGAAACCTAACCACTTGTCAATATTTAGAGTGAAGTATTCCCTAAATTAAATAGACACTTTAGGGCTCAAATTACATTGCAAATGTAGAAGTATCATGCCGATGTAGAGCGGGCTTAACATTTGCAAGACTTTGTTGAAAACGTTTATTGTGTTCAAGGTCCCATAAATCAATACGTGTTTGCAGATTAAGCCAAAACTCAGGCGTAGTATCAAATACTTTAGCAAGTTTAACTGCCATTTCTAGCGTAATTCGTGAACTATTATTAACAATATTGCTTGCCGTATTACGATGTACATCTAAAATTTGAGCTAAATCACTAATTTTAAGACTTAAAGGTTCTAAAAACTCTTCTTGTAGAATTTCACCAACAGAGGTGGGTTTTCTCGTCATCATATTATCCTCCTTACAAATTATAAGAATGTGGATCTAAATATAAATTATTTACTTCGTTATTTTCATATTTAAAAATTAAACGATATTGTTTATTCACTCGAATAGAATAAATTTTATTTTCTTTTGGCTCAAGCAACTCCAAATGGTTAGCTGGTGGAGAACGTAAATCGTTGATATTTTCTGAGGCACTTATCATATCTAATTTTCTTGCCAATACTTTATACAAATTAGAAGGAATCTTACTATGAGTATCACCATATTGATAAAACCTATAAAGATAATCATCTCTAAAATGCTCACGCTTTAAATTAAACATCTATTATTCTCTTAGTTATACTCGAGCTGATCATAATAAGAATAAATGCACAATGCAAGAGTGCATCTTTCGACTTAGATAAAAAAAACCACCCGAAACGGGTGGCAGGAAAGTAGTTTAGCTATATTTATCATTATTTTATTTAGGAACTTTATGAATATCAAGCAATCACTTGACGGGAGCTATGTTACTGAATATTGAAAGGCAAGGGAAATGCTATTGAGAGTTTTTTTGATTTACATCAACATTTTTGACAGAAAAATTCGTTTTTGCGTGTAGAATAAACAACTTCAAATTCTAGCGTTCAAAATAATAGGATTTTTTGTGAAAACGTATTCATTATTACTCGGTTTATTCATTAGTTTTGGTGTTTTAGCCCATCCTCACGCATTTATTGATATACAAACCACGCCCATTATAGAAAATAATCAACTCACAGGTTTTTCAATGAAATGGACGTTGGATGAACCAAGTTCGTCTGCAGTTATTTATGATATGAAACAAGCTAGAACTAAAGCGGAAAAACAAAAACTTCTTGATGATGTAATGGGAAATATCGTCAGTGAGCATTATTTCAGCTATCTATATGATGCCCAGAATAATAAAATCAAATATTCCCCTCGCCCAAAAAATTACGGCATTAATGTTCAAGGCTTACAACTGCAATATTATTTTGATGTGCCACTCGCCCATCCGCAAAAGTTAGAAAAAAACACATTTAGCTTACAAACTTACGATCCCACTTATTATGTGGCGATGACTTACGCTTCAAAAAGTGCGGTAGATTTTTCCGCACTTTCGAAAAATTGCCAAGGAAAATTAATTGAACCTAATGTGGATGAAAAAATCCAAGCCTACGCATCTTCACTTGATAAATCCCAAAAGAACGAAGATGATTCCTTAGGCGTAATGTTCGCGCAAAAAATAATAATTCAATGTGAGTAGAAATGAAAAAATATAAAACTGGGCTCGTGTTATTAGTGATTGCACTCGCCTTACTTGGCTCTTTTTCCCCTTGGTTTTTCTTACATATTGCTGCATGGCAAAAAGATTTTAATCAGCTTATTTCGGAAAATTTACATCAAATTCAAAATAATAGCATCAAGGCAGGCATCACACTTATTTTCGCCAGCTTTGTTTACGGCGTACTTCATGCCCTCGGGCCAGGACACGGCAAATTTATTATTGCCAGCTATCTTTCCACGCATGAAAGCCAATTAAAACAAAGCACTATCTTGAGTTTACTTTCTTCCTTAATGCAAGGCATTGTCGCCATTACAGCAACAACATTGCTTGTTGTAGTGCTAAATCTTTCATCACGTTATTTCAAATTAAGCCAGCTTTGGTTAGAACGAACTGCCTTGCTATTATTGGTATTTCTCGGCTGTTATTGGATTTGGCAAGGTCTACGTGCCTATCGTAAAAAAGCTAAATTAGCCATTAAATCCCTCAATCCCCTCCCTCTACACGAAAAAAGTGCGGTGAAAAATAACCGCACTTTTCAGCCAAACACCTGTAGTTGTGGACACCAACATTTGCCAAGCCCGACGCAAACTGCACAAGCAACTAATTTAAAATCACAATTTCTCGTGATTCTAACAATTGGCATGCGCCCATGTAGCGGTGCAATTTTCGTTTTATTTTTAGCTTATATGCTTGATCTTTATAGCTGGGGAATTTTAGCTGTATTAGCCATGTCTTTCGGCACGGGGCTTATGCTGTCAGCCTTCGCAGGAATTGTACGTTATGCACGAAATACCGCAATCCACTTAGGGCATTGGTATAGTTCAAAAAATACGAAAGGAAAAAGCGAAAGCATCGTGAAACTAATCGCAGGTGGAATAATGCTATTTTTTGCCCTGAGTTTGTTATACGGCACAACCATCTCAACTGGCGGAAGCAAAATCCTATTTTGAAGTTAAAAATAAAGCCCATCAACATGATGGGCTCAAAATCTTTTGGTTGCTAATTTAGAATTTGTAAAAGGAGACAAACAAACTCTAAACCAAAAGAAAAATTGGCTCCTCCTGCTGGACTTGAACCAGCGACATATGGATTAACAGTCCACCGTTCTACCGACTGAACTAAGGAGGAATAAACTTTGTATCACAAGGAACAGGGCGCGAATTTTAATGATCGATAGTTAGCTTGTCAATGCAAAATTTAAAAAAATTTCATAAAAAAATAAAAAATTTTCTCATCTTTTATATACCCCCTAATATTTATTTTTCTATCCACAGAGCCTGTGGATAACTTTGTGGATTAACTTTTTAAAATTTTGCGGATCCCTTGTTCTTACAAGGATTATTCAATCTTGATTATAGATTAGCCTAAAATTAAATTTTAATTTAAAATCAATAAGTTAAGTTTTGTCTAGTAAAAATTTAAAGTTTTTTTAATGAATTTGTGACATCTTTCTCTTGACATCGCTAAGTCTGTGTAAAACTTAGATTTTTGCCTGATCAATTTTACACAGTAAATATGCTAAAATAGGCATTATTCAAAACTATCAAAAAACCGACCGCACTTTATGTCTGAAAAAATCAACACAAAACCATTCATTCTGCATTCCGACTTTCGTCCCTCTGGCGATCAGCCACAAGCTATCGAAAAATTGGCTGAAAATTTAACGGATGGTTTGGCGCATCAAACTTTACTCGGGGTAACTGGCTCGGGGAAGACGTTTACTATCGCCAATGTAATCGCTCAATTAAATCGCCCCGCGATGTTACTTGCACCGAATAAAACCCTTGCTGCTCAGCTTTATGCAGAAATGAAAGCTTTTTTTCCAGAAAATGCGGTGGAATATTTTGTGTCTTACTATGATTATTATCAGCCAGAAGCCTATGTGCCAAGCAGTGATACATTTATTGAAAAAGATGCGTCTATTAATGATCAAATTGAACAAATGCGACTTTCTGCGACGAAATCTTTTCTAGAACGTCGAGATACCATCGTGGTGGCTTCTGTTTCTGCAATTTATGGTTTGGGCGATCCTGATAGCTATTTACAAATGATGTTGCATTTACAACAAGGTGCCATTATCGATCAACGCCAAATTTTAGCGAAGTTAGCGGAATTGCAATATACCCGAAATGATCAAGCATTTCAGCGTGGAACTTTCCGTGTTCGCGGAGAAATTATTGATATTTTCCCTGCGGAATCTGATGATCGTGCGGTGCGTATTGAATTATTTGATGATGAAATCGAGCGTTTAAGTTTATTTGATCCGCTCACTGGTAGTAGTTTTGGTGCTGTACCACGTTTTACGATCTATCCTAAAACTCACTATGTGACGCCAAGAGAACGTATTTTAGATGCGATAGAAAACATCAAAAAAGAACTGGTATCACGCCGTGAATACTTCATTAAAGAACATAAACTTTTAGAAGAACAGCGTATCAGCCAACGAACCCAATTTGATATTGAAATGATGAATGAATTGGGCTATTGCTCGGGAATTGAAAACTACTCTCGCTATTTATCGGGCAGAAATGAGGGCGAACCACCACCAACATTATTTGATTATATGCCCTCTGATGCGATTTTAATTATTGATGAATCTCATGTAACTGTGCCTCAAATTGGTGGGATGTATCGTGGTGACCGTTCACGTAAAGAAACCTTAGTCGAATATGGTTTCCGTTTGCCGTCCGCATTGGATAATCGTCCGTTACGCTTTGAGGAATTTGAACGCTTAGCTCCGCAAACCATTTATGTTTCCGCAACACCAGGGCCTTATGAATTAGAAAAATCAGGCAGTGAAATCATCGATCAAGTGGTTCGCCCCACTGGTTTGCTTGATCCGCTTATTGAAATTCGTCCAGTGTCAATTCAAGTGGATGATTTACTTTCCGAAGCTCGCCAAAGAGCGGATAAAAATGAGCGAGTTTTAGTCACAACACTCACTAAAAAAATGGCGGAAGATTTAACGGATTATTTAGATGAACACGGGATTCGTGTGCGTTATCTACATTCTGATATTGATACCGTGGAACGCGTCGAAATTATCCGTGATTTGCGTTTAGGCGAATTTGATGTATTAGTGGGAATTAACTTATTGCGTGAAGGTTTAGATATTCCAGAAGTGTCTCTTGTGGCGATTTTAGATGCAGACAAAGAAGGATTTTTACGTTCCGAACGTTCTTTAATTCAAACCATCGGTCGTGCTGCACGAAACTTAAATGGTAAAGCGATTTTATATGCGGATAACATCACAAAATCCATGGAAAAAGCCATCACCGAAACCAATCGTCGTCGTGAAAAACAAACAAAATACAATGAAGAACACGGCATTGTGCCACAAGCATTAAATAAGAAAGTCGGCGAATTGTTAGATATTGGGCAAGGTGCAAACCAAAAAGCGAAAGCCAATAAACAACGTGGAAAAATGTCGGCAGAACCAACCGCACTTTATAATGCACCGAAAAATGCCAAAGAATATCAACAACAAATCAAAAAACTGGAACAACAAATGTATAAATTTGCGCAAGATTTGGAATTTGAAAAAGCCGCGGCAATTCGCGATCAATTACATCAATTGCGTGAACAATTTGTTTTTGATAACTAAAAGAAACGCCAGCTTAAGCTGGCGTTCTGTCTATTTATTTTCACCTGAAGAATACAAGCGATTTTTATACAAATAACTACCTAATAAAGCATGAGCCAATGCCTCTTTTTTCATTGCATCAGGCACCTCTTTTGGCGTTAAAGTTTCTGTTGATTTATCATAATGATAACCTTGTGCTGCTTTATTTGGCATTTGAATTACCACATCATTATTGCCTTTCATCATTGCTTGAGTTTGATCGTATTGCATAAAAGCACGATCTGGGTTTACATCTTGCGTTAAATCAAAACCAATCATTGGATAATTGCCACTTACGCCAGCTAAAGAAAGCAATGTAGTTGGCATATCAATTTGGCTCACAAGACGGCTGTCACGACGTGGCGTAATGCCATCACCAAGAATCAAGGCTGGAATATGGAAATGCTTAATCGGCACAAGACTTGCTCCGCCTACACGAGAATCGTGATCCGCAACAATTAAGAAAATCGTATCTTTCCAATAATTAGACTGTTTTGCCATTTTAAAGAAATGACCTAAGGCATAATCCGCATATTTTGCTGCGTTATTACGAGTGGCTTTTGGTTGCTCATAAAGCTCAATCTTGCCATCTGGATATTCAAATGGATCGTGATTGCTGGAACTAAACACTAAACTAAAAAACGGTTTACCTTCATTTTGTAATTTCGTGAAAGTTTCATTGGCTTTATCAAATAAATCCTCATCACTCACGCCCCAAGTGCCAGTAAATTTTGGATTCTGATAGTCTTGTTGATCCCAAATATCTTTAAAGCCATTACCGTAGAAAAAGCTCGCCATATTGTCGAAGTGCTTTTCGCCACCATAAATAAAGGAAGTGTTATAGCCTTGTTTATGTAATAAATCCGCAATAGTAAAGAAACCACTTTGGGCATTATTAAGTTTCACCACTGCACGAGCTGGTGTTGGCGTAAAACCTGCGGTTGTTGCTTCAATACCACGTACTGAACGCGTGCCTGTTGCATAAAGATTTTCAAATAACCACCCTTCTTTTGCGAGCTGATCCACATTTGGAGAAAGTGGTTTGCCACCAAGTGTTCCAATAAACTGAGCACCGAGACTTTCTTGTAGCAAAATCACGATATTTTTAGGTTTACCCTGATAAGTCGCGACATTTTTCGTTAAAGTTGGGTATTTATCTGAAATGTAATCACTTTCTGGACGGCCACGGCTAGCTTTAACAATACGAAACATTTCATCTGCATCCATTTTTCCGTACATTTCTGAAGATTTTTCTTCATCTTTAAATTGCTGTGCCGCATAAATGACGGAATAGCCCGAATTAAGCACCAGAGAATTCACTAACGCATCAGAAGAAAATGCCACCATGGCGGGGTTAATACCACGGTGTTGAAAACTTGAACGTGCCCCAAGGAAGCTCACGACAATCACAAGCAAAGCAATCACAGGGCGAAGTTTCCAACTGATTGAACGTAAATTTTTGACTGCCCAACCAGAAATTTTCCAATAAATCACGGCAGCTAAAATAGTGAAAACAAGGCTAAAAATTACCGCACTTAAATGTCCTTCCGCAAGCATTGAAAAAACTTCTTTCGGATAAATCAGATATTCGATAAATAAACGATTTGGGCGGTAATCGTAGGTTTCAATAAAGGCAGGTGTGGCAATTTCCATAAAGATAATGAACACGCTACCAAAGGTTAGCCATAGGCGTAAAATTTTTACCCAAACTTTACTGCTATGGAACAATGTTGTGAGCAATGCTGGTACGCCAAATAAATAACAAAGTGCCACAACATCCATTCGTACGCCTTGCAAAAATAATTGCAACCAGCCATCTACGGCGGATACACGCTCTGATTGCCATACAGCAAGTCCCAAACGGGATAAGGAAAGGATAATGAGATTAATTAACACGAATGTGAAGATGGGGAATAAAGGGGAATGAGCTTTTTTCATTGTAAAAACCACTAACACAACGGCATCCAAGCCGTATTAAATTAAAGAAAGATAGGCAACTGTCTATCAGCTCCTTTTCGACAAAATAAAAGCCTTAAAGTGCGGTAAATTTTCGCATAGTTTTACTTAATCTCAAATGTAAACACATTCACTAGAAAATAAAGCCTCGAGAAAAATCGAGGATTCATTAAATAAACGACAGAAATTCACCGCACTTTTTTTAATTACTCTTGTTGTGCTTTCACTGCTGCATAGGCAATCATATTGATAATACGACGAACAGATGCACCTGGATTAAGAATATGCGCAGATTTATTCATTCCCATTAAGATCGGGCCAACGGTAATTGCCGTAGTAGTGCCGCGTAATAAGCTATAACTAATACGTGATGCACTCAAATCAGGGAACACTAATAAATTTGCGCTTCCTTTCAATGGGCTATCAGACATTAATTCTTTTCTGTGTGCTTCATTCATCGCTAAATCTCCACGCATTTCACCATCGATCATTAAATGTGGATTGCGCTCTTTGACGATCTGTAATACTTCGCGCATTTTTGGTGCGCCTAATGAATCAGATGAACCAAAATTAGAATGAGAAAGCAATGCAACTGCAGGTTCAATACCAAAACGATGAATTTCTTCTGCTGCCATTAAGGTAATTTCAGCTAATTCTTCTGCTGTAGGATTACTGTTTACGTGAGTATCTGTTAAGAATACGTTACCAGTCGGTAATACAAGACTATTTAAAGCAGCGGCAGTTTTCACGCCGTCTTTTAAGCCAATAATATCTCGAATAGAGGCAAGGTGTTTTCCGTATGAACCAAATAAACCACATACTAAAGCGTCTGCATAACCTAAGCTAAGCAATGTAGAAGCTAATACGGTAGTGTTAGAACGCACGACACGTTTTGCGATTGCAGGTGTAATGCCTTTACGTTTAGTAAGTTCGTAATAGTGTTTCCAACATTCTTCATAGCGTGGATTATCTTCATTATCCACAATTTCAAAATCTACACCTGCAGTTAAACGTAAACCAAGTTTTTTAATTTTTTCTTCAATCACGCTGCGGCGACCAATTAAAATTGGATTTGCCAAGCCCATTGAAATCACTTCTTGGGTGGCATGTAATGCTTTATTTTCTTCCCCTTCCGCTAAAATAATGCGTTGTTTTGCCGATTTTGCTTGGCTGAAAATAGGACGCATAAACAAGCTCGTTTTGTAAACGAACTGAGTGAGTTTTTCAACATAAGCATCCCAATTTTGAATTGGACGAGTTGCCACACCAGATTCCATTGCAGCTTTTGCTACCGCTGGTGCAATACGCACAATCAAGCGAGGATCAAATGGACGAGGAATCACATAATCCGCACCAAATGTCGCCCCTTCGCCACCGTAAGCAGAGGTTACCACTTCGTTTTGCTCTTCTAATGCAAGGTCAGCAATGGCATAAACTGCCGCACGTTTCATTTCTTCATTAATAGTGGTTGCGCCCACATCTAATGCACCACGGAAAATAAATGGGAAACAAAGCACGTTATTTACTTGGTTTGGGTAATCGGAGCGGCCTGTACATACAATCGCATCAGGACGAACAGCTTTTGCTTCTGGCGGGGTAATTTCAGGATTTGGATTAGCTAAAGCAAGAATAATTGGATGCGCAGCCATACTTTTAACCATATCTTGCGTAAGCGCACCAGCCGCAGAACAACCTAAGAAAATATCTGCATTTGGAATCGCATCACCAAGTTTACGCCAGCCATTATCTTCAATTGCATAATCTTTTTTGGTTTGATCCATTTTGTCATCACGATCTTTATATACCACGCCTTTCGAGTCGCAAACTGTGATATTTTCACGTTTCATGCCTAAAGAAAGTAATAAGTTCAAACACGCAATAGATGCAGCACCCGCACCAGAAGCCACTAAGCGTACATCTTCAATTTTTTTACCTACAATACGAAGAGAATTGATGATCGCAGCAGCACTGATGATCGCCGTGCCATGTTGGTCATCATGGAATACAGGAATATTCATTCGCTCACGCAATTTTTGTTCGATATAGAAGCATTCAGGTGCTTTAATATCTTCAAGATTTACCCCACCGAAAGTTGGCTCTAACGAGGCAATAATATCCACAAGTTTATCGGGATCATGCTCATTCACTTCAATATCAAATACGTTGATGCCCGCAAATTTTTTGAACAACACGCCCTTTCCTTCCATTACGGGTTTGCCCGCTAGTGCGCCAATATTGCCAAGCCCAAGTACCGCTGTGCCATTGGAAATCACCGCCACTAAATTGCCACGTGCTGTATATTTGTAAGAGGCGGCAGGATCTTTTTCAATTTCTAAACAAGGCTCTGCCACACCCGGTGAATAAGCTAAGGCAAGATCACGTTGGGTTGCTAATGATTTTGTTGGGGTAACTTCGATTTTTCCAGGAATTGGAAATTCGTGGAAATCTAAGGCTGCTTGACGTAATTGTTCGGTCATAATAAATGCTCCATTTTCTTGAAACAGGATTGAAATATTGCGTCGATTATATCTGTTTTTTATTCAAAAAATTGTGACGAACTGCAAATTTTCACAACTTTATAACAAAATTTTTTTGATGCGAGGCATTAGCTAGACTTTTCATTTTTCAGCAAAAAAGGTAGGATTTTCGCAACAAAAGCATAAAGGATGAGAAAATGAATCCATTTCAAAAAATTAAAAGTGCGGTGAATAAATGCCAAAGATTTTTCATTAATCGCACTCTGCAACGTAAACTAACAAATCAAGGTATGACTGTCATTGCTGCCAATTGTATGGGTGCTTTTATCTTACATGATTTGCACCAGCCGTTTAATTCCCCTTTTGTGAATCTCTATCTCTCGCCACAGGATTTTTTGCGTTATTTACAAAATATGGATTTCTACCGTACTCAACCTCTCACATTCGTACAAACAGAAAAAAGTTATCCAGTGGGAAAACTTGCCGATCTTGAAATTCATTTTATGCATTATCACAGTGAGCAAGAAGCCAATGAAAAATGGCAACTTCGCACGCCACGAATGAAGTTAGACAATCTTTTTATTATGATGACAGATCGAGACGGCGTGACCGAAAAAGACATTCAACTTTTTGATCAACTCCCTTTTAAAAATAAAGTAATTTTTACTCACAAGCCCTACCCTGCTTTTAAATCAGCTTATTATATAAAAGGCTTTGAGAAGCAAAATCAAGTAGGCGATATTTTTGAATTTTCAGGATGGAATGGAAAAAAATATTACGATCAATTTGATTACGTGAAGTGGTTTAATCAACCTTAACAGATAGAGGCTGCAGATTAAATGCAGCTTTTTTGTTTCGTTATAAAAGCAAAAACCTGTACAATGCCCAGCGAATTTTAACAAGAGAAAACATAATGAGATTAGATAAATTTATTACTGAAAATACGGGATTAACGCGTTCTCAAGCAGCGAAAGCAATCCGTCAAAGTGCGGTAAAAATTAATGGCGAAATTGTCAAAAGTGGTTCAGTACAAATTTCACAAGAAGACGAAATTTATTTTGAAGATGAATTATTAAGGTGGGTGGAAGAAGGTCAGTATTTTATGTTGAATAAACCACAAGGCTGTGTTTGTTCTAATGATGACGGCGACTATCCAACAATTTATCAATTTTTTGATTACCCTTTAGCTGGAAAATTACATAGCGCAGGTCGCTTAGATGTGGATACGACAGGTCTCGTATTGCTTACCGATGATGGACAATGGTCACATCGCATCACTTCGCCAAAACATCATTGTGAAAAAACCTATTTGGTGACATTAGCTGATCCCGTAGAAGAAAATTATGCCGCGGCTTGTGCGGAAGGCATTTTATTACGCGGAGAAAAAGAGCCCACTAAACCAGCAAAATTAGAAATTTTAGATGACTACAATGTGAATCTGACCATTTCTGAAGGTCGCTATCATCAAGTAAAACGTATGTTTGCCGCACTTGGGAATAAAGTCGTTGGATTACATCGCTGGAAAATTGGTGATGTAGTGTTGGATGAATCCTTAGAAGAAGGCGAATACCGCCCATTAACTCAAAGTGAAATTGAAAAGTTAGTAAAATAATATGAATCAACAAAAATCGACTTTCATCTTTATTCTTACCCTCGGTATTCTCTCTATGCTACCGCCCTTTGGCGTGGATATGTATTTGCCGTCTTTTTTAGAAATTGCAAAGGATCTCGACGTAAGTCCAGAACAAGTACAACACACGCTCACCTCTTTTGCTTATGGCATGGCGTTTGGTCAGCTTTTTTGGGGGCCTTTTGGTGATAGTTTCGGACGAAAACCGATCATTTTACTCGGTGTTATTGTGGGCGCACTAACAGCTTTAGTACTTACCGAAATAAATTCAGTTGGAAATTTTACCGCACTTCGTTTTGTGCAAGGTTTCTTTGGTGCCGCACCTGTTGTGCTTTCAGGCGCATTATTACGTGATTTATTTAGTAAAGATCAGCTATCCAAAGTGATGTCCACCATCACGTTAGTATTTATGCTTGCACCTTTAGTTGCACCAATCATTGGTGGTTACATCGTTAAATTTTTCCATTGGCATGCGATTTTTTACGTTATTTCGCTCGTGGGATTATTAGCCGCTGCATTGGTCTTTTTCATCATTCCAGAAACCCATAAAAAAGAAAATCGCATTCCTCTGCGATTAAATATTATCGCTCGCAATTTCCTTCTGCTTTGGAAACAAAAAGAAGTGCTAGGTTATATGTTTGCCACCTCCTTTGGCTTTGGCGGATTATTTACCTTTGTCACCGCAGGCTCGATTGTATATATCGGCATTTATGGGATTCCTGTCGAACAGTTCGGTTACTTCTTTATGATGAATATCATTACGATGATCTTTGCTTCCTTTTTGAATACCCGATTTGTCACCAAAATTGGTGCAGAAACAATGCTACGTATAGCCCTCGCAATTCAATTTATTTCAGGAATGTGGCTAATTTTGACCGCACTTTTAGATCTCGGCTTTTGGTCAATGGCAATTGGCGTTGCCCTTTTCATCGGTCCAAACCCTGTGATTTCATCAAATGCAATGGCATCAGCTTTAGAAAGATGTCCTCAAATGGCGGGGACTACAAATTCTTTGATTGGTAGCGTGCGTTTTGCAGTGGGTGCAATGATGGGAAGTTTAGTTGCGTCAATGAAAATGGATACTGCTGCCCCAATGCTCTTTACTATGGGAGCATGTGTCGCGATTTCCGTATTATCCTATTATTTTCTAACCAGCCGAAATCTAAAAAGCCGTGGATAAATATCCCCACGGCTCAATGATTGTTTTCTTTATTAAACAAATACCATCCATAACGGCAAGCAAGCAGCAATAAATAATAGGATAAATAAGCTATTGGCAGATAATTTCCACTTTTGGAAACCATGCAGAATCAGAATAGCCGCAATAACAAAATGGCAAACAAAATAAATGATGTAGGCAAAAACACTCTCAGAATTAACCGCACTTTCCATGCCATTTAAAAGTAAAAATAAAAACATTGCCAAGGCATTTAAAGCAAGCAATATAATCATGGCTAAGGGCAACAATGCGATAAAACCGTCCAAACGACTACGTGCAATCACAAGCGAAAGATTTGCTAAAATCACACCAGATAAAATCGGTGCAAAAGGGTTATATTCAGCAAAATCACTCGCAGGAAGCACGGTAAAAATCATTAAATAACTCAAGCAACCTAAACCCGCAATTAATGCAGCCATCAATAAAAAGCTGTTACGGATTTTTTCAGTTTTTGGTTGTTTCCAAATAAAATACACGACAGAAAGACCACATACGCTCATCACGTTAGTAAGCGTGTGATTATTTTGTAATAGGCTTATCAGCAACCAAACCGCCCAATAAATGGCAAAAGTGAGATTAACTTTGATTAAACGACCACGTTGTCCTGGGCAAATTTCGCCGCGATAAAATACCAACAAAGAAATTAACTGTGCAACTAACACGCCTACACCTAAATTAGGCATTGTTTGCTTTTCAGATTGCAAAGAAAAAATAAATAGATCGATGCCAAGCACCATTGAGATCGATAATACCGCAAGCAATGCTGCGATATATTTAGAAGATTGTTCTGACATAATTTTGACGTCTGAAAAAAATAATGCGCCATTATGCTAAAAATTCATTAAATTTTAAAGTAGAATGAAACCAATTATAACCGCACTTAGGTACATGAATGTTACTTAGTATTTTATATATCATCGGTATCACTGCTGAAGGAATGACAGGCGCACTTGCGGCTGGTCGTGAAAAAATGGATATTTTTGGCGTGATAATTATCGCATCCGTCACTGCCATTGGCGGCGGCTCAGTGCGTGATGTACTGCTTGGGCATTATCCTCTCGGCTGGGTTAAGCACCCAGAATATTTTTTAATGGTGGCAAGTGCGGCAGTAATTACCGTATATGTTGCACCGTTCATCAATCATTTTATGCGCTACTTTCGCACTATTTTCTTGGTGCTCGATGCGATGGGTTTGGTGGTGTATTCCATTATTGGCGCACAAATTGCGATGGATATGGGACATAGCCTCACTATTGTTTGTATTGCAGGTTGTATTACGGGTGCTTTTGGCGGGGTTTTACGCGATATGCTATGCAATCGAATTCCTCTCGTGTTCCAAAAAGAACTCTACGCCAGCATCGCACTATTTGCCACGCTGACTTATTACGCATTAAGCACACTTCAAGTAGAACATACGCTTGCCGTGTTACTCACACTTATTAGCAGCTTTACTTTACGTATTTTAGCTATTCATTTTGAATGGGGTTTACCAGTATTTAATTACCAAGAACTCACATCGGAAGAACAAGATAAGCTGCCAAATAAAAAGAAATAAATACAATAAAGGGAATAACTATGTTAGAACAAATGGGTAAACAAGCCAAAGATGCGGCATTTATCTTGGCTCAACTCACCACTGCTGAAAAAAATCGTGCATTATCCATTATTGCAGAACAACTCGAACAACAAGCACCGCTTATCTTAGCCGAAAACGCAAAAGATATTGAACTTGCTAAACAAAATGGATTATCCGATGCTTTGATTGATCGCCTACTGCTCACGCAAGAACGTTTGCAAGGCATTGCTAATGATATACGCCACGTTATTTCTCTAGCAGATCCCGTGGGGAAAATCATAGATGGCGGTACATTGGATAGCGGACTTAAAATCGAACGCATACGCACGCCGCTCGGCGTCATTGGCACAATTTATGAAGCTCGCCCAAATGTAACCATTGATGTGGCAAGTCTTTGCCTTAAAACGGGTAATGCAGTGATTTTACGCGGCGGTAAAGAAACACAGTTTTCTAACAAGATTCTAATCGAAGTTGTGCAAAATGCTTTAGAGCAAGCAAACTTACCAAAATTTGCAGTGCAAGCTATTACTGATCCAAACCGTGAACTCGTTATGCAATTATTAAAACTAGATCGCTATGTGGATATGATTATTCCTCGTGGTGGTGCGGGTTTACATGAATTGTGTAAACAACATTCAACTATTCCAGTTATTGTGGGTGGCGTGGGTGTTTGCCATACTTTCGTTGAAGAAAGTGCGGATCAAAATAAAGCGATTTTTGTTATTGATAACGCTAAAACACTGCGTCCAAGCACCTGTAACACATTGGAAACATTGTTAGTTCAGCGTTCTATTGCTGAAGAATTTTTACCAAAACTCGTCTCTCACCTCGCTACCAAAAACGTAAAATATCACGCAAAATCCACCGCACTTAATATATTGAAACAAGCGGGTGCGAATGTCTGCGAAGTGACAGAAAAAGAATTACGCGAAGAATGGGGATCATTGGATTTGAATGTCATTGTTGTGGAAGATATTCATGCTGCTATTGAGCATATTCGCCAATATGGTACGCAACATTCTGAAAGTATTTTAACTTCCTCACAAAACCTAGCGCGTCAATTTATCAATCAAGTTGATGCCGCTGCCGTTTATGTGAATGCAAGCACACGCTTTACTGATGGCGGACAATTTGGATTAGGCGCAGAAGTTGCCGTGAGTACCCAAAAACTTCATGCTCGTGGCCCAATGGGATTAGAAGCATTAACGAGTTATAAATGGGTATGTGAAGGCGAATATACTGTCCGCAAATAGTGCCATTGAACAAAAAGCACAAAAAGTGCGGTAATTTTTGAAAGAGATTATTCGCATATAAAAAAGTCCGCAAAAGCGGACTTTTTTATTATCTTTATTTGTCAGACTTACCCAAATTATCAAAGAATTTTTTCACACCATCTAAAAATCCTGAAGATTTTGGTGCATGTTTACTTAAATCTTTACCTTGTAAACTTTCTTCAAGTTTTTGAAGTAATTCTTTTTGTTCGCTGGTTAAATTAACGGGTGTTTCTACCACAATACGGCAAATCAAATCGCCCGCATAGCCACTACGTGTAGAGGCGACACCTTTGCCTCGCATACGGAATAATTTTCCAGTTTGGGTTTCTGCAGGAATTTTAAGCTTTACTCTGCCATCTAAAGTTGGCACTTCAATTTCCCCACCTAATGCCGCAATTGCAAAGCTAATTGGTACTTCGCAGTAAAGATTAGAACCATCACGTTCAAAAATATGATGTTCTCTTACGTGAATGACCACATATAAATCGCCAGCTGGCGCACCATTTTCGCCCACTGCACCTTTTCCAGCTAAACGAAGTTGATTGCCCGTATCTACGCCTGCAGGAATTTTTACTGAAAGATTTTCTTTCTTATGAACGCGTCCTTCGCTGTGACAACTGCGACAAGGTTTTTCAATTTTCTTACCGCTACCATGACAACTTGGACAAATACTTTCAGATACAAAGAAACCTTGCTGACGACGAATTCGACCAGAACCGTGACAATGCGGACAAGTTTCCACTTTAGAACCTTTTTCAGCCCCAGAACCACCACAGCTATCACAATGTGCAAGAGTATTGATTTGAATATCTTTGGTTGTACCTTTTACAGCTTCTTCCAAAGTAATTTCTAAGTCATAACGTAAGTCTTCGCCACGAACAACGCGCTGACGACCACGTCCACCGCCACCGAAAATATCGCCAAAAATATCGCCGAACATATCGCCGAAATCAGCACCACCAAAGCCGCCACCGAAACCACCTGCGCCACCACCTTGTTCAAAGGCTGCGTGGCCATATTGATCGTAGGCTGCGCGTTTTTGATCGTCGCCTAATACTTCATAAGCTTCATTAATTTCTTTGAATTTTTCTTCTGCTTCTTTACTGCCTTGGTTTTTATCAGGGTGATGTTTAGACGCTAAACGTTTATACGCACGTTTAATATCGTTCTCACTCGCCCCTTTTTGTAAGCCAAGGACTTCGTAGTAATCTTTTTTTGCCATAGTAATTTTGTAATTTGTTGCTGAAAATAAATACACCAAAAGGGCGTGTTTCCACGCCCTTTGTTTATGTTAAGAAGAGCGGTGAATTATTTATTATCTTTCACTTCTTCAAATTCAGCATCCACCACGCCATCATCTTTTGCTGATGATTGTTGTGGTTGCTCGCCACCAGCTTGTTGAGCTTTTGCTTGCACTGCTTGCATTAATGGTTCAGAGGCTTTAATTACCGCTTCAATTTTTGCTTCAATTTCTGCTTTATCTTCGCCTTTTGCTGCTGTTTCAAGCTCAGCGACTGCAGCTTCAATTTTCTCTTTGTCTGCGACACTCAATGCATCGCCAGCTTCTGCAATTTGTTTACGTGTTGCGTGAGCAATACCATCTGCTTGGTTACGAGCTTGAACAACTTCTTCAAATTTACGGTCTGCATCAGCATTTGCTTCTGCATCACGCACCATTTGTTGAATTTCTTCATCAGATAAACCAGATGATGCTTGAATACGAATTTGTTGCTCTTTACCCGTATTTTTATCTTTTGCTGATACGTTGATTACGCCGTTTGCATCGATATCAAATGTTACTTCAATTTGTGGCATACCACGCGGTGCAGGATTAATACCTTCTAGATTGAATTGACCTAAAGATTTATTGTCTGCCGCACGTTTACGTTCACCTTGAAGAACGTGAATAGTTACCGCACTTTGGTTATCTTCTGCTGTTGAGAATACTTGCGATTTTTTAGTTGGAATAGTGGTATTTTTCTCAATTAAAGTGGTCATCACACCGCCCATGGTTTCGATACCTAAAGATAATGGAGTTACGTCTAATAAAAGAACATCTTTCACATCACCTTTTAATACACCACCTTGAACTGCCGCACCGATTGCCACCGCTTCATCAGGGTTTACATCTTTACGCGCTTCTTTACCAAAGAACTCAGCAACTTTTTGTTGTACAAGTGGCATACGAGTTTGGCCACCCACAAGAATAATATCGTGGATTTCGCTTACACCTTTATCTGCATCTTTTAATACCGCTTTCAAAGACTCAATTGAGCTTGCCACTAAATCTTCTACTAATGCTTCTAATTTTGCACGAGTGATATTTAATGCTAAGTGTTTAGGACCTGTCGCATCTGCAGTGATGTACGGAAGGTTCACTTCAGTAGATTGAGCTGATGAAAGTTCAATTTTTGCTTTCTCTGCAGCTTCTTTCACACGTTGTAATGCCATTGCATCATTACGTAAATCGATATTTTGTTCTTTTTTGAACTCATCAATAATGTAATCAATTACACGGTTATCAAAGTCTTCACCACCTAAGTGAGTGTTACCACCGGTTGCCAATACTTCGAAAGTTTGTTCGCCATCAAAGTTATCAATTTCGATGATTGAAATATCAAATGTACCACCACCTAAGTCATAAACAGCGATCACTTGGTTCTCTTTGCTTGAACCTAAACCAAACGCTAACGCAGCCGCTGTTGGTTCATTAATGATACGTTTAACATCTAAACCTGCGATTTTACCTGCATCAATCGTTGCTTGACGTTGTGCGTCGTTGAAGTATGCAGGCACAGTAATTACTGCTTCAGTTACAGATTCACCCAAGAAATCTTCTGCAGTTTTTTTCATTTTTTTCAACACTTCTGCTGAAATTTGCGGTGGGGCTAATTTATCACCTTTCACGTTTACCCAAGCATCGCCATTGTCGGCACGAGTAATTTCGAAAGGCATAATTTTAATATCGCGTTGAACTTCTTCACTTTCAAAACGACGACCAATTAAACGTTTAATCGCAAACAATGTATTTTTTGGGTTAGTGATTGCTTGACGTTTTGCTGGCTGACCAACTAAGGTTTCATTATCTGTATATGCAATGATTGACGGAGTAGTACGTGCCCCTTCTGCATTTTCAATTACGCGCGCTTTATCGCCGTCCATTACAGCTACACAAGAGTTTGTTGTACCTAAGTCAATACCAATAATTTTTCCCATTTTGTACTCCTAGTAAAAATTTTAAAATTCGGGGTAGGGCTTTTAGACCTATTTATTACGAATTGTAAGATGTGGATATTCTTTCGCATTTCAAGAGAAAATTTTAAAAATTTTTTATTTCTTAAAGTGCGGTAATTTCCGTTCTTGTTTTTCAAAATAAGTCTCAAATGATGAAGTTCAAAGGGAAAACAAAAATTTTCAGGCAAGAAAAAGGGATTTGTGATAAATTTGGCGAAAATTTTTACTTTAAAATAGGAAAGAAATAAATGAAAAAATCAAAAATTGCTGCAGGCGTAGTCATTTCTCTTGCTGCCGTTTGGTGTGCAGGTGCATGGTTTACAGGGAAAAAAGCTGAAGAAGAATATTTACATCAACTAAAACAGTTAAATCAACTATTTACCAAAACTGAGGCATTAGAAGAAAGTAAAATTTTTTATAAAAATATAAAATTTGAAAGAGGATTATTTGCCTCTCACATTCAAGATCAAATAGAAATTCACAAGGCAAATGAAACGATCATTATTCCTTTATCATCAACACTTTATCACGGGCCTTTGCCGCTTGATCGTGTGGCAAAACTGAATTTCGTTCCAGCCATTTTTTCAAGCCAAACATTGTTAGGAAAAAATGCAACAACTCAGGCATTCTTTGATATCACAGAATCAGAGAAACCGTTACAACTGAATTTCGCAATGAATTATTCATTAAGCGGTAATGCGGAATTAAAACTTGCATCGGGGCAATATCACAATGAGCAATCTAAGACAGATTTTGATTGGTCAAATGTCGTATTAAATATTGATTTAAACCAAAATACACCAAATAACTATGTGCTATCTGTCGATACATTTAATTCAAATGCCCCTAATCATGCAGTTTCAACCGCTTCATCAATTAAAATAAAAGATCTTGTCGTACAAGGCTCGTTGCAAAGCACAAAATGGCCATTTATTTATAGTGGGAATATCAATAGTAAAATAGGCTATTTTGAGCAAAATACCGAATCTCCAGAGACTGGCGAAAAATTCTCTCTTATTCAGAAAAATAGCCAAGCAAATTTAACTACACAAGTTGAGGGTGATACAGTAAATATCATCAATAAAACGAATCTGGATGAATTACATATTAACGGTAACAACTTAGGTAAAGTGACCAACAATGTAGAATTCAACCATATTGATGGCAACGCATTACAAGAACTTTTAAATATTTTAGTTGCAATAGGCAAAGCCGACTCAGATATGCCTTTATCTAAAACATTGGTGCAAAAATTACAACAAGCAGGCATGATCATTGCGAATAATCAGCCTCAAATTAAATTTACCCCTCTTTCTATTTCTGATGAAAAAGGCAAAGTGGCATTGGATCTAAATATTGCTTTAGTGCCAAATCCTAAATTTGATTTAATGCGCAGTGGCTTATACAAACAATTCAAAGATTTTTCAATCAATTTTGATGTGAACAAAGAAACTGCGATTTCATTGTTATCTAAATTTGTACCAGAAAACCAAAAGCAAGATTTCGTTCACCGATTGAATGAATTAGTTACCGAAGGTGAAGTGAATGACATTATCGTAAACACGGACAAAACCGTAACATTAACGCTTGCTCTAGAAAATAACGACTTGAAACTAAACGGCAAGCCAATCCCAGAAGAACAGTTGAAAGTGGTACTCTTTATACTTGTAATGGGGGGATTTGGGAGATAACTGAAACAGGGCGATAAATTGTCGCCCTGTTTTGTATTTAATTAAAAGTATCGTAGGGTGGGCTTCAGCCCACCGTTTTTATTCTATTTTTTATGGTTAATTGGTGGGCTAAAGCCCACCCTACAACTATAAAGTGCGGTAAATTTTCGTTGCAGTTTAAGCTAACCGCTCTTTTAAATACCCTTCATAATCTGGTACGTCAATTTCCACATCTTGTTCAAATAAAACTGAAGTTAAAAGAAAATCTGCAGAGCTTTGATTAATCGCAACAGGGATATTCCACACTGTTGCAATACGCATAAGGGCTTTCACATCAGGATCATGTGGTGCAGCATTCATTGGATCCCAAAAGAAGATCATCATGTCGATTTTCTTTTCTGCGATTAATCCACCAAGTTGTTGGTCACCTCCCATCGGACCACTTAATAAAGATTGAATGCTTAAACCTGTTTCTCGTTCTAAAATATGCCCTGTTGTACCTGTTGCATAAAGTATATGAGGCTTAAGTGCCTCTTTGTGTTTTTGCGTCCAATTCAGTAAATTTTTTTTACAACTATCGTGAGCCACAAGTGCAATACGTTTGTGTTGAGTGAGGGTTCGAGTTGTTGTCTGCATTGCTGAGTCCTTTTTGAAAAAAATCTGAAAAAACTTTAAAACAAAGCCCGATGGAATGCAATATTTTACTGGTTATTTTAGCGAACAAAAAAACACAAAAAAATTACCGCACTTTCAAATAATTATTTATGGCAAAGCTGATTTGATATGATGATTTGATGAAAATTCACTATCTTTATCTCAAAAAATCTTCTAAAATTTACAAGATTTGTTAAATGTTTGTGAAAAGCAAATATTGCCGTATTCGTGTTTAGCCTTGTCTAAACTAATATTCACTCAAAACAGATTAAGGAAAACCTATGTCTGAGATTTTAAAAAATGACATTGATCCAATCGAAACACAAGATTGGTTGCAATCATTAGATTCATTAATTCGTGAAGAGGGCGTTGAGCGTGCTCAATATATTGTTGAGCAAGTTATTGGTCAAGCACGTACAAGTGGTGTTTCATTGCCAACAGGAGTTACCACTGATTACGTGAATACTATTCCTGTGGCTGAGCAACCTGCTTATCCAGGTGATCACGCCATCGAACGTCGTATTCGTTCAGCAGTACGTTGGAATGCGATCGCGATGGTTTTACGCAGTCAGAAGAAAGATCTTGATTTAGGTGGGCATATTTCCACTTTCCAATCTGCAGCAACAATGTATGAAGTTTGCTACAACCACTTTTTTAAAGCTGCAACAGAGAAAAATGGCGGCGATTTAATTTTCTTCCAAGGCCATGCAGCACCAGGTATGTATGCGCGTGCTTTCTTAGAAGGTCGTTTAACTGAAGAACAAATGGATAACTTCCGTCAAGAAGCCTTTACCGACGGTTTATCTTCATATCCACACCCTAAATTAATGCCTGAATTCTGGCAATTCTCTACGGTTTCTATGGGTTTAGGCCCTGTGAATGCCATCTACCAAGCGCGTTTCTTAAAATATCTCGATAACCGTGGTTTAAAAGATACCAAAGATCAAAAAGTTTATGCATTCTTAGGCGATGGCGAGATGGATGAAATTGAGTCTAAAGGTGCATTAACTTTTGCGGCTCGTGAGAAGTTAGATAACTTAATCTTCACTATCAGCTGTAACTTACAACGTTTAGATGGCCCTGTGAATGGTAATGGTAAAATCGTTCAAGAATTAGAAGGGCTATTTACTGGTGCTGGCTGGGAAGTGATTAAAGTTTTATGGGGCAGCGATTGGGATAAATTATTCGCGAAAGATACTTCAGGTAAATTAACTCAGTTAATGATGGAAGTCGTTGATGGAGACTATTTAACCTTTAAATCTAAAGATGGTGCATATATTCGCGAACACTTCTTCGGTCGTTATCCAGAAACTGCTGCATTAGTTGCTGATATGACCGATGATGAAATCTGGGCATTACGCCGTGGTGCACATGATAGCGAAAAATTATATGCAGCCTATGCAAAAGCACAAAATGCAACGAAACCAGTTGTGATTTTAGCGCATCAAGTTAAAGGTTATAAAATTCCTGAAGCGGAAAGTAAAAATACCGCTCACCAATCTAAAAAAATGTCTTACGAAAGCCTTAAAGGTTTCCGTGACTTCTTTGAATTACCATTAACCGATGAACAAGTAGAAAAATTAGAATACATTAAATTTGCTGAAGGCACACCTGAGTATGAATACTTACATGGTCACCGTAAAGCATTAAACGGTTATGTTCCCGCTCGTCGTACTAAATTTGATGTTGAATATAAAGTTCCTGCATTAGAAGAGTTTAAAGCATTATTAGAAGAACAACCTCGTGGTATTTCAACCACTATGGCGTTTACTCGTGCATTAAACATCTTATTAAAAGATAAAAACATCGGTAAAACTATCGTTCCAATGATTGCGGATGAAGCACGTACTTTCGGTATGGAAGGTTTATTCCGTCAAGTTGGTATTTATAACCCACATGGTCAAAACTATGTACCTTCAGACCGTGATTTAGTGGCTTACTATCGTGAAGCAAAAGATGGTCAAGTATTACAAGAAGGTATCAATGAATTAGGTGCAACCGCATCTTGGTTAGCAGCAGCGAACTCGTACTCTGTCAATAACCAACCGATGATTCCATTCTTTATCTATTACTCAATGTTCGGTTTCCAACGTGTGGGCGATATGATGTGGGCTGCAGGCGACCAATTAGCTCGTGGCTTTATGGTAGGGGGTACTTCTGGTCGTACAACCTTAAATGGCGAAGGTTTACAACACGAAGACGGTCACAGCCATATTCAAGCGGGCGTTATTCCTAATTGCGTTACTTACGATCCATCATTTGCATTTGAAGTTGCTGTTATTATGCAAGACGGTATCAACCGTATGTACGGCGAAAAACAAGAAGATGTATTCTATTATATGACTACATTAAATGAAGTGATGGATCAACCTGCAATGCCTGCTGGTGCGGAAGAAGGTATCCGTAAAGGTTTATATAAATTTGAAACAGTGGAAGGTAAAAAAGGCAAAGGTCACGTTCAATTATTAGGTTCTGGTGCGATTATGCGTCACGTTCGTGAAGCGGCACAAATTCTTGCAAATGACTACGGTGTGACTTCAGATGTATTTTCTGCGCCTTCATTCAATGAATTAGCACGCGAAGGTCATGATGCAGCACGTTGGAACTTATTACACCCAACAGAGACACAACGCGTACCATACGTTGCTCAAGTATTAGCTGATTTACCAACCGTTGCTTCAACTGACTATGTGAAAGGTTATGCTGATCAAATCCGTGCATTTGTACCAAGTAAGCACTATCATGTATTAGGTACAGACGGTTTCGGTCGTTCAGATAGCCGTGCAAACTTACGTGAACACTTCGAAGTTGATGCACGTTATGTTGTGGTTGCTGCACTTTCTCAATTAGCGAAAGAAGGTACAGTATCTAACCAAGTGGTTGCAGATGCGATTGCGAAATTCGGTTTGAATGTAGATCGTATCAATCCGCTTTATGCGTAATTGATGAAAACTGCGGTCAAAAAACATTGTGTTTTATGACCGCACTTTAAAAGGAACAAAAAATGTCAAAACAAATTCAAATTCCTGATATTGGTAGTGATGAAGTTACCGTAACAGAAGTGATGGTAAACGTAGGCGATACCATTTCTGTTGATCAATCTATCATTAACGTTGAAGGCGATAAAGCTTCAATGGAAGTGCCTGCACCAGAAGCGGGTGTTGTAAAAGAAATTTTAGTGAAAGTGGGCGATAAAGTTTCAACTGGTACTCCAATGCTTGTATTAGAAGCGGCAGGTGCTGCTCCAGCAGCTGATGAGCCTACTGCTCCAGTAGCTGATGCGCCTACTGCACCAGTGGTTGCTACCGCACCAACGGCTTCAGCTATTGTAGAAGTAAATGTGCCAGATATTGGTGGCGATGAAGTCAATGTAACCGAAATTATGGTTGCAGTTGGCGATACAATCACTGAAGAACAATCTTTAATTACCGTTGAAGGCGATAAAGCCTCAATGGAAGTTCCTGCACCATTCGGCGGTGTGGTAAAAGAAATTTTAGTGAAATCAGGCGATAAAGTTTCAACTGGTTCATTAATTATGCGTTTTGAAGTACTAGGTGCAGCTCCAGCAGCATCAGCATCAGCTTCAACATCAGCACCACAGACAGCAGCTCCTGCTACTACTGCACAAGCACCACAGGCAGCAGCTCCTGATACTACTGCACAAGCAGCTCAATCAAATAACAACGTATCTGGATTAAGCCAAGAACAAGTAGAAGCAAGTACAGGATATGCACACGCAACACCAGTTATTCGTCGTTTAGCTCGTGAATTTGGTGTAAATCTAGATAAAGTAAAAGGTACTGGTCGTAAAGGTCGTATCGTTAAAGAAGATATTGAAGCTTATGTGAAGACCGCAGTTAAAGCTTATGAAAGCGGTGCAACAGCACAAGCTACTGGCAATGGTGTAGCAAATGGTGCTGGATTAGGCTTATTGCCATGGCCAAAAGTTGATTTCAGTAAATTTGGCGAAATTGAAGAAGTTGAATTAAGTCGTATCAACAAAATTTCAGGTGCTAACTTACATCGTAACTGGGTAATAATTCCACACGTTACTCACTTCGATAAAGCAGATATCACGGATTTAGAAGCATTCCGTAAAGAACAAAATGCGTTAGCAGAAAAACAAAAACTCGGCGTAAAAATCACGCCAGTTGTGTTCATTATGAAAGCGGTGGCAAAAGCATTAGAAGCGTATCCACGTTTCAATAGCTCAATTACCGAAGATGCTCAACGCTTAATCCTGAAAAAATATATTAACATCGGTGTCGCAGTAGATACGCCGAATGGCTTAGTCGTGCCTGTATTCAAAAATGTGAACAAGAAAGGCATTATCGAACTTTCACGTGAATTAATGGAAGTATCGAAAAAAGCACGTGAAGGCAAATTGACTGCATCTGATATGCAAGGTGGCTGTTTCACCATTTCAAGTCTTGGTGGTATTGGTACAACGCACTTTGCGCCAATCGTAAATGCGCCAGAAGTAGCTATCCTTGGTGTGTCTAAATCATCAATGGAGCCAGTATGGAACGGTAAAGAATTTGCGCCACGCTTAATTCTTCCAATGTCATTATCATTCGACCACCGTGTCATTGATGGTGCAGATGGAGCTCGTTTCATTAGCTATCTTGGCTCTGTTTTAGCAGATTTACGTCGCTTAGTAATGTAATCTGTAGGTGGGCTTTAAGCCCACCGATTAATGAAATCTTTGGTGGGCAGAAACCCATCCTATAAAGACCGTAAAAGTGCGGTCAATATTTTTAACGTTTTTACGAGGTAAAAATGAGTAAAGAAATTAAAACCCAAGTCGTTGTACTTGGTGCAGGTCCTGCCGGTTATTCAGCCGCATTCCGTTGTGCGGATTTAGGATTAGAAACTGTTATTGTTGAGCGTTATTCAACCTTAGGTGGGGTGTGTTTAAACGTAGGTTGTATTCCATCTAAAGCGTTATTACACGTTGCAAAAGTAATTGAAGAAGCAAAGCACGCTAATAAAAATGGTATTTATTTTAGTGAACCACGCATTGAGCTAGATGAAGTACGTGCAGGTAAAGAAGCTGTTGTTGCTAAATTAACTGGCGGTTTAGCAGGAATGGCAAAAGCACGTAAAGTGACTGTTGTTGAAGGTTTAGCGACTTTTACCGATTCTCACACATTAGTTGCGCGTGATCGCGATGGAAACCCAACGACTGTTAAATTCGACAATGCCATTATTGCGGCAGGTTCTCGTCCAGTTCAATTACCCTTTATCCCACACGAAGATCCTCGTATTTGGGATTCAACAGATGCACTTAAATTAAAAGAAGTACCGAAAAAACTACTTATTATGGGCGGTGGTATCATCGGTTTAGAAATGGGTACTGTATACAATGCTTTAGGTTCTGAAGTTGAAGTTGTTGAAATGTTCGACCAAGTGATTCCCGCAGCAGATAAAGATGTTGTTGGTATTTACACTAAACAAGTTGAGAAAAAATTCAAGTTAATGCTTGAAACCAAAGTGACTGCAGTTGAAGCAAAAGATGATGGTATCTACGTTTCAATGGAAGGCAAAGCCTGTAATGACACCAAACGTTATGATGCAGTACTTGTCGCTATCGGTCGTGTGCCAAATGGTAAATTGATTGATGCAGGTAAAGCAGGCGTTGAAGTAGATGATCGTGGTTTTATTCACGTTGATAAACAAATGCGTACCAACGTGCCACATATCTACGCAATTGGGGATATTGTAGGTCAGCCAATGTTAGCACATAAAGGTGTTCACGAAGGTCACGTTGCCGCAGAAGTCATTGCAGGACAAAAACACTACTTCGATCCTAAAGTAATTCCATCAATCGCTTATACCGAACCAGAAGTGGCGTGGGTAGGTAAAACTGAGAAAGAATGTAAACAAGAAGGCTTAAACTACGAAGTGGCTAAATTCCCTTGGGCTGCATCAGGCCGCGCGATTGCATCTGAATGTTCAGAAGGTATGACGAAGTTAATCTTTGATAAAGATACGCATCGTGTACTGGGCGGTGCAATCGTAGGTTCTAATGGTGGGGAATTATTAGGCGAAATTGGTTTGGCAATTGAAATGGGTTGTGATGCAGAAGATATCGCATTAACTATCCACGCACACCCAACGTTACATGAGTCTGTTGGCTTAGCTGCGGAAGTATTTGAAGGCTCAATTACTGACCTTCCAAATGCAAAAGCGAAGAAAAAATAATTCTTATTGAAGAATTTTTAATTCTGCTTAGATTAAAAATTCCAGCCTAAATAAAAATCCCCAATTGGGGATTTTTATTTTCCTCTCTTTCTATTTTTTTATGATAGAATGCCAATCTAAAAACGTTTCTTTTTTTTACCGCACTTTTGAGCATTATTTATGACTACACAACTTGATTTAATCAAATCTTCTATCAAATCAATTCCTAATTATCCAAAAGAAGGCATTATCTTCCGCGACATTACGACCCTTTTAGAAGTTCCAGCAGCTTTTAAAGCAACAATAGATCTTATTGTGGAACAATATCGCGATAAAGGAATTACCAAAGTGCTTGGAACTGAATCTCGTGGTTTTATTTTTGGTGCCCCCGTTGCCTTAGCACTAGGTTTACCTTTCGAATTAGTACGTAAACCTAAAAAATTACCACGTGAGACTATTTCTCAATCTTATCAATTAGAATATGGTCAAGATACTTTGGAAATGCACGTTGATGCAATTTCAGAAGGTGACAATGTTTTAATTATTGATGATTTATTAGCAACTGGTGGCACAGTTGAAGCGACAGTAAAATTAGTGCAACGTTTAGGTGGAGCGGTAAAACACGCTGCATTTGTGATTAATTTACCTGAATTAGGTGGCGAAAAACGCTTAAATAATTTGGGCGTTGATTGCTATACACTCGTCAATTTTGAAGGTCATTAATTAAGGATTCGATGAGCTATCAAGTCTTAGCCAGAAAGTGGCGACCAAAAACATTTGCTGATGTCGTTGGGCAAGAACATATTATCACGGCATTAGCAAATGGATTAAAAGATAATCGACTACATCACGCTTACCTCTTTTCAGGCACGCGTGGTGTAGGAAAAACCTCTATTGCTAGATTATTCGCGAAAGGATTAAATTGTGTTCACGGTGTAACGGCAACGCCTTGTGGCGAATGTGAAAATTGTAAAACTATTGAGCAAGGCAATTTTATTGATTTAATTGAAATTGATGCGGCGTCTCGCACAAAAGTTGAAGACACGCGTGAATTATTGGATAACGTGCAATATAAACCAGTTGTGGGCAGATTTAAGGTTTACTTAATCGATGAAGTCCATATGCTATCTCGTCATTCATTTAATGCGTTGCTCAAAACTTTAGAAGAACCGCCCGAATATGTAAAATTTTTACTCGCGACAACAGATCCACAAAAACTACCTGTAACTATTCTTTCTCGCTGTTTACAATTTCATCTTAAAGCATTAGATGAAACTCAAATCTCCCAGCATCTTGCCCATATTTTGACGCAAGAAAATATTCCTTTTGAAGAGCCTGCATTAGTTAAACTTGCAAAAGCGGCGCAAGGAAGTATTCGTGATAGTTTAAGTTTAACGGATCAAGCCATTGCAATGGGCGACCGACAAGTTACGAATAATGTTGTAAGCAATATGTTAGGGTTGCTTGATGATAACTATTCTGTTGATATTTTATACGCCTTACACCAAGGCAATGGCGAACTCTTAATGCGAACACTGCAAAGAGTTGCAGATGCGGCAGGCGATTGGGACAAATTACTTGGCGAATGTGCAGAAAAATTACATCAAATTGCACTCATGCAACTTCTTCCACAAAAATCTTCAGATGACAATGAACATTTTTCATTTTTAGCCAAACATATCTCTCCAGAAGATGTTCAGTTTTTTTATCAAGTGATTGTTTCTGGTAGAAAAGATTTATCAAATGCGCCAAATCGTCGTATTGGAGCAGAAATGACATTATTGAGGGCATTGGCATTCCACCCAAAGTTCCTTACGGCAGTACCAAAGACTAACACTACAATTACTCCACCGCCATCAACGCCAAGTGCGGTTGAAAATACTGGTAATTATGTAGATGTGCCAGTACTGTCGCAAAGTATAAAATCAGCTTATTCTCAAGCAAAACCAAATAAAACGAGCATTCCAAATTTGGCAAGCCTTTCCGCTTTAGATGCGCTGGAACATTTAACACAACTCGAAAACCAAGAACGTCAAGAACACAAAGCTGAATCATTAGCTGTAGTAAGTGAAACTTTACATCACATCCAAGAACTGGATGAAGAAAAATCTCATAAAAAAATGACCGCACTTCCCGTGCGAGAAATGACTGAACCAAAGCCCAAGCACATAGAAAAACCAACATCACCACCAAATGCCGCACAAGCTCCACAAGAAAATAGCACAGAAGAAAATTCAAGTGATGATAATGCAGAAGTTGCTCAAGATGAACAAGAAATCTTGAGTGCTGACACCTATCGTTGGGAATGGAGCAATCCAGAACTTGCTAAAGCCGATACAGGCGTTCGTCCTTCTGATATAAAACAGGCGATTTTAAAAGATATTACGCCTGAATTACGTTTAAAAATCATCACCCAAACTCAACAACAAGATGAGTGGGCAGATATAGTTGAACGTTCTGGCGTAACAGGATTTAGCAAAGAATTAGCGTTAAATTGTTTCTTACAAAGCAAAACCGATGATGAAATCAATCTTGGACTACATTCAGAAAAATCTCATTTACGCCAAGACAGAAGTATAAAAAATTTGGTTGAAGCTTTAAGTAAATTGCAAGGTAAAGATATTCGATTAACAATCAATCTTGATGATAGCAATGTCGCGACGCCAATTGAATATCGCCGTAATATTTATCAAGCATTGCGGGAAAAAGCTCAAAATGAATTGCAAAAAGATAGCAAACTACAAATGTTGCTTAATGAATTCGATGCAAAATTAGATGTAGAGAGTATTCGACCAGTTTAAAAATATTGTGTTTTCCCCTCAAGATTTCCCTGCCAAATTTATAAAACCATCAGAATATTTTTATTAAGCTCTACCATTTTGTATGTTTTTAATCTAAAATTCGTCAATTTGTTTTTTAAGAGCCAAAAGGAGAGTGAAAATGAAACTAGTTGAAGTAAAACACCCACTTGTAAAACACAAACTAGGTGTGATGCGTGAAGCTGAGATTGATACAAAAAAATTCCGTGAACTGGCAACAGAAATTGGTAGCCTATTAACCTATGAAGCAACCTCTGATTTAGAAACTGAAAAAGTAACGATCAACAGTTGGAATGGCCCTGTAGAAATTGATCGAATTAAAGGTAAAAAAGTAACGGTTGTGCCAATTTTACGTGCTGGTTTAGGTATGATGGATGGTGTACTTGAACATGTACCAAGCGCGCGTATCAGTGTAGTGGGAATCTACCGTAATGAAGAAACCCTTAAGCCAGTCCCTTATTTTCAAAAATTAGCTAGCGATTTAGAAGAACGTCTTGCAATTGTTGTCGATCCAATGCTTGCAACAGGCGGTTCTATGATTGCCACCCTCGATCTTTTAAAAGCAAAAGGTTGTAAACATATCAAAGTATTAGTGTTAGTGGCTGCACCAGAAGGAATTAAGGCTCTTGAGGCTGCGCACCCTGACATTGAACTCTACTGCGCTTCTATTGATAGCCATTTAAATGAACAAGGTTACATTATTCCGGGTCTTGGTGACGCGGGCGATAAAATTTTTGGGACAAAATAATCCCCAAAACAAGACGGCATTTAAGCCGTCTTTTTTCCGTGCGTGAAACACAAGAAAAACTGACCGCACTTTTAAGTTAATTCAAACAGAGAGTTGAAACTAAATGACAAACCAAACTTCTTCTTTTCCTTCGGAAAATCAAAGCAAATTAAAACAATCTTTCGTTGGCCTACAAATGCTCTTCGTCGCATTTGGTGCGCTTGTTCTTGTACCATTAATTACAGGACTTGATTCCAATACGGCATTATTAACAGCAGGCGTTGGCACTCTACTTTTCCAATTTTGTACAGGCAAACAAGTGCCTATTTTCTTGGCATCATCTTTTGCCTTTATCGCGCCCATTCAATATGGTGTTCAAACTTGGGGTATTGCGACTACGATGGGCGGTTTAGCGTTTACTGGGCTTGTTTATTTCGCCTTGAGTACGTTAGTAAAATTACGGGGAGCAGAAGCACTACAACGTTTTTTCCCACCAGTGGTTGTTGGGCCAGTAATTATTATCATTGGCATGGGGCTTGCACCTATTGCGGTGGATATGTCATTAGGTAAAAACAGTAACTATGCTTATAACGACGCAGTATTAGTTTCAATGGTAACGCTTCTTACCACTTTATCTGTGGCTGTATTTGCCAAAGGATTGATGAAACTTATTCCAATAATGTTCGGTATTACCGTAGGCTATATTTTGTGTTTGTTTCTGGGTTTAATTAATTTCCAACCAGTTATTGATGCACCTTGGTTCAGTTTGCCCAAATTAACGACACCTGAATTTAACCTAGAAGCTATTCTTTATATGTTACCAATTGCTATTGCCCCTGCCGTAGAACACGTTGGTGGTATTATGGCGATTAGCTCTGTGACAGGTAAAGATTTTCTAAAAAAACCAGGATTACACCGCACTTTATTAGGCGATGGCGTCGCTACTGCTGCAGCTTCTTTAGTGGGCGGTCCGCCTAATACGACTTATGCGGAAGTTACTGGTGCTGTGATGCTAACACGCAACTTTAACCCAAATATTATGACTTGGGCTGCTGTTTGGGCTATTGCGATTTCATTCTGTGGAAAAGTAGGCGCATTCCTATCAACCATTCCAACGATTGTAATGGGTGGAATTATGATGCTTGTTTTCGGTTCAATCGCAGTCGTGGGCATTAGCACCTTAATTCGTGGCAAAGTTGATGTTACCGAAGCGCGTAATCTATGTATTATTTCTGTTGTAATGACATTTGGTATCGGCAATATGTTTGTAGATGTGGGTAACGTATCACTAAAAGGTATCAGCTTATGTGCGATTGTTGCTATCATCTTAAACCTTGTTTTACCGAAAGCAAAAAATGAAGTAGAATAATCCTCATTTCAAAGGGTTAAATTATCATTTAGCCCTTTCTTACTTAATCTGTACTACATAAACATTTGAATAAACAGCTTCCCTTACCCATTCATCAAATTAATGATGCCACATTAGAAAACTTTTACGGCGATAATAATCTTTTATTGCTTGATTCTTTACGCAAAAATTCATCTGATTTAAAACAACCGTTTTTCTACATTTGGGGAGATAAAGGCTCTGGTAAAACCCATTTACTTAGAGCATTCAGTAACGAATATTTAATCAATCAACGTACTGCTATTTATGTACCCCTTAGCAAATCTCAATATTTTTCTACCGCAGTTCTTGAAAATTTAGAACAGCAAGAATTGGTATGCTTAGATGATTTACAAAGCGTCATAGGAAATGATGAATGGGAATTAGCTATTTTTGATCTATTCAATCGAATTAAAGCAAGCGGAAAAACGCTGTTACTAATTAGTGCAGATAAATCGCCTTCCGCACTTTCTGTAAAATTACCTGATTTAAACTCTCGCTTGACTTGGGGCGAAATTTATCAATTAAATTCATTAACAGATGAACAAAAAGTCGAAGTACTACAGCATACAGCTTACCAACGAGGATTCCAATTATCTGACGAAACTGCAAATTTTTTAATTACACGACTAGCACGAGATATGCATACTTTATTTGAAGCACTTGATCTACTAGATAAAGCATCATTGCAAGCACAACGAAATCTCACAATTCCTTTCGTCAAAGAAATTTTAAATCTATAACAAAAAAGGCACTAATGTGCCTTTTTAATCATCCACCTGATAATTTAACTTTAAACCCTTTTTGCTCTAATAATTGCTTGAGCAAATCTCGTTTTTCCCCTTGAATTTCAATAATACCATTTTTAACTGATCCGCCACATCCACAACGTTTCTTTAATTCTGCAGCTAATTTTTTCAAATCCTCGTCAGATAAATCTAAACCAGTTATAACCGATACGCCAGCACCTTTCCTACCACTTGTTTGTTTTTGGATACGTACAACACCGTCTCCTTTTGGGCGAACTACAGAAGCCTTTTCCTCTTTAATTCGCCCCACATCTGTAGAATACACTAAAACAAAATCTGACATTTATGATTACCCAATAGATACATTAATAGAACGGAGAACCTCCGCAGGATTATCCGCTTGAGTTATAGGGCGTCCAATAACTAAATAATCTGAACCTGCACGAATTGCTGCAGTAGGCGTCATCACACGTCGTTGATCACCAAAATCAGTTCCTATTGGACGAATCCCCGGTGTAACTAATTTAAACTCTTTACCACAAGTATTACGTAAAATTTCAACTTCTTGAGGGGAACAGACTACACCATCTAAACCCGCCCGTTGGGTTAAATGAGCTAAGCGTAAAACTTGTTCCATTGGCGATGCATTAATCCCAATTTGTAATAAATCCAAATCTTCCATACTGGTTAATACCGTCACGGCAATAAGCAATGGTGCATCTTTCCCATAAGGTTCAAGAATTTTCTTCGCCTCTTCCATCATACGCAAACCACCACTTGCGTGTAAATCCACCATCCATACGCCTAAATCAGCAGCAGAACGAACTGCTCTTGCTACCGTATTTGGAATATCGTGATATTTAAGATCCAAAAAAACATCAAAGTTACGTTGATGTAATTGTTTTACAAAATTAATACCAAGTGTAGTAAACATTTCTTTACCCACTTTTAATCGACACAAACTTGGATCAATTTGATCAACTAAAGCAAGAGCCTCTGCTTCTTTCTCATAATCCAATGCCACAATAATTTTGCTTGTCATAATGTTACCTCACTGAGTATCAATTAATTATGTTCTTGATTTGAAACCGGTTTAATACTTTCCCATTGACGGCAAGATGGGCAATTCCACAATAGCTTATGAATTTGATAACCACAATTTGTACAACGATAAGGCGATGTTTGCTTAATCCTTTCGCCAACCATTTTATGTAATAAAATTAAGCTTTCTTTTCCCCGCCCGTCTTCTGCATCATCAATTTGATACTGCATAAAACGATGGAAAATTAAAGTACTTGGATTTTTTGTAAGTTGTTGATAAAGCTTAGCTTGCGCAGCAGACTTACCATCTTTTTCTTCAATTAATTTGACTAGAGCTAGTTCTACTTCATCATTATTAATAATTTGACCTGCACGAATTAAAAATAACTCAAAATTATCTAACTGATTTAATTCTTCATAACAATGTTTTAAAGGTGACAAAATTTCACCCGTATAATCTGGATTTTGCTCCAAAACATTTTCTAAAATTTCTACTGCTTGTTGATATTGACCATCAAGCATTGCTAAATTTGCAAGCAATAAAGAAGCGCGAACACAAGTCGGAGAAACCGACAAAGCCTTTTGTAAAACACTGCGTTTTTCAACCGCACTTTCAGGTTCTAAACTTTGTGAATATTCACAATAACATTGCGCAAGTTCAATATTATTCTCTTGTGGCTTTATTTTAGCGAGTTTTTCAGCAATATTGACTGCTTTTTTCCATTCTTTTGTTTTTTGATAAATCACTAAAAGTTGCTGTAAAGCATTTTCTGCAAATTCAGGTTCATCTACTAGTAAAATATAAAGATTCTCAGCTCGGTCAAAAAAACCAACCACCATAAAATCTCGAGCAAGCTGTTGTTTTGCAAGTAATTTTTGTTCAAAAGTATAATTAGGACTAAGATCTAAAGCTTGATGAATACGCAATGCACGATCAACTTCGCCTCGAGAACGAAACAGATTACCAAGTGTAAGCTCGGCTTCAAATTGGGAGTGGCTTTCGATTTCATTTTCGATTTCTTGCTTTTGCAACATATCTAAAAACAAATCTACAGCTTTATCAGTTTGATTAGAAAGTAAAAAATTCACTCCCGTAACATAATCTCGGGAGAGTTTATTACTTATGTCATCTTGATCTTTCTTCGCACTACGCCGCCCCATATACCAGCCATAGGCAGCAGCAATAGGCAATAATAGAAAGAGTAATTCTATCATTAAGCGACCTTATCGCGCGTAGTCGTCAATTCATTGATTTGTAAAGTCTGACGTTTCACTTGACGAGCTAGTGCCATATTTTTTAATTTTAACTTAATATAGAAAAAAGCAGTAATTAACCAACCAAGAATTAAACCTAACCCAAATAAAATTGCAACGAGGCTTGAAAGCTGAAACTGACTTTCTGCCACAATATAATTAAATGTAATAATCTGATCGTTATTCGCACCAATGGTAATTGCAACTAACACAATCGCAATAAAGATCACAATGCCTAAAATATATTTAATCATTTCATTTCCTTTAAAATATTTGTAACCCAAAATAAACTTTTTAATCAAAAATATTTTAATTAAATTTTAATCAATTAAGCCTGAACATCCACTCTAGCTTTTAATTCTTTACCCGCTTTAAAATATGGAACAGACTTAGCTGATAAGTTTACTGAATCGCCTGTTTTCGGATTTCTTCCCAAACGTGGTTGCCGATGATGTAAAGAAAAGCTACCAAAACCTCGAACTTCAACACGATCACCATTTTCAAGAGATTGAGAAATAAACTCTAAAATATCTTTTACCATATTTTCAATTTCTTTTGCAGATAAAGTTGGCTGTTTTGCTGACAATTTTTCCATAAGTTCTGACTTAGTCATCCTCTATACTTCCTTAATATTATTTAAATTAAGATCTATTGATAATAAATTACACAAATATATTAGCAATAACTCCTAACAAATAAGGCTGGACATCAGCCCAGCCTTATTACGTGAATTAATTATTCACCTTTAGCTGCTTTAAATGCTTCAGCCATTGCATTTGGAATAACAATATCTTCTTGTTTGTTATTTACACTTGCAACTGCCGCAGCTTCTTCAGCTTGATCTTTTGCTTTCACTGATAAGTGAACAATGCGAGATTTACGATCTACTCCAGTGTATTTCGCTTCAACCACATCGCCAATAGCTACTTCACTTGTTAAATCAGCAGAACGGATATAACCTTCAACACCACCTGCTAATTCAACTTTAGCACCTTTAGCATCTGCTTCAACAACAGTTGCAGATACTACCGCACCTTTTTTGTTGATTGCAACAAAGTTATTGAATGGATCTTCTTCAAGTTGTTTAATACCTAAAGAGATACGTTCTTTTACTGCATCAACAGCTAATACAACAGCTGACACTTCGTCACCTTTTTTGTATTGACGAACAGCTTCTTCGCCTGAAATACTCCAAGAAATATCAGATAAGTGAACTAAACCATCGATACCACCTTCAAGACCGATGAAGATACCGAAATCAGTGATAGACTTGATTTTACCCGTTACTTTATCGCCTTTGTTGTGAGTATCAGCAAATTGAGTCCAAGGGTTAGCTTTACATTGTTTTAAGCCTAAAGAAATACGACGACGTTCTTCATCAATTTCTAATACCATTACTTCTACAGTATCGCCTAAGCTAACCACTTTAGATGGGTGGATATTTTTATTAGTCCAATCCATTTCAGAAACGTGAACTAAACCTTCAACGCCATCTAAGATTTCAACGAAACAGCCATAGTCAGTTAAGTTAGTTACTTTACCTGTTAATTTGCTGTTTACTGGATGATTTTCAGCAATTGCAGCCCAAGGATCTTGACCTAATTGTTTTAAGCCTAAAGATACGCGAGTACGATCTTTATCGAATTTTAATACTTTAACAGTTACTTCATCGCCAACATTTACGATTTCACTTGGGTGTTTAACACGTTTCCAAGCCATATCTGTGATGTGTAATAAACCATCAACACCACCAAGATCAACGAATGCACCGTACTCAGTTAAGTTTTTAACGATACCTTTAACTTCTGAACCTTCAACAAGATTTTCTAATACTTGTTCACGTTCTTGGCTGTTTTCAGATTCAATTACTGCACGACGAGAAACAACAACGTTGTTACGTTTTTGATCTAATTTGATTACTTTGAATTCTAATTCTTTACCAAGTAAGTGATCTGCTTCACGCGCTGGACGAGTATCAACTAAAGAACCTGGTAAGAATGCACGAACACCGTTTAACTCAACTGTGAAGCCACCTTTCACTTTGCCGTTGATTAAACCGATAACGGTCGCTTTTTCTTCGTAAGCTTTTTCTAATTCAATCCAAGATTCGTGACGAACAGCTTTCTCACGAGAAAGTTTAGTTTCGCCGAAACCATCTTCAACTGCATCTAAAGCAACATTTACAGTATCGCCAACTTGGATTTCAAGTTCGCCTTGTGCATTTAAAAATTCAGCAACTGGAATTGCAGACTCAGATTTTAAACCTGCATCAACAAGCACAAAGCCTTTTTGGATAGCTACTACAGTACCGCTAACGATTGAACCTTGACGAGTTTCAAGGCCTTTTAATGATTCTTCAAAAAGTTGAGCAAAAGATTCTGACATATAAATAATCTTCTTAATTTAAGTTAATAACATCCACATTAAAATCCATAAAATGCGGGGTTGAGGATAAATGCTTATTCTTCCTTGAACAAACAGTTAAATCTAAACTGATACCTTTTCTTGAATATAAGACAACGCCTGATCGATCACTTCATTGATACTCAAGGCTGTGCTATCCAATAATAAAGCATCATCCGCTGGTTTTAGCGGCGCAACTTCACGATTTCTATCACGAAGATCACGCTCTTTTATCTCGGCTAAAATCTGTGCAAAGTTACCATTTATTCCTTTATTTTGCAACTGTTTATAGCGTCTTTTTGCACGTTCTTCAGCACTTGCATCTAAAAATAATTTTACTTGTGCATTTGGGAATACAACTGTTCCCATATCTCTACCATCCGCAATTAATCCATCATTTT